>NZ_CGIH01000028.1 GCF_000983115.1 Syntrophomonas zehnderi OL-4
AGCATCCGCATTCAGGCCAAACTAACAGCCCTGGCGGTAAACTTAAAGCGGATAGCCAAACTGGTATCCGCTTCAAAAGGGTTATCTTCGTTTATTTTGAGGTTTTTATCCTGCCGGTTACAGATTAACCTACCTGATGGGCTGTGGGTAGCCGCCAGGGCGGCTTAAAAGGGTTGCTTTTTCAGTGATCTCGAACCGTCCCCTTGACACCAGATGGTAGAATATTTGTCTAATGACTCAATGATTGATACAATTTAACGATTTGTCCGAGTTCTCTGTTAGGGGTGTGCATTTTTGAAAAGGGGGTGCATAAATCCCTCGTGTGGGAGTTTTAACTCCTTCTTTGGTTTAAGTTCACTGCTGTGCTGAATTTATTTCCTTTTGGATTATTAGTCGAAAGGCCCACTGTCTGGTAGTACCAATGGGATTATTTCTTCTAAACAACCTTCAATAAAGTTCAACTACCCACAAATCCTACATAATAAATCTTAATATAGCCGATTGGATTTAATTTGCAGAGCATTATTTCTACCCCCACCCATTGATATTCGGAAGGCTCTTTCACCCGATTTTCGGCTAATCGTCAACGAGTTCTTACCTGCATTAATAATTTGCTGAATCTCCTCTTTATGTAATACAGCAAACTCACTGGAATTAAGCTGTTCTTTTCCACATATAAGGCCTAAAGAAAGGTGCTTCTTATCACCTAGGTATTGTATCAATTCTCTGAGATCGTCATCGGAAAAAACAAACTGCCAACTTAAGTAATCCTCCCTTTTGGTAGCTATCGGTAATGAACGGTATTTAACAAATAATCGGAAGTCCTCTTTGTTGGTCGTAAATTCATATACCTGCCTATCGTTGCCTCCTTCAATCAACATTGGACAGATACCATTATTGAACAAGGTTGAGAGCATTGCACCATAGTAGAAATCCGCCTCTTTTAGCTTTGCCATTTTTATTCCCCTTCCCTCTTTGAAAACACGCATCCAACCAATAAATGGTTATTTTGCAAAAGCAGTCTCCTTTTGTTGCCATAGCAATCTTTGCTTTGAAGTACTTACTCCATTAGTTGCCAATAAGCAAGTTAACCAATTCTTTTTGTCTTTTCTCCAGTGTTGCAGGGTTCCATTTTTTATTCTGTTCTATAAATATTTTGTTAGCATGGAATGCATCTATCCTTTTTTTCAGATATATGCTTTTTTTCTCTTCAAAATCGAGATTACCTAGCGCACTGTTTTTCTTCTGGCTAATTAATACTAAATTAGCTAGTTTATTTGTCCATACCTGTCTCTCCTCATCGTTAAAATCATTTCTCCATTGACTATTAGCCTTAGGATTTTGAGGGAGAACATGCTCGACAGTTATATACTTATAACCGGATAAATGCACTGTATTATCACTAAGAAGACACTCAATTTTTAGTAACAGGTACCTGCAATACTGTTTGCCGTATACGTTACCTTGAATGTAACCTCTAAAATCAGTCTCATCTATCTTAAATAATTTCTTGTTGTCTAATAGCCTATTTATATTGCTGGCATCAGTATTATCTATGGCTTTTAAGATGTTATTCATTGCTTCCAATCTTGCAGTGGGAGTAATCCCACATACCCAGTCCCCAGTAAATTTATACTCAAGGCACTTTAGAAAAGTATCAATTTTATTAAGACCAAACTTTGCGTAATAATGCATGATCGGGGGTATCCAATCGTCGGAGCGCATGCCGATCTTCATAACGGTAACTAAGTTTTTAAACTCATTACTTAAATCATCATTTTGCAGATCGATTATTTCTTCATATATGGTATTGTATCGATTTATTAATTCAAACGTTTCCTTCCCCAGCTTCAACTTCGATTTGGTTGGCGATTTTAAGTAATATATTTTGTCATTGAACTCTTCAAGTAAATTTGTCCTGGCTTTATCCTGGACTAAAATAGTCCTAATAAATTGAAGGAAACGATCAAAGTCATCGCCATGCTTGCCTTCAATTTCTTCCCAGATTCTGGCATATTTTGTGACTTCCTTGTCATTTTTTAATGCGCCTATGTTTTGGGATTTCAGTATATCTGCGTTGGTTAAAGGAATTCCTCTATTGTTTAAAATTGTGAACAATCTGAATGCATCCTCTGTATTGTCAGTCGAAACATAGATAAAAAGAGCTTTGTTAAAGATAAACTTGACAAATAGCTGTAAATCGATATGTTCTTGTTTTTCAACAAAATAATCTCTTAGGATAATAATCGCATTGGCCATATTCATTAAAGAGAGATTATCGCTTTCCCTATATTGCTCCAGTTCCTCAATTTTGGTTGTGCCATCTCTTAGAATAATAAAATTGTTTATAAAATCCTCCACTTTATCACGTATTTTATATGTGATACGCATCCTCGCAGGCACATTTTCCAAAATATCTTCTTCTTGATAAATCTTCTTATGAATCGTATTCTTGGCTTTTTCATTCTGGATCAGATCTCGAAGGACTGCCATCATAATAAAAAACGTAGTTAACCTTTGTTGGCCATCCAAGACTTCATATTCAGGAAAGGAGCTACTAATCAACCTTTTCAATACCAGGGATCCCAAAAAATATTCACTATCTGGTTTGTTTTCGAAAGCGAAAAACAAGTCCTCTGCAAGTTCATTAACATTGTCCGTTTGCCATACATAGGATCTTTGATATTCAGGAATAATAAACCAGAAATCTTCCGAGAAGATTTTCTGCAGTATTTCTTTATTTGCGTCGATAGTACCTGGCGGCATCTCATAACACTTCCTCATTGTAGAAATTTCAAGGATAGATAAATAATAAGAAAGATTTTTCTAATCTTTTCTTATGATTTCGCCAAGTATTACGATCTTCCTTTGTCGAAAATTGTCTGTTTCGGTAGACTTGATACTCTTGTGTATATATCAGCAAATTTACTCCACTAAGTATTGAGGCTGTAGATTAAGCTCCAAGCCAGCTTCGTGGGATATAATATCATCAATTTGAACCATGATTCCTGCAAGGAAAACAACCATCATACTGCCATCCACTCCAATTTCTATATGATCCAGAGTCTTAAGCATCAGCCCATAGGGTATGGATTCAATATGCCTGACCCGCTCAACTAGTCCTATCAATTCCCTGGTACGGTAAGCCTTGAGCAAATCGTCACCTCTCACAATCTTCTGCCACTCCGGTAAATAAGTTTCTTTATTATC
The DNA here is from genome assembly GCF_000983115.1 of Syntrophomonas zehnderi OL-4. GTDB lineage: Bacteria > Bacillota > Syntrophomonadia > Syntrophomonadales > Syntrophomonadaceae > Syntrophomonas_B > Syntrophomonas_B zehnderi. The sequence continues at coordinate 3,211 of NZ_CGIH01000028.1, forward strand.
AACCAGCCGGTTCCATGCTTTAATGAAAGCCCGCTCCGGCTCACCGGCTGGAATCCGGATATCGGTGCATAGCATGTGCCGTTCCTCAGGGTCTTTTCTTCGTTTAATGTTGTGAGGCTTATTTGAAGGCCGGTACATCGGTTCCGGGGTAAACATCCGCCCTTCTATCTCCGCTCCCCGCTTCCCCTTAAAGGTGCTGCAGCGCCAGTACTTCTGCCCCTCTTCTCCAATTTTCTTTGATTCTAAAAGCATATAAGTACACCCACAGGTCGAGCAGATTATCTTTGCTGACAGCGGGTGTTTCTCATTACTCCTATGGTATGTGGATATATGATGGTCCTGGCAGTATCGTTTCTGCCTTTCCAGTTCTAGCTGCACTAGCTCCCAGGTTTCCTTGTCAATAATTGCCGGGTGGGTATCTTCATAATAATATTGTGGCAGATCTCCTTTGTTTTTGACCCGCCGTTTTGTTAGATAATCGGCGTTGTATGTCTTCTGGCACCTGGTATCGCCTTTCATCTTTTCATTGGTTAGAACCTTTAGGATATGACTGGCGCACCATTCTTTCCCGCCATGAGCTGTAGGTACGTTTTCAGCGGTTAACCTCCTGGCGATTTGGAAGGTACCGTACCCGTCCAGAAACTCCTGATAGATCCTTCTGACTATAGCCGCCTGCTCCTCGTTAATAACCAGGTTGCCATCTTCATCCTTGTCATAGCCCAGGAATTTGCCGCTGGGGATACTCTGAACATGGCCCCGCTCATACTTGCGGCGTATGCCCCATTTAACATTTTCCGACAATGCCAGACTCTCAGTTTGGGCCACAGCTGAGATTAGGGAGATCATTACTTCCCCCTGGCTGGTCAAACTGTGTATGTTTTCCTTCTCAAAGAATACGTCTACATTTAATGATTTCAGTTCCCTTAGGCTTTTCAAGCAGTCCAGGGTATTCCTGCCAAAGCGGGACAGGCTTTTGGTAATGATCATATCTATATGACCATCTCTGGCATCCTGCATCAGCCGGTTAAACGCTTCCCGCTTTTTTAGGTCGGTGCCGGAGATACCTTCATCAGCATAGATACCGGCAAATATGTAATCAGGATGTTCTTTAATATATCTCTCGTAGTAACTGGTCTGGGCATTTAAGCTGCCCATCTGTTCCTCGCTGCCGGAGGATACCCGGCAGTAGGCGGCTACTCGTTTCTTAGCCTTGTCATTCCCGGTTGCGCTTAAATCCGCCGTACTGGGCAGCGGGTATAAGACGGAAATCCTCTTGGGACCTCTTTTTTCGACCCTTGCCATAAATAACCCCCTCTACCACCACCGGTTCAGTAACTGGTGTATCCTTTACTATTTCCTGCAAAACCCCATCCGCTATCCGCATCCCCGGGCACTTGGCCTTTCCTTTACGCAGATAAGTGGCACAGATCCAGCTCACCCACCTGCGCTCATGGACCACCCTGGTTAAAGAAGCGCCGCAAAAGGGGCAGCGCAGCATGCTGCTCAAGGGATAGGCCTTCTTGCGCCTGCTCTCCCTGATTTGCTGGGCTGCTTCCCAGTCCTTACGGTCTATAATGGCGGGATGGTTGTTTTCTATGAGGTACTTGGCCCTCTGTCCCCGGTTTATGATCTGTCGGCCGTTGTCATTTACAAAGGACTTCTGCATCAGACAGTCGCCCATATATTTTTCATTACCTATAATTCTTAAAATTCGCTGTGAGCTCCAGGGCTTTTTGGTATAGGTGGGGATGTTCTGGTCATTAAGTATCCGCGCAATTTTATACCCGGAGATCCCCTCAAGGTACAGCCGGTAAATCTGGCGTACAATTGCTGCCTGTCCTTCATTTATTACCAAATTGCCTTGGGCATCTTTGTCATAGCCCAACAGACGGTTGGCATCCACCATGACCTCGCCGCGCTTGCACTTATTCTCCATCGCCCACCGCACATTGCCGCGCACTGACTTCCGCTCTTCTTCGGCGACCGCGGCCAGGACCGTAAGGAGGAGCTCTCCTTCAGACTTCAAGGTATTGACCCTTTCTTCTTCAAATATGATCCCTACTCCCATATCCCTCAACTCCCGCACGTATTTGAGCAGCATCAAGGTATTCCTGGCAAAGCGGGAGATGGATTTGGTGATGATAAGATCAATCTCATTGTTTTTAGCCTTCTCCATCATGGCTAAAAATCCGGGGCGGTTTTCTTTGGCCCCGGATATGCCGGCATCGGAATATATGCCGCAGTATTCGTAGTCTGGGTTGGATGATATTAAGTGTTTATAATATTGGGTTTGGTTTTCGAGAGAATTCATCTGCTCCCGGTGGTCGGTCGATACCCTGACATAAGCGCAGACCTTGAGCCTGGCGGGAATGAGGAGGGGAAGTTGCCGGCGGGTGATTTCGGTGATGTTTCTCATTTCGATTCCAGTCTCCAGGGCAGTTCGGTTCCGTCTTTAAACTGAAAGACAGCTTCCTTATCTGATTTCACCACCATGGCGTTAAGGGTGGCCGCCCACAGGCTCTCGTCAAACTCAGTTAAAAGCCGCTCTTGTTTGGATAATTCCTTGATAAAGGCTTTCATCTGGTTGCGCCGCGCATGGAGCATGGTTATGTCATTGTTTAATTCCTGACGCCTGGCCTGCAGTTCGTTATACCTGGCCACGTACCCGCTGTACCTGCGGTTGTACTCTCCTTGCTCGAGACTTAAGCGGGCGTTTTCGGCAATGAGCTTTTTTATTAACACTTCGATGGACGCGCAGTCTTCATCGATCTTGGCGATTTCTTTTTCCTGCCTCTTACAGTCGGTTATCTGGGCTATGATGTCATCGTAGTTTTTCAAAATCTCGGCTTTGTTTTCTATAAGGCTGTTGAAAGCATCAACAAACGCTTTTTTAATCTGCTCTTCTTTCAAATGCGGAGTGGTGCAGAATTCTTTCTTGCTGAACTTTTTATTGCACCGCCAGATTATATTTTCGTATTTGCTGCCGGAGTGCCACACCTTCCTGCCGTAGAAACTGCCGCAATCGCCGCATACGATTCGGCTGGCAAAGCAGCTTATGCCGCTGGTGTAGTGTCCTCCGGCTTCTCGTCTTCGGAATTCTTCCTGCACCAGTTCAAATGTCTCCGGCGGTATGATGGCGGGATGGCTGTTTTCCACATAGTACTGGGGAACCTCGCCCTCGTTGACCTTCATCTTCTTGGTTAGAAAGTCCACTGTGAATCTTTTCTGCAGGATAGCGTCGCCCTTGTATTTTTCGTTGGTCAGGATACTTTTAACCGTGCTGTGCTGCCATTTTTGCTTGCCGGATGGTGTGGGTATGCCCTTATTGGTAAGGTAGCTGGCAATGCCTGACGGGGTCTTGCCTTCCAAGAACATCTTGTAAATCAGGCGCACAATTTTGGCTTCCGCTTCCACGATCTGAGGCAGGCCGTCCTCGCCCTTTTCATAGCCCAGAAACCGCTTGTAGGGTAGGCTGACTTTGCCATCAGCCATACGCTTGCGCTGGCCCCAGGTGACGTTGAGGCTCAAAGACCGGCTTTCTTCCTGAGCTAAACTGGATAAAATTGTCAGCATTAACTCTCCTTTACTGTCGAAGGTGTAAATATTCTCTATCTCAAAATATATTTCCACGCCTTTATCTTTGAGCTTCCGCACATTGGTCAGAGTATCCACCGTGTTGCGGGCGAACCTGGACACCGACTTGGTAATAATCAGGTCTATTTTGCCATCCAGCGCGTCGGCCACCATGCGCTTGAATCCGTCCCGCTTCTTGGTGCTGGTTGCCGATATTCCCTCATCGGTATAGACGTCAACAAATTCCCACTCCGGATTGGATTTTATGTACCTGGTATAATAATCGACCTGGGCTTCGTAGCTGGAAAGCTGCTCCTCACTGTCGGTCGATACCCTCGCGTAAGCCGCGACACGTTTCTTCGCTATGCTGTTGACAGCAAGCGGAGAAATTTGGCTGACTTTGGGCGGAATAACTTTTACTGCTCTTGCGGTGTTCAACTCTTAAACCCCCTCCGATAGGCGAGCGCCCTTTCCCGCGCCTCAAGCTTGGCTTGTTCGGTCCAGCTAAATTTACGTGACCGGTTTTGCCAGTAAGCCTCTTTTTCACGCCCATCATTGAATATATACAAAACCCGACCTGGGGCCGGAATAATCATCTGTTTGATTTTTTCCCGGTAAACACCCTCATTAAATTCGGCCAATCCCAATACTTCCGCGGTCAATTCCAGCAGAATATCTTCCGGAATCTGCTTGCCATGGCATGCCGCCTTGCCATGCTTGACAAAAGTGGGGCAGTTCCAGGCAGCTCGTCCCTTATTAATGATCCTTCTGTAGTTCCGACCGCAACGGGGGCATTTTATCATACCGGTAAACGGATAGTTGTTAATGGTTTTTGGCCCGTTATTGTTTCTTCCTCGGCGCGCGGCCATAACTTCCTGGGCTTTTTGGAAGGTTGCCAGATCGATTATCGGTTCATGAGTTCCATAGGCATAATACTTGGGCAGCCTGCCTTCATTTAAAACCAGCTTCTTCGATAAGTGATCGGTGACATATTTTTTTTGCAGCAGCGCGTTGCCGGTATATTTTTCGTTCTTTATAATATCCGCCACCCGTTTGTCATTCCACGCATTGTTCCTGATTGTTCTGAGGCCTAATTGATTTAACTTGCTGGCTATCTTTTCACACCCCATGCCGCTTATGTAATCGGCAAAAATCATGCGGACGATTTCCGCCTCTTTATGGTCGACGGTTATTTCACCCTTTTTTATGTTATAGCCGTACATGAACCGCAGATTGGCAATTTCACCAGCCTGAAAGCGCTTGCGGATGCGCCACTTACAGTTTTCGCTCACTGAAAGGCTTTCCGCCTGGGCGAAAGAAGCGAGGATGGTAAGCATTAACTCGCCATCCCCGCTTAGGGAATGAATATTCTCTTTCTCAAAATACACATCCACATTGATCAGTTTCAGCTCTCGCAGGGTTTCCAGCATGGTTACGGTGTTTCGGGCAAACCGTGATATGGACTTGGTAATCACCATATCTATCTTACCGTCCCGGCAGTCGTTTAATAGCCGCTGAAACTCGGCCCGGTCATCCTTGGTGCCGGTCAGCGCCTCATCGGCGTAAACCCCCGCGAATTGCCACTCCCGATGTTTTTGAATATAATCGCTGTAATAGCTGACCTGAGCAGAGAGTGAATGAAGCATGGCATCCTTGCCGCTGGATACCCTGGCGTAAGCGGCCACCAGCTTTTTCTTAGGGATTACCGGCGCAAGCGGTTCTATTTTCCTTACAACCCGCTCCATATAACCCCTCCTTTCAGACCACATGTTAACTCTGGTTTTTCGGACTTATCAAGTTAATCAGCGTAGTAAGCTACCCAATATAGGGCGATATTTATTAAGCATCATGGTGTCAATTTTCTTGTACTCTCGCTCGTTTATCAGCCCGCATTGAAACATGGCTCTGGCGATACACAAGGTAATGTGATAGGCTTTCTCACGCTCGAACTGCTCCTGGGTCATAGCTGCCTATCACCTCCCGCTTGATGGTTGCCGAACCTTTCCTTTATATAGCAGGCATGACTGCAGTATTTGCGGTGTTGGTTGCCGTAGCTGGCAAAAGGTTTCTGGCAGCCCGCGCACTCCAATTGATAAATAGCCTTCTTTGCCACTTTATCCGGGTGGTTTTTCCACCAGGCCGCGCGGCACGCGTCAGAGCAGAATTTACGCGGCTTCACGCCAGGGCGCTGTTTTAAAGGCTGCCCGCAGTTTTGGCAAAACGCCCAGGTTTCTTTTTCATCGTCCCGCTGTGCTGGTTGCGAGGCAGCCATGATACCGCCGAGGTTGTTTCTTCTACAGTATGATTTTATGGTGTTTTCCGATATGCCGAGGCTGGCCGCTATCTTGGCATAGCCCATGCCGGCGCTACGCATACGGTGTATCTGTTCCTTTTGAAAAGAGGTCATAGGATCACTCCTTTGGGAAAACGAAAACCCGCAGATGTCGCTCTGCGGGTTCTTGGCTGTTAGTCACTTGTCAATCAACCAATGTCAAGTTTCAGACAGATTGGATAGAATAAATTCACCCATTCTCTCAATAAGCAACGCGCCGTATTCGCCCTTGATGGTTTTGCCTTCCCGGGCGTTTCCCAACCAATATTCGGGGGATTTAAGTATGCCGTTTCTGACCAGCACCTCCAAAGCTCCTTCCAGACCAATCTGGCTTTCTTCTATGTATGCTAACCCCAGTTGGGAAAGGATAGCGCCAGAAACTGCTTTGACAATTTCATCTCTCTTGGCATCAAACAGTGCATTGTCCTGGCTGTTATCAATAAAGCCGATTTCGATTAAAATGGCGGGGGCTTTTGTTTCTCGCAATACGTGAAAATTGGCTTCTTTAACTCCCCGGTTTACAAAACCGACCCGCACAAGGGAGCTTTGAATATTTTCGGCCATCTCCTTTGACTTGGCCGAAGGGTTTAGATAAGTGTAAGTCTCAACCCCGGCGGCCGTTTCCGGCTTAAAAGCATTGCGGTGAAAGGATATGAAGTAGTCAAAGCTGCCCATGTTTTCAAAATCACATCTAGCTTTCAGACTTAAACTAACATCAGCCGCCCTGGTTTCATCGACGATTACTCCATGGCGTCTCAACACTGCTGCTACGGCCCGACCTAGGCTAAGCACATCATCAGCTTCTTTTCTTCCTTTATATACTGCGCCCGGGTCATTGCCGCCATGACCGTAGTCTAAACATAATCTAGCCATTAATCTCTTCCTCCTTATTCAGCTGGTCCAAAACCAGTTTGAGTCTCTCCGGAATAGGCAGGCCGATCTTGGCTGCGTTTTCCAGAATACTGATTCCTTCGTTGGATAAATAGAAGAAGATGACTGCGGTACGGACAGCACTGCCGTTTGTTATAACCTGAGTGTCGATAATGTGTCCCACCGCCACCAGGGCAAAAATCAGCACCTTCTTAAAGATGCCCCTGGCCCCGACCTCACTGGACAGGCGTTTTTCCAGTATGGCCAACATGACGCCGGTCAGGTAATCAATAACCACAAAGGTGATCAGCGCATATAAAAAGCCGTCCCAGCCTCCCAAGACCCAGCCCAGCCAGCCGCCAAAAGCGGTAAAGGCGATTTGAATTGAGCTTTTCATTAATTCGTCCTCCTTAAAATCGGCAATAAAAAAGAGCCCCAAGGCCCATTGTTAAAAAATAACTTTAGCTGCCTATAATTCGCTAGCTGATGCAATCCTGCCTGACACTTCCTTTTATATGTCAGCTGGCACCTGATCAATCGTTCTCCTTCCCGCCAGCACCAATTCAGCCATCAAATCCGGGCTGATCGTGCCGGGAGTTGCTTCCGAAAGTTTGGCTACAGCCTCCATCAGTACCAGGTTGTAATGTTCCAACCTGGCAACTTTTTCATCCAGCGTGATATTACTGCTGCCGTTTACTCTAGCCAGCCATTCGGCAGTAGGCTTTAACTCCAAATGACAGCCTTCTTTAGCGATAACCCGTATAGCTTCATAATTGGATAAATTAAGTTCAGGGTCATGGGCAAAGACATAGTCCTGTCCCGGAGTCAGCACTGGTTCGGTCTCAGATGCTTGCACTACTAAACCGTCGTTCTTGTTATATACCAAAAACATTAAGCCCTGCCTCCCTTCGGTTAATATTTGTAAATCTCTACGTTGCCCACCATAGAACCACCACTTCCACCGGAAACAGAAAAATATATGGTAACACACAGAGATGAACGAAAGGGGATGCCTAGATTAGCTCGGCTGCTGATTACATTGAGTTTTCCAGTTGAATCAGAGAACAAATATACATTGGATCCTGGCCAGGCTACACTTCCAGACGCGGAGCCGAATGCGGGAACAGCTATACCATCGATGGTAATAGTAGCCCTGCAAGAGCTGGTCCATGTAGTGCCGCTGCCTTGTATATATATGTTTTGCAATATGCCTGCGCCATTGTAGGAAATAGTTACACTTTGTTCAGTACTGCTCCAGCTGCTGGTGTTTGACGATATAGTGCTTAATTGCATGATGGTGTAGTTCTTTATATAATTTTGCATAACTTCCTTTAGGTTGCCGATTTTGGCATGCAGGCTGCCCGCCGAATCATCAGTATCGGTCCTGACTCCGATCTGCCTGCGGATAAAAGCTAGTATCTCTTCTGAGCCAAACATTACACCACCCCCCGTTTTAATATCTCGCCTGACCATTGATAGGTTTTGATCTGTCTGACCCCACCGGAAAAACCGGAGGCGGGGGGCAGGTACCGATAGGCTTTGGAGATTAAATCGCCGTCCCATATAAGCCAGGTGACGGCGTTGTAGCCATAGATGCCATGCAAAAGGTTGCCCGTTTCCCCGTTATATACCTCAAAGTGGATGGCGTTCTCTGCTGTCCAGGCTCCGCTGTTTCCCGCTCTTCTGTAAGTAGGATATAAGGAGTCTTGTATGGTTTCACCATGCAGGTGAAAGTGGTTGTCGGCATCCCCGGCTTTTTTAATAATCAGCCAGTAGTAAGCGCCGCTCACCAGGTCCGATATATCTATGGGGATGCTGAAATATGCCTTGCTGGTGGGAATAAACTCTTTGGGCAGAACCATATATCTCAGCAAAGAACCCAACATTGAACCGTCCGGATTAAAACCTTCCCGCAGTTCAACCAAAAGATCTGCACCCTGGCCATGCTTAATAAGATCAAAAGCGACCCGGGCTATCTCAGCGGCGGAGTCAGCCTTAAACCGCACCGCGTGGTCATAACCGGCACAGTCAAATTCAGCTATGCCCGCTCCGGTTTTGCCACCAAAAGCGGTGCCTTCATAAATATGCGAAAATTCCTGCATCATCATAGCAGCATTAGCCAGGTTCTCATCGATTACTGTTCGGCCGCTTTCAGCTGCAAACAACACAAAAATCACCCCCTACTGCAGAGTAAGCCTGCATTCCACTGTCAAAATCATCTGGTTTTCCTTGCCCCAGGGCACTTTTAAGAGGTTAAACATAATACCTGAACCTGGGGCATCGCTGGCGTCAGTAAAGATACAGGTCTTTTGGTGCTGCCCGTTGCCTTCTCCAGCCAAGAGTATCGTCCTGAAGCGGATCATGTTTCCGGACTGGGTCACCACCGATACCGCCTTGCGGTAAACTTCGGATATGGTATCCCCTTCGGCTGTATCATCACCAATAACAAGATAGGGGCTGGATAGCCCGGCCAGCTTCTGAGCAGCTATACTTAAGCCTGCGCTGGTAACATAGTTTTTTAAGGGGCCGATAACTTTGCCATCCCCGTATTCCAAATACCATTCTGATTTAAAGCTGATAGTATCTTTCATGTCACACCACTCCATACTGGCCTAATACCACCGTCAGGCCAACCAGCGAGTCGGCTTCATCTGGCGATTTGTAGTTAAAGACCTGCACGTTGGCTTTTTGATAGGTCCTGAATTTGATAAAGCCCGGGAAAGGTACTGTTACAGCTTCGGAAAAGTCCACATCCGCCCATTGGCTCCACTGGCTGCCATCAATACTCGTCGATATCTGCAGCCCCCTAGGCAGTGACATAGCTTGAGTCTGGGGATAGATGCGGGCCAGGCTGCCAATGGTTGGTACGGCTTGGCTTTCCGGTTGCGGGATGTGTTCAAGCCCCCACTTGTGCATTTCCCAGATCATAGACATAGCCAAACCCCCTATGCGACATCCTCAGCCGTAATCACCGCCAGTATTGACCATAGGCCGACACTGGTGTTGGTTATCTGTTTGATGCTGAAACCTTCCCCCGGTCGTATACATAGAGGTTTGACATCCATTCCCCGGGGGATCATATTGAAATCCAGCAAAGGAGTGGCATTAAGGGTCAGGGGTATTTCATCGTTATTAAGAGTCACCGGCCACAGCAAGGCACCTTCGGCAATGGTGGCCCCGGTGGCAATGCGAATTGCCGCTGTCAGGTTAACATCCGCAGTATCAGCTTTTTGCGGGGTTATAACCGTACCGCCGCTCTGGCTGGTGGTACGCATAAAATCCAGTTCCACCCCTACGCCAGAAACCGATGTCAGTGACATATTGACAATAGACAGCCTGGGGACACGAATTAGATACCCGCTGCCCGCATCGTTATATATAGAAAATAAGTGTTTGTTCTGCGCCAGGGCCACGCTGGGTGCTAAACAATAAAAGGTAGGCAGCCCATGCCAGGCCACATACTGCTCATAACCCGCTGTGCCTTCAATCGCCCGGTAGCGCGCGTTTAACTTTTTCCCGGTGCTGTCGGGCGGGACTTGAATATATCCGCCAGCCATTACATCAACCTCCTATCATCACCGCGCCGCTTGCGCAGCCCTCGACCAGCCAGGGACGATTTCTGCCCGCCGTAAGCAGCGCGTCTTTTATCGCTATGGCTTCAGTACCATAGACAAACTTATGGATCAGCATGGTGTCGTTCATTTTTTTCTTCTGCTGGGCTGAGACCAGGGCTTTAAGAAAATCGGCTATCCCTAAGAGACGTCCGCCGTATTCTATGGTGTATATCCAAAGACCTGCCTCACTTAAGGAGATGGTCACCTTTTGTACCAGGAAAACTGCGTTTACACCTCGTTCGGGAAGCTCAATGCTTACTACCTGTCCCGGTTCCCATCCCGGCACTGCGGTGATGAAACTGCCGCTTGTCTTGGGATTAGCCCACTGTCTAAGGTCGGCATTTCCGGCCGCTTCAGCCGCTTCAATGGTGATTAGGGTATCGTCTTTGATATAGTGCTCATACACCCCATCGCCGCCTTCCAGGGCGGCAATGGAAGCCTGGCTGGCCAAATCATCTACCACGGTAATAACATCAATGCTTTGCCGGGCGGTAAGCGAAATGGTCACGCCACTCTCGGGCGTATCAGTATCAGCTGAACAGCGCAGGTAGCCGTCGCCCAGATTTACCAGATAATCCTTTACATCTTCTTCATCCACACCCTCAACCCCGACGTTTTGAACGGTACCGCCCACCTGCAAGCTGCATTCATTAGGAACCCAGGGGAGCACCCAGATGCGAGCCGCACCGTCCGCTTTCCATTCGATGGTCTGCGGATCGGACAGCATACTGCCGCCCAGGACATATATGCGGTTGCGCAGTCCCTGGTGGTCGATACTTACCTTGAAGTTGCTAAATCGGCCCCCGGGCTGCAAGGTCATGGGGGCAACGGTGCCCATTTGGGCAGGATCAAAAAAATGGACCACCTTGTAGTAGTCCACATACCACTGCCAGCCGATATAGTCACACAGCCACTTCATACATTCCGACGGCATTTTGTAGTTGAATTCGGTGCCGGTAGACTCGATTGCCGGTGCCCCGCTTGCTACTCCTGCTGCCGAAAAACCCGGACAATATTTGAGCAGGATATCGCGCACAATGGCGTCAGCGCTCCATCCCAGATACGTTTCCACCACCAGCTTTTTATCCATCTGCAGGGTATAGTCCTGGCAGTCAACTTTCCACACCAGTGGAGCCTTATAATTCACCAGTTCCACCCGGTCGATGGTCCCAGCAAAGAGCCGGGGCTCTGTAAGGGCGCTATCCTCGATGATGACCTCACTGCCTTCAAGAGGTTTTGTTCCCTTAATCGCAAATGAGCAGCTGTCTACCTGACTGGTAAGGATTTGGCTGATAGTAAGACTCCCCCGGCGATAGTCCGGCCAGCGCTCCATCCCGGCAATCTTAAGGCTTTTAGCCACTGAAACGCACCCCCTTGGCCAGGAGCGTCCGGTAAATCTGCTCGCCCGCGTCACCAGTGCCGCCATTGACCGTTATACTGATTTGGTTGATGGTGGTCGAGCTGTTACTGGTTGTATTAGCGGCAGCCGCACCCAAGGCTAAAGGTGCAACTCCTGCTAAAGCGCTCTTTAAGTCAAGGCCACTTAAATTGTTTTTTAGGTTGCTGTAGGCAGCCGTAATATCAGCCACCCCGATTTTTATCTTGTCTACTAAAGAAGGGGAATTGCGCTGATTGGGGTCCATACCGGAACCCATGATGCTTCGCACTTCGTCCATGACACTTTGCAAGGCGCTCATCCTGGACCTTATACCCCGGATCAACTCACTCATGGCCTGGATGCCGTACCCGGCCGATTTCTGGACTATTTCTTCATACTTCTTTTCGATGGTGGCGATGGTTTCGGCGGCGTTCTTTTTAATTTCTCCGTTCTTTTCCTCCCAGGCCTTTTTGTACTTGGCCAGCTCCTCATCGGCCTTGGCTTTCATCTCCATGAGTCTGTTCTGCATTTCAAGGGTCTGCTGGGCCAGTTGATTCTGGGTTTCCATCCTGATCTCACTTAAGCGCTGGCTTAGCTCAACCCGGGCCTGGCGCATTTCGATATTGGCCTCCGCCCGGGCCTGGGCGTTTTTGGTTTTCCAAAGGCCAACGTATTTATTAAGCTCATCGGTTGTCAAGGTATTTAGAGCCGCGACCTGGGGAGCCGCCTTGACCCCCATCTGCCTAAGTTCGTCAATCAGCCCTGCGTCAACCCCTTTGGCGGCCAGTGACTTTAAGTTGGCCTGCCAGCTGTCGAACTCTTGAACCTGGTCCTCCAGATTGCCAAGCAAGGACTTGCCCGATACTTTTTGCGGTTTTACTTCATCAAAAAGCCCAATTTGGTTCTTGATGGACTCCACCTTGGCCGCATAGCTCTGCTCAAAAGCTTCGATGGCCTGGGCTTCTTTCTCTAAACCTGCTGCCGTAATAGCGGCTAATTTATCTGACAGTTCCTGCTGCAAAGCGATTTCATCCTGGGCTAGTTTAGTTTTGACTTCCCGGCACTGGTCGGCGTACTCTTTTTCCGCTTCCAGCAGCTTGGCGTTGGTTTCAGCCGCTATCTTTTCCAGGTTATTTCGCATATCGACGAGAGTGGCAATAATGTCGGATACCGAGCCTTCTATAAAGGACATTCCTTCTTGCATGCCGGTGCTCAAGCCTTCGCTGATATTAAGGCCATATTCGCGCATGACCTGGGAGGGGGAGCGGATGGAGAGGGCTTCTTTGATCCTGTTTTTTACCGTTTCGGCAACTTCCCCGGCGATCTCCCTGACTCTCTCAATCCGGCCTTTAATCCCGTCGATCAAACCCTGCATAATATGAGCTCCGATTTCCAGCAGCGTATTGTGCAGGGTTCTTAGACCCTCGAAAGCGTTGACCACCACTGTCTTAATCCCATTCCACAGGGAGATAAAAATGTTTTTGATATGCTCCCAGGCCCCTTGCCAGTCTCCCTGCAAGACATCCAGGAAAAAGCCGAAGGCATTTACAATCACTTCCGCCGCGGTCTGGAATACCGCCTTGATAATGTTCCAAATGTTCGATAGAACCGCGATGATATCTTTGCCCCAATTGTCCCAGAATGCTTTAATGGCGGTTCCGGCTTTGGCGATAATGCTTCCAATATCCGCCCAGATCTCCTTGACCGTATTACGAAATCCTTCATTGTTCTGCCAAAGCTCCTTGACGGCTAAGACAAGCCCGGCAATAACGGCTGCGGCGATGCCAATAGGACCGGTTAAGGCGGAAAAAGCCGCCCCCAAAGCTGCGGTAACCCCACCGGCACTGGCGATGGCAGCCGCAGCTGTACTGACTACACCGGAGATGGCCCCGGCGGCGGTGACCAGCTGACCGATAATGAGGACAACCGGGCCTATGGCGGCAGCCACCCCGGCCACAACCAGAATGGTTTTTTGGGCGCTGGGACTTAAAGCGCCGAATCTTTGCACCAGTTCATTTAATCTCTGGATTAATGGGGTTATAACCGGCAGGATATGCTGTCCCATGGTAGCCCCTAGCTCTTTTATGCTTTCGGAGAAAACCCGCATCTGGTTAGCCGTTCCCGCCCCGGTTCTCTCGAAATCCCCCTGGGCGTTCTTGGTCATGGCCAGGACATAGTTGTACCTGAGTTGGGTCTGCTCCGCCTGATTCATATCCTGGATCTTCTTTTTAATCCCCTGGCTGTAGGCGTATTCCTGCAGGTTGGCCTGGGTCATAACAATGCCTAATTCTTTCAAAGATTCGGTCTCGCCGGTAAATACCGACTTTAAGGCGGTATCCGCTATGTCGATGCTGATGTTCTTAAAACTGGACAGATCTCCGGCCAAACCCACCAGGGTTTTGCTCATTTCTTCTGCCTGCGCAGTGTTAAGCCCCAAGCTGGTAGCCATGTCCCCGTAGGTAGCAGCCATATCCAGGGCAGTGCCCCTAGCGATGCCATAGCGTTCCAGGGTGGTATCGCTCCAGTTCTTAACGCCTTCAGCGTTATCCTGAAAGGCTACTTCCACCTTGTTCAGAGCTTCATTGGTATCTGAGGCCAGTTTCACCGCAGCGGTTCCGGCGGCTGCAAGCGGTGCGGTAACCGCCAGGGACATTCCCTGACCGGCACTGGTGATGCTGCTGCCCGCTGCTTTTAATTTCTGGCTTGCTTCTTCGGCCTTTTTAGAGAGCTTGGTCCAGGCGGAAGCTTGCAGTTCCAGTTCCTTGGCCGTATTTTTTAGGGAGTGTTCCATATTGGCCAGAACCTTTTCGGCCTGCAGCATTTTGATCTGCAGTTTTTCCACCGCCACCGTATCCTGCTCAGTGCTGCCCGCCGCTTTGTCATAAGCATCTTTTAAGGCGGCAACTTTCTGCCTTTGCACCTCAGCCTGCTTGTTTAAGTATTCAACTTTTAATTTAAGTTGGTCGGCGGCGCTACCCATATCACCCATCTTGGCGGCCGCTGCCTGAAATTCAGCCCTAGCCAGCTTAAGCGACTGATCCAATTCTTTCATGCCCTGATTAAAGCCGGTGTTGTCCAGGCCGACTTTGACCAGCAGTTCACCGATGGTTTCTGCCAATTGTCCTCACCTCCCTCACCAAATGTCATCAATGTACCCGCTAGGATTGTTTTCGGCTTCGTTAACTACAGAGCCAACAATGAGCAGATCCCAGAACATATCGAGCGCCATGGCGTCAATCTGCTCCGGGAGCCAGTGGTAGCTTTGGGCCAGGCTCAAATAGAAATACACCACCATTTGATAAGCCGACAGATGGCTTAGATCCGGTCCGTCGGCGTGATTTACTTTGGGAGTTCTGTCATCTTTCGGCTGACTGCCTCGGCCACCCAGCTAGCAATCTGGTAAAAGAGGGGGACAAACTCATCTAGGTCCAGTTCCTCCTCAATAGCCTCAGCGGTTATTTCCGGGTGGTTAAAGGCAGCAGCGATCAGGCGTTCCATCTCGCTTAGAGCTTCCTCATCGCCTTGCTCTTTATCGCCGAATTTATCCTTGAATTTGGTCACTTCGCGCCAGAGCTTGACCTTGGGCGGCGGCGCGGTGTATGTCTTTCCTTTAAGGGTAATCTTGGGGTTCTCCATCGATATCCCTCCCTGTGTGATAGCGGTACAAAAACCGCCCTGATTGGCTTAAACGGCGGTGGTGAAGCTGCCGATTGAGGCCGTGGCCAGGTTTTGGCCATAAATATCCCTGACACCCTGCGTGCATACCATGATGTAATCCGCGCCAGGGGCTAAATTGCTGGCCGGATTAAAAGTCACCACCTTGTGTTCTGAATTGATACTAAGGACTCCGGCAATTAAGGACCCATCATCAGCCTTTAGTAAGATAAAATTAGCGGCGGTTACATCGGTAGCCTGGATGGCGTTGGCAAAGGTCCAGGTCAGGTTAGCGTCTGCTGCCACTCCGCTGGAACCATCCACCGGACTTATTGTCACCGTCAAAGGGGCGGGGGCCGCTCCGTCCACCGCCGTGAACCAATTTGTGCCGGTTGAAGCTGTCCAATCGGGATGATCCTCATCGCCGATCTTCTGCCAGGCGTTGTCAAAGGTGCGTTTGATAAATGTCCCCTTGATTTTGGGGGTCTGAAATTTGGGCTTATCCTCCGCAGTCTGGTACTCTTGCTCCTGCAGGGCGAATTTCCCTTTATACAGCCATACATAGCGGTAGCTGCCGTTGCTCTTTTTGGACTTGAACCCCAAAGCCACATAAGGCGCGGTGTCGGTTGACTTCTTGACCAGCACCCCGCCAGTGACGCTGTGCCCCAAAAGGGCCGCCTGGGTGTTGAGGTCAATGTCTTTAGCCTCAAACTCCACATCGATTTCCCCCAGCGAGGTGACGGTTTCATCAGGCCCGTCGTCGCAGTACAGGGTTTCTGTATTGCTCTTGGGACTTATTTTGGCGTTGATAGCCCCGGCTATGGCCACCGGGCTGTTATATGTCGCTGCTAAAGGCGTATCGCTAGTAAGAACCGCGTAATACAGGCTGTTTAAGCCTACTTGTACTCCTGCCATTTTCTAACCTCCTTCAACTTCCCGCTCAGTCACATACCTGAGCGCTTTGTGAAATATTTTGGTATCGTCTTCATAAAGATCGGCGCTGCTAGTTCTTTTAAAGCCTAAAGATTTCATGGTTTTGTCCACCTCGGCGGCAATAGGGGAGGTGCTGGCTGCTTTTACCCACACATCCACTTGCACGTGCACCTCAGCCATAAAGGCAGTGCCGTCTGCCCAGGCGGAATCGAAATTGGTTAACTCAAACAAAGTAATGTATTTATCTAAACCCTCCGGCGCTTTCAGCTGGTAGATATGAGGCCCGCCCAATAAAGACAGTAAATCTGTGTTTTCCTCCAAAGCCGCCAGGACTTCCGGTTTGACATTGATCATAGGTCAAGCCCCGCTTTCAGGGTCTGCCTGATGGTTTCCAGCACCTGTTTTTTGCTTTCGGCTTGAGCCGGACCCATAAAAGGGCGGGCGGTCATCTTGGAGGTGCCGTACTCCAGAAATTTGCCATAAAAAAAGGGAGCCGTTGGCCCCACCTCAACGTATTTGCCGTTTTCATCCTGCTTTGGTTCGGAAATCACGATATTGTCGGCCAGATGCTCCTTGGCCTCTAAACTGCGCGGCGCTTTTTGGCCGGCGTTTTCCTGGACGATCTTGGCCCCGGCATAGAGGGCTTGGTTCTCTACCGGAGCGGCTCTTTGCCCCAGTTCCTTTAGCCTATCTAAAATCTCATCCATACCTTCCAGGGTCAGATTACCCGCCACTGGGGATCACCTCCTTGCACATCAGTTCTATTACGTAGTGCCGCTCATCCTTATCGATTACCGACAGAATTTGAAATACCCGGGAGCCATATAGTACCCGCATGGAAGTAGTTAGCCCGGTGCGGTAGCGGATTTTAATACGGGTGGTGACCTCCGACTGCAAGGCCCCCGCCTGGAAGTATTCTTTACCCGATATGTCCGATACTGCTGCCCACACTATGGCTACTGTAGTCCAGTTTTCCAGGGGGATGCCTTCTGATTTGGTGATAGTCCTGGCCTGCAAGGTAATACGCTGTCGCATCTGACCTATTAAATCGCGCTTCTTCATAATTACCACCCTTCTCGGCGGTAGGCGAATAAGAGCCTGGTCATAAACTCAATTAATGCTTTCATGTCGACTGCTTCCCGTAGTTCATAAAGATTGCCGATAGCATAGAGTAGGGCTTGTTTAACTGTTTCCGGCACCTCGGTAAATTCGGTCAGGGGAAAGCGCAGAATGTCCTGGCATAGCTCCTCGGCGGCACCTATGAGATCGGTGATGAGCGTATTGTCTTCATCACCGTCTACTTTTAGATACAGTTTTACTTCCTCCAAAGAAAGCACCAATACGCCCACCGCCTTTCATTACTCGGCTGCCATAAGTCCCGCGGCTTTAAGCTTAGCGAGGAGGGCATTAAAGTCGGTTACCAATTCGGCCACTTCGGTTGCAATACTGTCGGCCTGATTGGCAGCGGTCTTGGCAGCTATAGCATCATTTAAAACCTTGCCCTGTTTAGCCGACAGGGCGCTGGTAGCTGAGGTTGAGTCAAGGGCATCAACCACCGGGACGGATAAGATCCCTTCAATTGTTGCACCTTCCGCAATTGTCAGCTTGCCGCTGGCCGCAATCTCAAGCGATCCGCTAATGACGGTTTTCTCGCCGCCTTGCTCAGTGTAGTTTTTTACATTGCTCATAACTCACACCTACGCTTTCATCTTAAGTACCTTGATGGCTTCAGAGAGAATCAGCTTGCCGTCCACCCGCTGGGTTGCCTTAAATCCTACCTGACCGGTTGCCGCATAAAGCTCGTTCAGCCTTTGGAAGGAACGGCCTTGCCGATCAGCAATCCAGTAGTAGCCGAAATCACCGAAAGCGATAGTTTTAGCCCCTGCTGCAATTGCTGGTACATAGGCTGAAGTCTTGACCGGACGATTTAAAATCGTATCCGGTTGTCCGGCAGAAATGGAGGGCTGCCACAGGTACTGGCCGTTGCCGTCCTTTAATTTTCTGATGGCTTTGACAGTGGAATCGTTCATTACAAATACGGCGTTTTTGCGGTAAGGGGACTTAAGGCTGTAGAACAGATCCATGATCTCATCCACCGTAATAGCTGTTGCCGAGGCAGCAGTTACACCCAGTTCCGCTCCGCCGGTAGCATTGAAAATCCCGGTTGGCTTGCCGGTTCCGTTACCGATGAAGAAGGATTCCTCTTCCTTGGCACCGATTCTGCGGGCAAATTCCCGGGCGATATATGACTCCAGATTAAAGATGCTGTCATTTAACAATTCCTCGGATACCTTGATCATGGTCGCTAGCTTGTAGGCCCCTATGGAAACCTGCCCGAAGGCATCGTCTGATTCCGGGATAGCGCCTTCTTCATCTACCCAGGAAGCGGTTCCTTTGGATGCTACGACCGGTATTTTGCGGTCGCCGCTGGCGGTTTGGATGATCTTGGCCATGGTGCGGAAGATGTTTTCTTCTTGCAGGGCTTCGACCAGGGTACGCTCGAACTCGTCCGGCACCAGGTAGCCTCCCTCGGAATCCGTTCCCACCTGCAGCGCGTTCAGGACTTCGTATCCCGCTGTCTTGCTGCGCATGGCGTTCCAGAAGGCTCGTTTGTACTCGTCACTGGCCCGGCCGGTTTTATTCTCAGGGTTGGGCTGGCCGGGCTTGCCAGTAATAGGTGTATTGACGGGCTTATTAAGCTCCGCGTCCAATGCCTGCTGACGCTCCAGCCGATCGATTTCTTTGCCGAGATTGACCACATCGGCTTCCATCTTTTCATAGGTGGCAACGTCCTCGGCGGAAAGGAGCCCGTCAGCGCCGCGCTTGCTGTCCAGAAAGGCTTTAGCGGCATCCCAGGCTTTGGCTCTTTTCTCACGCAGTTCTAAGATTTTGCTCATGGTTATTCCTCCCATTCTAATGTTTTAATAGGCTGAGCCGCTTTTCCAGGTAGCTAAGCGGGGTGCCAGTCGGCGGTTTAGGGTTATTAACCTGGGGCAGCGGAAACTTTCTTACCAGCGCGTTGGTAACCGTCATTTTGTCAAAAAGATAAGCCGCACTGGGCGGCTCGGTTAGGTGATCTTCGGTTGTGTATAGGACTTTGTCGGCAAAGCCCAGCTCCACTGCTTTCCAGGCGTTAAACCAGCTTTCGGCATCCATCATGTGCGATATTTTGGCTCTTGATAAACCGGTTTTCTGCTCGTAGGCATTAATGATGCTTTCTTTAACCTCGGACAGCATGGAAATACCGCTTTTAAGGTCAGATATTTCCCCAAATATGACGGTGGCGGGGTTATGGATCATCATCATGGCTACCGGAGACATGTGAACCTCGTCCGCCGCCATGGCGATTACCGAAGCCGCGCTGGCAGCAAGTCCTTCGATTTTGACAGTGATGTGTCCGGGATATTCTTTTAACATGGTGTAGATTTGACTGGCGGCAAATACATCTCCGCCTGGAGAGTTGAGCATCACCACCACATCACCATCCTCAGCGTAGAGCTCGTTTTTAAACTGCTTGGGGGTAATATCGTCGTCGAACCAGCTGTCCTCAGCGATATACCCATCTAAAAAGAGGGTTCGCTCCTGTTCGTTTTTAAGCCAGTTCCAAAACTTTCTGCTCATTGGCTGACCTCCTTTCTGTTGGTATTGGCATACGCGCCCACATCTTCAAGCTTCAGCATGTTGCCGTTCATGGCATAAATATCGCCATGCTCGATGGTGTTCATGTTTTCTAAGGTTCTTACATCGTTGGGGCTTAAGAAGCCGTTTTGAATACCTATGGCGTAGCCTTGCATCCTCGATGCATAGTCGCCCCGCAATAGTCCGTCCACCACAAAACCCACAAAATACCGGCCTTTTTCGGATGGGCTAAGCAGAGCTTTATTCATTCCTTGCTCGAGCCTTACCAGCCAGGGCCGGATGGTATGGACTACAAAACTGATAGATTGATGCTCGATGTTGCTGAAAGTGGCTTTGTCCAAGTTGGCCACCAGATGGGGCGGTACCCGAAAGATACGGCAAATCTCCTCGGTCTGAAACTTTCTGGTTTCAAGAAACTGCGCCTGTTCCGGCGGTATACCGATGGATTGGAACTTCATACCTTCTTCCAGCACCGCTATCCGGTGGGCGTTGCCGCTGCCCTGGTAGACCGCGTTCCAGCTTTCCCGGATTCGGGCCGGGTCTTTGACTACTCCAGGATGCTCTAAAACTCCGCCCGGACTGGCTCCATTGGCAAAGAATTTGCCCCCATATTCTTCGGTGGCGATTGCCATGCCGATGGCGTCCTTGGCCATGGCGATGGGGGAGTAGCCCACCAATCCGTCAAAACCAAGCCCGGGAATATGCAGGATATCTTCCGGCCTTAAGATTACATATCCGGTGTCCTTGCGGTATTCGTAATATAGCTGCCCCTCGGTTGTCCGATCCACCATCATCCGGTCGGGCAAAAGGGGATAGAGGGCCAGTACCTTGCCCCGCCCGTCTCGGATAATTTGAGCATAGGCGTTGCCCCATAATAAAAGATGACTCATCAGTGTCTCTCGAAACACAAATGAAGTCATCTCCGGATTAGGCTCATCATGGAGCAGATAATATAGCTGGTGGTCTGTGGCTTTCTCCTTGCCATTGTCCGTGGATCGGTAAACATTGAGCGGCAAGCTGGCTATGGTTTCCGCCAGGATGCGAACGCAGGCATATACCGCGGTGGTCTGCATGGCCGTTCTTTCATTGACGGTTTTGCCGCTGGCGGTTCCGCCGAAGAAAAAGCTGTATGTGCTGCCATACAGACGATTTTTAGGACTGGCTCGGGGCTTTAATAATCTTGATAATACGGGTATTTTCATTAAACGCTCCTCCTAAAAATGGGCATGAAAAAAGCACCTCTTTCGAGATGCCTTGATACTTTATTGTTTATAATTTATTTTCATTTCGTGAGTCCATTAAAATCTTTATCATAATATCTTGTGTATCTTTAGTAAGTTCTATGGTCTCTAAAGTCATGTACCCCTTATCGAATAGCCGTTTTCTATAACCAAGGGCATTAATAAATTTACTTCCCTCCGGAACTATGAAGAAACATTTTATTGATTCGATATTCACCTCCAAGAAATGTCTATTAGTCCTCTTGATAATATTTTCCGCATCGTCATGAAAAAGATAAAATTTTGAAAAGGCTTCAAATACCTTCTTAACTGCACCCACATGAAAATCTCTTCCACGCTGACCCAAAAACCCCGAGGTAGTAATTTCGCCAATGTACAGAGCTTTTTGACAAGGCTGGTAACCTATTAGATCAGGCTCCATATCATTAAATATACTATGTATCTGCTTAGTTGAAAGATGTAGCAGTTCAATCTGATGTTTTTGGCAAAAAGTACTTATCATTTCTTTTTCGACTAATGATTTCAATAAATTTGTATTGGCCATACATTCCCCACCCTTACGGAATATTCTTTAGCCTAAAGTAGGTCATTCCTTTAATAGGGATTCCGTCCTTCTCATATCTGCCAAAACCCCAGACTGCATCTTTCCTCTCCATTAAGTGATTAAATAGAACCAATCCAAAGAATAAGCCAGATGCTTCTTTGTTGTTTCCACAAGCGTGATAGAGCGGTTCATATACAGTCCCTGTCCAGTCATTTCCCGGCATCCAGCTTGATGTGTTAATATCGGCTGCATCAATCTTCTCATCCAAAGTATCAATGATTTTCTGATAATCTGGCGCAGAAATGTTCTTCATCCAACGATCAAAGTCCCGTTTGTGTGGCAGTTTTTTAACATATTTTCCTGTCTCAACTGAATACAACATTATTGTCCGCCTCCTGTCACATACCATTGAACATTCGCGCTATCCTTATGAGTTGGCCTAACTCCTTCAACTTTGCTGGCTACTACATAATTATAAAATGCACGACCCATCGCAAGACGAACCCCACGATCAATGTTAACCCAGTCGGTTGACATTACCGCTTTAATATTAAATGTAGTCCCTGGCCTAATACGTGAAACCCGCTCAAGGAGTTCACGAAACCATTTTTTAAATTCAGTATCCTCCAATACTTTGTTCTTTATATAAAGTGCGATTGTCATTCCTTCGGCTTTAGCTTTAGCCTGTAAATGAGTATATTCAGTATCACTAAACGAAATCTGGATTACCCTGCTTGCCATAAAATGTGCCCCCTTTATTTATAATAATTAACCTCGTGGTTATTATTATAAACCAATAGGTATTTTATGGTCAATAGGTTTTTATTAATATTCACATGGTTTATATTATTTTTAAGTGGTCAACAAACCTTCATTAATATATAAGGCATGAAAGAAGCACCTATTTGCAGGTGCTTCTGGTATGTGAATATGATTATTTATCTATTTACCTGGCATTGTAAGCCATGTCTTTTTCTCGTCCCTTTTGGAAACTCTAGATTGGCAAAAGGAAAAGGATATTCAGGATCAAATAATTTTTGTTTACTCTCGTTAGATACGTTACGGATAAAATTCTTTATAAATCTCTCTTCAACATCCTTTGCTTTTTCCCCCACAGATGTAGTCCAGAATATATTAAGATCACTCAAGTTCTCTAGTGTTTTTATCCAATGGCCTCCTGCATGAGGTTTGGGATCTCCTAGCCTAGTATTATAATATTGGTTAACCCTGTCTTTTAATGATGTACCGGCTTTCCCTATATATAATATTGTCTCATCAGGAATCCAGAATTCTTTGAGCCTATTCACTAAATCTTCATATCTAGGGCGCTTACCATCAAGGTTAAGCTTCGGTACATAAGTTATCCAATCTTGAACGATTTTCACTGATATAGGCGCATCAACAGAGCAGACAATTTTTTCAGCCGAATCAGTAATCGCAACCACATAAATTCCCGGATAATTACAGTTAACTTTTTGACCCCATTTTACCTGGCCGAGAATTTCTTTCCCTGAATCAGTGAATAATTGTTTTACATATGTAGGCATGCCACACCTCACATTACAAAGCTTAACAGTACCGGATACATAAAAAGTTACCAAATTTAGTGTATCATGAAATGCGAACAATTAAAGCATCAACAAACCACGTTCATCATAGACAGAGCCATTATTTACTGCTCCACAACGTAGTGCTCTATCCAGCGCCATGATAAGCGCCACCGCACCATCAATCCGCTCGGTGCTTTTCTCCTTGTCGGGTTTGATATTGCCAGCCGGGTCTGTGCGGATAAAAATGTTATCCATCATCCAGCGCAGAACCGGATGACCGCCATGGGCGATCTTTTCTTCCAGGGTCAGTTTCATTAGTTCCTTGGTAGGAGGGGACATATCCTTAAACCCCTGGCCAAACGGCACTACCGTAAAACCAAGCCCTTCCAAGTTCTGTGTCATTTGAACCGCGCCCCAGCGGTCAAAGGCGATTTCTTTGATGTTGTATTGGGTACCCAACTCCTCAATAAAGGCTTCGATAAATCCGTAATGCACCACGTTGCCCTCGGTTGTTTTCAGAAAACCTTGCTTTTGCCACAGGTCGTAGTTTACATGATCGCGCCTAACCCTGAGGTCGAGGTTTTCTTCCGGTATCCAGAAGTAGGGGAGAATATGAAATTTATCGTCCTCATCAACCGGGGGAAAAACCAGCACAAAAGCTGTTATATCGGTAGTGCTGGATAAGTCTAACCCGCCATAGCAAACCCGGCCTTTTAATTTTTCCGGGTCAACCTTGAAAGCACACTTATCCCATTTCTCCATGGGCATCCAGCGCACTGACTGTTTGACCCATTGGTTAAGCCTAAGCTGCCGGAAGCTGTTTTCCTCAGCGGGGTTTTGTTTCGCGCTTTCACAGGCAGCTTTAATCTTGTCGATACTTACGGTTATACCCAGCGACGGATTAACTTTTTCCCACACTTTAGGGTCAGTCCAGTCGTCATCTTCCTCCGCTCCATAGATTACAGGATAAAACGTAGCATCATGCTTGCGACCGGCCAGCAGGTCTTTGGCTTTTTGATGCACCTCATAGCAAATACTGTTGACGTTATCGCCCGCTGTCGTGATGAGGAAGTAGAGCGGCTGCATCCTTGCATCTCCGGAGCCTTTGGTCATGACGTCAAACAATTTCCGATTAGGCTGGGTATGCAGCTCGTCAAACACCACGCCGTGGATGTTGAAACCATGCTTCGAATAGGCTTCAGCCGACAGCACCTGATAAAAGCTATTGGTCGGCAGGTAAATTAGCCGCTTGGTGGAAGCCAGGATCTTAACACGTTTGTTCAGTGCGGGACACATCCGCACCATATCGGCGGCGACCTCGAACACAATGGATGCCTGCTGGCGGTCGGCGGCACAGCCATAAACCTCAGCACGTTCCT
The DNA here is from genome assembly GCF_000983115.1 of Syntrophomonas zehnderi OL-4. GTDB lineage: Bacteria > Bacillota > Syntrophomonadia > Syntrophomonadales > Syntrophomonadaceae > Syntrophomonas_B > Syntrophomonas_B zehnderi. Next base: position 27,918 of record NZ_CGIH01000028.1, read on the forward strand.
CGTTGTCCCCGCAGGTGAGAAGCAAGGCAATGGCGGCCGCTAATTCTGACTTACCCATTTTCTTTGGAATCTCCACATAAGCCGTATTGAATTGCCTATAGCCATTGGGTTTCAGTATCCCAAAAATATCGCGTATAATCTGTTCCTGCCAGTCGATAAGTTCAAAGGGCTTGCCAGCCCAGGAGCCTTTGGTGTGGCACAGGGCTTGGATGAACGCCACAGCATAGTCGGCGGCATCTTTGCTGTATTTTGAATCCGGTGCCATAAACTGTGTTGGTTTATATTTCTTGAGTTTGCGTATGATTGGCCGCCTCCTTTCTTAAAGCGAACAAAAGAAAAGAGCCTCATAAGAAGCTCTGTTAACCGCATATTTATTGGCCTTCAGTTATTTGCTCTCATCTTCCTCGCCCGTCAGGATAAAGCGCGCGTACTCGGTCTTGTGGTCATTAAGGTAATTAACCAGTTCGTGAAAATCTCGGGAGTATGCTTCCTGAGTAACACGGGGAATGTCAAACATATTCGTGACGCCGCTTTCCCTGATGGCTAAAATCTGCATCCGTATGTTCTCGTTCATTTGGCTTACTCCATTTCTACAGATTCGGCGGCTGCCCGGCGCAGGATATCCATATTAAAGCCCGCGTCCTGGTAACCCTCCAGTATTGTTGAATAGTAGTAGCAGCTGGGCTGGCCCGGCGGCCTGCCTTCGTTCATGATGTACACCATGGCCTTGACGGTCTTGCCGTTAATCTTCACCTTGACCGTTTCCTTACAGTAGAGGAACGGCCAGCCTTCATAGCGGTCGAGCGCCGCCTCGTCGGCGGGTGTTATCTCCCAAACCAGAACCGGGACGCTGCTTCCTTTTTTAGGCTCCACCGTTGCTACCGCGCCCGTACGCGAACCCCTAAACAGGAGCCGCCAGTCTTTCATCTTACTTTTGCCGATTACCCTGGCGGTTGGGCATCGGCCAGCCATCTGCGCAAGATTCAGGTTGGAGCCGTAGGCAATGTACAGTTTGTTATTCTTATCCATAAAGGGTATCCTCCTTTTTAACTGGCTTCGGCGGCGGCTTAAGCCGCCCGAAACCTCCATGCCGCTGAGCCTTCCAGGTGTTTGCAAAGGTGCTCGCGGCAGTTTTTGAACTCGTCGCCAATGAAGCCGATGCGGTTCAAGTAAGTCCGCATGGCGAACTTTTCGTTTTCAACCTGGGGCTTCCTGGCGCTGGCGCTTTTTTGGGTCAATGCCTGGTGGTTTATGGCCAGGGCTAAAACTATGTAGCTCCTGATTTTGCCCGCGTGCAGTTCGCTGTTAAAGCCCCTTAGCTCGACCGTATGGTTGCCGTTAAAAAAGCTGTGCAGGTTCAAAAAGTGGTAGCGGCTCTCATGGTAGTGACGGCTGCGGCTTTCCAAGTAGCCTTCGTACCAGAGCTCCTCAAGTTCCCGCATGGTTTTCGGCTTTCTGGCGTTTATCTTTTCCACCAAAGCATTATCCATCTTCTTGCAAAATCTCATCCGTTCCGGCTCTATCTGCAGGGCCTTGTAAAAAAGGTCGTTCTTGCTGGCGATGATGTTGATGAAGTTTTTAATGCTTCTTGGTGTATGGTTTGAGCCATCCAAGTGGATATGTATCCCGCAGGAGGGGTTGGTTAAGGCGCCCGCTTTGCGCAGTTTCCTGACCAGTTCCTGCAGGGTAGTAATGTCTTCACGGTAGGTAAGCACTGGGCTTACCAGTTCAACGCTGTATTCGTGCTCGGCGCTGATCCTTCTGCCGTTCACCTTTACTTCCCGGTGAATGCTCCCGTCGCTCATAAACTTCCAGGCTCGCCCGTCCGGTGTGTGTACCTTTTTGGTGTCGTAGCTGTCCCGGCAGTTTTCAATCCTTCCGTTTAAAAACTGCGCCGCAACCTCAGCGGCTTGGCTTCTGGTAATCCCGGTGAATTCAATCTCGATCCCAAATTTGGCGTTAAACATGCTATCCAAGCTCCTTTCAGGTGTGTTTTTCTTTGGTGTGTACATATATCACTCTGAAAGGGCTATATAGCAAGGGATTTAAGCAAAATAAATGGCTGAAACCCGCATAAATATTGGCTTTAATCTTGGCGGTTACCCCCGGTTATTCTTCGAGTTTTCTGATTTCATCTTCACCGAAAACTGCCCCCAGCCTGCTGCCCGAGTCCCAGTCAACAAACACCGTGCCGGTATCGTCGATAAAGGATACGCTGCCCCGGTCGCCGGGCTTTAACCTGGTGTACGGGTCGTCCATGCGGACCAGTTCGACTCGCGTACCCGGGGGATAATATGACCTCAGCGCCTTTAGCATTTCCGGATGAACCTGCTTCATGCTTCCGGCACCTCCTCTGGGACACGCTGGCCGTTTTTGAAAGCGGCGCTACCGGTTAGCCTGGAGAGCAGGATTTTTCGTTCCTCTTTGTATTCCGGCCCGATAAATCCTAATCGCAGCAAGAAGCAGCGGAAAGCGTATTTTTCGTTATCATAAGCCTTTTCGGTGGCGGTTACCCGTTTCTGGTTCTTGGCCATGGCGCAGAGCGCCCCGATGAAGCGGGCATAGGCGTTGACTTCTTCCGCTGCAAGGCTTCTGGAGAACCAAGGGAAACACAGCCTGTCCTCGGTCAGTTCAATTGGCAGCCTGTCTGTGTCCAGGGCTTTTTTAATAAGGGTTTCTTTGCTCTTAACCAGCCGCTCCAGATTGGCAATGGCGGCTTCGGTAAAACCTTCCCTGGGCATCTCAATAACCAGTTCGTTTGGCGCTTCAAATTGAAATCCGCGCTTATCAAGATCGTTTAATAGTTGCTCAAGATCTTCTTCACTGCTGTTTTCACTGGCGTTGAGGGTGCCTTCTTTGTTGACGGTAAATCCGCCTATGACATAAGCAAAGGTCGGTGCACCTTTGTATTCCGGCGCAGTATTCAGGATTTCACTGATCGCCTTAACCAGTTCTTTGCGCCTAGCGCCGGTAATGTTAAACTTAAATTCCATAGGATCGACCACCTTTCTGTTTTGGTAGTCATATACATCACTCTTAAGCTGTGGAATAGCAAGCCTTTACATCAGTTTTTTCGCGCTTTCAAAGGGTATTTTCTGACCATCGCGCATAAGAAAAACATCAATGTCGGAACCCTTAAACTCAATGTACCTATTCACAATAACATCGCAGAACTTCTCGTCCATCTCCACAGTGTAGCAAATCCGGCCGGTCTGATCACAGGCGATCAGGGTGCTGCCCGAACCACCGAACGGATCAAGAACAATACACCCTGTCATGCTGGAGTTGAGTATCGGGTAAGCTACCAGCGGCACGGGTTTCATGGTCGGGTGGTCAGTATTCTTCCTGGGTTTGTCAAACTCCCAGATGGTAGACTGCTTACGGTCGGAGTACCAGGCGTGTTTGCCCGCTTTCTTCCAGCCAAACAGGATCGGCTCGTGCTGCCACTGGTATGGCGAGCGCCCCAGTACCAGCGACTGCTTTTTCCAGATGCAGGTCCCCGAGAGATAGAATCCTGCTTCTAAAAAGGCTTTGCGGAAATTCAGTCCTTCGGTATCGGCGTGGAACACATAGATACTTGCGTCCTTGGCCATCGCCTTTTCGGTCAGGGTGAAAGCTTCCAGCAGAAACTGATAGAACTTTTGGTCCGCCATGTTGTCGTTTTTAATTTTGCCTGCTGTACCCTCATAGTTGACGTTATAGGGAGGGTCTGTCACCACCAGGTTGGCAAGTTTACCGTCCATAAGCAGGGAAAAGGTCTCCGCTTTGGTACTGTCACCGCAGACCAAGTGGTGCTGCCCCAGCAACCAGAGGTCACCTGCCTTAGTTAGAGCGGGCTTGGCCAGTTCGCCTTCTACATCAAAGTCGTCTTCTTTAACGTCCTCGGCACCGCCCAGTAGTTTGTTCAGTTCCGCGTCATCAAAGCCGAGAAGAGATACGTCAAAATCGGCCGCCTGCAAATCGGCAAGCTCTACCGAGAGCATCTCCGCGTCCCAGCCAGCGTTCAGGGCAAGGCGGTTGTCGGCTATAATATAGGCCCGCTTCTGGGCTTCAGTCAGGTGTTCTGCGAACACACAAGGTACTTCAGTAATACCTTCCTCCTTGGCAGCGAGGATGCGCCCGTGTCCCGCGATAACATTGAGGTCTTTATCTACGATGACCGGGTTGACGAAGCCGAACTCCCTTAGTGATGCTCGAAGCTGAAGTATTTGCTCCTTGCTATGGGTGCGGGCATTACGAACATAAAGTACTAACCGGTCAATATTAACTTTTTCAAAACGCTCGGTTGTGTTCATCTATTCCTACCGTCCTTTCCTGCCTGACAGCAGGGCTTCCATAATATCATCCTGCGGGTTGCCGACGAAGGCTGTAGTGCAATTCTGTTTTACAATGTCAAAAATCTCGTACCAGATGAGGTTGGCCTGCTTCTGAAAGGATTGGCTCATCTGTACGAAGGGGCTGGCTATAGCGCCGCCCGTGGTCGGATGTTTGCCCAAAAGCCCGTAGGTGCTGATAGCTTCCTCACACTGGATGTAACGAGTGAAAGCCTGGGCATAGGCTTCAATCAATCTTGGGTTAACGAATTTTTCGCACCCGCGCTCTTTAAGCCATTTCCAGGTTTCTTTGAACAGATCGTCAGCGCCCAGCGGCTTACCATCTCTCTGTCTCGCGCTGAGGTAATCGCTGGGCGTTGGCATATCTTCTCCGTATAAATCGGCTGCATCATCAAGGTCGTCCGCTTCAAGCATCGACTCGGGATGCAGTTCCGGGGCTGCTAAAACTTTTGCGGCCTTTCCGGCCGAGATTTTGTCAGCCAGGGGCAGCGGCTTGTCACCGGCGCGGACCCTGCGGCCGCCCCTATTGGTTCCGTCTTTTGCCACAAGCCTTCACCTCCTTGCTGTGGCAGGGTTTAATCCCCCGTTTGAACCGTGATTTTTACGCGCGAAGGGGGCCGCCCGTTCTCCGGGGCAGGGCTGTAGAGATTTTGACCCCCCTAGCCTTGAGTTTTCTTTGTTTCTTTGATAGTATTTAATCAAAGATTCTTTGTATGCTTTCTGTTGGATTAACATATAATACCAAAGGAGGAGTACAAGTGCCGCGAGTAAAAATTAAAGGAGAAAATCCTATGATAAAAAAACGTATCTCGGTATCTCAGAAACGCCAGATAACCATACCGATTGAGTTCTATAACAGCCTCGGCATTGACAAGGAAGTAGAATGCTATGTCCAAAACAATGCCATCGTCATCCGTCCCGTTCGGGAAAGCAGCGGAGAATTTGACGAACAGATCCTGGCCGATTTAATAGCTCAAGGGCTGTCAGGACAAGAACTGCTTGATAAGTTTAAGGAAACCCGCCGCCAAATCCGTCCCGCTGTGGAACGCTTGCTTGATGAAGCCCGTCTTGCTGCTCAGGGCCAAGCATCGAGCAAAACTTATGAAGATGTTTTTGGCCCGGAGGCAGACTGATGACCAAATTAGTCATTCTGCCTCCCGCCGCCCGCTATTTCAAAAAGCTAAAAGAGAAACCGCTGAAAGACAAATTTCAAGCCGTCATTGACCAGCTTCTGCTAGATCCCTATTTTGGTGAACCTAAAACCGGTGATCTTAGCGGCGTATATTGCTGTGATGTCTTCCACAATAAAACCAACTACGAGTTGGCCTATACCATTATTGAAGAAGATGATGAAACCGTAGTCGTGGTACTTGCGGGTACCCGCGAAAACTTCTATGAAGAACTGAAGCGGCACATGAAGTAATGATGCCAATTCTTAACCATCGCTTTGTGATATATCTCTTTACCCCCAGCGACCGCCTTCCTTAGCTGTTATGGTTGAGTGGCAGCTAGTGCATAACGCCATGAGATTATCCGCTGCATGGGTTCCACCCCTTGACAGCGGTATAATATGGTGCACCTCCTCCGCCGGCGTGAGCCTGCCTTCCTTTTGGCACCTCTCACAGAGCGGGTGCTCACCTAGAAACCTGTCGCGGATTCGCTTCCATCTCCTGCCGTAGTGTTTGCGAGTGGCCGGATCGCGCTCGTATTTGTTGTAATGGTCATCTATTGTTTTTTGATGTTCCTCGCAGAAGCGTCCCTCCGTCAGCTTCGGGCAGCCGGGATAGCTGCAGGGCCGTTTCGGTTTATATGGCAATATGCTCATCTCCGTTCAGGCATGAAAAAAGCCCTCGCCAGTTCATCCCGCGAAGGCTTGTTTATACTCTTTTACGATACTATTTTACCACCATCGCAACTCTCTTTTTATCAACTTTACTCTCCTCTTTGCAAGACTCGATGCATTTTAGTGCTTTCTCATGCATCCTGAAGGCATATTGCAGGCTGTAACCCATATCAACCGCAATCTGCTCCCACGTCTTGAAGCAGAGATAGCGAAGTTCCAAAAGTGTCTGGTATTCCGGATTCTCAATCCTTTTAATCATCGTCACGATGTCACGTTTCAAATCCACCAGGGTATCGATGTCATGATTGATCTCGTTCTCCAGGTCAATCATCTTGCAGATGATGGTTTCCATGGAGCCGGTGTTTCTATTGGGTTTGTGGGGCATATCGGACAGGGTTGCCGTTGCCTTGGACGCCAGTTCCCTGAGGGAGGCGACCTGCTCCAGCTTGCTGTTAATGCGCTGGTCGATGCGGTAAGCCTGGGTCAGGTACTCCTTAACAGTCATTGCCGTCACCGCCTTGAAGCCAGGGCATCTTGCCGCGGTAATAAGTATCAGCGATATGCTTCTGGTAATCTTTGTCCAGGCTGGCCAGCCTGGCGTTGGCTTTTCTTAGGGATTCCGCCGCTTCCTTTGGGGTTTTAAAGAAGGAACAGTCAGATCCGGGACATTCATAAACAGTGAGTATCCGGCAGCGGTTATGGCCGCCTAAAGCAAAACATTTATTCTCCATAAAGGCTACACCTCCAAGTTGGCGAGAATGGATTTAACCTCCTCGACGCTTGAAACCTTGTAGGCTTTGCCCTTTGCGTCTTTGATTCTTTGTATCGTTGCTTCCTGAAGCTTAGTCAGATTCCCCGACGGTTGTTTAACCTCAAAGGCGACAAACCGCCCGCTGATGCAGCAGATGATGTCAGGGAGACCGGCTGTGCCGTACATGCCGCCATGCTCTTTAAAGCAGAAGCAGTCCGGAACAGTCTTTAGATGCCGCATTATCGCGGCTACTATTTGTTTTTCGGCCATAATATCCACAGGCGTATGACCAGCGGAACCGGGATGACCGGGTAAAATAGAGTCCTTATATATATTTTTATTTTTTCTACTACATATATCTCACCATGGTTATAACGCGAAGAATAGAAAAAACCCGGTCATCCCGGTCCAAGACCCAACTGGCCCGCTTTTTCCCCGGTCATAAACCTGGTCCCAACCCGGTCAAGCCGGTCGCAACCACTCATTCCTGCTCCTTTCCTCCTTCACAAAAAACGATACCCTTCCAGGTTCTGCGTTTGGAGAGTCTATCTCTTGACCGCTTAACGCCTGGATAACTAGCCTCGATTTCTTTGTTGAAATTGGCCTGGGAGACCGGCTTCATTCCCGCGTTGCCGCAATACTCCTTGTACCTGGAAAACAGATCGTCGCGCACAGATTCTTTGTCCTCATCAAGCTCGCAGCATTCCTCCACAAAGGATAGGACACTGTTGCTCTCCACCCGGTAGCGCTTAAGCTCCGCCCTGGTGCGGTCGGTTTCACTGAACTCATAGCTGTTGGCGATAAGGCGCTTTAGACCGGCGATTGACCACATGAGTATCCCGTCGCGCTCCACCGCCAGCTTCTCCCTCAGATTGGGGTCGCGCTTGTGCTTGGGCACCGGGTTGTCAAAACGGATAATAATCAGCCGGCGGTAAAACCCGTCACTCCTGTCCCCATAGTTTCTGGGTATCTCGTTGCAGGAAAACAAAAGCCTGGCATAAGGCCTGAAGGAAAACGGGTCCTTGTTTTTTCTCTCCCCGGTGATATAGTCCTCGCCGGTAAGCGCTTTAAACATACCGTTATCATCAATGTTCTTTGATGGCAGGTCGGCAAAGATGTTGGCCAGCTTGCCGAAAAGCTCGGCCTTGTTGAAGCGGTCCCCCAGGCTCTGCCAGGGTATGTTCGATACGTTTTCGCTCCCCAAAAGGATCTCCTGGGCCACCGAGAGCAGGGTTGACTTGCCCGCGTTGGGAGCGCCCACAAAGACAAAAGACTTCTGGGCCTTGTTTACCGGGATGAGCAGGTAGCCGAATATCTCCTGCAGAAGATGGATTTCCTCATCCGGCAGGACGCTCTTTAAAAACGCTAGAAACTTCGGGCACTTGGCGTCCTCCTGGTAGGAGGCGTTGATCTGCACCGTTGAGTAATACCTGGGCGTGTGGGGTTTGAAACTGTCATCCAAAACGTTATACAGGCCGTTTTTGACATTGATAATAAAAGGGTTGCAGTTGATTTCCCTGACCGGCTTTCGAATCAGCATCCGCCACTGGCCAACCGTATCATTGATCGCTGTCATGCTGGCGTAGCGCGGGATCATAAACTCCCTGACCTTGGCCGCCGCCCACAAATCCTCGCTGGCGTTATATACCCCGTGCTCGTAGTAATAATAGCTGCCGGCCCCGTAGAAAGCGTTAACATTGGCCGCCATATAATTGGCTAAAAGCCCGGAAATAAACCTGATGCCGCCATGCTCGGTGACCTCATACCACTCCGGCAGCTCAAAGTCTGAGGTCTCGCGCTTGGTTTCCTTGCTCTCCAAGTATTTTTTCAAGATATCCTTATGCAGCGCAACCAGGGGCTTAACATCGTAGGCTTTAAAGCCAAAGTGCTCTTTTAGCTCATAGTTGATGAAGGTCTCCGCGACCACCGCGTCGACGTTATACAGGTACTCCCTCACAAAGTCCTGGGCGGTCTGGATATCATCCACCGCCGCTTTTTTGACCGGGGCTTGAGCTAAAAAGGCGCGCAGTTCCTCGACCATAAGCGGCTGGTAGCACAACGCCGCCGGGGCTTTAACCACGCAGCTCCCGTCGTCAATCCTGGGGCACTGAAAACCTTTCTCAGCGATGGTTTTGCAGGTAATGGGCTTGGTGCCGCTTTCTAAGAAATGGCGGATTTTGTTTTCGGTTTCCCGGCGCTGGTACTTAGGGTAGTCCTTTGACATCTCATGAATCAGGGTGTCGCCGCCCTCGAAAACCGCCAAGTTGGTGATCATGGCGTACCAGTCGTGCTCCGGCAGGGCGGCGGCGTTATCCCGGCAGTGCCTGATAAAGTTACAGCGCCGCGTAACCAGCGTAAGACCTTTGCGGGAGCCCTTTGGTATTGGCGCCTCTGTTCCTGTCGGTTCATCCTCGATTTCCGGCAGTACCGCTTCCAGCTCGGCCTGGGTGTACCTGAGTTCCGGGTTGAATTTGACGCATTCCACCATGACCGGCTCACCCTTGCAGTGGTTAAACCCCGGCAGGCGCAGTACCCGGCTCTCGTTAACGCAGGACTTGTCCCCCTGAAACTGGGTGATTAAACGCTTTTGCACCCGGCGAAAAGAGCTGACGTCAGCGTCCTTTACCAGCCAGTAGGTGTGCAGTGACTTCCGGGTCTTTACGATAAGCGACGGCTCGAGAGGAAAGGCTTTAATTCTTTCCATCTGCTCACCGAAAGACAGGTCATCACACTCCACGAACTGCGCGTTGATCCTGCTTATATCGCTGTCCTCATGGCCGCCGTAGTTGACCACAAAATAGATGCCGCGGTTCTTGGCGTTGTGCTTATTTAAAGTTTTCATCATCTTGTCGATCTGGCCGACTGTGGTTTCCAGCTTGGCCCCTTTGAAGGCGCCGGTCTTTTTATCGTCAAATATTCTGATGCAGACTGTTTCTCCCGGGTCAAAGAAGGGCCGCAGGAATTCCTCCAGGGGGATATTCAAGACTTTAAGCATAAAGGCTCCTCCTCGCACCGGTCGTTAAAATACTTAATCGGCATGCGGCGTCTCCTAGCGTTTTCTATCTCCATGGCCATGCCGGCGCTTACCCTGGAGCCGAAAACCCACAGCTCGTCGCACCGCCTCATCAGCTGCAGGCCCAGCTCAAGCCCGGCTTCACGCTCCGCGGGAATATTGTCGTCCAGAAACGCGGTAAAGATAGCATGGGGGGCCAGGGGAACGCCCCCCATGCCGAACACGAACCGGCTGTAGCCAACGGCGCGCTGGATATTTCGCTCAATGTCTCCCCGTAACGGGGAGCAGATATATATAAAGGGCTTGTCTTTATCCAATTAAAACCCGCTCCTTTCAAGGTATCGAAGATACCCAGTTTAAGCCGTTTTGCCGTTTCTTTCTATCATCGGCAGCAGCCCTCTGCGGTTTTTCAGGAGGTCATAGAGGAACAGCCTGCCTTTCTGCGTCCAATAGGTGTGCATCCTGCTCTTTTCGGCGTCAATGGCGTGGGTCCTGGACTGGGTGTAGCCCTGGTCAGCGTACTGCTGGTACAAAAGCCAGGTATCCCCCATTTTGTACTGCACCCCCAGCTCATGCAGCAGCTTGTTAAAAGCCTTGCCGGACATGCCATAGTCCTTGGCAATCTTGCTGATGGGCACCAGGCTTTTGTTCTGCAATATCAGATCGTAGTAGGACGCCTTGGGGCGCAGCTCGCCGATGATCTGTTTATGCTGGGCGTTTTCCATCTCCAGCGCTTTTCTTCTTTCGCGCTCAGCTTTAAGCTCGGAAAACAGCCTGATGCCGTAATCAGGATCGGCGAGTATTTCATCGAGCACCTTTTCGGTCGCGTACAGGCCATGTTTTCTGATGGTCGGCAGCACCTCGTCAAAGATCCAGCGTTCAAACCGCTCGGCGGCGGGAAGCTTGCTCCTGATAATCAGCCGGTAAAGGTTCCCTTCAGTAATATAGGTCTTTTCAACCATCTGTTCTGTCGAGATCCCATATTGGTTGGTAGTAAGGGAGACCCCGTCGTGTTTCACGACCCCCTCTGGTTTACAATGCCGTAATATGGCATCGCGCGGGTTACTGTATCCTAAAATGCGGGCGCATTCACTGGCTGGGAAATATTCCTTGCCATCAATAACGAGCACGCCAAGCTCGCCAAACTCTGTATTCTTAAAAACCTGCAGGTTGTTGGTCATGCAAATCCTTCCTTTCATTAATCTATTTCTTTCATCTCGCCAAAACGCGCTCCAATTGAGGCTTCGGCCACAATCGGCACATCAAAAGCGGCAAAGGGCTGGGCTTCCATGCAGGCCTTGATGAATCCCACCGCCTCAGACACCTTGTCCTCCGGCAGTTCGAACACCAATTCATCATGCACCTGCAGCAAGGGTTTGAGCCACATTCGTTCTGATAAGCCCACTATGATACGTACCAGGGCCAGCTTTAAAATATCCGCCGCCGTTCCCTGAATCGGGGTATTGAGCGCGCAGCGTTCGGCAAAAGACCTCTTGCCCCAGTCGGTTGAGGCGATATTGGGCAGATAGCGCCGCCTGCCGAGATACGTTTCGGTATATTTGCGAAAGCCTGCCCTTGTCCTGACCTCGTCCTGCCACTGGGTAAGCCGGGGATAACCGGCTTTGAGATTGCGGATGATTTCCTCACATTCCGCGAGCGATGTATTTAATCCCGCCTTGAATTTCAAATTGCGCTGCAGCCCTCTGGAAAATAGGCCGTAGAAAACGCCAAAGTTGCAGTTTTTGGCGATAGAACGCCGTTCCTTGTAATGCTCGGCGTTTTTGCTGGCCGCTTGCTCAAAAGGTATGTGGTAAATAACGCTGGTCGTCTGGGCATGAATATCCCCGCCGGTTTTGTAAGTCTCAAGCATCTTTTCATCCCGGCAGTAGAAGGCCCCCACCCGCAGCTCAATCTGCGAAAAATCAAGAGACAAGAGCGCTTTGCCGGGAGGAGCGATAATAAAATTGCGAACCCCAATGCTGTCTGTATCTGACCTTGGCATATTTTGAAGATTAGGCCTGCGGCTGGCAAAGCGCCCGGTCTCGGTGCCCAGCGGGAACATCTCGGGATGAATCCGACCGGTGGCCGCATTGATATGCTCCAGGTACCCGTCAATATAGGTGCTCTTGAGTTTGCCCCACTTGCGGTATTCCTGAACCAGTTCAAACAGTCGCGCCAGCTCCGGCCGGTTTTCCCGGCTCCAGTCAGAGAGCAGGATCATGGTCTCATCATCTGCCGCTTCCTGGTATTTGGCGGTGGTTTTAAGTACCGGCAGCTTCAGGTCTTCATAGAGGTATTTCTTAAACGCCGCTGTGCTGGCGTTGGCCCCGATTTCAACGTCGCCGATCATAAAAGCGATTTCATTTTTCAGCTCTGCCAGTTTCGCTTCGGCCTCGGCCTGCTTCTTAAGCATAAGTTCCCTATCCACCAAAAGGCCGTTGTATTTCATCAGGCCGACGTAGACAGCGGTGGGCGATTCTATTTCCTCCACCACGTAGCGGTGTTTAGGCAGGTAGCGGTCAAACCAGTTGTTGAACAGGTGATACAGGCGCAGGGTATAATCCGAATCGGCGCAGGCGTAGCGGATGATCTCGGTATCCCGCGGGTCCAGTTCATCGAAATACCGACCGGCGGTTACCGCTTCAAAGCTGGGCAGATCCACATCAAACAGCTCCGGTACCAGTGCTTTTAGCCCGCTGTCTCCCAGGGAACGGAATTCGGTGTTATTTTTAAGAGTCATCTGCGCCGCCGCGATGGTATCGTAGCAGGGCGGCTGGACGACAATGCCCAAGGCGTAGAGAAACATGGCCTCAAAGCTCAGATTGTGGGCGGCCTTGATGATAGCGCTGTTGGTAAAAACGGCTTTAACCAGCCAGTCCATGATCTTTTCCGGTGAATCGGCATTCCCGCCGGTCCGGTGGCGCAGCGGCACATATACGCCTGTCCCCTCGGAAACTGACAGGCTTACCCCGACAATAACCGCCTTATGAGCATCCAGGGCCGCCTTATCATCGTGGCGGTACTCATCCTGCGGCGCGGTCTCAAAGTCGAAGGCAATCAGATTCGAAGCGCCAAGGTAATCCTGTATTTCTTTAAGCGTGGTCACGCGTCTGTAATCCATAGGCTTGTCCTTTCCGGCTTTAGCGGGAAGCGGGTGTTAGCCCGCTCCACCGCCAAAAGCCTGATCCTTATTTCAAAGGTTGTATAACCTCGCCGGTCTCGGGGTCAACGTTAAGTTCATCCGCCGCCTCCGCGCCGCTGTCCACCTCATAGCCGATATGCTTGCTGTAGGCTTTGACCTGCTCGGAGAGCCTGCTAATGAGCGCGTATTCCTCAGCGGTGAGGTTGCGGTCCACCGCGAACTGGGCCTGGGAATAGGCGATGCCGCCGCTGTTCACCGCTTTTTTCAGGGAGAACCTGGTCACCACGCTGTTTGACTTTTTACCCTTTGAGAGCAGACGTTTGATGTAGCGGGAAAACTCTTTAAGCGATCCGGTCGGGAGTGAAAGCAAGAGCGGAAAAATCTCCCCCTCGCGCAGCACATAGATCCGGCGGCGGTTCTTGCAGGCCTTGCTGCCGTTCTCGCCGCTGCCAAACTGGTTATATGGGCACTTAGAGCAGCTTCCGCCGGGATTGCCCTCCCCGGTAACACCGTCAAAGCTCCCGCAGTCTGGGGGATTGCTGCCGCCGGTGTATTTGTCCTTGTAGTAGGCAAATAAAGGATGGTGATAGAGAATCACCGCTGAGAATTCTTTGACCGCGTCGGGTTCGTTGGGGTTTTCGCCCGGCACCTCAAAAACTGTGCTCCCGGCGGAAGGGATTTTAATCCGCTCAAAACCACCGTCCAAACCGTCGAGCTCCTCCGCCATGGCTTCATTCATGTTGAAATCCGCCAGCTGCAGGTATCCTGATTTTTGAACCTCTAAAGCCTTATCGTTTTTAGCCATATCTTTAACCCTCCGTAATTTAATTTTTTAGGTTAATCTATATCAAAGCAGCTTAGTGCCTTGTTTCCTTCCTCATAGTTTCCTTGTCCTTGGCTTATTGCTCGTAGTTCTTCGCATCAGATAAGCCTATCTCGCGGCTTTTCTGACCCCGACGGAGGTCTTTTCGTAGACATTCACCAGTCCGGAAAGCCAATCGGGTAATAAATCATTGTTCTCCGCCATCTGCTCTTTGACAAAGGCGGACAGGCTGTTGGCGTTAACTGTCTCATACACCAGATCGCCGTAGCCGTTTCTCTTGAGCAGGCTGTAAAGCTCGTCCTTCTTGCCGGCGGCCGCCGACGCTCTTGTGGTGGTGGTCAGGCAGAACATAGTCCCGCCGCGGGTAAAGTTTTGGGTCTCGGTTTCGGCCATCAGTTCCGACAGCTCATAATCAACCTCGTCGATCTGGGCGTTTAAATTTTTGACTTCCTGCTCGGCCCGCTGCTTGGCTTCCCTAAGCTCTTTAAGCCTGTCCGCCAGTTCAAACATTCGCTCGCTGCTCATCACTTTTCACCTCCTCGCGTCGCAAACGGGTTGCTGCCGCCGCGGTAGTCATCCACCAGTGTCCTGGCCAGGTCGGCCTTGCTCCGCAATGCTTTTAATACCTTTTCATCAACGGTGCCTTTGGCGGTTAGGTAAATGTAGGTGCAGTTCTCGCGCTGCCCGGCGCGATGGATCCGGGCTTTGGCCTGCTCAAAATTGCTCATGGAGTAATCCAGTGAATAAAAAACCATGGTGCTGGCGGCGGTAAGAGTGATACCCAAACCGGCGGTCGCTATCTGGCCGACAAATACCTGCACCTCCGGGTCGTTTTGAAACGCCGCCACCTGCTCCTCGCGGTTTTTGACGCTGCCAATGACCAGGGAATACTTGATGTCTTTTTTGTCCAGCATGCGGCAGATGGCGTCGATCTCCGGTATGAAGCGGGCGATAATTACCAGCTTTTTGCCTCCCTGCAAAACATCCTCGATAATATCCTCCAGCGCCGCCTGTTTAGCGGTACTGATTCTCTGCGGGGCGCTGCCGTCATCATCCCTGATGAACCCTCCGGTAAGCTGTGACAATCTAAGCAGCCGGGTGAGAATATTGGTTACAGTGACCCCTCCCTTGCCCAGCTCGGCGTAACTGTCCCGCACCAGGTCCCGGTAAACCCGCATGGCGCTCGGCTCCAGATCCACATACCGCACGATATCGGTAGTCTCCGGCAAATCCAGGCATTCGGCTTTGGTTGCCCGGAAGGCGATGCTGTGAAGCTTACGCATCAAATCTTGCTCCATGGACTTTTTCAGCACCGGGGTATGATTGCCGTAGCCCACCATGTCAAAGTAGCGGTTGCGGAACACATAGAAACTCTGACCGAAGATCTCCGGATTAAGGAACTTGTACTGGCTGAACACATCGATGGCTTTGTTGGTGATAACCGTCCCGGTAAGAAGCAGCTTGTATCGCGCTTTTGCGCCGAGCTTGTGCATGGTTTTGGATGCCGCTATGTTGTGGGTCTTTATTTTATGTCCCTCGTCCGCAATGACCAGGTCGGCGTCCCAAACCAGCAGATCCTTCTCCAGCCGCCAGGCTGACTCGTAATTCACCACCGCCACCTGCAATGGGGAGCCCTGCATATGCCGCAGGGTATCAGCCTTCTTGGCGGTGCTGCCGGTCAGAACCGCCAGTGCGAAATCAAAATCCGCGAACTTGCCAAACTCCTCCTGCCACACACCAAGAATGGAGAGCGGGGCAACGATTAGGACACGTCTGATCTTTCCAGCCTGTTCAAGGGCACCGGCAACAGCTATGGCGATTAGGGTTTTTCCTAGCCCCATTTCAATTAAAAGAGCCGTTCCGCGGGAGATGATTCTGTATGGCGCTGTCAATCCAAAATTGCCGCAGGTAAATTGGAAAGCGTTTTTTTGATGTTGATATGGAGTAACCTTGATGGGCATGTTGATTGTCATTCCCTTTGTCTCCTTGCCGATTGATTAGGTGTTCTTTGATCAGGGGTTGGCCAACCCATGGCTTTATGCTACCGCTCAAATCCCCATTTGCCCCGGACATGAAATGTCCGTTTTTACAGCAAAAAAGGCCCCCTGTGGGCTGCGAAACGATATCGCCATCCACAGGGAGCCTTTATTTTAGGCAATAGAAAACCGGACAAAAAATGTCCGGCGGGAATTTAATTTTTATTCTTCTTTGGTTAGCGGCTTGCAGTTATTAGCCTGCAAGATCTCGTTGCATTCATAAATGGAGTTTTGGTAGTACGAATTCAGCAGCATTTGATATATTATGTGTTCTTCGGTGGCCCTGAACGTATTGCCGGACTTCCTTATCATATCAGCGCTAAACACAGGGTTTAGCTGCAGGCCTATGCAGACCGCCACTATCGTTCCTAGCTTTGGCTGGTATCTTTCATCGTTTCTCATGCGCTGTATCGTCCTGGCATTTACCAGCGACTTCTCTTCCAGGTTCTCCACAGTAATTTCCAATCGGTCCATATGGGCCACTAGAGTATCAGAAAAGGTGGCGGGGAGGCCGCGCATAATATTTGCCGTTCGCTTGGCCTCGTTGCTGATTTTCTTTAATTCAACAGCCCTGGCCTCGGTCCGCTGGTTTTGAGGGGAGCTGCTGTATTTCGCCTCAATTATCGTATCGGATACAATGTTTCTAAAAAGCACGCATTCCGTATAGTACTTGGCGCCGTATCTATCATTCCGGCGAGCCTTAATATCGAAAATAAGGCAGCACTCATCAATGTGCTGCCTCGCGTAATCAGTCAGTTCCGCGTAACCGCTTTCGTTTTGGCGGATATACTTGGTGTCATTAACGCAAAAGTGGGCGTCAACATAGACATATTTGCCTGAGTCAATCAATTGGCGAAAATCCGGGTTCAGAGCATATTCAACAAGGGCATCCTGTGTCCCAATGGTAAAAGTCTGGTTGTTTTTCAGCGCGGACCGCTCAAAAGTATAATTGGAGATATAATGGTCGTCAACGTAAGTGAAAACGCCGATAGCCTCTGTGTAACCCAGATCAATCATGCGGATTTTGGCGGCCTGCTTTGACACCTCGAAGAAATCGGATAATTCGAAAACCACGGATTCCATGATATCCGCCATGTTTTCGGTCTGCAATACACGCTTATTTTTCTCTATGAGTTCTTCTATCTTTTGCCGTGCCTGCCTTATAGGCATCAGTATTCTTGGCGCTAACGCGTTGGCCTGCCATTCCATCCAGTCCAGCGGTGTCCGGTTCCTTTCCGGTCTTATCCCTTCTTGAACCTGGCAGCTTATGGACCGCGCTTCTTTGTTATACAGCTTTTCCAGCTCAAAAAACTTTTTGTGCAGGTCCCAGTGAACACACTCATGAATGATTGTATTATTGACGGACCCCACATTGCGCATAAAAAACACGTTTGGGTCAATCAGGATTGTTCCTCTTTTGACCGCCAACGGTTTATATTCCCTGGTGTCACTGTCATAATGCCGCGCTTCACAATCAGAGAAGTATATTTGCCCGAAAACAGAACAAGTTTTTGTAATATGTACTTCCTGAACGTCAAGCCCCATTCGCTTGGCGACTTCACGAGAGGGGACGGGCATTGGCCCTGTTAACGCTTCCGGGTAATATTTGGCAAGAAATTTCTCCGCGACATTATCCAGGTGCTCCTTATAGATAATGGGGACTAAATACTCGGACAGGTTGTTCTGTGTGCTCCTCCTGTTTTTGCTATATATCTGTATGTCGGATATCCGAAAATCCTGAATTCCGTCTTCCAATTCGGCGGTGCAGGAAACCCGAAACCACTGCTCTATACCGTCGGTCTCGCGGTTTCTCCTGACCGTTTCCGCTATCTCGACCTCCGCGGATACCACCACGTCAAAGAGAACCTCGTTTCCCTCGGATTCGGTAATATTTACAAATTGGACTTTAAAATCAGATAACGCGGCTTCATCTGGATTTTGGACACGGTATGAATTGTTTTCCAGTCGGCTGGGGTTGTCTTCAACAAATGCTGATAAAGCGTTAAAGATATCGTTATAAAACATGTCTTCGATGACATCTCTGAACGAATTTAGTCCTGCCATAACACCCCTCCCCAATACAACCCAATATATGGATCATATCAATAGATATGATATAATTCAATAGAACGCTCCAATTTCTCCTGCTATCGCATTAATAATTCTTGTTATATTTGCTTTTGTCTGTTATGCTTTGACCATATTCAATCTACCAGGCAGGTGAGCACTGTGGCTATCAGTTATAAAAAACTGTGGAAACTTTTGATTGATAAAGACCTGAAGAAAAAAGATTTGCAGAAGTTGGCAGGGATTAGCTCAGCCTCTATAACGAAACTGGGCAAAAATGAAAACGTCAACACCGAGATTCTCGCAAAGATATGTACAGCTTTGAATTGCGATATCTCGGATATTATGGAAATTACAAACGAGACGAAATAGTAGAGTCCAGGCTAATAGCATTTTTACAGCCCCCGGAGGAGAGGTTTTGTCATGATTACCCCTTTCCACGCTAAATACTACGCAAACGAGCTTTTACATAGAAAATCATACAGCAGTAATGAACGGATATCCTCATCCCTTTTTGATGCTGCCCTGGCCATAAATCCTCATCAGATTGACGCGGCTTTGTTTGCCTTTAAATCCCCGCTATCAAAGGGTGTTATTCTAGCCGATGAAGTCGGCCTGGGCAAAACGATTGAGGCCGGTTTGGTCATGTGTCAGCTATGGGCCGAACGCAAACGCAAGCAGCTGGTTATTTGCCCGGCGGCCTTGAGAAAACAATGGAGCTTGGAATTGCTGGAAAAGTTCAATCTCCCTTCGGCCATACTGGAAAGCAGAACCTATAACGAATACCAGAAGCTAGGGGCCCAAAACCCTTTCGATCAGCCGACTATTGTAATTGTTTCCTACAATTACGCCAGCAAAATGCATCCGGATATCAATGGGATAAGTTGGGATATGGTGGTCATTGACGAGGCCCATAAACTGCGCAATTCTTACCGGTCAAGCAACAAGATGGGACAAGCAATTAAACAAGCAACCGCTGGAAGAAGAAAATTATTACTGACTGCCACTCCTTTACAGAATAACCTGGTGGAGCTTTACGGCTTATCCACCATGATTGACGAGCACTTATTCGGCGACCTGAAATCCTTCCGGGACAATTATATTAACGACCCGGATTTTGGTGATCTGAAAGAGCGGCTGTCTAACTTCTGCAAACGCACCCTGCGCAAGGATGTCGTTGAATATGTAAAATATACCGAACGATTGGCAATTGTAAAGGAGTTCACCGCCTCCGATGCCGAGCAGAAGCTGTATGATATGGTTTCCGCCTTTCTGCAGAGGGATAATACCTACGCCATACCTTACCGGCAGAAACAGCTTACAACCCTGATCATCCGCAAATTGCTGGCCTCGTCCACCTGGGCCTTATTGCAGACCCTGGAAACCATCAGGGACCGGCTGGTCAGCATTCGTGAAGGCGTGCTGGATGCCAACAGCGACCTCGCAAACCTTTTTGACGAGGATGAGTATGCACTTATTGAAGAAATAATAGATGAAACTGAGGATGATGACTCACTCCCATACAACGAACCGGATTTCGACGTTAAGCAGTTAAACGAAGAGATAGCCGAGTTAAACTCCTTTATTGCAATTGCCGGGAGCATTGATACCGATACCAAATCCACTACCCTGCTGGAGGCGCTTGCTACCGGATTTGAAGAGATGCGGTCAAAAGGCGCCAACCGCAAAGCCCTGATTTTTACCGAAAGCCGCCGTACCCAGGACTATTTGAAACGCTTCTTGGAAGCCAACGGTTACGCCGGCAGGATTGTTCTATTCAACGGCAGCAATTCCGGCCCTGAAACCACGCGGATCTACAAAGAATGGGTGGAAAAAAACAAATATACCGGTAGGATCAGCGGCTCTCCCACGGCTGATAAACGCAACGCATTAATAGAATATTTCCGGGATGCCGCCGACATTATGATCGCCACGGAGTCCGCCGCCGAAGGCGTCAACCTGCAGTTCTGCTCCCTGGTAATAAACTATGACCTGCCCTGGAATCCCCAGCGTATAGAGCAGCGCATCGGGCGCTGTCACCGCTATGGCCAGAAAAACGATGTGGTGGTTATCAACTTCATCAACAAACGGAATTACGCCGATGTCAGGGTGCATGAGCTTTTGGACGAGAAATTCAGCCTGTTTAAGGGAGTGTTCGGTTCTTCCGACGAGGTCCTGGGAACAGTCGAGTCGGGGGTCGATTTTGAAAAACGCATTCTGGAAATCTATCAGCAGTGCCGTACTGTAGAGGAGATTGAGCAGGAGTTTAACCGGCTGCAAAAGGAACTGGAGGATAAAATCCAGCGCTCCCTGCGAAAGGCGAGGGATACGCTCTTTGAAAACTTCGACGCCGATGTGCATGAACGGCTCAAATTAAGCGTAAATAAGTATCTTGACCGTTATACCAGGCATTTTTGGTCCTTGACCATGTTTGAGTTAGGCCCCCAGGCGGTATTCGATAACGTAAGCCATACGTTTGAGCTGCTGGATGAAGTCGCATCTTCCCCGCCGGGACGATACTGCCTGATAAAAAAGGGAACGGAAGAAACGAGTGGAATACTATACCGTATGTCCCACCCGCTGGGACAGCATGTATTAAACCAGGCATTAAATGAAGCTGTGTTTTCCGGCAAAGTGACGTTTGACATCTCCCGCCATACCGGCTACCGCATCAGCCAGGTGGAGCAGTTAAAGGGACAAGGCGGTTATCTTACCCTTTATAAATACATAATATCATCATTTGACAGCGAGGAATTTCTGCTCTTTGCGGGTTTTCTTAAAGACGGCAGCCCGCTTGCCGCCGAACAATGCCAGAAACTTTTTGAGTGCGGAGGTTTTGCCGATACCAGTTACCAGGTGCCGCCCGGCATTAAAAAGAAATTAAAAGCGGAAATTGATATCTATGCCGGCGCAACCCTGGAAAGAGCCAACCAGCAGAACCTGGTCTATATCCGTGAGGAAGAGGAACGCCTGGATAAATGGACTAAGGACATGGTCCTGGCCCTGGAAAAGGAACTGGAGAATGTGAAGCTGCAAATCCGCGAAACTGAACGCCGCTTGCGCCTGGCTGCCACCACCGCGGAACACGCTGAACTCAATGAAAAGCTAAGCGAACTTAACCGCAAGAAGCGCAATATGCGGGCGCGGCTGGAGGATAACGAAGAAGAAATCGAAGAGCGGCGGCGGGCCTTGATTGATGATATCAAGCGGCGTTCAGAGGCCCAGTGCGAGCTGATGGAATTATTCACCGTAGAATGGGAGGTCATTTAAAATGGCAAGTTTAACCGAGAACCAGAAGAAGCTGATGGACAAACTGACGGAAATGTTCCAGTTTGACCAGGCCGACTTGGATTTTGGCATCTACCGGATCATGAACTACAAGCGCGATGAAATAAGGCGCTTTTTGGAAAACGATTTAATGTCCCAGATTTCAGAAAAGCTCGCGGTGCTTGCCCGGAGCAGCAACAAGGCCGAGCTGGAGAAGATCGAAAAGGACATAAAAAACGCCCAGGCCATAGATCTGGATGAGGAAACCAAAGCCAGCATGATAGAAAAACTGCGGGAAAAGAAGGCGGCTTACACCGTCAATACCGATATTGCCGCCGTAGAAGCCGATATCTATTCCCACCTCACCGAGTTCTTCTCCCGCTACTACGACGAAGGGGACTTTATCTCCCAGCGGCGCTACAAAGACGGGGTATACGCTATCCCTTATGAAGGCGAGGAAGTGAAGCTGCACTGGGCCAACGCCGACCAGTATTATATAAAAACCAGCGAGTATTTTAAGGACTATACCTTTAAAACCCCCTACGGCCAGACGGTGCACTTCAAGATCGTGGAGGCGGAAACGGAAAAGGACAACAACAAAAGCAATGAAAAACGTTTTTTCCAGCTCCATCAGGAAACGCCCTTTGCCCTGGAAAACGGCGAGCTTTTTATCTACTTTGAATACAAGGCCGGGGACAAGAAAAAGCAGGCCGACTACAACGCGGCAGTAATAGCGGAGTTTACCAAGGCTTCGGCGCAGTATCCAGACTTTGCCTCCCTGCTCAATGTAACCGATGGCAAGAGCCTCCTGGAAAGGCAGCTTAACCGCTACACCGCCCGCAATACCTTTGACTATTTTATCCATAAAGATCTGGGCAAATTTTTAAACCGGGAGCTGGACTTTTACATAAAGAACGAGGTCATCTTCCTGGACGATATAGACGAGCAGGACGAACGGAAAACCAAAGAATACCTGCTGAAAGCCAAAATAATCCGCAGTATCGGCAAAAAGATCATCGCCTTCCTGGCCCAGATCGAGGACTTCCAGAAGATGCTGTGGCTGAAGAAGAAATTCGTGGTGGAGACCAATTACTGCCTTACCCTGGACCGGGTGCCCAAAAAGCTCTACCCGCAGATTATAGAGAATAAAGCCCAGGTCGAGGAATGGGTGCGGCTGTTTGCCATTGACGAAATAACGCCGGGTCAGCCCAATCTGGTGGAAGCCCCCAAAGCCGGCTTCTCCGATCCGCTCACCATTGAATTCCTGGAGCAAAATCCTTACCTGGTGCTGGACACCGGCTTTTTCCCTCCGGAATTCAAGGAACAGCTTATTGATAGCATCGACAATCTCGACGAGAACCTGGACGGGCTGTTGATCCACAGCGAGAATTTCCAGGCGTTAAACCTGCTGCAGGAAAGGTATGCGGATTCAATAGATTTTATCCATATTGATCCTCCTTACAACACAGAAACAAGTGGTTTTTTATATAAAAATAATTATAGGCACTCGAGTTGGATGTCAATGATGTTTGACAGACTTAATCTTTCGGTACCGATTATGTCTGATAATGCATCATTTGCATGTCATATTGATGAAAATGAATATGAACGTTTGTGGAATGTTTTTGAAAAATCGTCTTTGCTTAACGTTGGAACAGTTGTTTGGGATAAACGAAACCCAATGACAGGAGGAACTGGTTTAGCTACACAACATGAATATGTTATATGGCGGAGTAAAAATACGGTAACATTGAGACTTAATAACGATAACGTTCAAAATATGGTTGATTATGTAAGAGAACTTATATCAAAGTATGGTGAGGTAAATGAAGATGTACGTAAAGAATACACAAATTGGATTAATCAAAACCCAAATTTAACTGGTGGTGAAAAGGCATATAGATATATTGACGACGAGGGTAGAATATACCAGAGTGTAAGCTTACGTGCCCCGGAGCCAAGAACTGATCCCAAGTTTTTTCAGCCTCTTATTCATCCGATAACCAAGAAGCCTTGTGCTATCCCACCTAATGGTTTTTCAAGAACACCTGAAACACTACAAGACATGATAAAAAAAGGAGAAATTCTGTTCGGAAAAGATGAAACGACGCAACCTAGGCAAAAAATGTTCCTATCAATTGATACAAAACGCCAAATGACTTCAGTTATACAAAATGGAATGAAAGGAAAAGCTGACACTGATAAATTAGGTGTCGAATTTCCTTATTGCCATCCTGTCTCTTTCTATGAGATATTAGTGGGCGCAACAACAGATAAGATATCCACAATACTCGACTACTTCGCCGGTTCCGGCACTACCGCCCACGCCGTCATCAACCTCAACCGCGAGGACGGCGGCAATCGCAAATACATCCTGGTGGAGATGGGTGAGTATTTTGACACGGTCACAAAGCCGCGCGTACAAAAGGTTATATACAGCGAGGATTGGAAGGACGGCAAGCCGGTATCCCGCAAAGGCATAAGCCACGCCTTCAAGTACCTGCGCCTGGAAAGCTACGAGGACACTTTAAACAATATCGAGATAGAGGAAGGCACGCTGAAGTTCCTCACCAACCCGGCGGTCAAGGAGCAGTACATGCTCCATTACCTACTGCCCGATGAAACCAGGGGCAGCCTGAGCCTGCTCAATATTGACATGCTGGATCATCCCTTCGACTACGCCATGAACATCACCCGCCGCCAGGAAAGCAAAGTGACCGTTATCGATTTGGTGGAGACCTTCAACTACCTGATCGGCTTGAAGGTGGAGCGGAGCTTTGCCCGGCAGGGCTTTGACGCCGAATTCACCACCGGCGAATACGGCGCGGTTACCGCCAGGCTGAGAAGCGGTTCCACCTACCGCTTCAAAATGGTGGAAGGCACTACCTTGAGCGGCGACCGGGTGCTGGTCATCTGGCGCGATCTCACCGGGGACAAAATCAAGGATAACGCAGTCCTGGACGCCTTTTTCCAGCGCAAGAAGATCAGCACCACCGATTTTGAATATAAAAAAATCTATGTCAACGGCGACAACAACCTGCCCAACCTGCGAACCGATGAGGAAAGCTGGAAAGTCGTCCTCATCGAGGAAGAAATGAAAAAACGCATGTTCAGCGTTGAAAACATATAGGGGGAAGCTAAAATGGCCAAGAAGAAAACTAAAGCTGCTGCTCCCCCGCTGGAGTTTTATAAAAAGCTGGTTTTAAACCAGTACCTCTTAAAACAGTTTGGGGTAGAAAAATTCGACGAGCTTTCCCGGACGCTGAAGCCGCCCCAATATGAGGCGGTCGACAGCGAAGGCGTAAGCGGTTTTTATAAGCGTCTGATTACCGAGTATCATGACACATTGAAGATTTCCGCAGAACGGCTTGCCCAATATGACTTGAATATCGTCAGTCATATCCGCAAAATCAACGAAAAACGCGATGAGAAGATTACTTTAAAGTATTTCCAGTACCTATCCCTGCTATTTACGGAATACTACCTGGACGAATACTTCAATAACCGCCAGCGCCTGGTGGATGCTTTAAACGCTTATGTGGCGGAATTTAACAGCCGTCAGGAGCCGGTAAACCGGATAGAACCATACAAAGAAGGCGACCTTAACAAGATAGCCTTCTGGAACGCCACCGGCAGCGGCAAGACCCTGCTTATGCATATCAACTACCACCAGTACCGTCATTATGCCCGGGGAAGACTGCGCGGCGGGGACAGTTCGTTTATCCTCTTAACCCCGAAGGAAGGCTTATCCCTGCAGCACGTTGACGATTTCAGAGCCTCCGGCATCCCGGCTGCCATCTACCAAAAAGGCGGAAGCAGGATGTTTGCCCCTGCTGATGAAATAGCTATCCTGGAGAACACCAAACTAGGCGACAAAGACGGCGATAAAACGGTAGCCGCCGCGCGTTTCGGCAATAAAAATGTGGTCTTTGTGGATGAAGGCCACCGCGGGGCTTCCGGCGATACCTGGTACAAATACCGCAACATGCTCTGTGAGAACGGCTTTTCCTTCGAGTATTCCGCCACCTTCGGCCAGGCGGTCAAGGTCGCCAATAATAAAGAATTGACCCAGGAATACGCCAAATGCATCCTGTTTGACTATTCCTATAAATACTTCTACAGCGATGGTTACGGCAAGGATTACAATATCCTCAACCTGGCTGATGACAGTGATGAGCACAAGCGGCAGTTATACCTTACGGCCTGCCTCTTGACCTATTACCAGCAGAAGAAACTCTATCTGGCCAGCAAGAAGCAGTTTGAGCCGTTCAACGTGGAAAACCCGCTCCTGGTCTTTGTCGGCGGCAGCGTCAATGCCGTAAGGAAAGAAAACAAACGAGAGGTTTCTGACGTTGTGGATATACTGCTGTTCATCTCGGACGTTATCACGAAAAGCAGCACCACAATTTCCATGATTAACCGCATCCAAACGGGGAATACCGGATTAACAAACGAGCGCAACGCCGACATATTCAGAAACGCCTTCACTTTTTTGTCCAGTCTCCATATGCCGGCGGAGGCGGTCTACGCCGACCTTTTATCAGTGGTGTTCAACTGTCCGGTAAGCGGTGCGACAATGCACATTGAGAACCTGAAAGGCATACCGGGTGAAATCCGCCTGCGCCTGGGGGAAAACGACCCCTTCGGGGTGATCAATGTCGGTGATGACAGTGCCCTGCTCAAGCTCTGCGCTGAAAACGGCCTGCACACGGCCAGTGTTGATTTTACCCAATCCTTATTTCAAAACATTACCCGGCCCGACTCGACCATCAACCTTTTGATCGGCTCGAAAAAATTCACCGAGGGCTGGAACTGCTGGCGGGTTTCCACCATGGGGCTGATGAACGTGGGACGCAGCGAAGGCAGCGAAATAATCCAGCTTTTCGGCCGGGGCGTTCGTCTCAAAGGCTATGGCATGTCGCTGAAGCGTAGCAGTTTTTATATAAAAGACAATCCGTCAGTCAAGGTGCCGCCCTACATTTCCATACTGGAGACCCTGAACATATTTGGCGTACGGGCCGATTACATGAAGCAGTTCAGGGAATACCTTGAGGAGGAAGGGGTGCCTACCGATAAAGAGCCGCCTTATATAATCAAGCTGCCGGTAATCCGCAATAAGCAGTATAAAAGATCAAAAATTCTGGCCTTAAAAGTGCGCGGCGATCTGAACTATAAAAAACATGGACCCAAGCCTACCTTAGCGGAGAAAAAGTATACCGGGGTCATAACCCTGGACTGCTATGCCAAGGTACAGTTTGAATCCTCCAAAAAGCAGGCTGCTCTGTCCGAGATTACCAAACAGACCGGCTATTTTAGTGAAATACACCTGGAAGGGCTTGATTATGAGGAGATTTACTTTGAACTGCAGCGATATAAAAACGAAAAAGCCTGGTACAACCTGAATATAGCCAGGAATGATATTAAACCCTTGCTTAAAGACAACAGCTGGTACAGGCTGCTTATCCCCCAGGAGGAACTCACGCTTAACGATTACAGCGATTTTTCACGCTGGACGAAAATTGCCATCGCCCTTTTGAAAAAATACTGCGAGCGCTATTACTATGTACAGAAAAGTGCCTGGGAAAAGCCGCTCCTCACCTATGAGCCGGTGGATGATGAGAATGATAACTTCATCAAAGAGGACGAATATATGGTCAGTATTAGTAATGTGGAGCTGCATGAAGAGGCCAGAATATTTATCGAAAACCTGGCCAAGGAGATGGAGGCGGCCAAAAAAGCCCGCTCCCTGGTGGACTTTGTGAAGTCAAAAGATGAGCTTATGGCGGTAGCCTTCCCGGCTTCATTGTATAATCCGGTCATGTACCTGGCGAAAAACAGCATCGATATCGCCATCTCGCCGGTGCCCCTTAATGAAAGCGAGGTTGATTTTATCCAGGCCTTGCGCCTTTATGTGGGACGGGAAAAAGCCTTTTTCGCTGATAAAGAACTGTATATAATCCGCAATGTCAGCAAAAAGGGCATCGGTTTCTTCGAGGAAGCCGGCTTTTACCCCGATTTTATCATGTGGCTGGTGACAGCCGGCAAGCAGTATATAACCTTTATTGAACCGCACGGAACCAGGGATATGTCATTTGAGGACGAAAAGGTAATGCTTTGCCAGAAAATTAAGGACATCGAATCATCCCTGGCCAACTCAGATATTATTTTAAATTCATTAATCCTAACGCCTACCAAGCACCTGGAGATGGCTAACAAGCATATCCCTAAAGCCGATTGGAATAATCGCAATGTTATCTTCATGGAAGATGATGACTTTATTGACCAGCTTTTTAAAAAGATCCGCTAAAGCAAAATGCCGCTTTGCCAAAGCCGCAAAGTGGCGTTTTCTTCCATTTTAAGAGAACATCTCGCCCATTCGCCAGATAGATACAGGTTGTGGGGCTGATGTGATGTAATGTGATGTGTACCCCAAACCTTTCAACGATTCCTAAACCTTTTAACGATTCCCCTTTTCCCCCATAAAGGGGGTGTGCATCTTTTAACGAAAGTGTGCCAAAAACAAAAAACACCGTCCGCAAACGGTGCTTTATCTTATCGCAAATTTTACGCAAACCCCGCTAATACTGGGATTTTACATTGTATCAATCTTTGCGTACTTATTTGGTGGAGGCGGGGGGAGTCGAACCCCCGTCCGAAAGTAAGACCAGCCCAGTCTCTCCGAGCGCAGTGCGTGTTTTGATTTTCGCCAGCCGGGCGCCCACGAACAGGCTCCCTTCGGCTATCCCCGATTAATTTCCCCATTAACCCCTCGAGAAAAAAGGCTTATGGGTACCCTAACTAAGTGACGCCCTGCACCAGGCCGTTAGGAAACCTGGCCGGACGAGCCGCATTAAGCGGCTAGTGCAAAATTATCTTCTGCAGTTAATTTGATTTTTTCACCTTTTTAACGAGCTGGCGACAACTCGGCTCGCTACTCGACCCATCCTAGCCCCCGTCGAAACCTTTACGCCCCCTAAATATAAATGATTAACTGCCATACTATAATAATACCATTAGCTGGCTTTGTCAGCAGGTATTTATTTATTGCGCAGCCTTTTTTACTCAGTTTAAAATGCTTGGTTGCGGCTCTTTATGGCTCTTTCTATATCTCTTTTGGCATCGCGGTTGGCAATGTCTTCACGTTTATCGTAGTTTTTCTTGCCGACCGCCACCGCCAGATCCATTTTAGCCAGGCCGTTTTTGAAATATATCCTGAGCGGAATCAGGGTATAGCCGGATTCCTTCTGTATTCCCAGGAGTTTATTGATTTCGCTTTTATGCAGCAAGAGTTTCTTGGGCCTTAGTGGTTCATGGTTAAAGCGGTTGCCCTGCTCATAGGGGCTGATATGGAAGTTGTTTACCCACACTTCCCCTCCTTTGACCACGGCATAGGCGTCTTTTAAATTGGCTTTGCCGGCTCGCAGAGACTTTACCTCTGTGCCGACCAGAACCATGCCGGCTTCATAAACGTCTTTTATATGATAATCATGTCTGGCCCGGCGGTTGTCCACTACCGGTTTGATCCCTGCTTTTTTGCCCATTTAACCACCTCAACGCAGTAGTCATTGACCACCAATAGAAGCTGAAAAAAATAATACGCTTTAGTGAAAGAAACCCTCGCCTCGGGTATAAATATTACTCCAAAGCCAGGGTGTATCTTCATTTGCAACGGTCTTCATTATAGAACAGTTCCAGTTATTTGTCAAATGTCTGTCTATAAGACCTTCCTTGTACCTCTGTTCAGGCTAGTTCGAAGTCGATTTTGGCGCTGTCTACATCGACACTGACCAACTGCACCCGGACTTCAGCGCCTATGGAGTACTTTTTGCCGGTATGGATGCCAACCAGTGTGTAATTGCGATCATTGAATTCGTAATAATCATCGGCAATGGTGGAAATATGCACCAGCCCTTCCACGGTATTGGGCAATTGCACGAAGAATCCAAAGGACTGCACCGAGGAGATGCGAGCCACAAACTCATCACCTAAAAACTGCTGCATATATTGGGCTTTCTTAATGTCTAGCAATTCCCTTTCAGCCTCTTCGGCTTTTGTCTCTTGCAGACTGGATTGTTCTCCATATTTGTTCATACGGCTTTCCAGAGCCGCTTTTTTCTTAGCGTTCATTTTGTCGTCTAGCATCAACGATAAAACCCGATGAACGATCAGATCGGGATAGCGACGAATGGGACTGGTGAAATGGCAATAGTATTTGGAAGCCAGTCCGAAGTGACCCAGGGCCTGGGGAACATAACGGGCATGTTTCATGGAGCGCAATACCAGCAAGGAAATAGTATTCTCCTGCGGGGTGCCCTTAATATCTCTTAAAATCTTTTGAAATACATAAGGCTCGATCTTGTTTTCCTGAATCTTATGACCAAACACTGCCAGCACTTGGTTTAATCTAGCCAGTGCGTCTCCTTCCGGTTTTTCATGCACCCGGTAGAGAGTCGGCATTTCCTGCCAGTACATATATTCTGCCACAACTTCGTTGGCCTTGATCATAAAGTCTTCTATCAGCATTTCGCCGGCGCCGCGTTTAACAGGCAGGATGTCAATTGGAAAACCTGTCTCATCTACCCTGACTTTGCTTTCAGGAAAGTCAAAGTCCAAGGCTCCACGGCTGGTTCGCTCCCGGCGGATAATGTCGGACAGCTCCTTCATGAGTAAAAAATCATCCACCAGATTGCTGTAGCATGATTTGGTTTCGGGATCATGGTCGGTTATAATCTTGTTTACTGCCGTATAGGTCATGCGCTCTTTTACCCGAATAACGGATTTAAATATATCATGTTTTTGTACTTTGCCCTTATGGTCAATTTCCATTAGACAGGTAATGGCTAGTCGATCCTGGCGGGCGTTCAGACTGCAGATACCGTTTGATAATTCCGGTGGCAGCATGGGCAGAACCTTGTCAATTAAATAAACCGAGGTGCCGCGCGCAAAGGCTTCCTTGTCAAGCTTGCTGTCCTCGCGCACATAATGTGAGACATCGGCAATATGCACTCCCAGACGATATCCGCCAGGCGTTTTTTCTATCGAGATTGCATCATCCAGATCTTTGGCATCTTCGCCATCTATTGTAACCGTGCGCAGATCGCGCAGGTCGCGGCGTCGGGATATTTCTTGCGAACTTACTGGTATCGTAACCTTTTGGGCTTCAGCTATGACGGGCGGGGGGAATTCCTCCCGCAGGGCATGTTTTTTAATCACAATCTGCATATCTACTCCCGGCTGCCCCTGGCGGCCAAAGATTTCCACGATAGTTCCTTCGGGATATTTGTTCTTATCTGGCCACCCGGTGATTTTTACCAGGACTTTATCTCCTTTTTTTACGGGCAGATTTTTCCGGGGTTTTACGTTTACCGGATATATCTGCCGAGGATCATCGGGGATAACCTGCAGGATATGACGTCCTTTCTGAATCGTTCCTACCAGTTCTTGATTAGCGCGCTCAATCGCTCTGATTACTTCTCCTTCCGGACGCTGATCAGCAGCGGCCCGTTCCTGTATGCGCACCATAACTCGATCCCCATGCATGGCGCCATTTAGATTGCGTCCGTAGACAAATATTTCCTGCGCACCCGGCTGGTCGGGCACTAATATGCCGTAGCCACGCTGGCTAAGCCTAATAATTCCCCGATAGATATTCATCATCTCGGGCAAACCGTACTTATCCCGCCGGGTTCTGACGATTTCGCCCTCTTTTTCCAGCTTGCCTATTATGGCACTGAATTTACCTTTTGCTTCATCTGGCAATTCCAGTGCTTCCAGAAGATCCTGATAGGACAAGGGACGATAGCTTGCCTGCCGCATAAAGGTAAGTATGTGTTCAGGCGTAATGTTATATTCCATTCGTTAAATCTTTCCTTTAATTAAATTCCTATACCTACCCGGCACTCATTTTAACCGTAAGCCGGGTTGATCGTAAATTGCTTCGGCTGTGTAGCGAGTCGATTCTCTTTAGGTTGCCGCGCAAATCCGTTTTTATTCCTCCTTATAATCTTCCCCGCAAAGCTAATTTTAAATCCTACAGCCCAATCTCGGCGGCTATTTTCTGCATGCTTTTTAGGGCAATTTCCAGATAATCGTCCAGTTCCAATCCTATCTCTGCACAACTTCGCATCTGTTCGCGGCTGGCTCCCCGGGCAAAGGCGGTTTCCTTGAATCTTTTTTTCAGCGATTTTAACTGCACTTCGGCCAGACTCTTGTCGGGCCTTACCAATGCGGCCGCCGTAATAAATCCGCTGACCGGATCAGCTGCCCAGAGGGCCTTGTCCAAAAGGCTTTTTCTTTCCAAGCCGTGTATATCATTATGGGCTTTAACCGCATAAACGATCTCTGGATCAATCCCCTGTTCCGTAAGAATATCTGCGCCTACGAGGGAATGCCGGGCAGGGTCATCACCGGTTACGTCATAATCGATATCATGCAGCAGCCCGGCCAGCCCGTACGTTTCCACATCTTCATGCAGGTATTCAGCCAGGCCGCGCATGATCGCTTCCACTGCCAGTGAGTGGTTAAGCAGATTCTCATTTTTTAAATGTTCTTTCAGTAAGTTTAAGGCTTTTTCTCGGTTCATAAATATGTTCCTCCCTGATTAGGTTTCTTATAGATGGGGAATTCCCTTATAAATTCCCTTTCGGATCAGCCGCCATAAAGGTGACGATCTCCTGGGCGATACGCTCTTTCTCCGGCCCCATACTGGCAATATGAGCTGACATACCTAACTCCAGCAAACTTGACCCCGCTGCCTGGGTCTTCTTATGGAGATATCTGCCGCTGCGTATATCTACTGATTCATCAAGTCTGGATTGCACAACCAGCAAAGGGATCTTAAGACCTGATATTTCTTGCATTATTATTTTTCTTAATTCCATCAAACTTTGATATGCTTTAACCGGCATGACCCGATAAGCGAAACGACCGGCTTTTTCCAGTTCCCGCATTTCCTCATCAACCTGCTTGGGAAAATACGGTTTTATATATTTAAGTAGCGGAGCGCATCTGGTTAATAGCGGCTTGCGGTTATAGATCGGAGCATTTATAGCAATTACGCCTTTTATGCCCTTTAGTTTGAGCCCGGCATACATTGCCAACAGAGCTCCCAGTGATAGTCCCCCCACATAAACATGCTCGTAGCTGGCTAAAAAATAATCCAGCTCAATTTCAACCGCCCGGTACCAATCCTCCCAGGTACAACGATTAAGAAAGCGCGGGTCTGAGCCGTGTCCAGGTAAGAGGATTCCGCTGACCGTACTAAAATTAGCGGCATGAACCAGGTCGGCCACCGGATACACTTCCGTTGGTGAAGCCGTAAAACCATGCAGCAACAGCAAAGCTGAATCTGTTTCGCCTCTTATAAAAAATGGTTCGGCCGCCGGGTGAACATAAATCATTTCTAACCTCATCGAACAGGGTAATTTAATGAGCCTGGATATTACTTAATTATACCAAAAAATTATCCAAATATAATGATTCAGGTGTATAAGCATAATAATAGGCCAATATTAAATCATTTGCCGCCCATGCCCGCAGGGTGCAACCTTAGCAGTTACCGCTAGGTAACATATGGAGTGCCCGAAGGGTACGGCCACCTGAAAATAATGGCGTGAAACGGTTGGGGAAGCTTGCTCTCCTTCGGAAGCTAAAGCATCCGCTACGGTGGTTGAGTAATAATATAGCTGCGAAAATCCGCGTGATTCGCGTCTATACATGTTTTTTCTAATTAAAAAGAAAAAGGCATGGTCAAAGACCATGCCTTTTTTAACGTAAGTTTTAGTCGCAGAGTTGGAAGATTCCGGCTGCGCCTTGGCCGCCGCCGATACACATGGAGACCATGCCGTATTTTACTTTACGTCTTTCCATTTCGTGCATCAGGGTTACGGTCAGCTTGGCTCCGGTACATCCCAGCGGATGACCGATTGCTATTGCTCCGCCGTTTACGTTTACGATATCAGGATTGATACCTAATTCTCTAATGCAATAGATGGACTGGGAAGCAAATGCTTCGTTCAGCTCGATTAAGCCGATGTCTTCTAATTTAAGACCTGTACGTTTTAATACCTTGGGTATCGCATATACTGGGCCTACACCCATTTCATCTGGATTACATCCGGCTACAGCATAGCCAACATATTTCAGACGGGGTTTGCAGCCTAATTCTTTAGCTTTTTCCGGGGTCATCATGATCAATGCCGCTGAACCATCGGTGGTCTGGGATGAGTTTGCCGCAGTTACGTTGCCGGTCGGTGAGAATGCCGGTCTTAACTTGGAAACCGATTCCATGGATACATCGGCTCTGGCTCCTTCATCATAATCA
>NZ_CGIH01000029.1:0-61175 GCF_000983115.1 Syntrophomonas zehnderi OL-4
GGGGGAAGGAAGGGGGGCGGGCATTTCAAAAAAGGATTTAGAGGAAATAAAACGCAGCAGGTCAAGCAGCTTTGGCTTCAGCAATGTCTGCCAAAAAAAGGGTGTTGGCTATAAAAATGCAATTATTAAAGAAAGGAATAAAAAAAATACCAAATGACAGACTCGTGTCACTAGGATGTGGTTAAAGTATAAGAAGGAAAAAAAGGAAAAATAACGAAGAGATATTTTGTAATAAGATGTATGCCAGCATCTAACTGTTGCCGTTTATGTTTAAAAATATCTAAACGGCAAATGGATGTAAAGATTCCTGATACTTATATACTTTTTATATGACATTTTTATAGTATGCTTGCAAAAAAATTCTGATAGAAAGGGGGGATTAATTATGAGGGAAAAAATAATCGCTCATGTTCGTAAAAATGAGGACGGTACCTGGGCTAAGCCGCATGGATTATTAGAACACCTGAACAATACGGCAAAAAGAGCAGAATTTAGTGCTGGCAAATTTCAATCTGATGTTTGGGGGAAAGCAGCTGGATTGGCTCATGATGCTGGTAAAGGGAGAGAGGAATGGCAGAGGTATTTGAAAATCAAAAGTAGTTATGATGAAGAAGCACATTTAGAGGGTAAGCCTGGAAAAGTACCCCATGCCATTTATGGGGCAAAA
The DNA here is from genome assembly GCF_000983115.1 of Syntrophomonas zehnderi OL-4. Classification (GTDB taxonomy): domain Bacteria; phylum Bacillota; class Syntrophomonadia; order Syntrophomonadales; family Syntrophomonadaceae; genus Syntrophomonas_B; species Syntrophomonas_B zehnderi. The sequence goes on from NZ_CGIH01000029.1 coordinate 668, forward strand.
TTGGTTGAACAACTTTACGGAAAACAAGTGGGCAGATTACTGGCTTACTGTATTGCCGGGCATCATGCAGGCTTACCTGATTGGTCCAGTGCTGAAGGAGCAGGGCAGTCGTCGCTTCAGTTTCAGGAGATGCAGGTAAAACAGTTTGAAGATATAGACCAATCAATTATCGATATTATAGGTTCAGCCCAGCCCACGATTCCTCCCTGGAAATTTTCCGAGGGGTTAGATTTATCCTTGTGGATAAGAATGTTGTATTCCTGTTTGGTTGATGCTGATTTTCTGGACACTGAGTCATATATGAACCAGGAAAAAGCGGATAATCGGGGTGCTTATTGTTCTCTACAGGAACTGCTGGTTCGGTTTAATGAATACATTAAAAAATTGGACGAATCATCTGAAGATACAAGAGTAAATGCAATCCGAAGAGAAATAAGAAGAAAATGCATACAGATGGCAAGTGAAGATCAAGGAGTTTTTACCCTTTCAGTCCCCACTGGTGGAGGTAAGACTTTATCCAGCCTGGCGTTTGCTTTAGAACACGCTATTAAACATGAATTAGACCGCATTATCTATGTAATTCCCTATACCAGCATTATTGAACAAAATGCTGATGTATTTCGGGATGCTGTTGGTGCCGATCAGGTGGTGGAACATCATTCCAATCTGGAGGAAAATGATTCTACCCCGAAGTCCAGGTTGGCTTGTGAGAACTGGGACGCTCCTATTATTGTAACTACATCAGTGCAGTTTTTCGAATCTCTATTTGCCGCCAAATCGAGTCGTTGCCGCAAGCTACATAATATCACCAGGTCAGTTGTAGTTTTAGATGAAGCCCAATTAGTGCCTTCAGACTTCTTAATCCCTATTTTAGAAACCATGCAACTGCTAGTGGATCATTATAAAGTTAGTTTTGTAATATCTACTGCAACCCAACCAGCTTTCAAAGAGCGAATTGTAGGAGGTATACTCTTTCCTGGTTTAAAAAATGTGAGGGAAATTATGGGTGACGATAAAGATGTAGACTTGCTATACCAATCGCTAAAAAGAAATCATATCCAATTTCCCACTGATACTTATACAACTGCCAGCTGGGAAGAAATCGCGAATCAGTTACAACAATATGAACAGGTATTATGCATTGTTTCCGACCGTAAAAGCTGCCGTGAACTACATAGCTTGATGCCTAAAGGGACATTTCATCTGTCAGCTTTAATGTGTGGGCAGCACCGCAGTCAGATGATTAAATCCATCAAGAAAAAATTGCAAAATAATGAACCAGTTCGCGTTATCAGTACTCAGCTGGTGGAAGCCGGTGTTGATTTTGATTTTCCGGTGGTTTATCGCGCTTTTGCAGGTTTAGATTCTATTGCCCAGGCGGCCGGGCGTTGCAACCGGGAAGGTAATTTACCCAATCTTGGCAAGGTAATTGTTTTCATTGCTCCTCGGAAAGCACCCATGGGTATACTGCGAAAGGCAGCGGAAACAACCGCAAACATTGTTATAAAAAATTATGAAGACCCTTTGCAACATGAGATGTATGAAAAATATTTTTCCGAATTGTATTGGAAAGTCAATTCACTGGATGCAAAAAACATTGTAAATTTGCTAGACCCTTATCAAAATGATTTACGAGAATGTAGTATCTGTTTTCGCACTGCTGCAGGAAGGTTTCGCATAATCGATGAAACATTGCAGAAATCGATTCTAGTTCCATACTATGAGGGCGAAAAATTAATTAACCAGTTAAAATTTTCTGGCCCCGACCGCGGGTTGATGCGAAAACTGCAAAGGTATACCGTCAATATTTATAACAATGAGTTTAACCAGCTTTTAAAAAGAGGCTCACTATCCGAACCCAGTCCGGGTATTTTTGCACTGCTATCTGATGCTGAATATTCGGAGGAAATCGGTCTTATGGTGGAACCATCATTTGATCCTGAAAAATGCATTATTTAAGAAAGGAGCAGATGAAACTTGCATAATTGGTGTTTGGAAGTGTGGGGAGAATATGCATGTTTTACCCGCCCGGAAATGAAAGTGGAACGGGTAAGCTATGATGTCATGACCCCCTCGGCAGCACGGGCAATTTTTGAGGCTATTCTATGGAAACCTGCTATTCGCTGGAATGTGGTCAAGATAGAAGTTCTTAATCCAATTAAATGGATTTCTGTCCGGCGCAATGAAGTTGGAAAGACAGTACCAGCACCTACAGCTAAACAAATGGCAGGTGTACTCGGAGCCCCCATGGGTATTTTTATTGAAGATGAACGTCAGCAACGTGCCGGGCTATTTTTACGGGATGTCAGGTATCGCATTCATGGCTATTTTGATTTTATTCCGCCTGAGCAAAGAAAGGCAAACCGTTCGGCTTTACCCGAATTATGGGCGGACGAGCAGGAACAAGCCGGAATATTTAAAATGGATGAAACGGAAGCAAAATATGCCGCCATGTTTGAACGGCGGGCCAAAAAGGGTCAATGCTTCCACCGGCCTTATCTAGGGTGTCGGGAATTCGCCTGTGATTTCAGGTTGGTTGATCCCCTGAAAGAACCAGTCGAGTCGATTAATGAGACCAGGGATTTGGGTTACATGCTGTATGATATGGATTTTGAGCAGGATATAAACAATCCGCCGCCATTATTTTTCCGTGCTCAAATGGAGAACGGGGTAATTAATACCGACCGTCGGGAGGTGGAGGTAAGAGGATGATACTTCAGGCGTTAACAGAGTATTATGATCGCAAGGTAGCAGATCCTGATAGTAAAATAGCTCCAGAAGGTTTTGAAAAGATAGAATTGCAGTTTTTAATTGTTATTAATAAAAATGGCGAGTTTATTAATATTGAAGATACTAGGGAAAAGATAGGGAATAGAATGACTGCAAAATCTTTTCTACTACCAAGGTCAAAAGTGAGAACCGGTATTAAGAGCTATGAGACAACATTTTTATTATGGGATCATATCGGGTATTTGCTTGGTTTACCAAAAGACGATAGTAAATCAAGCAAACAACATCAAACCTGGATAAACTCTTTGAAAAAACTCCCATCAGAGTTACTTGATGATATAGGAGTTAAAGCAGTAATTAGATTTTATGAAAACAATGAGGTTATTAAGGCAGTCAACTCACCACAAATCCAGGAGTGCTTAAAATCTACTCAATGTAATATGTCTTTTCGGTTGGAATCAGATATTCCAGTACCATGTAGAACAAAAGTGAAAGAATTTGTTCGTAACAACCCAAACTATATAGTCGGTAAAGAAAACAACGAAAATAACGCGGAGGATAGTAAAACAGGAATATGTTTGGTAACAGGTGAAAGTGGAGTTATTGCCCGTACTCATGGTAGAACCCCAATCGATAAAGACACCAAATGCCTAGTAGGATTCCAAAGAAATAGTGGATACGATTCATACGGAAAAGAACAAGGTTATAATGCACCGATCGTACGATCAACCGAATTTGCTTATGTTACTGCACTAAATACTTTGCTAAAGTCAAAAAATCAACGTATGTCAATTGGCAATACCGCTACTATTTTCTGGTCAGAAAAACGCTCATCCTTTGAATCCGACTTTTCATTCTTTTTCAAGGAACCGGAAAAAGATAATCCCGATGCAGGAACCCAAAAAGTAAAAGCCCTGTTTAATTCCGTAAACACTGGGACCTACATAGAAGATGACGGGGATAACCGGTTCTATATTCTGGGGCTTGCGCCCAATGCAGCCAGAATTTCTATCCGTTTTTGGCAAGTAGGAACCATTTCCGAATTCGCATTACGAATTGCCCAATATTTTAATGACTTCAAAATTATTAAACCACCCAATGAACCGGAATACTATTCCCTTTGGCGTATTTTAGTCAATATTGCCACCCAGGATAAGAGTGAGAATATACCTCCTAATCTAGCCGGTGACTTTATGCGTTCTATCCTGGAGGGAACACCTTATCCTGCTACAGTACTGCAAGCCTGTCTTAGAAGAATTCACAGTGATACTAAATATAGAGTAAAACCTGTGCGGGCAGCTTTACTAAAAGCTTATCTGAACCGATATTATCAATTTTATCCTAATCAAAATCATAAGGAGGTTAATATAGAATTGGATACTAAACAACCATCTGTCGGCTACCAACTGGGGAGATTATTTGCTACCCTGGAAAAGATTCAAGAAGAAGCCAACCCGGGTATAAATGCTACCATTAGAGAACGTTTTTACGGTGCTGCTTGTGCCACACCGGTAACGGTATTTACCAATCTCCTGCGATTAAAAAATCACCACCTGGCCAAGTTGGAGAATAAGGGCAGAGTGGTAAACTTTGAACGCCTCCTGGGTGAAATTATGAGCCGTCTTACAGATTTCCCAGCCCATCTGGACTTACATGAACAAGGGCGTTTTGCCATTGGTTACTATCATCAACGGCAATCGTTTTTTACCTCGCAGAAAACTGATTCAGATAATAATTTCGAAAACAACTAAATTTAGAAAGGAAGAGTGGAAAAATGAGTGAGAATGTTTTAAATCGTTATGATTTCGTGCTTTTTTTCGATATAAAAGACGGCAATCCCAATGGAGATCCGGATGCCGGCAACTTACCACGTATAGATGCTGAAACTGGTCATGGATTGGTAACCGATGTGTGCTTGAAAAGAAAAGTTAGAAACTATGTCGCTTTGAAAAATGAAGAAAATCCTCCCTACGCCATTTTTATTAAAGAAAAGGCGATATTAAATAACCTCATAGAGCAGGCTTATATCAGTCTGGACATTGATTTGAATGAGTCGCCATCCGATGAGTCGGATGGTAGGAAAAGGATCAAGCCGGGGAAGGGTCAGGGCAAGGAAATTGATAGAGCAAAGGAATTTATGTGTCATAATTTTTATGATATAAGAACATTCGGAGCCGTACTATCAAGTGGACCTAATGCTGGGCAGGTTCGGGGTCCGGTTCAGTTAACCTTTGCACGCTCAGTAGATCCAGTTGTCGCCCTGGAACACAGCATTACCCGGATGGCAGTTGCAACTGAAGCTGAAGCCGAAAAACAAGGTGGCGATAATCGCACCATGGGGCGCAAATTTACCGTTCCCTACGGACTATATCGTGCCCATGGCTTTATTTCAGCACCGCTGGCAAATCAGACCGGCTTTTCAGTAGAAGATTTGGAGCTTTTTTGGGATGCTCTATTAAATATGTTTGAACACGATCGTTCTGCTGCTCGGGGATTGATGGGAACAAGAAAGCTTATTGTATTTAAGCATGCTTCAAAAATGGGAAATGCATCGGTTCAGAAACTGTTTGATACCATTTCGATAAAGAAACTAAATGAAAATAAACCGACTCGGGATTTCAGTGACTATGAGATTTCAATCGCCAAAGACGAGATCCCTGAAGGTGTTGAAGTACTTGAATTACTCTAAGAATTACCAGGAAGATCAGCTTCTAGCCATTTCCGGCTTGCAACATATAGCCTTTTGCGAAAGGCAATGGGCGTTGATTCACATCGAGCAGCAGTGGGACGAGAACCTCAGAACTGCTGAGGGGCGAGTATTGCATGGAAGGGTGCATGATCCGGAATATAAGACCTATAAACCAGGAGCAGTAGTTGTTCGGGGAATGACACTGCAATCACTGAGTTTAGGATTATATGGTGTTGCCGATGTAGTAGAGTTTGTAGAACAGCAGGGCGGGGTAGGAATTTCACTTCCTAACCGGACTGGATTATATCTGCCGCGCCCGGTTGAATACAAAAGAGGAAAATCCAAACAAGGTGATTATGACCGCATCCAATTATGCGCCCAGGCCATGTGCCTGGAAGAGATGTTAAACTGCCACATCGAAGAGGCAGACCTGTATTACGGAGAAACCCGCAGGCGGGAAACGGTGAAACTTGATACCGAACTAAGAGACGAAGTTATAGAACTGTCGCAACATATGCATAAACTCCATGAAGAAGGAATAACCCCAAAACCAGATATGAAGCTGAGCGTTTGCAAAAGCTGCTCCATGATAAACATATGTATGCCAAGAATAAGACTTAAAACCAGTGTACAAGGATATTGGAACGAAGTCCTAAAGGAATTATAAATAATATTAAGTTAAGAGGTGAGGTGATTGAGGCGTTTATTAAATACGCTCTATGTAACAACGCCCGATTCCTATCTGGCCCGTGAAGGGGAAAATATCCTTATTCGTTTGGAGGAAGAGACATTGTTCCGCGTACCTTCACATAACATTGAAGCGATTGTATATTTTGGTTATCCGGGGGCTAGTCCGTCATTATTAGGCCTTTGTGCCGAAAAGGGAATAACAGTTAGCTTTTTTACTCCCAATGGCAGGTTTTTAGCTAGGGTTGAAGGGGCACAGACTGGAAATGTACTACTACGACGCAAACAATATCGCATGGCTGACGAGGAAAATAATGTTCCGTTATTATCAAAATATTTTATTGCAGCAAAAATTATGAACAGCAGAGCCGTCCTGCAAAGGGGACGTCGAGATCATCCCGATAAAGTGGGAGATAATATTGAACGAAGCATAGTCTTGTTGGCTGGTTCAGTTAAAAAAGTATTTGCTAGTAAAAGCTTAGATGATATACGCGGGTTAGAAGGAGATGCCGCCCAAAGGTATTTTTCAGAACTGGATAATTTGATTCTGGAGCAAAAACAGGACTTTTTTATGAACACCAGGAGCAGAAGGCCGCCGTTGGACAATGTAAACGCATTATTATCTTTTTTCTATACACTATTAGTCCACGAATGTAGATCGGCTCTGGAAAGCGTTGGTCTAGATCCGGCGGCGGGATTTTTGCATAGAGATAGACCAGGTCGTCCTAGTCTGGCATTGGATTTAATGGAAGAGCTTCGTCCTTATCTCGGGGACAGGATGGTTCTTTCGCTTATCAATCGTAAACAGATTAGTAAGGACGATTTTGTCACCAAAGAGAATGGAGCAGTATATGTTCTGCCTGATACCAGGAAAATGCTTCTTACGGCCTGGCAAAAGCGTAAACAAGAGGAGATTATCCATCCGTATTTAGGAGAAAAGATTCCAATAGGATTATTGCCATATACCCAGGCACTATTGCTGGCGCGTTTTTTGCGGGGAGATTTGGATGCTTATCCGGCGTTCATTTGGAAGTAGAGGTGAGTAATCATGATGGTACTAATTACTTATGATGTTAATACTACTGACAAAGAAGGGCAGAAACGTTTGCGAAGGGTAGCCAAAAAGTGCGTTGATTACGGACAAAGGGTGCAAAATTCAGTTTTCGAATGTTTATTAGAACCAGCTCAATTTGTTTTACTAAAGAATGAATTGGAATCAATAATTGATACAGATAAAGATAGCTTAAGGTACTATATGCTCGGGGCTAACTGGAAAAGAAGGGTGGAGCATGTGGGAGCAAAAGAAACCTATGATCCGGAAGGCACCATGGTACTTTAGCGCGAACCGGAAGCGATTGGAAAAATGCTGGGCAGTTCGCGATAGCTAATTTTCGGGAGATAATTAATATTTTATAATTTGCTGGAGGTTAAAATCTAGGAGAAAAAGTTCTGCCGCGGATATAATGCTAAAAAACATTATTATATCGGAGTTAGAAAAGTTAGTGTCGCACCCCGTGCGGGTGCGTGGATTGAAACTTAAAAGTGTATGAAGAAAGTAATGCAATTGTTAGTCGCACCCCGTGCGGGTGCGTGGATTGAAACAATTATGTGGCCTTACGGGTCACCAACTCAGCCGCGTCGCACCCCGTGCGGGTGCGTGGATTGAAACAGGAAGCTGATCTATTTAATTCAGCTTCCCAAAGAGTCGCACCCCGTGCGGGTGCGTGGATTGAAACAAAAAATTGCTGATATTGTAACAGCCAAAAAGAAGTCGCACCCCGTGCGGGTGCGTGGATTGAAACGGCCCAAAAAGTTCAAGAAACAGAACCACAGGTTGCGGTCGCACCCCGTGCGGGTGCGTGGATTGAAACCCGGGCTCTCAAAGCCTGATCATGCGGGTTGTACTGTCGCACCCCGTGCGGGTGCGTGGATTGAAACACTTAAAAGTTTTGCCATTGTTCTTTTTCCTCCCTGTCGCACCCCGTGCGGGTGCGTGGATTGAAACCATGTGACCATGAAGAACTTGAAGGTAAAGAATGGTCGCACCCCGTGCGGGTGCGTGGATTGAAACTTTGTGCTTCGTATAAAGCTCTACCTGGTAATTAGGTCGCACCCCGTGCGGGTGCGTGGATTGAAACCAAAAGATGAACCAATCGATAGTGTGGGGCCTTGGCAGTCGCACCCCGTGCGGGTGCGTGGATTGAAACATCCAAGAAGGCTGTGTCGCACTCGACATAGCCAAGTCGCACCCCGTGCGGGTGCGTGGATTGAAACAGAAAATGAAGGATGAATATGGGATCATTGGTTACTGGTCGCACCCCGTGCGGGTGCGTGGATTGAAACTGAGTAGTTGGAACAGTGTCGCCTCATCCACGTCTTGTCGCACCCCGTGCGGGTGCGTGGATTGAAACAGCGATCCATGTTACCTGCACGCCTGCATAAACGGTCGCACCCCGTGCGGGTGCGTGGATTGAAACGGTTTCTAAAGCATCTAAATCAATATCGGTTGCATCGTCGCACCCCGTGCGGGTGCGTGGATTGAAACCATGTCCTCCACCCATGCAGGCGAGTTCCAACTGGTCGCACCCCGTGCGGGTGCGTGGATTGAAACAATTGCTGGATGTCTTGCAGCTATACATACACTTAAAGTCGCACCCCGTGCGGGTGCGTGGATTGAAACGGTTGTCAAGAATGACAATTGAAGACGGAATGCCTTGTCGCACCCCGTGCGGGTGCGTGGATTGAAACTATAGTTTGGCAGTTGGAAAAATAGTTAATCTTTGGTCGCACCCCGTGCGGGTGCGTGGATTGAAACTTATCTGTCATTAACATCTTATTACCCCTTCCTTGTCGCACCCCGTGCGGGTGCGTGGATTGAAACGTGATTATCTGTCAAAAATGAATAACAGAACTTTGTCGCACCCCGTGCGGGTGCGTGGATTGAAACAGTTTGTGTGTATTTATCGCTGTTGTTAATAGCTTGATGTCGCACCCCGTGCGGGTGCGTGGATTGAAACTTCAGGACGCTGGATGGGATGTAATGCTGACCAGGGGGTCGCACCCCGTGCGGGTGCGTGGATTGAAACTACAGAGTGCTATTAAAAAACCAATAACAATAACGTCGCACCCCGTGCGGGTGCGTGGATTGAAACTGAATCTATTCCATGTTGATACGAGTCTAATAAATGTCGCACCCCGTGCGGGTGCGTGGATTGAAACGAAGAAGTTGAGGATGGGAGTAAAGGAGTTATTAGTCGCACCCCGTGCGGGTGCGTGGATTGAAACAGGGAGCGGGGCAGGAAAGGGAGGAATTGAGATGGTCGCACCCCGTGCGGGTGCGTGGATTGAAACTTTCGACAAAAGCCTGTAACCCGCGTGGTTATGGGTCGCACCCCGTGCGGGTGCGTGGATTGAAACCCCTCAGTCCACCGCAAGATCGGCGGGCTGATAGAGGTCGCACCCCGTGCGGGTGCGTGGATTGAAACCGGTTATATCGCGCATTAGTCCTCGCTCCCTTCCAGTCGCACCCCGTGCGGGTGCGTGGATTGAAACAGCGTGTTAAAGCATTAAAGCGTTTTGACTGGCTGTCGCACCCCGTGCGGGTGCGTGGATTGAAACTGTGTATAAAGGCAGGTGGAAAAGGTGAAAAAGGGTCGCACCCCGTGCGGGTGCGTGGATTGAAACTCTGGGCTTAGCCTAAACCCGTAGTCTCTATACGTCGCACCCCGTGCGGGTGCGTGGATTGAAACTTGAAAAACTGCATACCCGTAAACCGTAAGTATCGGGTCGCACCCCGTGCGGGTGCGTGGATTGAAACAGTTTCCTCCGGGTACACCGGGGGATGAGGTATCGCAGTCGCACCCCGTGCGGGTGCGTGGATTGAAACATAGGTCCTTCGATAAATGCCTGCCCCTTCTCCCTCGTCGCACCCCGTGCGGGTGCGTGGATTGAAACTCCCCGCTGGACTTGCACCAGCCACCTTTCGGCGGGGTCGCACCCCGTGCGGGTGCGTGGATTGAAACCTGTATGCCTTGCTGACCGTGGCTTGGATACAGCCGTCGCACCCCGTGCGGGTGCGTGGATTGAAACTTGTAAAACACGTTGCAGGCTTTCGGCCAAAATGTGGTCGCACCCCGTGCGGGTGCGTGGATTGAAACAGTTTCCTCCGGGTACACCGGGGGATGAGGTATCGTCGCACCCCGTGCGGGTGCGTGGATTGAAACGCATGGATAGCGTGGTAGAAAAAGCGATAATATCGTCGCACCCCGTGCGGGTGCGTGGATTGAAACTATTTAAGGGATGAAAAGGACGAAGAAAGAGCCGGCCGTCGCACCCCGTGCGGGTGCGTGGATTGAAACTGCGTCTTAAGAAATAATGAAAAAAGATAGTAAAGTCGCACCCCGTGCGGGTGCGTGGATTGAAACGACAATCAGTGTCGAAAGGACAGACCAAGGGCGAAGTCGCACCCCGTGCGGGTGCGTGGATTGAAACCCGAATCTCGTCTTGTTCCATAAACGGGAGCCGTTGTCGCACCCCGTGCGGGTGCGTGGATTGAAACAGCTTGCCTCCCGCTGCTTGTGCTGGCTTGTAGCTCGTCGCACCCCGTGCGGGTGCGTGGATTGAAACTGAGGGTCGCACTGAGCGCAAACCGCGCGGCGAAGTCGCACCCCGTGCGGGTGCGTGGATTGAAACAAGCGGGTATAAAGACGCTTGCCAAGTATGCAACCGTCGCACCCCGTGCGGGTGCGTGGATTGAAACTCATCCTCCTTATACAAAGTCATCAAATACTATAGGTCGCACCCCGTGCGGGTGCGTGGATTGAAACCCATCAGTCCGTCGGTGTGATCGGCGGGCTGATAGGTCGCACCCCGTGCGGGTGCGTGGATTGAAACAAAATCACCAATGAGCAGTTAATCCAGATAGCCGCGTCGCACCCCGTGCGGGTGCGTGGATTGAAACTTGCGTGGGAGGCGTGGCAAGAACAGTAAGCTAGCGTCGCACCCCGTGCGGGTGCGTGGATTGAAACAGCAAAATTTTATCAGAATAAAACACTGTTTTATGTCGCACCCCGTGCGGGTGCGTGGATTGAAACTTTTTTGAAGGAATTAAAATGATAGCGCCCCACCCAGTCGCACCCCGTGCGGGTGCGTGGATTGAAACTACGTCAGTGCCTGCTTTTGTTTTCCAGCCATTTTGTCGCACCCCGTGCGGGTGCGTGGATTGAAACTAACAGGGTATTTCTTTATTACCTTTTTGTACCCTGTCGCACCCCGTGCGGGTGCGTGGATTGAAACCAGTAAAGGAGACTGAATAGCATGGCAGAAGAAACGTCGCACCCCGTGCGGGTGCGTGGATTGAAACCCCTTTGCACAAAGTAGTCATCAACGAAGTGCAGATGTCGCACCCCGTGCGGGTGCGTGGATTGAAACGGTTAGATGGTAACCACATGACTTGTACTCATAACGTCGCACCCCGTGCGGGTGCGTGGATTGAAACAAAGAACATGCGTTTGTAGTATCATATCCCACCCCGTCGCACCCCGTGCGGGTGCGTGGATTGAAACTAGCATGTGACGCGGCATAGTATGCTCCCCCTTCCGTCGCACCCCGTGCGGGTGCGTGGATTGAAACTTGGTTATAGTGGTCATCAATCATGTTAAGGGAATGTCGCACCCCGTGCGGGTGCGTGGATTGAAACTTTTAACCACACTGTTTTTTTTGGACTTCAATCAAGTCGCACCCCGTGCGGGTGCGTGGATTGAAACAGTAAATCCGTATTCGCACATTCTGGGGAACCAGTGGTCGCACCCCGTGCGGGTGCGTGGATTGAAACCTAAACAATCAAGCACCGTTAAGCGCTGCCTTACCTGGTCGCACCCCGTGCGGGTGCGTGGATTGAAACTCAGTTCCCCGATCTGGCCGCAAGCGGTAGAAATAGTCGCACCCCGTGCGGGTGCGTGGATTGAAACAAGGTGGAGCCTCTCTTTGAGGAACGCCTTGATCTTGTCGCACCCCGTGCGGGTGCGTGGATTGAAACGGTTGTGCCGCCGCCGATTTTGACCTTCTTTGCGGGGTCGCACCCCGTGCGGGTGCGTGGATTGAAACCCGAACCGGTACCGACGGTATACGCAGCTGATTTGTCGCACCCCGTGCGGGTGCGTGGATTGAAACCTGTAGTTCCTCTGCGAGTGGTATGTCGTAAATCGTCGCACCCCGTGCGGGTGCGTGGATTGAAACAAGGGTATCTAGTGTTCGTAATTCTTGCGTTAGCGTCGCACCCCGTGCGGGTGCGTGGATTGAAACGTATTGTAATCCTGCCAGTATTTCGCCTGGCTTTCGTCGCACCCCGTGCGGGTGCGTGGATTGAAACGGTCAGTTTGGCTTTTACCTCGTCCCAATTTTTATAGTCGCACCCCGTGCGGGTGCGTGGATTGAAACCCCGTAATTTTTCTAGCGCCCCCGGCGGTATAACGTTGCACCCCGTGCGGGTGCGTGGATTGAAACTATTATTTTAGCCAACGTTATAACTTTTAAGTTTGTCGCACCCCGTGCGGGTGCGTGGATTGAAACTTGTTGCTCCATTTCCAGTATTGCGCTTGCATTTGGTCGCACCCCGTGCGGGTGCGTGGATTGAAACGATAGATAGGAGTTTTTTTATCCCCTCCTGCTGATCGTCGCACCCCGTGCGGGTGCGTGGATTGAAACGTATCTAACCAAGGATGATGCCAAAAAGGCTTAATTGTCGCACCCCGTGCGGGTGCGTGGATTGAAACGGGAGGTGGTGTAATGGGTAAAATAATAAGACCGCCGTCGCACCCCACGCACGTGCGTGGGGTGCGATATTTTACCTTCTAAAACCCTGTGCCCCAATAGGCTGACTGCAGGATATTCAGAACGTCTTCGTAGGTGAGTATTTTAAATGAGCCTAGGCTTCCTTTGCTGGTTACATCGGCTGCAATTTCTGTGAGTTGATCTGTGTTGAGACCGATATCTTTGAAAGTGGCGGGTATGCCGAGTGATCTGAAAAAATTAGCGGTTTGGGCGATTCCCTCTAAGGCTGCCTGCATATCATCCGTTTCCGTAATGTCCCAGACATTTCTGGCATATGTGGCCATTTTGGCCGCGGTTTGTTCATTCAGAACCTGCTTCATCCAGTAAGGTGTTAAAATGGCTAGACCTAGTCCATGGGTGATATCATAAAGGGCCGAGAGTTTATGTTCTATATCATGGGTGGCCCAGTCGGTTATTTTGCCGGTGCTTAATAGTCCGTTTAATGCCAGGCTGCTTGTCCACATAAGGTTGGATCTGGCTTCGTAATTGTCCGGTTCAGCTATGGCCAGCGGGCCGTACTTGATACATGTTTTCAGCATGGCTTCCGCCATACGGTCTTGAATATAGGTGCCTGGAGTGGGACTGAAATACTGCTCGAATACATGACTCATGATATCTGCGGTTCCGGCTGCTGTCTGTTCGGCTGAGACTGAAAAGGTATGGACAGGATCCAGGATCGAAAACCGGGGATTTAAGCGAGTGCTGCCGGTTCCCAGTTTTTCTCCTGTTTCCGGATTGCTGATGACGGTGAAAGGATTCATCTCAGATCCGGTCGCTGCCAGGGTGAGGATGGAGCCAATGGGCAACGCTTCTTTGATAAAAGCTTTGCCTATAAAGAAATCCCAGGGATCTCCTTCGTATTTGACACCGGCAGCTATAGCTTTGGCACAGTCTAGACTGCTTCCGCCTCCCACAGCCAGTACAAAATCAAGCTGGTGTTTACGGCATAGTGTGACACCTTGGCGCACACTGTCAATACGAGGGTTGGGCTGTACGCCGGACAGTTCAATACAAGTAATGGCGTGGTCGGCCAATATTTGTACTACCTGGTCATAGAGGCCGCTTTTTTTGATACTGCCTCCGCCGTAAACCAACAGCACCCGGCTGCCGTGTTTTCGTATTTCTTTGCCTAATTTATTTGTTTCTCCCTGCCCAAAAAGGATCCGGGTAGGCGCTTGAAAGTTGAAATTTAACATATTCTATCCCTCCATATAATACTTGCTGCCAAATAGGGCAACAAAATCGTGTAAACCACTTTAAATCAACGTGTTCTGACTACTTTTTCACAGACCACCTAATATGGTTGTGGCGATAGCAAAATAGATAATTAAGCCCATGACATCAGTCATCGAGGTAATCAAAGGATTGCTGGCAACGGCTGGGTCGATACCTAGTTTGGTTAGAATAAAGGGCAGCATAACTCCGATCAGGTTGGCGGCAAGGATGACGGCTAACATGGTAAGTCCCACGATTAAACCGATTTGAACGCCTCCACGCACATAACCAAAAACAGCACTTATAATCCCCATGCATATTCCCAGCAGTAACCCTACCATAATCTCTTTAATGAATATTTTCAGCCATTCTTTAATATTAACATCGCTGGTGGCGATGGCGCGTACCATAAGGGTGGAAGCTTGAGCTCCGGCATTGCCTCCGCTGCCTAGCAGCAGAGGGATAAAAACAGTAAGGACTATAACTGTTTGCAAGGTTTGTTCATATATTGCGATTACCCCCGAGGAAAGCAAGCTGACAAAGACTAGGGCAATTAACCAGCCAATCCTTTTTGATACCAATTCTTTTACACTTGATTCCAGGTAGCTGGTTTTCAATGGTGTTACCGCTGCAGTTCGGTGAAAGTCTTCGGTAGCTTCTTCTTCGGCTACGTCCATTACATCGTCAAAAGTAACCAACCCCAGGAGTATTCCGCCTGAATCGAGTACCGGCAGGGCAAAGACGTCATATTTTTGCATGGTTTTTACTGCTACTTCCCGGTCATCGAAGGCACTAAGGCTGATAAAGGAGTAATCCATGATGGTTTCCACTGTATCGTCGGGGTTTGCTAATACAAAGTGCGACAACTCCAGTGAATCCAAGAGTTTCCAGGATCTGTCCGTAACATAAATAGTATGCAGGGTTTCACTGTTACGGGCTTTGAGCCGTATATGATTAATAGCTTCCTGAATCCTCCAATGCGGCCTTACCGCAACGTAATCCGGAGTCATTAGTCGGCCGACACTTTCGCGGGGATATCCTAAAAGGAGTCGTGCTTCTTTTAAATCTTCGGGATCTAACAGGTTAAGCAGGCGCTGGGTAACCTGCCCGGGCAGTTCTTCAAACAATGCCGTCCTATCATCAGGACGCAGGTTATTTAGAAGGTAGCGGGTTTCTTCATTGGTTAAATCTTTTAAAAGAGAGTTGCGATCTTCTTTTTCCAAATAGGAGAAGATGTCTGCTGCTACCGGACGGGGCAAGAGTCGAAACAGCATTACTCTTTCGGATTTGCTCAGATCGTTTAAAAGCGCAGCCACATCAGGTATAAGAAAGTCGCTCCAGTCTTGTTGTCTGATTTCATTCCACTGTTCCTGTTTTATTAAGTTTGATATATGTTCTTTTAATTCTTCTTTCACAACAATAACCTCAAAAATTAAACTGCTATTTTATTATATGCGCTATAATAATGAATCACAAGTTTACAGGCAATTCAAAAGGGGCTGTCCAGCCCGAACTACTTGACGTCACGATTAGATCATGGTAGAAATGAAACATGAGTTTTACGGCTTAATATTATTTTTCGGAAAAAATAGTTGGCTCATTTCCCTTGATAATATTGAATGGATGGATGTTATATGAAAAGAAGTATTTTATATCTTACATTGCTGGTGATGGTTCTGGGAGCTGCAGGATGTGGCTCTACCAAGCAGGACCATGAGGTCAGATCTTTTAATGACTTATCGGCAGTCCCGGCTTTTACCTGCCAGGATTTAAATGGCAACGAAGTAAACAACGACATTTTTCAGGACAACAAGCTGACCCTGATCAACATATGGGCTACTACTTGAGGTGGCTGCATTGAGGAGTTGCCTGAGTTACAGGCACTATACCAGGAAATCGGGGATCGCAAGGTTAATGTGGTGGGTATCGTTGCTGATGGTATGCACTATGAGGCAGATGCACGTTATTTCATCCAAAAATACGGAGTTAATTACCCTAACATTGTTCCGAACCAGAAGTTCATGGATGATTTTGTGAGACTAACCGTTGCCGTTCCAACATCTATTTTGGTTAATGACAGAGGTGAGATTATCGGGCAGCCGCTGATGGGATATAAGAGTAAAGCAGAATTCCGCCAGTTAATTGAAGGCAATCTATAAGCGGGGGAGTACGATTAATGGATAACAAACTAAGGCAGCGTATTTCGGTGGGTTTGCTGGCTGGCAGCGGGCTGTTAATCTCCTTGGGAATATTTCGCGGGGAGGTAGGAATTGTATTCAGCAAAGCCATAAATATCTGTCTGGAGTGTATAGGTCTTGGCTAGTTTGAACAGAAGATGGGTGCAGATAATCGCTGCCATTGGCAGCAACGGATATTGGCCGGGCTTTCGGGATGGGGCTATCTATCAGGGTAATCTTAAGAAAGTATGTGTTCCGGGCTTAAACTGCTATTCTTGCCCGGGAGCACTGGGTTCTTGCCCAATCGGTTCATTGCAGGCGGTGATTGGCAGCATAAATTACACGGTCTCCTTTTATATTATTGGATTTTTGACCCTGACAGGCAGTATTATGGGACGTTTGGTTTGCGGATGGTTATGTCCCTTTGGCTTGATTCAGGAACTTTTTTATAAAATACCTACGCCTAAAATGCGTTTAAAGGGTTTGGCTGCTAATCTTAAATATTTAAAATATGTCATCCTGGCTGTATTTGTTTTAATTCTGCCGGCATTGTGGGTGAATTCCGCTGGGATGGGAGCTCCAGCATTTTGTAAATATATTTGCCCGGCAGGTACCCTGGAAGGCGGTATACCTTGGGTGCTTTTCAATGCTTCGCTGCGATCGGCGGCGGGGTTTCTTTTCGTCTGGAAAATGGTCTTGCTGGTTTTGACCGTAACGTTTTCTATTCTGATTTTTCGTCCTTTTTGCCGGGTTATATGTCCGCTGGGCGCCGTTTATGCACTGTTTGCACCCGTTAGCCTGTACCGGTATCAAATAGATGAACACCGGTGTACCCGTTGCGGGACTTGCGTAAAAACCTGCAAGATGGATGTGGTTGCCTTTGAAAAGCCCAATGATCCTGAATGTATACGTTGCGGCGACTGTATAAAAAGCTGTCCGCACGGTGCTCTTCGCAGTGAGTTCTTTATACTGAACAACTCTGCTCCTACTACTGACGATTAATTTGACCGGGGATTGTGCCCTGACAAGCGAAGGAGTGGCAAGGTGAGATTTTGGCTGACGACAATAACGGTATTATTACTGGATCGAGCCAGTAAATTGTGGATTATGAGCCATATGAATCCAGGAAGCAGTTGGGATCTCATAAATGGTATATTAAGCATAACGTATATTTTCAACCCAGGAGCGGCTTTTGGGATTATGCAGGGCAAAGCAGGGCTGTTTGTTGCTGCAGCGGCATTAGTAATAACTTTTGCGTTGTACTTCATGTATAAGTATAATCCTGCCCAAAGGATTCAATATGCGCTGGCACTAATCGTTGGCGGAGCCCTGGGAAATGTAATTGATCGCATACTTTATAACGCGGTGGTTGATTTTATAAGTGTGGGTTGGTTCCCGATTTTCAATGTTGCCGATATTGCCATTGTGTGTGGGGGAGCCTTGCTGCTGATCTATATTCTGCTAAATGGGGACGAACCATCAAGGTAATACATATATTCAGTGAGGCTATGACCCACATGCGAATGTTGTTATTTAGTGGGGAAGCCGGTTATTCACTGCAGGTATAATATAGTTTAGGTGGGATATTAATTACGGGCGGAAATTTAGTTAAGGTAAGGAGAGCATATGCGAGATTTGGCAACTCTGCAGGTGGAAGAGGAAATGGAAGGTGAACGTTTAGACGTTTTTATAAGTGAAAGTCTGAATGAACTGTCGCGTTCCCTGGTGCAGGGTTTGATTAGAGAAGGCCAGGTGCTGGTGGCTGGTAAAACCGCAAAGCCCAGTTATCGGGTAAAAATCGGAGATGAGGTGCAGGTGGAAGTCCCCCGGGCGCAGGAGATAAAGATTCAGCCTCAGGACATTCCTTTGCCGATAATATACCAGGATGAAGATGTGGCAGTGGTTGATAAACCAAAAGGTATGGTAGTACATCCTGCGCATGGTAACTGGGATAAAACCATGGTTAATGCGCTTCTTTATCATATCAGGGATTTATCCGGGATTAATGGAGAAATAAGGCCGGGCATCGTGCACCGTCTGGACAAGGACACTTCTGGGGTAATGGTAGTCGCTAAAAATGATGTGGCACATCGCAGCCTGGCAGAGCAGATCCGAGTACATAGCATAAATCGCGAGTATATTGCCCTGGTTCATGGTCTGCTGCAAGAAAACCTGGGACGCATAGATGCGCCTATTGGCCGCAGCCCTAAAGATCGCAAAAAAATGGCAGTAATCAAAGACGGGCGTGAGGCGGTCAGTGATTACGAAGTTCTGCAAAGGTATCAGGAGTACACTCTGGTGAAAGTTAAACTGCTTACCGGACGAACCCATCAGATCAGGGTTCATTTTGCTTACATCCAGCATCCGGTGGTGGGCGACCCCTTGTATGGCTCAAAACGAAAAAACTTGAACCTGGATTCTCAGGCTCTGCATGCCTGGCGGTTAGGTTTTAATCATCCGCGCAGCCAGGAATACATGGAGTTTACCAGCCCTGTACCACAGTATTTGCAGGATATTATCACTAAAAAATTAAATAAAAGTATTTGACAACGTAAGTTGCTTTGATTAATATCTTTACAGTAGAACCTTTAAGTTGGCCCCGTGAGGCTAGCAAGGAAATGCGGGATATTTGCGCCTGCCTCCAGTCTTACGGAGCGCAGGCTTTTATTTTGCAGTCCTTACTTCCGGCAGATAGGCATAAGGAGGTTTTGACGTATGAGACTGGAACCAAAGAAAAAACTTATGGATGATATGGGTATCAAGCGGGCCATTACCCGTATCGCCCATGAAATTATTGAAAGAAATAAGGGTGTTGAAAATGTAGCCCTAATAGGTATTCGCCGAAGAGGAGGCCCTTTAGCCCAACGGCTGGCAGAACGCATTGAGGAAATTGAAGGAATTAAAATACCGGTTGGCATCCTGGATATTACTCTGTACCGGGATGATCTGACCACTCTGGCAGCCCAGCCGCAATTGCACCGCACAGAAGTATTTTTTAACATTAATGATATGAATGTAGTTTTAGTAGATGACGTCCTGTTCACGGGCCGAACTGTCCGAGCCGCCCTGGATGCCCTTATAGATATTGGACGACCCAGGTGTATTCAGTTGGCAGTTCTGGTTGACAGGGGACACCGGGAACTGCCCATCAAAGCCGATTATGTCGGCAAAAACGTACCTACCTCGCATACGGAAGTAATCTCAGTACTGGTGAGTGAAATCGATGGTAAGGATGAGGTGGTAATACAAGATATACTGAAGGAATAAACCCTTTAAACTGGTACAGAGAGACCGGCAAGGGAGCAAGTCTTTTGAAGGCGCAGCCTTCCTTGCTGATGCAGGGGAGGTTTTTTTATGAGCAAAGAGGGAGGCAAAACAGTGAAGCTGGAACAGCGCAAAGACTTATTAGGACTCAGGGATGTCAGCCGGGAAGAGATCGAAATGATATTAAGTACTGCTACTCCCATGAAAGATATCTTAAAAAGAGATATTAAAAAAGTCCCGACCTTAAGAGGCAAAGCCATGGTAACTGTTTTTTATGAAAACAGCACCCGTACGCGAACTTCCTTTGAAATTGCCGGCAAATATCTAAGTGCCGACACGGTTAATCTGGCGGTATCCACCAGCAGTGTGGCCAAAGGGGAGAGTTTGCGGGATACTGTTAAAACCATCGAAGCGATGGGATTTGACCTGATGGTTATTCGCCATGGTATGAGCGGAACCCCGAGCTATGTGGCCCGCAATACCAACATGCGGATTATCAATGCCGGTGATGGAGCCAATGAACATCCGACCCAGGCTTTACTGGATTTGTACAGCATCAAAGAGGCCAAAGGCAGCTTGGAAGACCTAAAAGTGGTAATCGTGGGCGACATCCTGCACAGCCGGGTGGCGCGTTCCAATATCTACGGTCTGAGTAAATTTGGCTGCGAAATCAGGGTGGTGGGACCGGCTACTCTGATGCCTCCGGAGATTGAGAAACTGGGAGTTAAGGCATATAACAACTTGGATCAGGCTCTTAGAGGAGCCGATGTGATTAATGTCCTGCGTATTCAAAGGGAGAGACAGGTAGCAGGTCTTTTTCCTTCCTTGGACGAATACTCTAATCTTTATATGTTAAGCCCGGAGCGGCTGAAAAACGCCCGGGAAGATGTATTGGTTCTGCATCCTGGCCCCATGAATCGCGGGGTGGAAATCTCCTCGGCCCTGGCCGACAGCACCACCGCGGTTGTTAATGAACAGGTTACCAATGGCGTAGCCGTAAGAATGGCGTTGCTTTTCCTGATGATGGGGGGGTCAAAAGATGAAATTACTTATTAGAGGCGGCAGGGTAATAGACCCGGCCAATGAAATAGATGCAATAATGGATGTTTTGGTAGCTGATGGCAAAATAGAGGCAATTGCCCCTAACATTCAGGCAGAGGGTGCTATAAACATAGATGCGGCTGGAAAATGGGTTTGCCCTGGTTTTATCGATATGCACGTGCATTTACGGGAACCCGGTTTCGAATACAAAGAAGATATTGCATCCGGCACCAGGGCTGCTGCGGCAGGTGGGTTTACCACCGTTTGTTGTATGCCTAATACCGATCCGGTGATAGATAATGCAGCCGTAGCCAGCTTCGTGAGAGAGCGGGCGCAAAAATCCGGGGTAGTTAATGTCCTGCCGATTGGCAGCATTACCAAAAAACAAGCCGGACGGGAACTTAGTGAAATGGCCGAACTGGTCGAAGCCGGCTGTGTGGCAGTCTCTGACGATGGCCTGCCGGTTGCGGATTCAGCCATTATGAGAAATGCCCTGCAGTATGCAGACATGTTTGGCCTGCCTGTTTTATCACACTGTGAAGACCTTAATCTGGCGCGGGATGGTCAGATGCATGAAGGTTACTATTCCATTATCTATGGACTCAAAGGCATCCCGGCTGCTGCGGAGGAGATCATGGTTGCCCGGGATATTATTTTGGCGCAAACTACTGGGGCGCAGGTTCATATCTGTCATGTTTCTACGGCGGGTTCAATTGATATGATTCGGGACGCCCAGGAACGGGGTGTGCAGGTAAGCTGTGAAGTTACTCCGCATCATCTGATTTTAACCGATGAAATTGTCGGTAGTTATGACGCTGATACTAAAGTAAATCCTCCCCTTAGACCTCTGGAAGATGTGGTTGCCTTAAGAGAAGGACTGCTGGATGGAACCATTGACTGCATTGCTACTGACCATGCTCCTCACCACTTGGAGAGCAAGGATTGCGAGTACAACCTGGCGGCTTTCGGAATTTCCGGTCTGGAGACAGCCGTAGCTCTTATTATGGATAAATTAGTCCATCCCCAGATTTTGGATGCGGAAACTATGGTAAGCCTTTTTACTATAGGGCCGGCCGATATTCTGGGAATCAATAAAGGAAGCCTGGACGTGGGAACTGATGCCGATATTACTATAGTTGATCCTGAGTTGGTAAGGGAAGTCAATCCCCGGGAGTTTTATTCAAAGGGGAAAAACACGCCCTTTAAGGGCATGGTATTAAAAGGCTGGCCCTGGATGACAATAGTAAGCGGCAGAGTTGTCTATAAAGAAGGCAAAATAATTACGGAATAAAGTCCATCAACTGGGGCGCGAGGGTGATACCATTAAATAATAATAAACCTTGCCATTCACGCCTCACTTGATGTGATAAACCCGTAAAACACTAAGTCATTGATCTATGAATTTGTGACTGATATTAAATAGGGGGTTGCTATGAAAGGATATCTGGTACTTGCAAACGGCAGGGTGTTTCAAGGCAAGCTGCTCAACGACTGCCAGACAGCAGGCGGAGAAGTGGTTTTTACCACCGCAATGATCGCTTATCAGGACGTTATTACTGATCCTTCCTACTATGGGCAAATTGTCGTTATGACCTATCCGCTGGTCGGCAATGTTGGTCTTAACGAACATAGCTTCGCCTCTCAACGGGCTATGGTTGAGGGTCTGGTACTGCGTGAAGCCACTGCGTTTCCCAGTCATTGGGAAATGGATACGGATTTAATTACATTTTTAAATGACAGCCAGGTTACCGTTTTAACTGAGGTTGATACCAGAGCTTTGACGAAGGTAATCCGCAGTCAGGGGAATATGGGAGGGATCATCACTGCGGATTTAAGCCATAAGGATGATTTGGTAGACAGGGCCCGGGAAGCTTTAAAAAGGCTCGATGGAGATTTGGTGCAGCACGTATCTCGTCATAACATTGGCTATTTTGGCAGCGGCTGTAAACGCGTGGTAATGCTGGATCTAGGTACCAAAAAAGGAGTGGTGACTTCATTTAACTTGCGGGACTGCGAAGTAATAGCAGTACCGGCGGTCACCAGTGCTGCTGATATTCTGCTTCTGCGTCCGGATGGAGTCTTTATATCCGATGGGCCGGGAAATCCCCTGGCACTTCCTTATGTAGTGGAAACAACCCGTGCCTTGATCGGCCGGATTCCAATATTTGGAGTCGGGTTGGGCCATCAACTGATTGCCCTGGCTTTAGGTGCCCAAGTTGCCAGGCTGCCTTACGGGCATCGAGGCAGTAACCATCCGGTAAAAAATCTGCGTAACAATCGGATCTATATTACTACACAAAACCACGGCTATACCATTGAGGAGAATTCGATTGCCGGTACAGACATTCTGGTAACGATGCGCAGCTTAAACGATGAGACCATAGAAGGAATCAGGCACAGCATCTATCCGGTATTTTCCGTACAGTTTGATCCTGAAGGTTATCCGGGATATAGCGATACCGGCATTTTTTTTGATCAGTTCATAGAGAGTATCTAATCAGGGGATTTTATTTTTGACGCAAACAGCGCAAACAGTACCGCAAGGGAGGAACGTAAATGCCGTTAAAAAATGGTTTAAGAAAAGTCATGGTGATTGGTTCCGGGCCAATTATCATAGGTCAGGCAGCCGAGTTTGACTATGCCGGTACCCAGGCCTGCCGGGCACTTAAAGAAGAAGGCATAGAAGTAGTGCTTATAAACAGTAACCCGGCAACTATTATGACTGATACCAGTATCGCCGACCATGTATATATTGAGCCGATAACCATCGAGACGGTAAGCAAAATCTTGGACAAGGAAAAACCAGACGGGATCATCGCTACCCTAGGTGGTCAGGTGGGTCTTAACATGGCACTTTCCCTTGATAAAGAAGGTATCCTTGAAAAAACAGGCGTCCCGCTGCTGGGTACTCCTTTGGAAGCGATTGCCCGGGCCGAAGACCGAGAGTTGTTTAAAAAAACCATGAGTGAAATAAACCAGCCGGTTCCTGAAAGTGATATTGTAACTTCGGTAGAAGCGGCTCTTAAATTCGCCAATGAAATCGGCTATCCGGTTATCGTCAGACCAGCCTATACCCTGGGCGGCACCGGGGGCGGCAATGCCCACAATGAAAAAGAATTATCCAACATAGCGGCCAAGGGTATTAAAAACAGCCCCATCGGTCAGGTTTTGGTTGAACGCAGTGTAGCCGGTTACAAGGAGATTGAGTTCGAGGTCATGCGGGATGACAACGATAACTGCATAACCGTCTGCAGTATGGAAAATGTTGATCCGGTGGGAATCCATACCGGCGACAGTATCGTTGTAGCACCGGCGCAGACATTGACCGATGAAGAATATCAGATGCTTAGAGCAGCTTCTATAAAAATTATTCGTACCTTAAAAATCGCCGGGGGCTGCAATGTTCAGTTTGCCCTGGATCCTTTTAGTAAAAAGTATTATGTCATAGAGGTAAATCCCCGCGTCAGCCGTTCCAGTGCGCTGGCCTCTAAAGCCACCGGTTATCCAATTGCCAAGGTTACGACCAAGATAGCCATCGGTTATACCCTGGATGAAATTCCCAATGCTGTTACCGGTAAGACTACTGCCTGCTTTGAGCCGGCAATTGATTATGTAGTTTTGAAAGTGCCCCGCTGGCCTTTTGATAAATTTGTCTTCGGGGATCGCAAACTGGGTACCCAGATGAAAGCAACCGGTGAGGTCATGGCTATTGACCGAAGTTTTGAGGCGGCCTTTTTAAAGTCCATACGTTGTCTGGAACTGGGTATTACCGGTATGCGTCCGCCGGATATGATAGATATTTCCGATGAATCCTTGCGGGAAAGGTTAAAAGAGGCTGACGATGAACGGATTTTTATGGTAGCCGAGGCCTTCAGCCGGGGAATGAGTATCAATGAGGTATGGGAGAACACCCATATTGATAAATACTTTCTAAACAAAATAAAAAACATCCTTGATTTTGCCGGGCGTCTGGCCAATGAGGAACTCGATCCGGTGCTGCTCCGGGAAGCCAAGAAAATTGGTTTTTCCGATATAGAAATTGCCCAGCTCAAAGGTGTGCAGGAGGTTCATATCCATCGCTTGCGTACCGATAAAGGGGTCATACCGACATACAAGCAGGTGGACACCTGTGCTGCTGAATTTGATGCTGAAACACCCTATTTCTATTCCTGTTACGAAGAAGAAAATGAAGCCTGGCATGATATAGACGAAAAAAAGGTTTTGGTAATCGGTTCAGGTCCCATCCGGATAGGGCAGGGAGTGGAATTTGATTATTGTTCGGTGCATTGTGTCTGGGCATTGCGTGAAGCAGGAGTCAAGGCGATCATCGTCAATAATAATCCCGAAACCGTAAGTACGGATTTTGATACTTCTGATCGACTTTATTTTGAACCCTTGGTTTTTGAAGACGTTTTAAATATTATTGATGAAGAGAAGCCGGATGGAGTAATAGTTCAGTTTGGTGGACAGACCGCCATCAACCTGGCTCAGCCGCTGAATAATGTGGGGGTACGTATTATCGGTACCTCCAATGACAGCATTGACCGTGCGGAAGATCGGGATCGCTTTGACAGCCTGGTGGAAGAACTGGGTATTCCCCGCCCGCCTGGAAAGAGCGTGTTTTCCGCAGATGAAGCAGTTAAGGCCGCTGAAACGATTGGCTATCCGGTACTGGTAAGACCTTCCTATGTTCTGGGCGGCAGAGCCATGGAGATCATTTATAATCAAGATGAACTTAAACAATATATCGCTACTGCAGTAAAGGTCAACCGCGAACATCCGGTGCTGGTGGATAAATACCTATTGGGAACGGAAATTGAAGTTGATGCCGTTTGCGATGAAAAAGAAGTTTTAATACCAGGTATTATGCAGCATATCGAAAGAGCCGGGGTTCATTCCGGTGACAGCATGGCGGTTTTTCCGGCCCATAACTTAAGCCAGGCAATTAAAGACAAGGTGGTCTTGTATACGACTAAACTGGCTTTGGCCCTGCGGGTTAAAGGTTTAATTAATATACAATTTGTCGAATTTAAAAATGAACTTTATGTCCTGGAAGTAAACCCCCGCTCCAGTCGCACGATACCATTCATCAGCAAAATTACCGGTGTGCCCATGGTGAAATTGGCTACCGAAATAATGCTGGGCAGGAGCTTGCAAGAGATGGGATACAGTGGGGGACTGCAACCGGAACCAGGTTTTTACGCGGTAAAAGTTCCGGTCTTTTCCTTTAATAAATTGGAACAGGTGGATATCAACCTGGGGCCGGAAATGAAATCCACCGGCGAAGTAATGGGAATAGATAAATCCTTAAAAACTGCCATGTATAAAGGCTTGATTTCAGCCGGAATGGACATTCCCCAAAAAGGTACGATTGTAGCTACCATAGCTGATAAGGACAAGCAGGAGGCGATTCCGATTCTAAAAGCTTTCTACGATATGGGTTTTAAACTGATTGCCACTGCGGGAACAGCCGCTGCCTTAAGGGCCGCCGGTATTGAGGTGGAACATGTCAACAAAATTAATGAAGGCACCCCGCATATCGTCGATCTGATTCGGGAAGGGAAAGCGGATTTTATCGTAAATACCCTGACCCATGGCAGGGATCAGTTCAGTGATGGATTCGTCATCCGTCGGGCTGCTGTCGAACTTAAAGTACCTTGTTTAACCTCTCTGGATACATTAAAAGCCATGCAGGAGGTGATTGAGGAAGGCAACAAGATAGCTGATATGCAGGTAAGATCACTTCAGGAGTACGTTAGTTGCGTAAAATAATTAGCTTTTTTTAATAAATATTTGGCCGGTACTTCCGGCGCACGTATTAATATTGAAAGGAAGTAGATCAATGTCATTCCTGGCAAAAGGACGAGTACTGAAAAACCAGCAGCTGGCTGATGATTTGTACGAACTGGAATTCCTGGCACCGCAAATAGCTTTAAAATGTCATCCCGGAAAATTTATGCAAATAAGAGTCAGTGAGCAGGATGATCCCTTATTAAGGCGTCCGCTTAGTCTCTATGATGTGGATGTTGATAGTGGCAGTATTAGTCTGCTATATAAAGTGGTAGGCCAAGGCACGCGTATTATGACCAGTTTTAAACCGGATGATACGATTGACGTCATGGGACCTTTAGGGAATGGCTTCACCATGCCCAACTATCCTTTAAACGCTATCCTAGTAGGCGGAGGAGTAGGTATAGCTCCCTTAATGTACCTGGCTCGGTGGCTTATACTACTGGATTGTCAGGTTAAGGTTTTATATGGTGCCAATACGGCTGGCGAACTGGTGGCTAGTGACCGCTTTTCTCGATTAGGAGTCGAACTGGAGGTTGCTACCCTGGATGGAAGCGCCGGTTATCATGGCCCGGTTACCGACCTGTTGAAAGATCAGGATCCCCATGAGGTTGATTCATTTTATACCTGCGGCCCTGAAATGATGATGGCCGAAGTAGCTGAATATGTAGCTTGCAACTATTTGTGGGGCGAGTGTTCCTTGGAAGAACACATGGCTTGCGGCGTAGGGGCTTGCTTGGGCTGCGCCCGTAAACTTAAACCAGCCGATGTCGATTATGTAAAGATATGCAAAGATGGACCGGTTTTTAATGTGCAAGCTGTTGAGTTCATGATGGGGAGGTAAGGGCGTGAAAAAGGAGTATGGTCAGGGAACAGGCCAGCCTGATATTTCCGTAAATCTGGGGGGGCTTTCCATGAAAAACCCGGTTGCGGTGGCCTCGGGCACTTTTGGCTATGGTTTTGAATATGAGGATTTTATTGATATCAGCGGCATTGGCGGGGTCATTGTCAAAGGCACAACCCTGGAGCCAAGACCCGGCAATCCGCCGCCGCGGATCGCAGAAACCCCGGCAGGTATGCTGAATGCGATTGGCCTAGAGAACCCCGGGGTGGATGTATTCCTGAACGAATACCTGCCTGTCCTGCGGGAAAAAGGCGTCACTGTAATTTTAAATATTGCCGGAAATACGGTGGAGGAATATGCCCGTCTGGCAGCCAAGCTTAAGGGACATCCGGGTATTGCCGGGGTGGAATTAAATATCTCCTGTCCTAATGTCAAAGAGGGAGGGCTGCAGTTTGGTACCGATCCCGTTATGGTCAAAACAGTGGTAGAAGCGATTAAAGCCGAATGTTCCTTGCCGATAATTCCCAAATTGTCCCCTAATGTAACCGACATAGTTGCTATTGCTCAGGCAGCACAAGAAGGGGGGGCAGACGCCCTTGCGATGATTAACACCTTGATGGGCATGGCGGTCGACATCAGAACTAAAAGACCGGTATTGGGAAATGTGTTTGGAGGATTGTCCGGCCCGGCCATAAAGCCGGTCGCTCTGCGCATGATCTACCAGGTATATCGCGAGATAGATCTGCCCATTCTAGGGGGCGGCGGCATAATGAACTTTACAGATGCACTGGAGTTTATCCTGGTGGGAGCCTCAGCCGTATCGATAGGCACCGGCAACTTCGTCAACCCATGCCTGGCAGATGAAATAGTGGACGGCTTGATTGAGTATATGCAGGAAAATCAGATCGCAAAACTCACCGACCTGGTAGGAGCTGCCGCAGTCTAGCCTAAGTAAATTCTAAGGGGGTACATGGATGCGCTTTGCTCCTGGAACAAAATTCAACCCTGCCAATAAAATATTATCTGTCAAAACACTTATCCTTCTAGTGACGGCATTGACCGGGAGCATATTGGCTGTTTGGCTATTGGGGAGTACTACCGTGGAAATGGAAGGCATTGAATTCAAGGCGGGATTAAGTCCCGGCCGAAGCGGCATAACAGAACTGCACTTTCCTCCCTTTGGCATGGTTGAAGCTAAAACCCATCATGGGCCGGTGAAACTGGTTATAAGTCTGGAACAGATAAGAAGCGATACGTTTAAGTCGCATGTTGATAATCCGCCTGACCAGAAAAAATTGCTGGAGCGGTTGCGTACCAGTGCCCGAGCCAAAATTACTGCCTTTGCCCTGCACCAAGTGCTGGTTGCTGGGTTGGGTGCCTTTTTATTGCTCTTATTGCTTTGGCGTCCCGGTTTGGTTAAAACCTTGCTTTATTCCGCGATCTCGGTGCTGATATTAGTCGCAGTCCTGGCGGGGGTATTTAGATCCTATGATACAAGTGCTTTTCATGAGCCGGAATACACGGGCGTTATTAGTATGGCGCCGGCTGCGGTTAAATTTGCCAGTGATTCCCTGACTGATTTCCAACAGATTCGCAGCCAAACCCGTCAAATTGTATCTAACCTAGGTATGCTTTTTTCCAGTGCGGATAGTTTGATGGTAATGGCAAATCCTGAAGAACAGGGAGAAGTGGTAAAGGTGTTGCTGGTGAGTGATTTGCATTCCAATCCGGTGGGGATTGAGTTATGCAGAAGTCTGGCGGCACGTTTCAAAGTAGACTTCTTGATAAATTCCGGAGATCTTACTGATATGGGATCAAAGCTGGAAACGAATGCTACCCAGCAACTGACGGCGATAGGTGTACCCCAGTTATTTGTTGCCGGCAACCATGACAGTCCAGAGACGATTGCTTTCATTAACAGTCTGCCTGATAGTCAGATTTTAAACGGACAGACGATTACCCTAAAAGGGCTAAAGATTATAGGCTTTGCCGACCCGTTATCAAGCGGCTCGGCTGTAACGTATGAAAACGCAGAGCAAGAGAAGAAAGCATCCCTACAGCAGATGGACTCGATTAAGGAGGCTATCAAGGTGCAGGGACGTCCGGATATTTTGGTGGTGCATGATTACAAGCTGGGCAGAAAGCTTACTCCGTTAGCTAACCTGGTTGTTTCCGGCCATAATCATCGTATCCAAATAGAAGAGGGGTCGGAGTCAGAGGGGGTTTTTGCCAATCCTGGTACTACCGGGGCTTCTGGTTTAAGGGGTTTATATTCTGAAAGTGGGATATCTTATTCAGCAGCTATTGCATATATCATACCAGGTAATGGCCTGCTGGCAGTGGATATTATTAAGTATAGTCCAGCCACCCAGCAATTTTCTCTGGAAAGAAAGCTCCTTAATGCCAAACCCGGGGCGCAATAAGCCCCGGGGTCAGTCCACACTATATAAGCTTAATTCGATTGGCGTTAAAGCGCAGCTCATCTCTGAAATCGGGATGGGCTATGGAGATTAAGAGTTTGGCTCTCTCGCGCTGGGATTTGCCCCGCAGACGGACTGCTCCATATTCGGTAACGATAATGTCAACATCGTTTTTAGTTACAGTGACTGAAGCCCCCGGCTGTAAACAAGGCGTAATGCGAGAGACGGTACCATCTTTGGCAGTAGAAGGCAGAGCCAGGATGGCCTTGCCGCCGGGTGATTTCACGGCTCCGCGTACGAAATCCGCCTGACCACCGGAACCACTATAATGTCTGTAACCAATTGATTCTGATACGCATTGCCCGAACAGGTCAACTTCCAATGTGGCATTTACAGCTACCATTTTGTTGTTGGAGGCAATCATGTTAACGTCATTGGTATAGTCAACCGGATACAGTTCCACTAGCGGATTTTGATGGGCATATTTATAAATCTTGTCGGTGCCGACCAAGGTCGTTCCGGTTATTTTGCCCAGGTGCATGGAGCGGTTGTTGTTGCTAACGGCTCCGCATTCGACCAGATCAACCATAGCATCGACCAGTATTTCGGTATGAATACCCAGGTGGTGTTTTTCTTTTAAGAACTCAGACATGGCCATGGGGATGGCTCCAAAACCAAGCTGTATGGTCGAACCATCTTCGATTAACTCGGAAATGATACCGCCAATAGTTTTTTGAATAGCGTTCGGTTGGGAGCTGGGTATTTGCGGAATCGGTACATTGTTTTCCACCACCTGATCCACATGACTGATATGAACAAAGGTGTTGCCATAGGTGCGAGGAAAGTTTTCGTTTACTTCAAAGATTACTTTTTTGGCTTTTTTGATTGCGTCATAGGCATAACAGACCGAAGCACCTAAAGAGAAATAGCCATGGTCATCCATAGGACTCACAACCGCCATGAATACATCGACCGGAACCATCTCCTGCCTCATTAGGTGACAGGTATCATGGAAATGCTGGGGTGTGTAGTCGGCCCAGCCCTCATTAACGGCGTGGCGGGTAGATGCTCCGGAAAACCAGGAACTTAAACGTACGTTCCCAGCGTTTTCGGGTTTTATATAAGAAGCTTTTTGGGGAGAGAGCATCTGCATAATCTTGACATCGGTATATGATTCCACGTTGTCGGCAATCGCTTCCAGCAGAGCAGGTGGTTCTCCGGCACAAAAGCCACAGTAGACGTAAGCTCCTGCAGGAATATCCTTTACTGCATCCTCAGGAGACGTCAATTTGTGTTGATATTGGTTATACCAGGTTTTAGCCATTATAAATAAATACCCCCAAAACAAATAATAAATTATACGGACATTTTGTAAAACGATACACTGCTTTGGCAAAGATGTAAAGACTATAATTAAAAAATAGGATATTTAGACGTGAAAGGAAGCCTAAGCTTTTCAATGGGCTGTTTTTTATGGGATTTTTAAATCCCGCCGCTTAATAACGGAAGATGACAATATTAATGTAGCGATAGCGGTGACCGCGCCAGGCGTTTCTTGCTTCCTGCCTTTTGCCTGCCGGGCATCTGTGAGGAAACGCCATTGACTACAGGTAAGAATTACATAATACTATAATTATTCACTTTAATTAAAATATACGGCAAGATGGGAGGCAAATTATGAACCCCAAGGAACGAATCGTACTGGCTTTGGATGTAGATACATATGATGAGGCCCTGGGCCTGGTAAGGGAATTGACTCCATATGTGGGTGTTTTTAAAATCGGTATGCAATTATACAATAGTATCGGCCCAGCTATTGTACAACAGGTAAATGAACTGGGCGGCAAGGTTTTTGTGGATTTGAAGCTGCATGACATTCCGAATACCGTTGGTGCGGCCGGGAGAGTATTAACCCGTTTAAATAGTTTTATGTTTAACGTTCACGCAGCGGGCGGCCGGGAAATGATGCAGTATGCGGCCGCAGAGGTAAGCAAGGAGGCAGCGCGCTTGGGAATCAATCCGCCGCTTATCCTGGCAGTTACCGTTTTAACCAGCATTTCCGATCAACAGCTTAAGAATGAGATGTACGTAAATGATTTAAATGTTTTGGAGTTGACAGTTAAATGGGCCGTAATGGCAAAGGAATCAGGGTTAAACGGGGTAGTCTGCTCACCCCAGGAAATCACCGCCATACGCGCTGCCTGCGGCCCGGACTTTAAGATCGTGACTCCGGGAATCAGACCCCGCTGGTCAGAGACCAACGACCAAAAAAGAGTAACCACGCCCCGGGATGCTTTGCATTTAGGTGCTGATTATATGGTTATCGGTCGGCCCATTACCAAGGCTGATAATCCCAAAATCGCGGCCCAAAAAATTATTGAGGAATTGGAGGGTTAACTATGTTAAGCCAAGATCAAGCCATAAAAATATTTACTGATTCGGGCGCTCTGCTCAAAGGGCATTTCAAGCTGACTTCCGGGCGGCACAGCAACCGCTATATGCAATGCGCCCAGGTTTTACAATATCCTGATTATACGGAACAACTAGCGCAGCATCTGGCTGAAAGATTCCGGGATGAAAAGATTGATTATGTGGTGGGCCCGGCCATGGGCGGAATTATTGTTTCGTATGAAGTCGCCCGGCAGTTAAAGGTCCCCGGTATATTCTGTGAACGCCAGGATGGTAAGATGTGCTTAAGGAGAGGCTTTACTATTAAAGAGGGGGATAGGGTTCTGGTTGTTGAAGACGTAGTTACCACTGGCGGCTCTGTAGTTGAAGTTATGGATGTGGTGCGTGAGTACGGCGGTGTTGTAGTAGGTGTAGGTGTGTTGGTAGACCGTAGCGGTGGCAAGGTCAATTTTGGAGTGCCTTGGGAGGCTGTATTGACGATGGATATAGAATCCTGGGAACCTGATCAGTGTCCTCTCTGTCAGTCCGGTCAAGGTGAAGCCATCAAACCCGGCAGCCGTAATTGAGTCTGCTTCGGCACGCAATAATAGGAAAGCAGAATAAAGGAAAGCGAAATCGCTGTCCCGCCGGGAGGCGTTTCTGTCACCCGACCATTGAGTGCCGGGTGCAGGTAATATGGTTTAGGGGTGAATACTAGGTGAAGGTGTTCTTAAACGGTACCGAAATGAAATTTGCCGAAGGCGGCTATAAATATGTGTTTATGAAGCCCCCTAAAAATGTAACGGAAAAAACCATCAGCAAAGACAACGGGGATCGTATGCATATTGAACTGTATGACAATGGTGTGCAGATTCGCACCCTGATCACCCGTCAGGAGGTTAATACCATTATTAACCGTGAAGTCGCAATTGATACGGTGAGTAACAAAATCTACATCCTGGAACCCGACAGTCAGATTAAAAAGAACCCCGATGGTTCCATAGAAGTAGCAGAGGGGGAGACTAACTGACTGTCGGCTCTTCAAACCGGTGCTTAATCCGTTCGTTGAGCGGATAGCAACTGCTCCAGCAGGGGAGAGCAGGGGTTTACCATAATCGTCCAGTAATTATCATAGATTACCATGCCCGGCTTGGCCCCTCCCGGTTTTTTGACGTTAGAACGGAAGGTATAATCCACCGGTACCTTTTCCGACTGGTTGGCCTTACTATAGTAAGCTGCCAGGGTGGCGGCTTCTTCCAGGCTTTTGTCCGGCACATCCTGAATCGACTTGACCGCAGCAGGCAGACTGAGGATGACATGAGTGCCGGGAATTTCCTTGGTGTGCAGCCAGAGGTCGCTTCCGTCTGATTCCCTTAAGGTCAGCCAATCATTTTGGCGATTGTTCCTGCCTACCGTTATTACAAGCCCGTCCGAGGATAGGAATCGGCGCGGCTGACTGCGTTCCTCCCGAATCTTGTTCTTTTTGGCAATTGCCTTAATATACCCTTCCTTTTCCAGTTCTTCGATAATTTCCTTCAACCCGGAGGGGTCTTCAGCCTGCTGAACTGCTACCAGCACAGATTCCAGATAGTCAATTTCCTGCTGGTTTTGAGCCATTAGAACCTGCAGATGTTTACGGGCTCCTCTACTTTTATTGTAGATTTTAAAATACCTCTGCGCATTTTGAATGGGAGTAAAGCGGGGATCCAAGGTCAAAGTGACTGTTTGGTCGCCGCCAAAATCATTCAGGGTGACTTCGGTATCTCCTTTTTTGTAAAGGTGGGCGTAGGCGGTCAACAATTCCCCCCAGTCTTTGTAAATATCGTGGTCATAAGCCTTGGCAAGGTCTCCTTCCTGGTGGAATTTTTTACGGTAAAGTTTGTCCAGGTGTTCTTTAATTTTCCGGGTAAGACTGGTTTTCATGGAATCGAGACGCAGCCGGTCCATCTTATCGGTAAAAAACACATCACAAGCTTCATTCATGCTGGAGTAAACTTTAATTTCAGCCTGTTTATCACTTAAAGGCGTAAAAGGACTGAATTCCAGGGGGAGCTGGAATTTATCATACAGTACTACCGGCGATAATTTCCCCTGATCGATATCAGCCAGTAATGATTGAATTGCGTAAAATACTTTGCTTAACTCAAACTCACCGCATTGGCCTACCGGCAGATCCGGATCTGTCCCGCAGGTTAAACAGATATGGCGGGCTGAATAAGGGCTGATCCCGGTATAAGTATTAAAAAGTGCTGCCGCCAGGCTCTGGTTTTCCTCCTGCTGCCACATCTTCCGGGTGAATTCATCCCATACGGCCCTGCCGGGTTCCAGTTTGCCCTGGTCGGGTGGGCTTACATATGGTTTGCCCGGCAATACCTCGCGAAAGGAGCTTAACTCGCTGCCGTATTTTTTTATGGCATCCAGGATAATACCGTTTTCGGGATTAACCAGAATAATATTGGAATGGCGCCCCATAAATTCACAGACCAGGATTTTGTCTTTCCACTCCCGGAAATCATCCAAGGCTTCAATGCGTATATGTAAAATGCGCTCCATCCCCAGCTGCTTGACTTCCTTGATTTTGCCTCCTTCCAGATATTTACGCAGGAGCATACAAAAACCGGAGGGATGGGTGGGATTAGGTTTTTTTTCATTACTTATGTGTATCCTGGCCCAGCGGGCATTGGCAGAGATTAAGAGCCTAACGGAGGTACTTTTATATTGACGAATGGACAAGACCAATTCATCTTTTTCCGGCTGATGTATTTTATCGATGCGG
This sequence comes from Syntrophomonas zehnderi OL-4, assembly GCF_000983115.1. Classification (GTDB taxonomy): domain Bacteria; phylum Bacillota; class Syntrophomonadia; order Syntrophomonadales; family Syntrophomonadaceae; genus Syntrophomonas_B; species Syntrophomonas_B zehnderi. The sequence goes on from NZ_CGIH01000029.1 coordinate 35,520, forward strand.
GCATCTTTCAGCGCGGCATCAAGCTCCCTGGCAACGGCTTTAATCGCAAGTCCATCAAATGGCATACAGCTACTTCCTTTTCATAAAATTCGAGGGCAGTTTAACCTGCCTTAAAAACCAGTATATCATTTCGTTAAACGGCCCTTCAATTAGCGTTTGTTCAATTTACTTACAGCATTTGCGGTTATTTTTTTGTAGTGAATAAGATTTATTCAAGTACGGAAACTAAAGATACTATAAAAAGACGGGGGTCTGATGGTTGTATCGGGTAAAGAGCACTTATTGGGGCGATATCCTCCAGGAGATAATATATGCTGAAAACACAAAGCGTCTAATTTGCCAGGAACTTCTCCTGGTTAAAGATGATGATCTGCGCAAAAAACTGGTCTATGATTTTCTTTGCAGTGATCTGGATAAACATGAAATTCTAGCCCAGGCTACCGTGATGGCGATAGACATAAACGAGGACTTTTTCCTGAAACGTCTGGAAAAGTTTTATCGACACTGTGAGGGCGGGGATTTATTATACAAAATTAACAACGAAATTATACGCACTCAATTGTATATGGATATTATTGAAAAAGCCCAGGATAAAAAAGAATCAATAAGCTTTATAGAACGCAGGCTGATCAAGGAAATAATTAAGTATGTGATGATCCAGGCTCGCTACTACAATAAGTTTAAGACCGACCGTCTTTAACTTCCAATTCAATTCCCCGCTAATCTGCAAATATGCAATAATTAGATAAATAGAAAACCGCGAGGCTGACCTTTATATTTTTAAAGGTTATCCTTTATTTTTATTAACCTCTATGGTGGGCGGGCACAACCTTATTATTTGCCGCGAGGTAACATAGTTGGTACCCGAAGGGCGCATGGAGCTGGTACTAGAGCAATTTCTTGACTGAAAGCTAAAAATATATAAAACTATTTCATAGGAATAATAGGGAGGTCTAGCTGTGTCTGAAAAAATCAAGGTAATAGTTTCTGGAGCGCTTGGGAAAATGGGAATGGAAACGGCCCGAGCAGTACATAATGATCCCGAGTTGGAATTGGTCGGCCTGGTGGATATTCGAGCTCGCGGCGAGGTGTTTGGTGATATTGCCGGAAATAAGGAAATATCCTTAACTATTCATAACGATCTGGATAAAATGATTGAAATGACCCGTCCGGATGTGATGGTTGATTTTACAAATCCGCAGGCTGTTTATAATAATACCAGAACAGCTCTTAAACAGAAAATAACTTCTATCGTGGGAACAACTGGCCTTAACGAAGTGGAATTGAGGCAATTAGAAAAACTGGCCCTGGATAAGCAGGTGGGTGTGGCGGTAATACCCAACTTTGCTTTGGGAGCAGTATTGATGATGAAGCTGGCTCAGGAGGCTGCCCAATACTTCCCGGATGTCGAGATTATTGAATTGCACCATGATCAAAAACTGGATGCACCTTCCGGTACGGCAATTAAAACCGCGGAAATGATTACTGCCAACCGCCAGCCTATTCCGGCACGAAACTCTCGTGAATTCGAGAAGATATCCGGAGCCCGGGGTGGTGAAATAAATGGCATTCGGGTTCACAGTGTAAGATTACCCGGCCTTATTGCCCACCAGGAAGTAATCTTCGGAGGAGTCGGCCAGAGTTTAAGAATCCGCCATGATTCTTTCGACCGGGTGGGTTTTATGCCTGGAGTTATAATGAGCATAAAAAAAATGATAACCACCACCGGGCTCGTCTACGGCCTCGAAAATCTTTTGTAAACTTGGTGAATTAATGGATACAGATAACACAGATTTAACGGATTTTCACAGATTATCTTTATTAACCCCCATACCCGCAGGACACAACCACCTATGAAAATGGTGGCGCGATTCGGACGGGGAAGCTTTGCTTCCCGCCGGAAGATAAAGCTTGCGCTACATAGGAGCGACCAAAGTTAGCCCCTACAAATTGACGATTCCTTTGAGTATTCGATTATGCTGCTAATAGCGTTTTATTAATTAAAAATAATCTGCATAAATCTATAAAATCTGTGTCCATTAATATTTTGGAGTGAGTCAAGGGAAACCGCCCCTTGGCTCTTTTTTACTTTCTTAAGACAGGCACCACTTTTGTTAGCAATACATATATTGCTATTAAATTCGCTTACATAAGCGGATAACCAGAGGGGGGTTAGTTTTGAGTTCAGTACTTTCGGGGACAAAAATTGCGGTATTAGGAGGCGATGATCGGGAACTGATTCTAGTGTCCGAACTTGTGCGTATGGGAGCAACAGTTGTGGTTGCCGGATTCCCCCGTGAACGGGTTGGGCATGGAGCGTTTGTAGTCAACAATATTGAAGATGCTTGCAAGGAAGCCGAAGTAGCTATCCTGCCTCTGCCGGGAACAAGTATGGAGGGTGTAATTAGGGCGGTTTATTCTGATCAGGAACTGAAACTTACCGAAAAAGCTGTTGCTAATCTGGCTTCTAACGCCTTGATTATTATTGGTTCTGCCCGTCAATTTTTAAAGGATTGGGCCAAGAAGCGAGGGGTGACCCTCCTGGAAATAGCTGAAATTGATGCGGTCGCTATTTTAAACTCCATACCCACCGCTGAAGGGGCTATTCAAATAGCTATGGAAGAAACCCCTTCCACCATTCATGGCAGCAAGACGTGTGTAATCGGTTTTGGCCGAGTCGGTATAACCCTGGCCAGAACTTTAAAAGCCTTGGGATCAGACGTAACCGTTGTGGCTCGCGATGAGGGACAATTAGCCCGTGCCTATGAAATGGGCTGCAGAAGAGCCGGTTTTGATGATTTGCATGAGATCATGAATTATTCCAGTATCGTATTCAATACCGTACCGGAAATGGTACTGCCCCGCAGCATCTTAAAGTATGCCAACCCGGAAATTCTAATAATAGATTTGGCTGCCCAACCTGGAGGGACTGACTTTGAAGCGGCCAATGCTTATGGCTTGAAGGCGATTTTAGCCCCTGGTTTGCCAGGTAAAGTAGCCCCGGTTTTTGCAGGAAAAATACTGGCGGAAGTCATTCCTGACCTGGTCATAAAGGAGCTTACAAAACCCGACAAGAATATGCTTTACGGCTAGCAGGGAGGTGACATCATGCAGGAGGCAAGATTAAAGGACATTAAAATAGGAGTAGTACTAACAGGTTCCCACTGCACAATTTGCGACACCTTGCCACAGATTGAGAAATTAATCGCCGAGGGTGCAGAAGTATTTTCAATAATATCCTTTTCCGTTAATAAAGTGGATAACCGTTTCTATAAGGTAGATGATTTAAAAACCAAGCTCAGACAGATTACAAATAAACCGATAATTAATTCCATTGTCGGGGCAGAACCGATTGGACCCGAAAAAATGTTGGATATTATAGTAGTTGCACCTGCAACCGGCAATACTATAGCCAAACTAGCCAATGGGATTGTGGATACTCCGGCTTTAATGGCTATAAAAGCGCATCTGCGTAATCAAAGACCAGTCGTCATTGCCATCTCTACCAATGATGCCTTAGGTATTAACGCCAAAAATATTGGTTTATTGTTAAATATGAAGAATATTTACTTCGTACCTTTTCGGCAGGATGACCCCCACAATAAAGCCAATTCTGTTGTCGCCAACCTGGAACAGATCGCTGATACCATCATATTTGCTTTGCAAGGAAAACAGGTTCAGCCACTCTTGCTCGGCCCTGCCCAATAATTGTGGTACATCTTGTTAATATGATAAAATACTATTTATATTAAAAACCCCATCTATGTGGGCAGGAGGTAATAATCTTGAGTGCAGGTATTCGATTGGCGATTGTAGGTGCCACTGGTGCGGTAGGTCAGGAGATGCTAAAAATTCTCGAGGAGAGAAATTTTGCTATAGAGGAACTTATCTGTCTGGCTGATCCACGGGAGGCCGGAACAAAACTAAAGTTTAAAGGTGAAACTGTTACTGTGCAAAGTGCCGGACCAGAACATTTTAAGAAGTCCGATGTGGCTATGTTTGCGGTAGGAACCGATATAGCCAAAGAAATGGCCGGGACGGCTCTGAAAAATGACTGTGTAGTGATCGACAACAGTTATGCTTTTCGCCTGCAGGAGGATGTTCCTTTAGTCGTTCCAGAAGTAAACCCGGAGGATATCGATTGGCATAAAGGCATCATAGCCAACCCTAACTGTTCCACCATCATTATGGTAGTTGCCATTAATCCAATTTATAAGGCGGCAGGGTTAAAAAGGGTTGTAGTATCTACGTACCAGGCGGTATCTGGAGCGGGTAAAGCTGGACTGGAGGAATTAGAGAAGCATAGTCGTGATTATTTGGAAGGCAGGGAAGTATCCCCTGAAGTTTTTGCCTATCCTATTGCGTTTAATCTGATTCCACATATTGATGTTTTTGTGGAGGATGATTACACTCGTGAAGAAATGAAAATGGTATGGGAAGCCCGCAAAATTATGCATGCTCCGCATTTGCAGATTTCACCTACAGCGGTGCGGGTACCGGTTTTTAGAAGTCACTCTGAATCAATAAATCTGGAGACGGAAAAACCAATAACGCCAGAACTTGCCCGCCAGATATTAGAAAAATCTCCCGGGGTTGTGGTACAGGATAATCCAGCTGAAAATACCTACCCCATGCCTCTTTTTACGGCCGGCACCGATGAGGTTTATGTAGGCCGTATACGCAAGGATATCTCTGTGGAAAATGGTTTGGCAATATGGGTGGCAGCCGATCAAATCAGAAAAGGCGCAGCCACCAATGCTGTTCAAATTGCTGAAATTCTGGCAGCGAAAAACCAATATTAGGAGAGTGCCAGTTTGAAAATTATTGTTCAGAAATATGGCGGAACCTCGTTGGCCACACCTGAACTAAGATCAAGGGTATGTGATATTATTGCTGCTCATCGCCAGGAAGAAACCGCCCTGGTAGTAGTAGTTTCAGCGATGGGCAGAGAAAAAGAAGCCTATGCTACGGATACGTTTATCAATTTAATAAAGGAGTCTAACCCCGATCCACCCTTGCGGGAAATGGATATACTCGTGTCCTGCGGTGAAACCATATCGGGTGTACTGCTGACCAGCCATCTGTGTGCCCGGGGTATTAAGGCGAAATTTCTAAGCGGTGAACAGGCTGGTATTATTACCGATAGCAATTATGGCAATGCCCACATTCTCTATGTAAATCCGCAGCACCTCTTAGAATGTTTAAGTGCTGGTATGGTAGTTGTGGTGGCTGGCTTTCAAGGTATATCTGAACAGGGTGAAAGAACCACCCTGGGCAGAGGCGGTAGTGATACTACTGCTTCCGCCCTGGGGGTGGCTTTGGATGCAGAATATATAGATATTTTTACGGATGTAGAAGGGATAATGACGGCTGATCCCAGAATTGTCGGTAATGCCCGCTTGTTAGATGCTGTCACCTACAACGAGATTTGTCAACTGGCCCGGGAAGGGGCCAAGGTCGTTCATCCGCGGGCGATTGAGATAGCCATGCAAAAGAGCATTCCCCTGCGGGTCAGGTCAACCTTTACTGATTCAGTGGGAACTATCGTTGCCAATCAGAATCCCGTTTGGGATAATCGGGCCAGGATAATTGCCGATCGTTTAATTACGGGCATAACATATACTTCCAACATAGCCCAGATCAAGATTAGCATCGACAGCCATTTAGAACCAAGAGGGATTGATTTAAAAATATTCAAATCCCTGGCTCAAGCTGATATCAGTGTGGATTTTATTACCGTTCAGCCGGAAGCTATTCGTTTTACAGTTAATAACGAACTGGCACAGAAAACGAAAGAAGTGCTAAAAAAACTTGACCTTTCTTTTGATATTGAATTAAACTGTGCCAAAGTAGCTATAGTGGGAGCAGCGATGACTGGTATACCGGGGGTGATGTCCAAAGTAGTTGAGGCATTGAGCGAAAACGATATATCTATATTGCAATCGGGAGACTCCTACACAAACATTTGGTGTTTGGTAAATAGCAAGGATATGGAAAAAGCGGTTCAAGCTTTGCATGATAAGTTTGAACTTGGCAACAAATAAATGAAGGTGGGGAAAAATGTCTAATTTTAAAATGTTTACTGCCATGATAACTCCATATGATCAGGATTTAAAGGTGAATTATGATAAAGCTGCTGAAATAGCCAAATACCTTATCGATCATGATAGTGATGGTCTGGTAGTCAGCGGTACTACGGGAGAATCACCGGTATTGAGCATGGCGGAAAAAATTCAGCTGTTTACTACCGTAAAACAAACTGTGGGTTCGGGTGTAGAAGTTTGGGGCGGAACCGGAACCTACAGTACCCAGTCCTCCATTGAACTCAGCCAGCAAGCTGAAAAAGCAGGCGTAGATGGCGTGTTGTTGGTTAATCCCTATTACAATAAGCCTTCCCAGGAAGGTATGTACCAGCATTTTAAAGCCATAGCTGAAAGCCTGTCCATTCCGGTTATGCTGTATAATATACCCGGACGTACCGGGATAAACCTTTTGCCGCAGACGGTAGCTAGGCTGGCAGAAATTGAGAATATCGTGGCTATTAAGGAAGCCAGCGGCAGTATGGATCAGGTATCGGAATTAAGAAATTTGCTGGGCGATAAAATCGACATTTATGCGGGGGATGATTCCTTGACCCTGCCAATGTTGGCTTTGGGCGGCAAAGGCGTAGTTAGCATTGCTTCTCACTTGGTCGGCAAAGATATTAAGCAGATGCTTAATGCCTTTGCGGATGGAAATTATGAATTGGCGGCGCGTATCCACAGTTACCTTTTCCCCATGTTTAAAGGCCTTTTTATAGCAACTAATCCGGTGCCGGTAAAAGAAGCGTTAAACATCAGAGGTATGCAGGTAGGAGGGTTCAGGCTACCCCTTTGCAGCCCCAGCGAAGAAGAAATTGGGTTTATCCAAAATTTATTAAAAAAGTATAATTTGTAACCGACCAGGTAAAAATACATAGCAGGCACAGCAGGGACAGTTTTTGGGATTTTACCGGTAAATTAGTGGTAAAATGTCGAAAATCGTCCCTGCTGTCACTTTATCGTATACAAACAATGACAAAACATTATGTTTGTAATCCCCAATAGATATGGGATATAATATTGCCAGCGGTAATGTGCGGATTATACGAACGCTAATATATAACAAATGAATAAGGAGGTGTTTGAGTGTCAGATGACGCAAGGTTGCAGATCATTCCTCTGGGCGGCTTGGGGGAGATCGGCAAGAACATGATGGCAATCAAATACCAGGAAACCATTATTGTTATCGATGCCGGGCTTATGTTTCCGGAAGATGAACTGCTGGGCATTGATGTGGTGATTCCTGATATTTCTTACCTGGTTGAAAACCAGGATAAAGTTAAGGCCATTTTATTGACTCATGGGCACGAAGATCACGTGGGCGCACTGCCTTATGTTTTAAGGGAGATAAATCCACCGGTTTATGGAAGCAAACTGACCATGGGAATCGTTGAAGGAAAAGTAAAGGAACACAATCTCGATAATCTGCAGTTAAACACAGTAAGACCCCGCGACAAAGTGACCATAGGTCCTTTTGAAGTCGAATTTATTCGGGTCAGTCATAGTATTCCTGATTGCATGGGGTTGGCAATTCACACTCCACTGGGTATTATTTTTCATACCGGTGATTTTAAACTTGATCAGACCCCTATCGATGGCCAGGTGATTGATTTTCGTAAGATGGCTGAGCTAGGTGAAAAAGGTGTACTGGTCATGCTCAGCGACAGTACCAATGCGGATCGACCTGGTTTTACCATGTCAGAGCGAGTCGTCGGACATACCTTTGATGAAGTTTTTGGACAATGCGAAGGAAGGATAATAGTTACAACGTTTGCATCCAATATTCATCGCATCCAGCAGGTCATTCACACTGCGGAAAAATATGGCCGTAAAGTGGCTGTGATTGGCAGAAGTATGATTAATAATGTGAAAATATCCATGCAATTGGGGTATTTGGATATGCCGGAAGGAATCCTGATTGAAATGGAGGAAATCGGCAACTACTCTGCCGATAAAATTGTCATTGTAACGACTGGGTCACAGGGCGAACCTATGTCGGCCCTTACCCGTATGGCGACTGCGGATCATCGCTGGGTAGGTATTGAGCCGGATGATACCGTAATTATATCCGCTACCCCTATTCCCGGAAACGAGAAATTGGTATCTAGAACCGTAGATCTGCTTTTCAAACAGGGTGCGGAGGTTATTTATGACCGTAGTGCCGGGGTGCATGTTTCCGGACATGCCTCTCAGGAAGAATTAAAAATAGTCTTAAACCTGATAAAACCCAAGTATTTCATTCCGGTACACGGTGAATATCGACACCTGATTAAACATGCCCAACTGGCTGAAAGTTTAGGTATTCCACACTCCCGGATCTTTGTAGCAGAAAACGGTCAGATTATCGAAATCGGCAAAAAGAAAGCCAGTATTACAGGCAAAGTAACGGCCGGCAAAGTTCTGGTGGACGGGCTGGGGGTAGGAGATGTTGGCAACATTGTCCTGCGGGATCGCAAGCAGTTGTCTCAGGACGGAATAATGATCGTAGTCGTAACAATTAACAAGGAAAATGGGGAAGTAATGGCCGGCCCGGATATAGTTACCCGCGGTTTTGTTTACGTGCGTGAATCCGAAGAATTAATTGAAAACGCAAAAAGCAAAGTCAAAGAAGCACTAGATGTATGTTACCGCAAGAACATTACCGAATGGGCCGTAATAAAATCGCAGGTAAGAGATAAACTGGGTAAACATTTGTATGAAAAAACCGGCCGCCGCCCGATGATTTTACCGATTATCATGGAAGTATAATTGCCGCGCAGGAAAATCAGACGCAGTTATATGCCGCTTAAATTTGATTTGCGTTGATTTTTCCTCGACTAAAAAAACGGTTGAGAGTATGGACGACCCTGTAAGGTTAAGCCATACTCTCAATTTTTTTATAAAAAAATAGACGCGGATAACGCATCACCTCATCCCAAAAACCTGCGCATGTTTTGTGGGCGAGCGGGCAAATTAAGCTTATGAAATTGTATTTTGAAAGGGGTTAGTATTTTGAATGAACAGCCCAATCCCAACAATCCCCAGGTAAGCGAGGAAAATCATAAGCTGGAGAATATTAAGGAACTGGGGCAGATAGAAATCCCAAATTATAAAAGCGATATCCATTGCCTGACGATTGCCGGACAGGTGGAAGGACATCTGGTTTTGCCACCACAGAATAAAGCTACCCGTTATGAACATGTCATACCCCAATTGGTAGCCGTGGAAGAAAATCCTCAGATCAAGGGACTGTTAATAGTATTAAATACCGTTGGCGGGGATGTGGAAGCGGGTCTGGCATTGTCCGAAATGGTCGCCAGCTTATCCAAACCTACGGTATCTCTAGTATTGGGGGGAGGCCATTCTATCGGGACGGCTATTGCGGTCAGTGCTGATTATTCATTTATTGCCCCTTCGGCCACCATGACTATCCATCCCATAAGATTAACCGGATTGGTCATAGGAGTTCCCCAGACCTATGAATACCTGAATAAAATGCAGGATCGGGTAGTAAAATTTGTGGTGGAACACTCGCATATAAGTGAAGAATCTTTTCGGGATATGATGTTTCAAACTAAAGATCTGGCACAGGATATTGGAACGGTTTTAGTCGGCCGGGATGCTGTGGAGTGCGGTTTAATAGATGGTGTCGGAGGTCTGCAGCAATGCATAGAAAAAATACGCTTAATGATAGATAATCCCGAGGGGGTATGGCAATGATATACTACAGTCCAGTACCGTTGGAACTCATACAAAGTACCGATCCTGCCAAAATAATCAGCATACCTATTCCGTCAGGCGGATATATCAGGGCAGAGGCGGTTGATTACAACCGCATAAGGGTGCTGGAACTGGTCAGCACTGATCCAATGGATTACCTGGACGAAGGCCTTCAGCCCGGCCGAATAGTTTCCCTTAAACCGAGCTTGTAAATTAAAAAATAGAAATAAGGAGCGGATCACGCGGATTCACTAGGTTTTAATAGACACAGATTACACAGATAAGACAGATTTACACTGATTATATCTTTAATTAATAAAACGCTATCTGCAGCATCATCGCATATGCTTAAAAAATCCAGTTAAATTTATACGGCACGACCTTTGGCTGTTCAGATATAACGCAACCATTTTCATTTGTGGTCGTTACCTGCGGGTATGGGTGATTAATAGATTAAACAAAGCAGAAACAGGTTCTTAATCAGAACCTGTTTCTGCATTCCATCAAGACACGATTATTAAAAAAGGAAGCATACAGAACGTCCCTAAGATTTAAATTAATTTCCCGGCGGAGAAGGAATCGGGTTACCGACAATCGAAACATATGCTAATGTATATGTATATAAGGAAAAAACTGATTGGAAGGTAATTTGCATAGTATGACCAACCCCAAAAAAAAGATTTCGTCTTCCCAAAAGAAAAAGCCGACAGCAGTCAGGAATGCCCCACCTCCGAAGGAAAAATGGGCCTTAAGAGAAGAAGTTCTTTCAGTAGTTTTTTTTATGCTGGCCGTGTTTCTATTTGTCAGTATCAGGAATTTTCAAGGCATTCCTGAAGACCGGCAATTTATTGGTCTCATCGGCACACAGCTTATGATAGCTTTGCAGTTGGTATTCGGCCGGGCAGCGCTTCTCGTATCGATCTTTTTGCTTTTCTGGTCCATTCATTTAGGTGTCTTAAAAAAAATATGGTCTATTCGTATGTGGGGCCTGAGCTTGCTGATGCTGGCTATAATGATTGGGATGAGTCTATATAATATTCCTCTCGGTATTGATTCCTGGGAAGCTGGTTTAAAAGGTATGGGCGGCGGGGTTATAGGCGGTGGCGCAGCTTATGTGCTGGTGCGTCTGGTAGGTCAACTGGGAACCTCGATATTGCTTGTCTTATTTACGATCATATCTTTAATTATGATGCTGAATAAGCCTATTGCTGAGATATCCCGGCTGGTTTTTAATCTTGCCAAGCGTTTAAAAAAAATGCTAAACGAACTGATGTTTTATGAAGAACCGGGGATTACTGAACCACCAACTGCTGCTACCAAAAGCGAACCTCTTATTATTCACCCGCCGGTAAATACTGTGGCCGAACCTGAAGAAATACCATATGTCGCTCCTAAACCGCAGGTCGTTACCCCGCTTAAACCAAAGTTGGACGAACCCCAAGAAGGGCCTAAAAAAGAAGGCCCGGAGATTGTTTTCCTGGGCAAGGAAGAACCTTTTGAATATCGGAAACCGACCCTGGATATGCTGGGCGATCTGGGGAGTGAACGTATTATTGACAAGAAGAATATCAAAGAGAGTATTTCGATTCTGGAGGATACCTTTGCCAGTTTTGGCGTAAGTGTCAAAGTCAACCAGGTTAGTTGTGGCCCGGCTGTTACTCGTTATGAATTGACTCCGGCTCCGGGAGTCAAGATAAGCCGAATTATCAGCCTTACAGATGACCTGCAGCTTAACCTGGCTGCTCCGGGCATCCGCATGGAAGCTCCCATACCAGGGAAGTCTGCTATTGGAATTGAGGTGCCCAATGCCAAGATAACCAGTGTGGGACTGCGCAGTTTGATTGGTTCAGCCCAATTTAGCAAATTAAACAGCCCACTGGCCGTAGCTCTGGGGGAAGATATTGCCGGCAACGCAATTGTAGCCAGATTAAGCGATATGCCGCACCTTTTAATTGCCGGCTCAACCGGATCCGGCAAAAGTGTTTGCTTAAACAGTATCATAATGAGCTTTTTATATAATGCTACTCCCGATGAACTGAAGCTGGTATTTATCGATCCTAAAATGGTTGAACTGACTGTCTATAACGGTATTCCGCATCTTCTTACCCCGGTCGTAACTGACCCTAAAAAGGCTTCCGTTATTCTGCGCTGGATGACAACGGAAATGGAAAAACGTTATAAAACATTTGCTAATAAAGGTGTTCGGGATATTTATCGATATAATCAAACAGTTGAAGAAAATATGCCTTTTATAGTTATCATAATTGATGAACTGGCTGATTTGATGATGGTCTCGCCTATGGAAGTTGAAGACTCTATCTGTAGATTGGCCCAGATGGCACGGGCAGCCGGTATTCATCTTATTGTGGCTACCCAGCGTCCCTCGGTTGATGTCGTCACCGGTATCATTAAGGCTAACATACCTTCGCGAATTGCCTTTGCGGTTTCTTCGCAGGCTGATTCGCGAACTATTTTGGATATGGGCGGTGCTGAAAAACTCTTGGGTAAAGGAGATATGCTGTTCTTCCCGGTTGGAGCAGTAAAACCCTACCGAGTGCAGGGGGCCTTTGTATCAGATAGCGATATTGATAAGACCGTTGGTTTCATCAAATCCCAACTGCCTTTAAATGAGGCGGAAAGGCTTCAGGAACTGGAGCTTAATCTGGATGATATGCCTATTGATGCCGATGATGAAATGTTTTGGGAGGCTGTAAAGATATTTGTAGATAGTCAGAAAGCATCGGTTTCTTTATTGCAAAGAAAGTTGCGGGTGGGTTACGCCCGAGCTGCTCGCCTGGTAGATGCCATGGAAGAAAGAGGTCTGGTTTCAGAAATAGACAGTAACAAAAAACGGGAAATACTAATCGATGCAGAACAACTTGAAAAAATATATCCACAAAGCAAGATCTTCTAAAATATGGCAAAATAAAATGGGAGGAAGCCAAAAATGAAGCTTACCTCAAGAGAACAGGAAATTGCCGAAGTTTTGTTCAAAGAACCGTTGATTTCTCAGGATGAGCTGGCGGAGCGCTTTGGAATCAGCCGGTCATCTGTGGCAGTTCATATATCAAATTTAATGAAAAAGGGTATTATATTAGGTAAGGGCTATGTCTTTAACAAAAAAGCATCCTTGGTAGTCATCGGTGAAGTTTTGCTTAGAATCGATGTGGAAAATCCCTTGACTAATCAGCGAATTGATATTGAGTATAGTGGTTTTTCGGTTGAAGTAAGCCGCTCCCTGGCTAGTTTTGGAATGAATCCTAAACTTCTTACGGTGATTGGCAACGATGAACCGGGCAATCTAATCCTGGAGGAATTAAAAGAACAGGACGTAGATATAAGTAATGTAGTCAGGGATCTTAATAGACGTACCTCCAGAAAGATATATATTGATGATGTAATGCAATATGCGGAAAGCATACCTGATGAAATATTTGTGGCTGCGGTTATGTCGCGAGAATGGGTGATATTAAACTGCGATTGGCTTTTGGTGGAAGCGCAGTATCAGGAGCTGATAAATGAAGAACTTTTCGTTAAGGAAGAACGAGCTATTAATTTTTGTACTTGTTGTTTTGTCGATGATAATGTGCCAGAGTTTTTAAGTCATTATTCACTGGTCGTATTGGGGGTTGAAGGCTTTAAACAATTGGAGCACATTACCCAGTCAGCTTTGAAGCTGGTGCAAGCAGGAACGCAAACATGTATAATAACTGATGGTAGCACTATGATTTTGCACCTTAATAATCAAGGGAGCAATGATTATACATTACCTCCCAATCAAAGTTTTGATAGTAATAAGGATCTGCACCTGTTTTTGGCAGGTCTGGTTTATGGTTTATCATGCGGTTATCCAATTAGGCAAGCCATAAGGATTGGTATTGGCAATGCCTGCAGGCAGGAGGCTGGCAACGGATCACCATAAAACTGGCTGGATATGTTAATGATGCAGGTTAGGGGTTGATTTAAATGGCCGAATTCGGAAAAAAATTACGTGAAGCCAGGGAACAGCAGGGTTTTTCCATCGAAGATGTGGAGGAAGAAACCAAAATACGCAAGCTGTATATTAAAGCCCTGGAGGATGAAGAGTTTTCGGTTCTCCCTCCTCTGGTATATGCCAACGGATTTGTGAAAAGCTATGCGTCTTTTCTGAATCTGAACCCAGAGGAACTCAGCGGGGAATTTAAAGAGTTGGTTATGCAACATGAAGATTTTGAGGAACTGCCGCCTATGCCGGTGACCCCACCGCCCAAAGAGCCATTGATGAATAAGATGCCGGTGCGAAATATTTTCCTGGCAGCGGTTTTTCTGATCGTGGCAATCTGGGCGGGTAATTTCCTGGTGACTTATTTTACCGGTGATACTGACCAACCTGATGTTAATAAACCGCCGGTGGAAGAAAACCGGGTTGAACCCCCTCGCCAGGGGGAAAATTCAACACCGGCTCCCGTACCTCCGTCGGTAATTGATGAATTTAAATTGACTGTAAAGATCAAACCGCAGCAGAAATCCTGGATACTAATAAAGGCCGATGGTCAGGAGGTATATCAGGGCATATTGACGGAAAACCAGGAACAGTCTTTTACTGCCAAAGATTTGCTTTATATTAAAGCCGGCAACGCGGGAGCGGTCGAAATTTATATAAATGAAAAACTCCAAGAACCACTAGGAGGGGTCGGGGAAGTTTGGGAGAAGGAATTTAAGAATGACGATTACCGAAAACAGTAGGTGGCAGATCGGTTTTATTAGTCTAGGATGTGCCAAAAACCAAGTTGATACCGAAATTATGATTGGCAAATTAAAGCAAGCCGGTTACAAAATTACCAGTCACATAGAAAGTGCCAATATCATTATTATTAATACCTGTGGTTTTATTGAAGATGCGCGTGAGGAAGCGATAAATACAATCATTCAAACCGGGGAAAGGAAGGAAACCGGACAATTAAAATACTTAATAGCTGCAGGTTGTCTGGCCCAAAGATATGGGCGGGAACTGCTGGATGAGATGCCGGAATTGGACGGAGTAGTAGGTATCTCATCCTTTATACTTATTGATCGGATCATTTCGTCTGTTGTTCAGGGTGAACGAATTTGCCAGGTGGAAAAACCTCCGCAGATATTTATAGAAAAAGGTCCTCGAGTTCTCACCACACCCCCGGGTTCAGCCTATTTAAAAATAACCGAAGGTTGCAATAACCGGTGTGCTTACTGTGCTATACCTCAAATCAGAGGTCAGTTAAGATCCCGCCCCCAGGAGGAATTGCTAAAGGAAGCCGAGGAACTCGTTAAAAAAGGTACTAAGGAGCTGGTCTTAATTGGGCAGGATACCGCGTTGTATGCAAAAGATCTGGCAAAGGGAGATAATCTAAGCAGCCTGATTGAAAAGCTGAGTACTATAGATGGTCTTAAATGGATACGTTTGATGTATCTGCACCCGGCGCATATTGATCGGCAATTAATCGAAGCCATAGTACAGGCGCCCAAGGTTTTGCCTTATCTGGATATTCCTGTTCAACATGCGGCAGACCCAGTATTAAAGGCAATGAATCGCCAACACGTAAGTTCCGACCTGACCCGCCTAGTTAATCGGCTGAAAGAAGCGATACCTGATCTGGTGCTTAGAACTACGGTTATGTTGGGATTTCCCGGTGAAACGGAGGAGGATTTCGCTGAACTGTTTGGTTTTGTGGCGGAAACTGAATTTGACTGGCTGGGTGCCTTTGCGTTTACACCGGAGGAAGGCACCTTGGCATATGACTTGCCTAACCAGATACCGGATGAGGTTAAACAGGAACGCCTGGATGCCATTATGAAACTGCAAAAGAGCATTACCCGCCAAAAGAACAAACAACGTCTGCAACAAAATTATGACGTTCTTATATCATCGCGGTTATCCCCAAATTTATATATGGGCAGGGCTTATTTTCAGGCTCCCCAGGTTGATGGGGTTACTATTGTCAGGAGTGAACACCGTCTGCACAAAGGGGAATTTGTCAAGGTGAACCTCAAAGCTATTCGCGACTATGATGTGATTGGGGAGTCAATTGAATGAACGTACCAAACAGTTTAACCCTTTTGAGGATTATTCTTATCCCGGTATTTGTGGTGGTAATCGGAATTAGTATTCCATATGGAGATTTAATGGCCGCCATTATCTTTATTGTGGCAGCTTTAACGGATAGCCTGGATGGTTATCTGGCCCGCAAATACAAGCAGGTCACCAAATTAGGTATTATTTTAGACCCTTTAGCTGACAAACTGCTTATAACGGCTGCTTTGATTTGTCTGGTGGAATTAGGCAGGTTATCCGGCTGGATTGCTATTGTTATATTAGGCCGTGAATTTGCGGTGTCGGGACTGCGCGCCGTTAAGGCTGAGGAAGGCATTGTTATTCCGGCCAGCAAACTGGGCAAGCTTAAAACCATATCTCAGGTTCTGGCAGTAATATTGATTATCCTGGAAAATGTTGTTACCCCTTTTAAAGGAGTCGGAATGTGGGCCATGTATATTGCGGTTGTCATTACGGTTGTCTCCGGTGTTGACTATTTCTATAAATTTAAAGTTGCCTCTTGAGTTGGCAATCTTTAGGGGCAGTTGAGGGGCAAATGCCTGCAACTGCCCCTTTGTCATGAAAGCAGTTCCTCTTATATGCTGATTTACCAATAATTAAGGTATCGGGGATGGTTCTGGGACTGTGCTATAATAGGTTTGGAAAAGGCGGGACGTGTATGAATATAGGAAGAACCAAGATTATAACCATATTGATTGCCCTGGGGGCTACCCTAGGTCTGCTCATATTTGTGCAGCATTACTATGCCCAAAGCTTTATTGAACGTCCGGTTAGAGAGGCACTCCACAAATTGGAGTTTGTCGATACCGTTACGGTTAACAAGCAAGACAGTGTTTACAAAATCACGATTAAAATCAAACAGCCCGGCAATATTCAATATGAATACACACAAGCAGATAAGACCATTAAGGATCATATAAGGGGCAAACAATATCAGTTACAGCTAACCGACAAGCGCAATAAAAAACTAAATGATGAACTGGATTATCTGGAATTAAGTATCTATGAGGCGATGGCTAAAAACAATTATCTCTGGCTGGATGAAATCTTTCGCGAGACTGCCGGCCGCGATCATTTTACTTATAAGCTGTTTATAGATGAGCAAAGGCTTTATGTTCAATTGGTTGACCAAAATCATTTTTTATACGAAGTTATTGAGCGTAGCATTCCCGCTCCAGAAACAGGCAAAGGAGAGAAACAGATGTGAGGGAAATCCTAGCAGGCGCAGCGATTGCGGTTCTGGTTTTTTTAGGCATAAATGGCATCAATGTAACCCCGTTTATTATTGTGGCAATCTTAATAGGCTTTATGATTTATTTTATGCATGGACAGGGAAATATTAAGATAGGCAGTTATGGGGCCGGAACCAGTCGGCCCAGTTCATTAAATTTTGAGGAAATCGGCGGACAAGATTCGGCTATCAATGAACTCAAGGAAGCCCTGCAGTTTATATTAAAACCCGAAGCCATAGATCATATGGGGATACGCCCGTTAAAGGGTATCTTGCTGGTCGGCCCTCCCGGTACGGGTAAAACCCTTTTGGCCAGGGCGGCAGCCAATTATACCAGCTCAGCTTTCATTTCCGCTTCGGGCAGCCAGTTTATTGAAATGTATGCCGGTGTCGGAGCTAAAAGAATCAGGCAGATATTCAGCGATGCACGTAATAAGGCCAAGAAGCAAAATAAAAAAAGTGCGATTATTTTTATTGATGAATTGGAAGTACTGGGGGCTAAAAGGGGCAGCCACAGTGGTCACATGGAATACGATCAGACCTTGAATCAATTGCTGGTGGAAATGGATGGGATTGCTCAGTATGAAAACCCCAGGATTCTGCTTATCGGTGCTACCAATCGGGCTGATTTGCTGGATCCGGCTTTAATGAGACCAGGACGGTTTGACCGTCAGGTAGCCGTGGAATTGCCGGATAGATTCGGAAGATCTAAAATACTGGCCATTCATACCCGCAACAAGCCGCTGGATAAATCTGTGAATCTGGATGAAATATCCCGGGCCACCTTTGGCTTTTCAGGAGCGCATTTGGAAAGCCTGGCCAATGAAGCAGCCATCTTTGCGATGCGTGAAGATTCCCCTACTATTCAGGCCCAGCATTTTCGGGAAGCCATAGATAAGGTTATGCTGGGCGAAAAAGCGGATCGCCGACCATCCCTAAACGAAATGGAGAGGGTCAGCGTACATGAAAGTGGACATGCCCTGGTAAGTGAATTGGTGGAAACTGGTTCAGTGGCATCTTTGACGATTGTTCCCCGCGGCAAGGCCTTGGGATTTATGCGCAAATCGCCGCAGGATGACCAATACCTTTATACACACGAAGAACTGGAATGTCAGATAATGATTACCCTGGCTGGTGCTTTGGCCGAAGAAATACGTTTTGGCAGCAAAAGTACCGGAGCCCGCAATGATTTTCAACAGGCCTGGGATATAGCTCAGGAGATGGTTAGCAGCGGATTGTCACCGCTGGGGGTAGTATCGAGCGACAACCTGCCGCCAGAAGTTTTTTACGGTGAGTGCAAGAGGATTATCGATGGTGCTGAACAAAAGACTAGCAGCTTATTGACTGAGAATCAGGATCTTTTGTATCAACTGGCAGATTTGCTGATTCAGGAAGAAAGTTTGGATCGGCAACGCTTTAAAGAAATCATTTATACTTTTAACCATGAACAGGCAGTGTAACCAAAAGGGCCGCATCTTAAAAGCGGCCCTTTTGGTATATCAAATATTTGATAAGAAAATCTATTTTCAAATAAATCCGGTATCAACTCTTTAAAGAAGGTCTATGCTAAGCTTGTAAATGGGGTATTATATTGGTAGGAAATGTCTTGGCATAAAAAGATAGGAGAGATACGCTTGCAGAAGGTTTTCTTGATATCAACCGGTACCGAGCTGTTGCTGGGTAATACCCAGGACAGCAATTCGGTATTCCTCTCCCGTGAGTTGGGCGATATGGGGTTGCGGGTTACCGGGAAAGCAACCGTTGGCGACAGTAAAACTCAAATTCAAAAGGCCTTTTTATATGGTCTTGATTTAGCTGATATAGTCATCTCGTCAGGAGGGTTGGGCCCAACTTTTGATGACCTGACCAAGACAGTCGCCAGTGAGGTCATGGGGTGTAAACTGGAACTGCGCAGTGAAGAAGAGGCGCGCCTGCGTGAATACTTCTCACGCAATCAGCGCAAAATGCCGGAGATAAACATAAAACAAGCCATGTTCCCTCCCGAAGCTGAGGTGCTGAAAAATAGTCGAGGTTCAGCTCCAGGTATGTATCTGGCTAAAAACAACAAGCTGATTATTCTCCTGCCTGGGCCGCCGCATGAAATGCAGGTAATGTTTAAAAACGAAGTAAAACCCCGACTGGAAAGGGATTATGCCGTTTACATGCAGCGGGTGGTCAGAAGGACTATAAAGGTATTGGGGCCAGGGGAATCGAGGGTTGAGGAGTTACTGGGGGAATTGATGACGGATACCCATGGCTGCTCCATGGCTTTACTGGCAACCGATGGGGAAATCCATATTAAGCTCACGGCGGAAGGTAAGGATGAAATAGCCAGCCAGAAGATTTTAGATGAACTTACTGAAGCGATTAAAGGCAAACTGGCTAGACATATTTTTGCTTATGATGATGAGACCCTGCCGCAACGTGTTGCAGGGTTGCTTAAAGAGCAAGGCAAGCAATTGGCTGTGGCTGAATCTTGTACCGGCGGGATGCTGGGCAGTTTTATAACTGATATTCCCGGAAGTTCAGAGTATTTTTGGGGTGGGGCTATTACTTACAGTAATGCCGCCAAAATCAAAATATTGGGGGTTTCGCCTGCTACCTTGGAAGAACATGGGGCGGTTAGCAGACAGACAGCGGCAGAGATGGCTCAGGGTATTCGGCAGGTCTCAGGTGCGGATCTGGGCTTATCGATAACCGGTATTGCTGGGCCGGACGGAGGCAGCGAAGCAAAACCGGTGGGGCTGGTGTATATCGGTCTGGCCAGCGCAGATGACTGTCAGGTAAAAGAATTAAGATATGTAGGGCCTCGGGATGCCATCCGTAAATTGACGACCCGCTCGGCCTTGGATATACTGCGCCGTCACCTGGAGGGTATTGCCATCAGGCTATAAATAGCTTATTATTTGCGTGTCTCTAACTTATTTGGGGAGGAGTGTAATTTTGAGAGCCTTTGTAGCTATTCCGGTGCCGGATGATATAAAGCAGTTTGCGCGTATGCTGCGCAATGAGTTAGGCCGGGCCAGACCGGATGTCAAGTGGGTGGAATACCAAAATTATCATATCACGCTTAAATTCCTGGGAGAGGTCGAGGATAAACAGTTGCCTGAATTAAAAAGAAATCTAAGGCTGGCCGGAGATTCTTCACCTCCCTTAAATCTATCTGCCGGCGGAATCGGGTTTTTTCCTAACCGGATGCGGCCCCGGGTAATATGGTTGGGGATTAATGGTGAGTTGGACAAGGCGGATTTCTTAGGCGACCGGGTAGATGCCTATCTTAGTTCAATGGATTTTGAACCTGAAAGGAAGCGCAGTTTTCATCTTACCTTAGGACGGGTTCGCTCTGAGACGGGCTGGAAGGAAATGCTGAAGGTACTGGATAAAATACCACAGAAGGATAAAATGCGCAGTTTTAGGATTCAACATTTTGAATTGATGAAGAGCACCCTTAGTCCTGCTGGGCCTGTTTATACGGTTCTGGAAACATTTACCTTAAACGGATAAATATCATTGACAGGGTCTTTGGCGCTGGTTATCATTTAATAAAGCGAACGCATGTTTGAGGAGGGTTTATTTTGGACAATAATGACATTAACCAGGGTAAGGCTGAGGCCCTGAATGTTGCTATAACAAATATCGAAAAGGCATATGGCAAAGGAGCCATAATGAAACTCGGTGAAGCCAGTATCATGAATGTTGAAGTAATATCTACGGGTTGCATCTCCTTGGATCTGGCGATGGGCGTAGGGGGGTTGCCCCGGGGCAGGATTATTGAGGTTTTCGGTCCGGAATCTTCCGGTAAGACTACGGTCGCCCTGCACGTTATAGCTCAGGCTCAAAGTGAAGGCGGAATGGCTGCATTTATTGACGCGGAACATGCCCTGGATCCTTTATATGCTAAAAAGCTTGGTGTTGATATTAACAACCTGTTGGTCGCACAACCTGACAATGGAGAACAGGCTTTGGAAATAACAGAGGCCTTGGTGCGCAGTGGGGCCGTTGATGTAGTGGTTATCGACTCGGTTGCTGCTCTGGTTCCTAAGGCTGAACTGGACGGTGATATGGGCGATGTTCATGTTGGCTTGCAAGCTCGCTTAATGTCGCAGGCCTTAAGGAAACTGACGGCTCATATCGGCAAATCAAATAGCTGTGTCATTTTTATTAACCAAGTTAGGGAAAAAGTGGGCATATCCTATGGAAATCCCGAAGTCACTACCGGTGGGCGGGCTTTAAAATTCTATTCGTCCCTGCGCATGGAAGTTCGCAAAGGTGAAGCTATCAAGATGGGCAATGAACTAATCGGCAACCGTACCAAGGTAAAGGTGGTTAAAAACAAAGTGGCCCCACCATTTAAGTCGGTAGAATTTGATATCATGTATGGTACCGGTATTTCCCGGGAAGGTGACCTGCTGGATGTAGCCAGCGATTTAGGCATTGTTCAAAAGAGTGGATCCTGGTATTCCTATAATGGTGAACGCATGGGGCAGGGTCGGGAAAATGCCAAGGAGTATCTGAAGAACAATCCCGAGATAGTCCAGACTATCCAAGGAATGATCAAAGATACAGTATTTCCCAAGGTCACAAACGATACAGACGATGCTTGACACTATTTTGCAAACTAACTAAAATTTAAATAAGGCTCTTGGAAGGGGTCTCACTTTTTTGAACTTGACCATATAGACACTTATTTTATATATATATATTTTATCCCCAGGTAATGTGGAAGGCCCGGTCGGTTTACCGGAGCCTAATAAATATAGAGTGTATATTTGTCGTCTTATAAGGTTAAGGTGGGATGTATAGTTCTCACTGACTTAATATACAGTGCTGACTCATTTATCTGAGGTGGCAGTATGATTATTTCAGGGGAAGAATACAGGAGAAGTGAGCGTCTTCTTAAAAGCCGAGTGAAAACTCGGCTTTTCTATGTACAGACTTAGTTAGTCAAATAAAATATCTAATCAAAAAAGGAGGTGAAAAATATAGATACAATTTGGAGTTTTATAATTGTTACCTTATCATTAGCAGTAGGTGTTGTAGCAGGCTATTATGCTAGAAAAGTAATCGCGGAAAGTAAAATAGGGGCAGCTGAAGAAGAGGCTGCCAAAACTATAGAGGAAGCAAACAAGGAAGCTGAAACAAGGAAAAAAGAGCTGCTTGTAGAAGCTAAAGATGAAATTCATCGCAATCGTCAGGAATTCGAAAAAGATCTGCGGGAAAGACGCAGGGAACTGGATCGCCTGGAAAGGCGGGTTCTGCAAAAAGAAGAACTGATTGAAAAAAAGTCTGAGAACATCGAAAAAAAGGAACAGAGTCTGGCAGAAAAAGAAAAGGATATAGATAAAACCCAGCAGGACTTGCAGTTGATAGTTACCCAGCAGCTCAAAGAACTGGAGCGTCTATCAGGTTTGAGTTCTGAAGAAGCCAAGGATTTGCTGCTATATAACGTTGAACAGCAGATTCGTCAGGAAACGGCTTTGATGATAAGAACACTGGAAGCTGAAGCTAAAGAAGAAGCGGACAAAAGAGCAAAAAACCTTGTCTCCTTGGCAATACAGCGCTGCGCTGCTGACGTTGTTTCCGAAACTACTGTCTCAGTCGTAGCTTTGCCTAATGATGAAATGAAGGGCCGCATAATTGGACGAGAAGGTCGTAATATTCGTACCTTTGAAACCCTTACCGGGGTTGATCTGATTATCGATGATACACCCGAAGCCGTTATCCTCTCTTCGTTTGATCCTATACGTCGGGAAACAGCCCGTATGGCATTGGAACACCTGGTCTCGGACGGTCGTATTCATCCAGCTAGAATAGAGGAAATGGTGGAAAAGGCCAAAAAAGAAATCGATCAGGAACTCAGGGAAGTCGGTGAACAGGCTGCTTTTGAGGTGGGTGTGCATGGTCTGCATCCTGAACTTATTAAACTTCTGGGGCGACTAAAATACCGCACCAGTTACGGACAAAACGTTCTCAAACATTCGGTTGAGGTAGCTCACCTGGCAGGTGTTATGGCGGCAGAACTGGATGTGGACGTTATGCTTTCTAAGCGTGCTGGATTGCTACACGATATTGGCAAATCAGTTGACCACGAAATCTCAGGGCCACATGTGGAGATTGGGGTTGACCTGGCTAAAAAATATCGCGAGAGCAAGGAGGTTATTCACGGTATTGAGGCACATCATGGGGATGTTGAGCCGCAAACGATCGAAGCTGTACTGGTACAAGCTGCGGATGCTATTTCCGCTTCCCGGCCCGGTGCCAGAAGGGAAACCCTGGAGGCCTACATTAAACGGCTGGAGAAGCTGGAAAACCTGGCCGATTCCTTTGCTGGCGTAGACCGTTCTTACGCGATTCAAGCCGGCCGAGAAATAAGAATAATCGTCAAACCCGAGGAAATAGATGACTTAGAGTCAATAAACCTGGTCAAGGACATAGCGCGCAAGGTCGAGCAGGAACTTGATTACCCAGGACAAATCAAGGTTATGGTAATCAGGGAAACCCGTTCGGTGGAGTTCGCCAAGTAGGAGGCCGGGTCAATTTAGTAATACAGGATAAGGTAAAAAAGGCCGCCCTTGAAACGTACTTAAAAACGTTTCAAAGCGGCCTTTTAGTTTCGTGTAAATGGATGCGGATTACGCAGATCGACGCTTTTCCTCATGTCTTACCCCTGGCTTTAAATTGCAGTGGGAATTTTTAGTTATATGGGTTGTGAATAATGTGGGTTTTTAGGCGCTGGTTTGTTAATCTGTATTAAAATACCACCGCAAACAGGCAGGAGTTAGCGTCTTGGCTGCAGAAAGATTAACGAAATGATTATAATTTCAACAAGGGAAGATGACTTAATGATTTCAGATTCAGGAATAAATGCTGCTATATCAGCATTTATACGCCATTCAGAACTCGGCTCCATAAAATACGTCAGCAAAGATAATAAAATATCAATGGAAATAATTATAAAGGGGTATATTGAAGATAAACAAAAGCAACAATTTATCCATAAGACTTATGAAGCATTAAACCTGTTTTACCAATTGCAGCAAATTAAAACAGACCATCTGCAGATAAAATTTATTGCATATGCTGATATTTCCATAATTACTTTAATTCGTGATGACCGGTCGCTTTGTGAAGAAGAAATAGATCTTTTTGTTACCTTAACGGAGATGGAATTTTCCGCGCGATTATTGAATGACGAGAATGAGGCGGTTTCATACCAAGACATACAACAAGCGGTAATAGACAATATAAAATATAAAATTAGACCCGATCAAAAGGTTATTGCGTATCGAGATCAAGGCAAAATGTTTATTTTCAACCAATAGATGGAGGCAAATTAAATTTGAATATACTTATCATAGGTGATATTGTTGGCAAACCGGGCCGCGCTATTTTAAAAGCCATGCTGTCTAAAATACAAAGGGAAAATGATATCTCATTTACCATTGCCAATGCTGAAAATGCGGCTGGTGGGAGAGGTTTGACCCAGGAGATTAAAGATGATCTTATTGGGATGGGTATAGATGTACTTACCATGGGTAATCATGTCTGGGACAACAAAAATATCTTTAATTTTATTGACGATGAACCTCGCCTGATTAGGCCAATCAATTATCCGGGCGATTGCCCCGGTCAAGGGATGCATATTTATAAAGCCGGCTTTAATAAAAATATTGCCGTCATTAATGCGAGTGGTCGCGTTTATATGCCTGCTTTGGATTGTCCCTTTCAAACGATTAATGAGGTAGTCAATGATATAAAAGATCAGGTGGATTTTATCATAGTCGATTTCCATGCGGAAGCGACCTCGGAAAAAATGGCATTGGCCCATTATCTGGATGGCAGGGTTACGGTCTTAGTAGGTACCCATACCCATATACAAACCGCCGATGAAAGAATACTCCCCCAAGGAACAGCTTATATAACCGATCTTGGCATGACCGGACCGGTTGATTCAATCCTGGGTATGGCCAAAGGGCCTATAATAGATAAATTCTTAAACGCCCGACCCGCTCGTTTTGAAGTTGCAACTGGACCTGCACAGATGCAGGGAGTCGTTTTGCAATTGGATGAGGAAAACAATAAAGCCACCCATATAGAAAGGTTTTCATATTACTTGGGCGATTAAGACACAGGAAATTATATCCAAAATTGTTCGGGTAAAAGAAGGAATTACTGAAACTTATTAGAATATACTTCTATAAAGAGCAACCTATTTGATAAATTGCTTGATCATTTATTTTTATTTATTGAGGGAGGTTATTTCATGGAAGTATTGAAGGTTTCAGCTAAATCAAGTCCGAATTCGGTTGCAGGAGCATTGGCTGGCGTGTTACGCGAAAAGGGGGCAGCGGAAATACAGGCTATAGGTGCTGGTGCAATTAATCAGGCGGTAAAGGCAATAGCCATTGCCCGCGGCTTTGTGGCTCCCAGTGGTATGGATTTAATTTGTATCCCGGCATTTACGGATATTATAATTGATGGCGAGGAAAGGACTGCTATTAAGCTTATTATTGAACCTAGATAGATACGCGTTGCATAATTATAAGTATAATATATATAAAACCTGCTATATCAGCAGG
>NZ_CGIH01000029.1:61185-91740 GCF_000983115.1 Syntrophomonas zehnderi OL-4
AACCTAGATAGATACGCGTTGCATAATTATAAGTATAATATATATAAAACCTGCTATATCAGCAGGTTTTTTATATGAACGGGGAAGTTTAACCGAAATGAGGCGAGGACTACGGATGCTCCCTAACGGTCGCTAATAAGGAGGCCTTGTTATTTGCTTTATTAGTTAAGGAGGTTTTGTTTTGAAAATAGTTGATCTGCATTGTGATACGATTTCCTGGCTGCAGGAAAATGATCAAACTTTATGGCACAACCAGGCCCAGTATGATCTTAAGCGCGCCAAGGATTCGGGTATATACCTACAGCTATTTGCGATGTTTGCCCGACCGGCTGAACCCAACACGGTTCTGCGGGAGATATTAAAACAAGTTGAAAAATTCCACGCGGAGATTGAGGCAAACCAAAGCTGGATCTATACACTAAATAAGTACACGGATTTGAATGAACCTGATAATCAGGGTAAACTCGCCGCTGTTCTGCATTTGGAAGGCGGGGAATGCCTGGGTAATGATTTGGAGACACTCAGGTTATTATACCGGTTTGGCCTAAGAAGTCTGGGGCTTACCTGGAATGAACGCAATCAACTGGCGGACGGGGCTGCAGAGAGGGATGCCGGTGGGGGATTAAGCAGGCTGGGGCGCAGGGTAGTGGCTGAAATGGAAGATATGGGGATGCTCTTGGATCTTGCTCATTTATCGGAAAGATCTTTCTTTGATGCCTTAAACTATTACCGGCATCCGGTATTGGTAAGTCATGCCAATGCCTTCGCCCTGTGTGGGCATTGGAGGAACCTTACTGATGATCAATTAAAGGCTCTACGGGATCATGGCGGCGTGATCGGCGTAACCCAGGTGGCTGATTTCGTCAGCGAAACCCAGCCTGGTATTGACACCATGATTGACCATATCGTATATATTGCCGACCTTATTGGAATCCAATATGTGGCTTTAGGCTCAGACTTCGATGGAGCCGATGATATGGTTATAAAAGATGTGGCAGGGTACCGTAATCTGCCTGAATATCTGCTAAGACGAGGATTTAATAATCAAGAAATAAACATGATCCTGTATCAAAATGCGTTAGCTGTGCTGGAAAAAGTTTTGCCCGGCCCTTAATAGGTCGAAAGGGAAGGAATCTATCACGCCTTTTCGCAGTTTCACTTAACTTTAATTCAAATTAAGTGCAGGTATATAAACAGGAGACTGTCACCAAGGAGGTTATTATGATTTATGATTTGCATGTGCATTCCACGGCTTCAGATGGAACCTGTAGTCCAACTGAGGTGGTAGATGAGGCGATTGCCAGAGGATTAGCGGGAATTGCGCTAACTGACCACGATACCATGGAAGGTTTAAAGACGGCCGCAGAATATATAAAGGACAACCAATTCTCCTTAGAATTTATTCCCGGTATAGAAATGAACACTGAACTTAATGAAAACGAAGTTCATATATTAGGCTATTATGTTGATGCCGACCATTTAAAAGTAAAGCGGCGTTTAACGGAAATACGCAGTCAACGCAAGGAAAGGGCTCAAAAAATGATAGCCAAGTTAAGCGATTTGGGAGTGAAGATCAGTTATGAGGAGGTGCACCGACTGGCCGGAAGTGATTTGATTGCCCGTCCGCATATCGCCAGAGCCATGATAGCTGCTGGATATGTATCCAGTGTTAAAGAAGCCTTTGATTATTACCTGGGCAAGGAAAAACCTGCCTATGTAAAGCGTTACAAATTTGTGCCTTCGGAAGCGATTGAATTGATAAAACAGATGGGAGGAATAGCGGTTTTGGCTCATCCGGGCTTGATCCGTGACCAGAATCTGATTCCTTCTATTATTAGTCTGGGTATTGAAGGTTTGGAAGTATACTACCCGGAACATACCCCGGAACAATTAGCGGGTTTCCTCCAACTGGCTGAACAATACGGATTGCTGGTAACCGGAGGGTCGGATTTTCATGGGAATAACATCACCGAAAGCCGCTCCCAATTGGGAGCAGCAGGCATTGACAGTAAACTGATGTCGAAAATAAAAGCCTATCGGAATACAATCTACGGAAATAGTTAAAAAAATATAATTTTTTGCAGGAAAAAAGCCTACCCCTGTTGAACTCAGGTATATATTGCCAGAGATTTTCGAAAGGTAGGGGTAGAATGCACAAGAGAGGATTAACCGCAGGTGCGGTTTTGTTGTTGTGGATGTTTATGGTTTCAACGGTTGGGGCTGCCCAATCAGTTTATGTAGTCAAAGCCGGAGATTCTTTGTGGAAGATATCCCAGACGTATGGAGTTAGTGTCGAGCAAATTAAAAAAATTAATGGTTTGAGTTCAGATCAGCTGAGTATTGGTCAAACCCTGAAAATTAATAATGAGGTTAATGTTCAGGCGCAATCTGCTCCAGTGTCAGCCGGTTCAGGAGCTACAAGTGTTTATACAGTTGTCAAAGGAGATAATCTGTGGAACATAGCGAGCAGGTTTGGAACCAGTGTGGAAAAGATAAAGGCCTTAAACGGACTGGATTCAAATGATTTGCAAATAGGCGACAAACTCATCATTAACGGAACTGCTCCTGCGGTTCAAAAAGCTGCAACGCCACCGTCAGCGCCAGCTCCGGTGAGTGTGTCCCGCTCCGGCGATAACTTATCCGGAGTCAGAATTATCGAATCCGCGGCTCAATATATTGGTACTCCCTACCGATATGGCGGAGCTGCCCCCGGAGGTTTTGATTGTTCCGGATTTACAACCTATATTTTTGGACAAGCGGGAATCAGTCTGCCGCGGACTGCTGCAGGCCAGTATGGAAGCGGGATTGCGGTCAGTAAAAGTGATTTAATGGCCGGGGATTTGGTTTTCTTTTCCTGTGGAGGCAAAGGGATAGATCATGTCGGCATATATTCCGGGAGCGGCAAATTCATCCATTCCAGCTCTCCACGCAGCGGGGGTGTCATATATTCATCATTAAGTGAGGCCTATTACAGCAATTCGTATACCGGCGCCAGAAGGATTATACGCTAGTTTCAATTGCTGCATGAGGATATACACAAATAAAAAAACCCTGGTTATCTAAAAGTCCCCTTGCAAGTAATCATAGAAATCAGTAAATATAATAGAATACAGTATTTATTACAAGGGGGATCACCATGGAACAAGAATTGTTTGGCATTGCTTCCACAGTATTAGGTAAAAAAGAATGGCAGGAACTCGAAAAAAGAGCCGATTTAGTAGGGACAGATCAATTGCTAAATGAAATACTGGAGAAAAGATTATGGAGCAATGCTGAAATAGCTTGGGTTTTAAAACTAATGGTATTCTACTATGGGAAGAAGGACAATCTTTTAAAAAAAATGCCGGTTGAGCGCTTGTTTCTGAACATGGTAGATGTTTTAAGAACCTATTTTTTAATCATCGATAACGAAGACCCAGAATTAGATGATAATGTTCGTGCTTATATTTCCAGCAAACTTGCCGACTCAACCTGGGGTATCAATCAACGTACCAGAGGATATTTGGAAAAAATCTAATGTTCTTCTAGGGCTATTACGGGAGGCAAACGATGGAAAAGGGTACCAGGGAACAAAATATCAAGCGGATTATTCAAATGGAAGAAAGGGTTGCCCAGTGCAATCGGTGTCCTAGTTTAACCAGATGTATCCGCAAACCGTCACTAGGCAAGGGTGATCTTGAACCCCAAATAATGTTGGTATTTGAATGTGAAAATCAGTTTACCCTAGATCTGGATAAAGTTATTCAATTAAGGGATATCATCAAAAAATGCTTTAATACCGAGAGGGTCTACCATACTTTTATGGTAAGATGCCAACCGAAAGCGTGTGTTACCAGACAGAATGCCAACTGCTATATGCACAACAAACTCCTGGATAAAGAATATAATTGCTTGTTAAGCAATACCCCCTGTGAGGGAATACCAGTTAAGCCTACCGGAGATGAAGTGATGAACTGCTTGCCTTTCCTTATGGAAGAAATAAAGGTGCTAAGACCTGACTATGTGGTCTTATTCGGCAGCCGGGCCGGTGAATACGTTCTTAAGTCCTGCGGTGTTTATGATGGCATTGAAAAGAACATGGCTTACGAGTATGAAGGAATTACTTTTCTGACTACAGTTGAAGAAAAGTATTTTACGGTTGATAATTTCGACCAACTTAGTACCTATATACATCCAAATTGGTGATTACGGTCATAATACTATAATATTAAGTATTTTCTAAGACACCCCTAGCTTGTTAGGGGTGTCTTTATTATAAGCATAGGTAAACAATTATTAAAATCAGTGTCCGTCAGTATCAAAAAATTAGTTTTTCTCGCAATCAGGCTTAGAAATAATCAGTTGAGCTTCTGCCTGTCCGCTGTTCTTTTATTATTGACGAATGAATAAGCATTTCTCAAGCATGAATAGTGGAGGCAAAAAAATGACGGAAAAACTATGGTGGCAACTTAGTATTGCTGAAAGCGTTACTGCTGTAGGAAGTAATATTGAGGGAGGATTGCCCAGCAAGGAAGTTCAGGAACGTCAGACCAGGTTTAATAATTCCTTGGATTCTGGAAAACAGATCCAGCCCCTGGTACTTTTGCTGAATCAGTTTACTGATACGATGGTTCTGGTATTATTAGGGGCTACAGTTATATCCGGGCTGGTTGGGGCGATGGGTGATGCTCTGACGATCATGGCTATAGTCATTTTAAACGCAGTTTTAGGTTTCATTCAGGAATATAGGGCGGAAAAATCCCTGGATGAAATTAAAAAATTAGTATCTCCGCATGCAGTGGTTTTAAGGGACGGTAAGACAATAAAAATACCTTCCCAGGAGCTGGTTCCTGGTGACCTGGTATTTCTGGAAGCCGGTGATAAAGTTCCGGCTGATCTGCGTTTGATATCTAGCAGTGGTTTGGAAATAGACGAATCAGCCCTGACGGGCGAATCGGTTCCGGTAGAAAAAAATGCTGAAGATATCTGTCTTGCCGATACACTCCTGGCTGAAAAAAGCAATATGGCTTTTTTGGGGACTTCCGTCACCCGGGGCAGGGGGCGGGCCTTAGTCGTGGAAACAGGTATGAATACTGTTATGGGCCAGATAGCAGGCATGATGAAAGAAACTGAAAAAAACATGACCCCTTTGCAGGTTAGATTGGATCAATTGGGCAAGATCTTAATTGCCATCTGCTTGCTGGTATGTGCCTTGGTGGCGCTATTAGGTATCTGGCGCGGGGAAAGCATATTAACTATGTTTATGGCTGGTATCAGCCTTGCAGTCGCAGCTATTCCGGAAGGTTTGCCGGCTATTGTCACCGTGGTTTTGGCTTTGGGGGTACAAAGAATGGCCAAACATAATGCCATTGTAAGAAAACTGCCGGCGGTTGAAACTCTGGGATGCACAACCGTAATTTGTTCTGACAAGACGGGTACATTAACCCGCAACCAAATGACCGTGAGGAAGCTTGCTGTTATGGACAAAACGGTTGAAATTGAGGGCGATGGTTATGAACCGCGGGGAAAATTTACCTGGGCAGGACGCAGTATTCAGGCGCTTAACGACAAAAATCTCAAGATGATTTTAAATATTGCTCTAAACTGCAATCAATCAGCTTTAAGACAAGAAAAAAACGGATATGGGGTACAGGGTGACCCGACTGAGGGTGCTCTGCTGGTGATGGCTGCCAAAGCAGGTCTGAAAAACAAACTTGAAATATTAAGAGAGATACCGTTTGATTCAGAAAGAAAGCGTATGAGTGTAGTCGTCCAGGAACAAGGACAATATTATCTGTTGGTTAAAGGAGCGCTGGACTATATTATCCCATACTGCAGCCGGGTTGTAAAAAATGATACAGTTAAGACCTTGGAAAATACGGAAAAGCAAGCATTTATAAATATGCAAGAAGCTTGGGCATCTGATGCGCTGCGTGTATTAGGATTTGCCTATAAGCCTTTAATCCAGGACAACTGGAAGAAAAAAAACGATCTGGAGCTGGAAACTGATTTAATTCTGGCCGGGATATGCGGGATGATAGATCCGCCTCGACCTGGCGCACTACGTTCGGTAAAAAAATGTCAAAGAGCCGGCATTGTGCCGGTAATGATTACGGGCGATCATCCTCTGACCGCCAGTGCCATCGCCAGAGAAATAGGTATAAGTAAAGAAAACAGGGTTATTAGTGGTGGGGAAATTGATCATTTGACTGATAGTGAACTGTATAAGCGTGTACTGCAAGATCGAGTAGTTGCCAGGGTTTCGCCTCAACATAAGAATCGTATCGTAAATGTTTTGAAGGCTCATCAACAGGTAGTGGCTATGACCGGTGACGGGGTTAATGATGCCCCGGCGATAAAAACTGCCGATATAGGCATTGCCATGGGAATCAGCGGAACCCAGGTAACGAAAGAGTCCGCCGGAATGATTTTAACCGATGATGATTTTTCCACGATAGTACGGGCGATTTATGAAGGAAGGGCGATATATGATAATATTAGAAAATTCATCCGCTATTTGCTGGGAGGCAACATCGGCGAGGTACTGGTAATGTTTTTAGCAACGCTGATGGGCACACCCCTTCCCATGCTGCCTATCCAGATTCTCTGGGTGAATCTGGTTACTGACGGGCTGCCTGCCATGGCGCTGGGAATTGAACCACCTGAGCCGGGTATTATGAATCGCCCGCCCCGTCCTAAAAATGAGAGTATTTTTGCCCGGGGTCTGGGATGGATTATTTTGAGTCGGGGCACTTATATTGCCATGATATCATTGGCGACTTTTCTAATCGGATATTATTGGTCACACCAGCATGGCATGGATGGCTTGGATTTAGGCAGAACTATGGCCTTTACCACCTTGGTGTTTGCCCAACTGTTTTATGTTTTTGAATGTCGTTCAGAACAATACTCTCCCTTTGAACTAGGTTTTTTTAAAAACAAATTCCTTATCGGGGCGGTATTGATTTCAATTATAATGCAGTTGTTCGTTATTTATCTGCCGACACTGCAAAACGTGTTTGCAACGGTTCCCCTGGAAGGTTGGCAGTGGGCAATCATTCTTCTTGCCTCAGGGTTTAGAATCATCTTAAGATTTATACTGTATACTTGGCAAAGATTTTTCGTTTTCAATAGGGGGTATGCTAAAATATGAAAGTAAAAAAAAATAGTTAATACAAGAAAAACCTAGAAAACTCAGATAAAAAGGATTACCCAGATATTTTAAACACAGCAGATTTTTTAGAGTGAACGCAGATGATAATTATAATTAAGAGTCTGGTCGCCAAACATAAATAAAGAGCGTCCTGGGATTAATTCGGAAATAGGCCGGGAATAGACGCTAACGCATATTTGCGGATTTGGAGGAGATTAATGGAGTTTGTTAAAATGCATGGCCTGGGTAATGATTTTATTATAGTACAAACAGGCTCTTGGGAAGAAGCCGGAGATTTGCAGCCATATGCCAGGATGATCTGTGACCGCAACTTCGGTGTGGGCGCAGATGGATTGGTGGCTATTGGCAAAGACCCGCAGATGGATATTTTCATGCGCATCTTTAACCCGGATGGAAGTGAAGCGGAGATGTGCGGCAATGCCATCCGCTGTGTGGCACGCTACGCATATGAAAATGGCCTGGTTAAAGAACCCAATCTGTCCCTTAGAACTCTGGCTGGTTCTCGCTATCCAGTAGTGGAAACGAGTGCAGGGCAGGTAAAAAACATCAAGGTGGATATGGGTAAACCGATCCTTAAAAGATCCCTGATTCCTGTCCAAGGTAGAGGCAGCAACGTGAAAATACTTCTTGAGGCCAGTATGGGTACCATCGAAGCAACAGCGGTTTCCATGGGTAATCCCCACTGTATCATTTTTGTGGATGATATCAATAAGATCCCGGTTGCCCTCTGGGGAGCTGAACTGGAAGTTCATCCTTTCTTTCCTGCAAAAACCAACGTTGAGTTTGTGCAGATTCTAGGTCGTAATGAAATGATCATGCGGGTCTTTGAGAGAGGGGCGGGTCTTACCCTGGCCTGTGGAACAGGTGCCTGTGCGGCTCTGGTGGCTGCCGTACTAAACGGATTTGCCGATAGAGATGCGCGCGTGCATTTGCCGGGTGGGGATCTGCTTATTGAATGGAGCCAAGACGACCAGCATGTGTATATGACCGGACCGGCTGAACAAGTCTTTCAGGGCAGCATTGATTTACAGCAGATAACGTGACAGGTAATCCAACCCAGTCGTTAAAAAGATTAGGACAAGCATACTGCTTGGTAAAGGAGGTTGTTTCCTGATGAGAGAGAGTACTGCCATGCAAAACCTGCCCCCTTACCTGTTTGCCAGGATTGAACAGAAAATCGTTCAGGCCAAAGAAGCTGGGATTGATATTATTAATTTAGGTATAGGAGATCCTGATTTGCCTACCCCTAAACATATCATTGACCAGATGGCCAAAAGTATTTATGACAGTGAAAATCATCAGTATCCCAGTTCAGCTGGCCTTTCGTCATACCGCAAAGCGGTGGCTGACTGGTATCTTAAACGCTTTGGAGTTACTCTCAATCCCCAAACCGAGGTAGTCTCTTTGCTGGGTTCCAAAGAAGGGATTGCTCATATCAGCTTTGCTTATCTGGATAAAGATGATGTCTGCCTGGTGCCTGATCCGGGTTACCCGGTATACAGGATTGGAACGTTATTGGCCGGGGGGCAACCATATACCATGCCGTTAAAGGCAGAACACGCATTTCTGCCGGTACTGGAAGATATTCCGTCTGATATTGCCAAACAGGCCAAGCTACTCTTTATAAACTATCCTAACAATCCTACCGGGGCTGTTGCTGATATGGCATTTTTCAACAAAGTGGTTCAGTTTGCAAAAGAATATGATATACTGGTTTGCCATGACGCACCTTATTCGGAAATGGCCTTTGAGGGGGTCAAAATACCTAGTTTCCTTCAAACTGAGGGTGCCAAAGAAGTAGGGATTGAGTTTCATTCCTTATCCAAAACCTACAATATGACTGGCTGGAGAATTGGCTGGGCGGCCGGAAATCCTCAAGCCATAGAAGTCCTGGGCAGGTTTAAATCCAACGTGGATTCCGGTGTTTTCCAGGCCATTCAATATGCAGGCATTGAGGCCCTGGAAGGCCCGCAGGACAGCATTGCTGAAATGTGTCAAATCTATCAGGAACGCAGAGATATTGCCGTAGACGGGTTGAACCGGATGGGCTGGAATATTAATGCCCCTCAGGCAACTTTTTATCTATGGGCGCCTGTCCCCCGGGGATATACTTCAGCCACATTTGCCGAATTGATACTCGAAAAGGCCGGGGTTATTATAACACCCGGTAACGGATATGGCGAATATGGCGAAGGTTATTTCCGAATTGCCCTGACGGTTGACAAGGAAAGAATCAAGGAAGCCTTTACAAGGATAGAAAAAGTACTAGGAAAGGTTGAAATATAAATGATAAAAAGCATGACCGGTTTTGGCCGTAGCCAGATAAATGAGAATGGGTATAATATGATATGTGAGCTAAAGGGGGTAAATCATCGCTATTTTGATCCCCATATCCGGATATCCCGACGTTATCTCAGCTTGGAAGATAGAGTTAAAGAAAAGCTGAAACAAAATATCAACCGAGGAAGAATTGAAATAAGCATCAGTATTGAGAAAACGGAAGAATACGAGAGAAATATCGAGGTTGACAAAGGTTTGGCGATGGCTTATCATAAATCCTTGAAGGATTTAGCAGAATACTTGGATATTTCTGCAGATATCAGGTTGATTGATCTTTTTCGATTACCGGATGTATACAGTCTGCAAGAAGTTGAAGAGGATCTTGATCTTACCTGGAAAGTTTTGGAAAAATGTCTGCAGGAGGCCTTGGACAAACTGGTTGACATGCGCGTAAAGGAAGGTCAAAACCTGATGCGAGATATGTTGACCAGAAACGATTTTATTTTGGAACGTGTGGAACAGCTGGAGCAAAGATCGCCGGTTGTCGCAGAGGAGTATCAGGAAAAATTGCGCAGCCGCATTACTGAAATTATCAGCTTGCCGGCGGTGGATGAAGCCAGAATTCTTCAGGAAGCGGCTATATTTGCCGACCGGGCCAGTATCACCGAAGAAATTATACGGCTTAAGAGCCATATAAAACAGTTTAATGATATTTTAAACCACGGTGATGATGCGGTCGGCAGAAAATGCGATTTCCTGGTTCAGGAAATGTTTCGGGAGATTAATACCGTTGCTTCCAAGGCTAATGATATTGAAATGAGCCAGATAGTCATAGATGTCAAAGCCGAATTGGAAAAAATTCGGGAACAACTGCAGAATATTGAATAGAGCAGGAGGTGAATCCGGTTTTCCGGAAATATGGATATTAGGCTAGTAAATATAGGTTTTGGTAATATTGTGGCGGCTAATCGTATCGTTGCTATTGTCAGCCCTGAATCGGCCCCTATCAAACGCATTATACAGGAAGCCAGGGAAAAGGGTATTTTAATTGACGCAACATACGGGCGCAGAACCAGAGCGGTTATTGTAGTTGACAGCGGTCATGTTATTTTATCTGCGGTGCAACCTGAAACCGTGGCTAATCGATTGACCTCCAAAGATGGCAGCAATGAGGAAGTATAAGTGGGGGAAAGAGTGAAAAACCATGAGCCGCAAGGGTATTTTATTTGTAATCTCAGGTCCTTCGGGAGTAGGCAAAGGAACTATTAAGGATCTACTCCTGTCCCGCTTAACGGATGTTCGGTTATCTATATCAGCAACCACACGTCCACCCCGGGAAGGAGAAGTTGCAGGACGGGATTACTTTTTTTTAGACAGTCAGGAATTTTCTGCTATGATAAATAGAGGGGAATTCCTTGAGTATGCGCAGGTTTATACCAATATGTATGGTACACCAAAGCGATATGTACAGGATAAACTCAGTCAGGGTTATGACGTATTACTGGAAATAGACATCCAGGGTGCTATGCAGGTAAAGACAAAGATGCCGCAAGGTGTTTTTATTTTTATCGAACCTCCCAGTATTGATGAACTGGCTTTTCGTTTAAGCAGCCGTGGCAAGGATTCCCAGGAGAGTATTGCGGCTCGATTAGCCGCCAGTCATGCTGAAATGGAGTCTCTAAAGTATTATGATTATGTGGTGGTCAACGATAACCTGGAAGACGCGGTTAATAAAGTTCACTCCATTATTATTGCGGAACGTTGCCGGGTAAAGAATAATTGCTAAGAGGTGATTTTTTGATTACGCCTTCCACCAAAGAGATAATGAATATAAATGCCAGCAAATATGCAGTTGTGGTTGCTGTTGCCAAAAGAGCCAGAGACTTATCGGAAGAGAAAAAGAGTGATGAGAATTACAGATTATCTAGTATGGTAACTGAAGCCCTGGAGGAAGTTCTTTCTTCCCGTATTATTATTCAAGATAAATAAGTCGATCCAAGGAGTGGTATTATGGCTAAAACTGTTGGTATTGGCATTACTGGGGGCATTGCGGCATACAAGATGGCTGATCTGGTCAGCCAGTTGAAAAAAGATGATATTGATGTAATTGTTATGATGACTGAGAATGCTACCAAATTTATTACCCCCTTGACTTTCAAGACATTGACAGGGCGTGAGACGGTAGTTGATCTATGGTCGGAATCATTGGAATACAAGGTTCAGCATATCGGCATTGCCGAGGAGCTGGATCTGTTGGTTATAGCTCCGGCAACGGCCAATTTTATCGCCAAAATGGCGCACGGTATGGCGGATGATCTCTTGTCAACGGTTGCACTTGCCAACACAGCACCGGTTTTAGTAGTTCCAGCCATGAACTCCAATATGTATAATAATTCAATCGTACAGGAAAACATAAAGACCCTGCAGTATCACGGCTGTTATATTATGGAACCGGATAGCGGGGTGCTGGCCTGTGGAGTAGAGGGTAAGGGCAGATTACCCGAGACACAGAAAATATATGAAGAAATTATCAAAATACTTAATCCCCAACGGGATCTGCAAGGTATCAGGCTGATGGTCAATGCCGGTACCACCTGTGAAGATATTGACCCGGTACGATATATTGCCAACCGCGGTACGGGCAAAATGGGTTATGCTATTGCCAGGGAAGCTGCCAGGCGTGGTGCAGATGTGATCCTGGTTAGCGGCAAATCCAACCTTAGCGTTCCTGACAATCTTAAATATATTGAGGTTTGGAGTGCTGAGGAAATGTGTCAGGTAATGCTTAAACATCAGCCTGCATGTGATGTTATTATCGGGGCAGCTGCGGTCGGAGATTTTAGGATTGCCCATGTGGCTGCGCAAAAATTAAAAAAAGCCGACAATACTTCGCAGGTGCTGCAGCTTGAATTAATTGGAACACCTGATATACTAAAAGAGATGGGCAAAAATAAACGAGAAAGCCAGATTATGGTAGGATTCGCGGCCGAAACCGAGAATATCCTGGAAAACGCTCGTCAAAAACTGATCTCCAAAAACCTGGATTTTATCGTTGCTAATGATGTAACGATGGAAGGTGCCGGTTTTGCTGCCGATACCAATATCGTTACCTTAATCGACCGGGAAGGGGACGTAGAATCCCTGCCCAAGATGACTAAAGATGAAGTTGCTTCTGCCATCCTGGACAGGTTAGTACATTTATTAAAGATATAACTCTTATATCTGGAAGGAGTGGGACTATTAATGACCGGGAAAAGACTATTTACCTCTGAGTCAGTAACCGAAGGACATCCGGATAAAATGGCAGATCAAATATCTGATGCTATTTTAGACGCTATTTTGGAACAGGATCCTTTTGCGCGAGTGGCCGCTGAAACGATTGTAACCACTGGTTTGGTACTGGTTTCAGGTGAAATAACGACTGAATGCTATGTGGATATACCGCGGGTGGTGCGCAGTACCATCTCCGAAATAGGATATACCCGGGCCAAATATGGTTTTGACAGTGAAACCTGTGCCGTCATGACTTCCCTTGATGAACAATCGGGAGATATAGCCATGGGCGTTAATAAGGCCCTGGAAGCGAAAAAAGGCACTATGAATGATGCTGATTTTGAAATTGGAGCTGGAGATCAGGGCATGATGTTCGGTTATGCAAGTAATGAAACTGAAGAATTGATGCCTATGCCTATTTTGCTGGCCAGCAAAATGGCCAAACGAATGACCGATGTTCGCAAAGCCGGGATTATTCCTTACCTGCGACCTGATGGCAAGACCCAGGTTACGGTTGAATATGAAGATGGTCGTCCAGTCAGAATTGATACGGTGGTTGTATCGACTCAGCATCATCCTGAAGTTTCCGTACAAACTATTGAGCAGGATATCATCGAGCATGTGATTAAAGATGTGGTACCGGCAGATATGCTAGATAGTGAAACCAAATACTATATTAATCCGACCGGTCGTTTTGTAATCGGCGGTCCGCAGGGAGACTGCGGTCTGACCGGCCGCAAGATTATTGTTGATACCTACGGCGGTATGGCACGCCATGGCGGCGGAGCCTTTTCCGGCAAGGATGCCACCAAAGTAGATCGTTCAGCTACATATGCTGCCCGCTATGTCGCTAAAAACATGGTGGCCGCCGGAGTAGCAGACCGCCTGGAGATACAGCTGGCTTATGCAATTGGTGTAGCCCAGCCGGTCTCAATATCAGTGGACACCTTCGGCACCAGCAAAATACCTGAAGACAAGATTGTGGAATTAATTAAGCAGCATTTTGATTTAAGACCGGCTGCCATAATAAAGGATCTGGATTTAAGAAGACCTATATATAAGAAAACAGCCGCCTATGGCCATTTCGGAAGAAATGAACCCGAATTTACCTGGGAGAAAACCGATAAAGCCAGTGCAATTAGGAAATCTGCGGGACTATAGCCTACCCGAAATTTTAATAGATGCGGAAAACGCGGCAACAGTTTTTTTAGACACTGCAGACTTTGAATCACACTGATTTTTTAGATGTTATTATACCCATTGTAGCGGATGCTTCAGCTTCCGCGGGCAAGCAAGGCTTTTTTTCAACCCATAACACAGCCAAGCTGTTTTTGCGGTGGTTGTGCGCCTTGCATACATAAAGGCCCAACAAGTGTTAGAAGAATAGATTAAAGAGGCGGGAATTTTCCCGTCTTTTTATACAAACCGTTACTATATGCGGGCAAAGTGGGAGGATATAAAATGAAAGCGGCGGGGGTAATTGTCAACATACCTACCAGCCAATTAAATACTGTATTTACATACTATATTCCCGATGAAATTCAAGATAAAGCCGTTTTCGGCAAAAGGGTGCTGGTTGACTTTGCTGGCAAAAAAACCGAAGCATTCATTATACAAGAGATTAAGACAGACGATATAAATGATTTAAAACCTGTTTTGCGTGTTTTGGATCAGGAACCGGTTTTTGATCAGCGACTATTGGAACTGGCCTGCTGGATGGCAGACTACTATTTAGCTCCGCTGGCTCTGACCCTGTCGATAATGATCCCCACTTTACTGCATCGTCCCAACAACCCTAGAGTCATAGCAGGCATCGATGCCGATAAATACTATCAGAACTATAAAGGGGCAGACCGCCCCCATGAAGACCTGTTCAAAGAATTATGGTCTTCCGGGGAACTAACCATGTCAAAAACATTCGAGTATATAAACCGGAGCGAATTAAACAAAATGGTAAAGTCCGGGTTGTTATTGGTTATCGGCGACTACCAGACACGATCTCTGGAAAAGGCATACCATGTTTATGCGGCGAACAGTTTTGATAAGACTAATGATCTGTTAAACCTGCAACGTAGGGCTCCCCGCCAGGCAGAAGCCATGCAATACTTGTTGTCCCATCCCGGAATGGATAGCAAGCTATTTAACAAGAATTTTACCCGGCAGATCACTAATGCCTTGTTGAAAAAAGGATATATACGGTTTGAACAACCGCCCCAACGGGTTTTAACTCCTGATTTTACACTAAATGACGAGCAGCAAAAAGCGGTTGCTACATTAAAAGCAGCCTTAAAGAACAGACAATATGAAGAATATTTACTTTTCGGGGTTACCGGCAGCGGAAAAACGGAAGTTTACCTGCAAGCGGCCCAGGCGGTGCTGCAATCAGGCCGCTCCGTAATTATTCTGGTACCCGAAATTGCTCTGACCAGACAGCTTCTAGATATTTTCTCCGATCGTATTCCCGATGTTGCCGTCCTACACAGTGGCATGACGGCCCAAGAGCGCTATGAAGAGTGGCGCAGAATCCAACAAAACGAAGCCTGCCTGGTATTAGGCCCCCGCTCTGCAATCTTTGCACCGGTATCCAAATTAGGCTTAATTATTATAGATGAAGAACAGGAAAACACCTTTAAACAGGAAGAATTGCCACGTTATCATACCCGCGATGTAGCCCGCCGGAGGGCTCAGATGGAGTCAGCCCTTCTGCTTTTGGGCAGTGCTACCCCCGCCATTGAAACGTATCATCGTGCCATGACCGGGGAAGTAAAACTGCTGTCTCTTTCTCAGAGAACGGCTGGGGCGGTGATGCCTCGGGTTATTATCGAGGATATGCGTCAGTCTTTCCGCAAGGGTTACCGAGGAGTTATATCTCTGCCTTTGCAGGAAAGGTTAAGCCAAGGCCTGATAAACGGTGAGCAAAGTATACTTTTTATTAATCGGCGGGGATATTCACCCATGACTATATGTCGGGAATGTGGTACTATTGCCACATGTCCATCCTGTTCGGTAGGCCTAACCTATCATCAGGATCGCAATCTTAATGTTTGTCATTACTGTAATTATCAACGTCAGCAAAAAACGACCTGCGAATCATGTGGCAGTACCCATTTGCAATTACTCGGTTCAGGAACACAAAAGGTTGAGGAAGAGATCAGCCTTTTATTTCCACAGGCCCGGGTAGCCAGATTGGATATGGACAGTAGCCGTAAAAAAGGCCACCAGAAAAAAATACTTAAGGCCATGAAAAACGGGGAACTTGATATTTTAATCGGAACTCAGATGGTAGCCAAAGGCTTGGATTTTCCTGGTGTTTCCCTGGTTGGGGTGTTGGATGCCGACAGCATACTTAATCTGCCGGATTTTCGAGCCGCAGAACGATGTTTTCAGCTGTTGGTACAGGCGGCTGGAAGAGCCGGCCGGGCTGACATTGCCGGGGAAGTTTTTATTCAGACTTACAATCCCGAAGCTTCGGTAATTCAAATGGCGGCCAACCAAGATTATGACAGTTTCTATAAACAGGAGAACCGCATCCGCAAACTCTTGGAGTATCCGCCTTATACCAACATTCTGCGTATCGTTTTTCATTCAAAATCGGATCAACAATGTCGTTCTTATTCGCTGGCAACAGCATTATATATTGAAGAGATGATTGATGCCAAGGAAGATGATATTATGTTATTGGGGCCGGCCTCTTGTCCTATTCATAAAATCCGTAATCGCTACCGCCATCAAATACTGCTTAAATGTATAAGCAGCAGTTTATTGCATAGTATTGCGGCGTGTATAATAAAAAGAGGCAGCCCTGAAGGTTTAAGGCTTGAAGTCGATTTAAATCCTATGATAACCATGTAAGGAGGCAATATATTGGCTGTATATCAAGTAGTGACCATACCCGATCCGGTTTTAAGGCAAAAAGCCCAGGCGGTAGATAAGATAACGCCCGGCGTTTTAAGGGTGCTGGATAATATGCGCGATACCATGTATGCGGCTGATGGAATTGGTTTGGCAGCACCACAGATAGGTATATCCAAACGTATTATCGTAGTTGATCCGGGGGATCAGTTATATGAAATAGTCAACCCGGAAATCGTAATAAGAGAGGGTGAACAAACTGCCCAGGAAGGCTGTTTGAGTGTTCCGGAAATGGTTGGCTGGGTAAGTCGTTCTCAGAAAATAACCGTCCGGGGTATGAACCGGGCCGGGGAAAAAATAGAAATTGAGGCAAGCGACATATTAGCGCGGGCATTTCAACACGAAATAGACCATC
The DNA here is from genome assembly GCF_000983115.1 of Syntrophomonas zehnderi OL-4. Classification (GTDB taxonomy): domain Bacteria; phylum Bacillota; class Syntrophomonadia; order Syntrophomonadales; family Syntrophomonadaceae; genus Syntrophomonas_B; species Syntrophomonas_B zehnderi. The sequence continues at coordinate 78,159 of NZ_CGIH01000029.1, forward strand.
TGGATGGTATACTGTTTCCTGATATAGCCATCAAAATGCAGAGGGAGTCTGAATAGAGCCACAGGGGGTATAATCTTGAATATCATTTTTATGGGTACCTCGGATTTTGCTGTTCCATCTTTATTAAAACTGATTGAGTCTCCTGACGAGATTCTAACTGTAGTAACCCAGCCGGATCGCCCCAGAGGTCGAGGCAACAAGTTCGTACCGTCTCCGGTTAAGGAAGTTGCTCTAAAATATGAACTGCCTTTGTTCCAACCGGCTCGCATTAAGATTGAGGAATCAGTTGACCGGATTCAATCCCTTGAAGCTGATATAATCGTGGTTGCGTCCTATGGACAGATTATTCCTCCGGAATTGCTGGATTATCCTCGCCTGGGTTGTATAAACGTACATGCTTCCCTGCTGCCCCGTTATCGGGGGGCTGCTCCCATACAGCGCGCCATAATGGCCGGGGAAGAAATCAGCGGTGTAACTACGATGGCGATGGATTCGGGTCTTGATACGGGTGACATCATTTTACAGATGCCGGTACCCATACCTCCTGAAATGGATCATGGACAATACGAACAACTGCTGGCAGTTGCCGGGGCGGATTTATTAATGGACACCCTGGCAATATTAAAAAGCGGTTCTTTTCCCAGGAAAAAACAGAACCCTTTTTTGGCGAGCTATGCTCATATGCTCACCCGGGAAGAAGAAGAGATAAACTGGCAAGATGAAGCTATCTCTATCCATAACCGCATCCGGGCATTAAGTCCTAAACCTGCCGCGTATACTTCCTTTCAGGGTAAGAGATTTAAAATATTTAAAAGCCGGACGCTTCCCGATGATGCTCCAGGCGAGCCTGGGGAAATAGTGGCTATTGTTACGGACGGGTTTATCGTCAAATCCTCCCGGGGGCTTCTGGAAATACGCGAGGTGCAGATGGAAGGCAGAAAAAGAATGCCCAGCGGTGATTTTTTGAAAGGCTTCAAACTAAAGGTTGGAGATATATTGGGTAATTAAAAGGGGGTGAGGCGAGGTTTAGCAACGTATTTTGTTTAGGAATGCCTATATTGAGGTTTTTAATATGAAGACTAAAAAACGCCTTTATGTTGGTTTATTATTAGGTTCTTTCTTATTAGGCCTGGTACTTATTGCAATCATCTGGCTGTTATTTACCAAACGCACGATGTTAAGCCAGGTTTTAGTGCAGGTCATTTTAGCCTGCTTGGCTATTTCTATCCTGGTTCTGGGTGCCGGAATATTGGCAATCATAATGATGATTGTGCGTTCCAAAAGTACTCCTTCGCTGGATAACATCAGCAAGCGGGTAAATGAAATGCTTTTTCCTTTGACGATCGTCATCGGTCGTTTTTTTGGTATTGAGCAAGAAAAAGTACAGCGTTCCTATATCGAAGTGAATAATAATCTGGTAAAATCAAAAAAACTAGTTCTGCCAGGTGATCAGATAATGATACTGTTGCCGCATTGCTTGCAGGATGCGGATTGTCCGCATAAAATAACCGTGGACATAAATAATTGCAAGCAATGTGGAAAATGCTGCATTGGTGATTTGATAAACCTGAGCCGCAAGTATAATGCGGTGATCAAGGTTGCTACCGGCGGAACCTTGGCCCGTAAGTTTATCGAAGATCATCACCCGGCCGGGATCATTGCCATAGCTTGTGAGCGGGATCTATCCCTAGGTATTTTGGAAACCGCCTCCCTGCCCGTGTATGGAGTTTTAAACTGCAGGCCCAATGGTCCCTGTTATAATACTAGTGTTGATATGTCGAAAGTTGAAATGGCATTACAGGCCATATGTAAGGAGGCAAATTGATGTTGTATTTAATGTTAATTCTTCCGGCTCTAATACTGTCCATGTATGCGCAGTTTAAGGTAAAATCTACCTTTAGAAGATATTCCAACGTGCGCGCCTCAAGCGGTGCCACGGGAAGGGATGTAGCGGTGAATCTGCTAAATCGAAACGGCATCGGACGTGTCCATGTTGAACCGATTGCAGGCAATTTAACCGACCATTACGACCCCCAGTCATACACGGTGCGTTTATCAGAAGCAGTTTACGGCAACGACTCTATTGCTGCTATCGGTGTGGCAGCCCATGAAGTTGGCCACGCTATTCAGCATGGACAGCAGTATGGCCCTTTGGAATTACGTCATAAACTGGTTCCGGTTACAAATTTCGCCTCTTCGGCATCTTTCCCGATTTTATTGATCGGTTTGTTGCTGCAGCAGGCCAATCTAATCCTGGTAGGAATCGTACTGTTTTCCGCCGTTGTTTTGTTTCACCTCGTTACCCTGCCGGTCGAGTTTAATGCCTCGAGACGGGCCGTAGCCCAATTAAGCGATATTGGTGTTATCGGCAATGATGAAGTTCCCATGGTTAAGAAAGTATTAGGAGCCGCTGCTCTGACTTATCTGGCGGCAGCCTTGTCTGCAATTGCCAACCTGCTTTATTATTTATTGATTTTTATGGGCAGTGCTGATGATTAAAATTTATTGCGCTAAAGATGCTCGTTTTTGGTAAAAATAACTATATTAACGGGAGGATCTATGCAGGTCAAGGAAGATACAAAAGGAACACCCGTTGCACGAGAACTGGCACTTAATATACTTTATGAAGTGATGGAAAAGGGTGCCTATGCCAATATTTGTCTGGAAAATAAGCTGCGCAATTCCCAGCTATCCCCAAACGATAAAAATTTGGTAACTGAAATCGTTAATGGCAGTGTAAGAATGATAAAGCACCTGGATTGGGTGCTTAATCTTTTTTTGCGAAAACCTATTGATAAGCAGAATCCCTGGTTAAGAAACATATTAAGGATGTCTGCCTATCAAGTCTTATTCATGGATCGAATACCGAATTACGCGGTGGTCAACGATGCGGTTGATTTATGCCGTCAAAAGTGCAGTAAAGCACTGGCTGCAGTATGTAACGGGGTACTTAGAAATCTAATCAGAGAAAGAGGAAAGTATGTATACCCACCTGCTGACAGCATAGAATACCTGGCTATTTATTATTCCCAGCCGGATTGGCTGGTAAAAAAATGGGTGGATGAATACGGTAGGGAAGCAGCCCAAGCCATGTTATACTATTTGAACCAACGGGTACAGTTGACTTTGCGCCATAATAGCTTAAAGGCTGATAGAACAACGGTTCTACAGGAACTGGCCGCAGAGGGAATTCAGGCTGTTGCCAGCCCAATTATTCCATGGTCTATAAGGGTCGAGTCGATGGATAAGAGTTTGGAGGGGCTTAAGAGTTTTCAAAAAGGGCAGTTTTATGTCCAAAACGAAGCGGCCATGCTCGCCGGGGTCATTGTTGCGCCCCAACCGGGCGAAAGGGTCTTGGATCTGTGCTGCGGGGTAGGAGGGAAAACGACCCATTTTGCAGAAATGATGGATAATCAAGGTCACATTGAAGCTGTCGATCTTCATGAACATAAAATAAAACTCCTGAAAACAAACTGTCACCGACTAGGTGTCACTATTGTTGAGGGGGTTCAAAAAGATATATTGCAAATAAAACCTGTTCCAAACCGGAACCGCGTCTTCCTGGACGCGCCCTGTTCTGGTCTGGGGGTCTTAAATCGGCGTTCTGATTCCCGTTGGCGAAAAGAACCTGCCGAGATAGCCAAACTAAACGAATTGCAGAAAAACCTGCTTAGTGTGGCCGGACAGGCGGTATTACCCGGAGGGGTATTGGTTTATTCTACCTGTACCGTTAATCGCCTGGAGAATGAAGCGGTTGTTAATGATTTTTTAAAGTATAATCCAGATTATAAACTGGAGGCAATCGACCGGCAGGTTGATTTCCTCCCCTTGGATCAGACAGATCGTCAGGCTGCCCGGTTGGGTTTCCTGACTCTCCTGCCTGGTAAATATGGTATGGATGGAATGTTTTATGCACGAATGCGAAGGGGATAAGCGATTATAAATGAACACGATAAAGAAAACCGAATTTCTTGGCATGAAGCTGCCAGAATTGGAAGATTTCTTCGTAAGTATAGGTGAACCGGCTTATCGAGCCAGACAGGTTTATAGATGGATTTATCAAAAGCAAACTTCATCCTTTTATGAGATGAGTGACCTGCCCAAGGAATTAAGGCAGCATTTAGACGAACGAGCTGAAGTTTCCATTCCCCGGGTTTTAAAACAACGTGTTTCCAGTGATAATACCCGTAAGTTTCTACTTGAAATGAAAGATAAAAAGAAGATAGAAACGGTTATTATACCGCAATCGAATCACAAAAATACCACTTACACCCTGTGCATATCCAGCCAGGTAGGTTGCCCGGTGGGCTGCAGCTTTTGTGCGACCGGAACAGGTGGATTCCAAAGAAATCTTGAGGCCTATGAGATCGTGGGACAGGTACTGGGATCGCAGCGGGAATTAAGCAAACGCCTAAAGAAGAACGGTGAAGATTTAATCAGCAATATAGTTTTTATGGGAATGGGGGAACCATTTTTAAACTTTGATGAGGTGCTAGAGTCCGTTTATTTTCTAAATGACCATAAAGGAATCAATATTGGTCAAAGACATATAACTATATCTACTTCAGGAGACGCAGCAGGCATTGATAAATTAGCTCAAACTGATCTGCAGGTGACCCTTGCCATATCTTTGCATGCTTGCGATAATAAGCTCAGGGATGATTTGGTTCCCATGAACCGTAAGTACCCCTTGGATATACTGATGCAGGCGATAAAAAACTATATTGAAATAACAAACCGGCGGGTTACATTCGAATATGTTATGCTGGACGGGGTCAATATCAGACAACAAGATGCCGAGGCCATGATAAAAATGTTAAAACCGTTATTGGCGAATGTAAATTTGATCCCATATAATGAAGTAAGCGGCCTGCCTTTTAAAAAGCCCTCTCCCCAAAGCATTGCCCAGTTTTATAAATGGCTGGTGGCAGGCGGGTTAAATGTTAACCTGCGGGAGGAACACGGTTCTGACATTGAGGCCGCTTGCGGTCAATTGCTGTCCCGCCGCGAGCGTTAACGAGTTTTCGGGCATGACGGTTAATAGTTTGTGTTTGTGATATTATGCTGAGGTGAATTATGAAAGCGTTTGGAATTACAGATATTGGCCTGCAGCGCCAAAAAAATGAAGACGCTTACCTTATTGATCAAGACAGAAATCTATTTCTGGTTTGTGATGGTATGGGGGGACATAAGGGAGGAGATGTAGCTTCCCGTTTGGCCATTGATACGGTTAGTCGCCATTTTATCTATAATAACTGGTCGGAAGTTACCGGCGCTTTACAAAAGGCGATAGAAATAGCTAATCAGGTTATTTGGGATACCGGTCGCCATAATGAGGGTGTAAGGGAAATGGGTACCACTATTACTGCCGCAGTCGTGTCCACAGAAGAAATTGTGGTAGGCCATGTAGGAGACAGTAGTCTTTTTATAGTACGTGATAACAAGATAATAAAGATAACCAAGGATCACACCCTGGCAGAACAGATGTTTAAGGATGGCTTGCTTAAAGCTGAAGAAATGCGTTACAACGCTTTTAACCACGTTTTGACCCGTGCCTTGGGGGTTGAATCCAAGGTAAAGATCGATTTGTACCACGACAAGGTGCAGACAGGAGATTGGATATTGCTTTGCAGCGATGGCCTGACCAATTTGCTGGAAAACCATGAAATCCTGGCAATACTAAGTATACAGCATGAACCGCAACAGGCAGCTCGGGATCTGATTAGTATGGCCCTGAGCAGAGGCGGACATGATAACATAACTATTGTGCTTCTACGTTTATAGAATTGGAGGTAAATGTTTTGAACGGCACGATAATTGGTGGACGCTATGAGCTGATTGAAGTGATTGGCGAAGGCGGTATGGCTAAGGTATTTAAAGCCCGCTGCAGAATTTTGGATCGAATTGTGGCGGTTAAAATATTAAAAGAAGAATATTCCCGTGACAAAAATTTTGTAGAAAAATTCAAAAGTGAAGCTTTATCAGCAGCGCGCCTAACCCACCCTAACATTGTAAACGTCTATGATGTCGGTCAGGAAAACGATGTATATTATATCGTTATGGAATACGTAGAAGGCCAGACTTTAAAAGATGTTATCCGTCGTCAGGCACCGTTGCCGGTGGATAGGGCGGTCGATATTGCCATAATGATCTGCGATGGCATACATCATGCCCATGAAAAGGGTATAATTCACCGCGATATAAAACCCCATAATATTCTTATTACGGAGCACGGCATGGTGAAGGTAGCTGATTTTGGCATCGCCCGCGCCATGAGTAATGCTACCATAACTTATGGCAACAATATAGTAGGCTCAGTTCACTATATATCTCCGGAACAAGCCAAGGGCGATCCAATTAACCGTACCACCGATATATATTCAGTAGGTTGCGTTTTGTTTGAAATGCTGACCGGGAGGGTTCCTTTTGACGCGGAAAGCCCTATCACAGTGGCGTTAAAGCATATCCATGATGAGCCGCCTTCCTTGAGAACATTAAATAGCACAGTACCTGCGAGCCTGGAAGCTATTGTCTACAAAGCTATTCAAAAAAACCCCGCCCACAGATATGTTACCGCCGAAGAGATGCGCAATGCTCTTTTGGTTTATTATACCAATCGGCCGGAGGATTTGAACGCAAAACACAGAAATGATCAAACCTTGGTGATGTCCCCAGTCGTTAATGAAAGGGATGATAGCGGCTTGAAGAAGAAAAAGAAGATCCGCCCTATTGGTATTGCTATTATTGCTATTGCCATTATTGGTTTATTATCCGGGATTTTAGTGGCCGGGGGCAGCCTGTTTGGCGAAGAAGTCGCCGTGCCGGATATAAAAGGCATGTCCTTAAAGGAGGCTGAGGATTCTTTACATGATTTAGGTTTGCAGTTAAAAGTAATCGGCCGTGAACATAGCGACAAATTCGAAAAAGATGAAGTAATTTCGCAGAGTCCGGATGAGGGCAGGAAGGTTAAAAAAGGGCGTAAAATTGAAGTTACACTTAGTTTGGGGCCTGAATTAATCGTTGTTCCCAATGTCGTTGGCAAGAGTGTTGATGATGCCGGCAGGCTTTTAAGCAGCAAAGATTTAAGCCTGGGTAGACCTGAATATGTTTATGATGATCGCCCGGAAGGCACGATTACTTCCCAGGATCCTGGCAAGGGAGCTCAAGTAAAATCAGGAACCAGTATCAGGGTTACGGTAAGTAAAGGCAAACAGCCGGAGCGGGTTTCAATGCCGGAATTAAAAGGACTGAGCCTTAGTGAAGCCCGGGCAAAACTCAAGGAATATGAGCTGGAGGTAGGCGAAATAAAGCGCAAGGATAGTGCCGATTATTATGCGGATAAGATTGCCGACCAGGAGTATGCCGCCGGCGTAATGGTGGAAAAAGGCACCCCTATCAGCCTGACGGTCAGCAACGGGCCTGGGCCAACCTCTAAGACTAAGACGTTGCAGTTTAAACTGCCCGGTGATCAGGAATATTATAGAGTTGTAATCAAGGTCAATGATATTAATGGCACCCGTGACGTATATAACCAACTGCATCGAGCTAATGATTCCGTATATGCCGGTATAACCTATAACGGAACCGGAACCGCTGAAATATTTTTAAACGGGAAATCCGTTAAAGTTGAACCGCTCAGATAATCTTTTGAATGGAGGGTATGATGGTCGCTGCTCAAGTAGAAGGCCGGGTATTAAAGAATTATAGTGGCTTTTATTACGTGCAGGATAGTAATTTGAATATCCACGAGTGCAGGGTGCGAGGCAAATTAAAGGAAAATATCATAACCGGTGACCGGGTTATAATTTCGTTATTAGAGGAGGGCAAGGGTATTCTGGAGAAAATACTGCCCCGTAATAACCAGCTTTACCGTCCCAAGGTAGCTAATGTCAGCCTGGTACTTATTATAATGGCCCATGACCGGCCACGTCCCAGTTTGAGCCTGCTGGATCGCTTACTGTTGCTAGCTGAACATAGCCATTTGTCGACCTGTATCGTCTTAAATAAATGTGATTTATCTGGTAATAAGGAGATAGATGATATTATGGACTATTATCCCCGGGCGGGCTATTCTGTGCTTAAGGTATCGGCCCGAGACGGCATCGGCTTAGACATCTTGCGGGATAAGATACAAGGCGAGGTAGCCGTTATGGCTGGTTCTTCCGGGGCAGGCAAATCCAGTTTGTTTAACCAGCTGATAGGCCGGAACCTGATGCCTACCCAGGAAGTCAGCGATAAAATCAGACGGGGCAAACACACCACCCGTCATGTGGAATTACATCCGCTGACAAACGGTGCCTGCCTCGTAGATACACCCGGTTTTAGCGTCTTGGACATCCCCCGTATGCGAAGAGAAGAACTGACCCACTATTTTCCCGATTTTATTTTTCATACGCAAGATTGCAGATTCGCTGATTGCATTCATTACAAAGAAAATGATTGTGGAGTTAAAAAGGCCGTCGGCGAAAAAAAAATACTTGCCCAACGTTACAATAATTACATAGCTATGCTGGAAGAAGTTATCGAAAATGAGAGGTGCTATTAGTGTTATTGGTTGCCCCATCGATTTTATCGGCCGACTTTGCGTACCTGGCCGCTGATATAAACAAGGTTTTTCAGGCGGGAGCTGACTGGCTGCATATTGATGTCATGGATGGCCGTTTTGTGCCTAATATTACAATGGGCCCGCCCGTAGTCAAGGCAGTTAAAAAAGTAAGTCCGCTGTTTCTGGATGTTCATTTGATGATTGAAAAACCTGAGAATTTGATCCCGGACTTTGTCAAGGCCGGTGCCGACCTTATCACGGTTCATGTCGAAACCTGCCCGCATTTGCACCGGGTGCTGCATATGATCAAAGATGCTGGAATTCAGGCAGGAGTTGCCTTGAACCCCTCTACTCCTCTGGCTAGTATTGAAAATGTGCTGGATGATTTGGATCTGGCGCTAATTATGAGTGTAAACCCCGGTTTTGGCGGACAAAAGTTTATACCCGCCAGTTTAGCCAAGATTGCCCGTCTGCGGAAAATGCTGGATCAAGTTAACTCCGGTGCGTTTTTGCAGGTTGATGGCGGCATTAACCTGTCCACCGGACGGGAAGTTGTCGCCGCCGGAGCCGATGTATTAGTAGCCGGTTCCTATGTGTTTGGATCAGCCGATATAAACAATGCCGTACAGAGCTTAAAAAATCTTTCCTGACTCAAGCCATCTTCCTCTTAATAAACTTGACCGGCGATGCCATAGATGCTAATATAGCAGGTAAATAAACTGCATATTATGAGTACTTTCTTCAGGGATGGGTGAAATTCCCTATCGGCGGTAAAGCCCGCGAGCCGTTAAGGTAGGATTCGGTGAAACTCCGAGGCCGACAGTGATAGTCTGGATGGAAGAGGAAAAGTGCGGATTTAGGTACGCCTTTTTAGCGTAAAACCATACTGCGCATTTTATTGTCATCAACCCTGATATGTTTATCAGGGTTTTATTATTTTTGTAAAGGATTTTCCAATATGTCCGCATCCGATCAGCACTATATGCAAATAGCCTTAGAACTAGCTTCCCAGGCCCTGGGACGCACCAGTCCTAATCCGGTCGTTGGGGCGGTAATCGTGAAAGATGGAGAAGTGGTTGGTGCAGGTTATCATCTGAAAGCCGGTACGCCCCATGCTGAGATTCATGCCCTAAATCAAGCCGGGGTTAAGGCGAGCGGGGCTACGGTGTATGTCACCCTGGAGCCCTGCAGCCATTATGGACGCACTCCTCCTTGTGCCGATGCTTTGGTTAAAGCAGGTGTTAGACGAGTCGTTATAGCCACTTTAGATCCTAATCCCCAGGTGGCAGGGCAAGGTCGGCAAAAACTTCTTAAGGCCGGCATAATAGTAGATACAGGAATAATGGAAAAAGAAGCCCGGCAGCTAAACGAGGCCTATATTAAATATATTCAAACCAGGATTCCCTTTGTGGCCTTAAAAACCGCTATGACTTTAGATGGCAAGATTGCTGCTGCCGGCGGAGATTCAAAATGGATTACCGCTGAAGACGCCCGCAACCATGTGCACCGGTTGAGAAACATCCATGACGCAATTCTGGTTGGCATTGGTACGGTATTGCATGATGACCCGAGGCTTAATACCCGTCTAAACTGTGATGATATTCATCATCCAGTTCGTGTTATCATCGACAGTTACCTGGATCTGCCCCTGAACAGTCAGATTGTAAAGAGCAGCCACGAACTGCGCAGCCTGGTGTTTTGTTCCTCGCAGGCAGATTTACAGCGCGCAACCAGATTACAAGCGGCCGGCTGTGAAATAATTCGCCTCCCTGAGCAAGAGGGGCTTGTCCCCTTGGAAAATGTCCTGCAGCATTTAGGCCGGGAAGGGATCTGCAGCGTACTGGTAGAAGGTGGAGGGGAGATTAATGCTTCCCTTTTAGAAAGACAATTGGTTGACAAGGTTTATTGGTTTATCGCTCCGAAGATTATCGGCGGCCGCAATGCTGCAACGCCGGTTATGGGAACTGGGTTAAATATGATGCAGGAGGCCTGGGAACTCCAATCCATTGAAGTAACCAGGTTTGAAAAAGATATTTTAATAACAGGTTACTTTGACAAATGAAGCAGTTTGGAAATAGATTTGTTATAGACTTAGATTAATAGAAATTGCGACTACCCAAGTATCAGGGATGAATTAGGACAAACCAGCTTACAATTATTTGCCTAGCCAGCCGAAGTTTTAGTTCCCGTGAGCCAGGTAGGGCTTGAGTGGGTAAGATAATTTTATCAGGCGGTGATTAAGATTTTTACAGGGATTATTGAAGAATTAGGGACTATAAAAAAAATTGAACGGGGAACGAATTCTTCCCGAATCAGCGTACAGGCTGAAAAAGTGCTGGAAGATGTCGATATAGGAGACAGTATCGCTGTTAATGGTGTGTGTTTAACGGTTACTTCATTTGCTACCACCCATTTTGTTGCGGATGTAATGGCGGAGACATTAGCAAAAACCAATCTTAATGAACTGAGCTCCGGAAAACGTGTCAACTTGGAACGGGCGATGCGTTTGGGCGACAGGATGGGAGGACATTTGGTGCAAGGTCATGTGGACGGTGTTGGAACTATCACTGAACGGGAGAAGCTGGATATAGCTATCCTGTTTACCATTAAGGCTCCGTCTGAAGTATTAGCCTATGTAGTCAGTAAAGGCTCCATCGCAATTGACGGAATCAGCCTGACTGTAGTAGATGTATCCTCTGATAGTTTTACGATATCCCTTATTCCGCATACAGCAGCTGTGACGACTCTTGGTTTTAAGAAACCCGGTGATACCGTAAATTTGGAAACTGATATTATCGGCAGATATATCGAAAAACTCATCACCCGTGATAAAGGAGAGAATAAAACAGATCTCAGTTGGGGTTTTTTAGCTGAACACGGATTTTTATAAGACAGGAGGTATTAGTATGTTTAACACCATCGAAGAAGCTATCAACGATATCCGGGAAGGGAAAATGGTTATCCTGGTTGATGATGAGGATCGGGAAAACGAAGGAGATATAATTATTGCCGCTGAAAAATGCAGCCCCGAGGCGGTGAATTTCATGGCCAGCCATGCCAAGGGACTGATCTGTATGCCCATGCTGGGGGAACGGCTCGATGAATTGGATATCCAACCCATGGTTGTAGAAAATACTGATAATCACCAAACCGCCTTTACTGTTTCGGTTGATCATTTCTCAACCTCTACCGGGATATCGGCTCATGAGAGAGCAGCAACCATTGCAGCACTGGTTGCCAAGGACAGTAAAGCGGAGGATTTTAGAAGACCCGGTCATATCTTTCCGCTACGGTATCGGGAGGGCGGCGTTTTGCGCCGCACCGGCCATACGGAAGGCTCCATAGATTTGGCGCGCCTGGCGGGGCTTTATCCGGCTGCAGTGATCTGCGAAATAATGAGTCAAGACGGTACCATGGCGCGGGTTCCTGAATTACTTGAATTTGCCCGGGAACACCAGGTGAAAATTGCTACTATTGCTGATCTTATTGAATATCGCCGCCGGAATGAAAAACTTATTGTTAGGGTTGAGGATACCAAACTTCCTACCCGTTACGGAGATTTTACCGCGGTTGCCTATGAATCCTTACTGGATGGCAAGGGACATCTGGCCCTGGTAAAAGGCGAATGGGATCCCCAGGAGCCTATTTTGGTCAGGGTGCACTCCGAATGTCTGACCGGAGATGTATTCGGCTCCTGTCGTTGTGATTGCGGTGAGCAGCTGGCTATGGCGATGAATATGATTGAAAAGGAAGGCAAAGGAATCTTATTATATATGCGTCAGGAAGGACGCGGCATTGGACTGGTAAACAAAATTCGCGCCTATAAGCTCCAGGATAATGGGCGGGACACAGTGCAGGCCAATCTGGATCTGGGTTTCCCGGAAGATCTGCGCGACTATGGCATAGGAGCCCAGATACTGGTTGATTTGGGCGTTAAAAAGATGCGCTTGATGACCAATAACCCGAAAAAAATTAAAGGCCTGGAAGGATACGGCCTGGAGGTTGTCGAACGGGTGCCTATTGAAATGGAATTAAAACCGGAAAATACCCGCTATCTGCATACCAAGCGGGATAAAATGGGGCATCTGCTGGCCAACTAGGTAATTATCGCCAATAGACGCGGATAAAGCGGCAACCTTAATTAAGTTCATATCAGCAGTAACCGCAGGGGGATGCGTTAGTATTCTTACCTGTTGCGAAATAAATAGTAATTATCAGCTATAGTCAGAGCGGCTAATAATATTAAGTACCAAAATAAAATTCTAGGGAGGTTATTTTATAGTGGCAAGGATACTCGAAGGAAATCTGATCGGGGATCAACAAAGGTTGGGGATAGTAGTATCGAGATTTAATGAATTTATTACCAACAAACTGCTGTCAGGCTGTATAGACACGCTGGTTCGGCACGGCGTAGCGCAAGAGGACATTGACATCGCCTGGGTGCCGGGCGCGTTTGAAATGCCTTTGGCGGCTCAGAAGATGACCGCCAAAGGTTATAATGCAGTTATTTGTCTGGGAGCCGTCATCAGAGGTGGCACGCCGCATTTTGAATACGTATCTGCGGAAGTAACCAAAGGCATTGCCCAGGTAGGGTTAAATACTGGTGTGCCGGTTATTTATGGGATTATTACGGCAGATACTATTGAGCAGGCCATCGAAAGGGCCGGAACCAAGGCCGGCAATAAAGGGGCCGACGCAGCCATGACCGCAATTGAAATGGTTAATCTGCTAAAAGAGATCTAAACCTTAAAAAAATTAATAAAGCCCGCTTAAGGATTGATATGCTCCCCTTTGAGTAGACACCTGAAATAACAAAAATTCAGGACTACACAAAGGGGATTTTTATTGTTGTCAAGGGTGTTGTCAAGGGGACGGTTCGAGACCACTGAAAAAGTCCATTTAAAGCACAAAAAGCATACCCTCCTGTGGTATAATTTGGTTAGCAAAATCAAAATTAACTAAAGGAGGTATGCTTTTTATGTTAGTTAAAAACGTCTTTAGACAAAACAGCTTCTATACCGCATTATACCAAATGAT
>NZ_CGIH01000029.1:91750-92506 GCF_000983115.1 Syntrophomonas zehnderi OL-4
TCTTTTGCTGGTCTGCCAAAGTTTTTACAATATCTATCTGCTAATAAATCATTAACAAAGCTAAGATCTATGGCGGAATCTATTTGTTTTAGTATGTGATTATCCGGAATCATTTGGTATAATGCGGTATAGAAGCTGTTTTGTCTAAAGACGTTTTTAACTAACATAAAAAGCATACCTCCTTTAGTTAATTTTGTTTTCGCTAACCAAATTATACCACAGGAGGGTATGCTTTTTGTGCTTTAAATGGACTTTTTCAGTGATCTCGGACGGTTCTTTTGACACTATTTTTTTAAAATTGGATAAATTAAATCTGATAGAGAAGAACGCTTATGCCCACAGACACAAACGGATACTAAGTGAAAATGGAACCTATCACGTTATGATGCGGGGAAATGAAAAAAGAACTTGTTTCTAGTGCAGGAAGACAAGCTTTTTCGCCCTCTTTTGCACCGGGCATCCCCGTTTGTAGTGTCAGAAGAACCGTCCGAGACCACTGAAAAAGTCCATTTAAAGCACAAAAAGCATACCCTCCTGTGGTATAATTTGGTTAGCAAAATCAAAATTAACTAAAGGAGGTATGCTTTTTATGTTAGTTAAAAACGTCTTTAGACAAAACAGCTTCTATACCGCATTATACCAAATGATCCCGGATAATCACATACTAAAACAAATAGATTCCGCCATAGATCTTAGCTTTGTTAATGATTTATTAGCAGATAGATATTGTAAAAACTTTGGCAGACCAGCAAAAGA
>NZ_CGIH01000029.1:92516-113752 GCF_000983115.1 Syntrophomonas zehnderi OL-4
ATCATTTGGTATAATGCGGTATAGAAGCTGTTTTGTCTAAAGACGTTTTTAACTAACATAAAAAGCATACCTCCTTTAGTTAATTTTGTTTTCGCTAACCAAATTATACCACAGGAGGGTATGCTTTTTGTGCTTTAAATGGACTTTTTCAGTGATCTCGAACCGTCCCCCTGACACCCCTTGCTATTTTTTATGGAAGTTTTTGAAATTCTCCAGCATATACCTTACCCCTTCTGGAATACTTCCATCCTCATTATCAAGCTGTCTGATGCCGGATTTAAAATTCTCCATTCCTTTTTTTATATTAGCTTCTATTTTATCCGGCGTATAAGCAATTTGTGGATAATTTGCGTTAATCTCCTTTAATAGTTCCTGTACGGCACTGTGGATTTCTCCGCCTGCGTTATCGCTGTTTCGTGCCTGATCAATCTTTTCCCGGAATGAACCAACTGAATTTGCAATTAAATCCTTATTAGACATACTTTATTCTCCTTCCTTTTTCTATTAATCTATTCCCATAATTTATATTTGGTTCATATTTAGCAGACATACTTATTGTCGCCTGTTCTCCCCTTAAAATAGTCATTTATATTAAAAACCCTTCAGGAAGCTTTTGTAGCATACTTGTAATTACTTGAATATATTGGTGTAGGACTAGGATTAATTGGTTTTATTTTCTAATTGACTCCCCTGCTCGCCACTCAAGTAAGTGCCGGCCGCAACCACCTGTAAAAAACGATGGCACGATACGGTGTCGTAAGCTTTGTATCTAAGCGGAAGCTAAAGCATCCGCTGCGGTTATTAGGGCTAAAGCCACCTGCTCAAATTATCGGTTTTTTTGCATATGCGATGCTGCTGATGATTTCGTTTTATTGGTAAAAAGATAATATCCCCTGCAGGGTCTACTGGTGTTCCCCGGCACTCAGCCCAACCATGAACCATGGTTAATGGTAATTTATCCCGGCTGATGGCCGGGTCGCTATTAAATTTGCCGCGTGATCCGCGTCTATTAAATTTTTTTGGATTTAAAAGTAACAAAGGGAGAGTGGTATAAAATGAAAAATGAAGGTATCTTAAAGGCGGCCGAGCAATTAAAACAAGCCATTGAACTAGCCCATAACAGTAACAATCGTTCCCAGGATGTTCTAAAAGCCATTCAAGAATTTCTAAAAAACATTAATTCCAACATCAACCCGGGAGAAAATTCGCCGTTGAACTCGCCAGATGTTACACAAGAAATCGAAAATTCAATTGTCTCAACCGATAATAATGAAGCATAGGCGATTAACAGCAGATGTTGCTCATGCCTAAAAGGCCAGGAAGATTGTTTTCCTGGCCTTAGGCTTTATGAGGTTACCTGAATTCTTCCAGGCAATCCCGGGTGATTTTTTGATCCAGTATTTTTCTGATAGTAGCGGAGAGTTGTGCCGGATCTTGATATTGAAATATATTTCTGCCGATGGAAATTCCGGCAGCGCCAACCTCAGTCGCATCAAAAATCATCTCCAGCAGGTTTGCAGTTGATGCCATCTTCGGGCCACCGGCGATTACCACCGGGATATGAACTGCGGATAATACTCGAGCGAAACTCTCCGGGCTACCCGTATAGTTAACCTTGACTATATCTGCACCGACTTCTTCGGCCACCCGGGCAGCATGACTGATCTTGTCAGGGTCATACTCACTTTCCCGGCTGCCATCCCGCACATACATCATAGCCAATAAGGGTATTTCCCACAGATCACACTGCTCAGCTACCTGCCCCAGATCTTTGAGCATTTGAGCTTCGGCGTTATCGGCCAGGTTAACATGGACTGAAACGGCTGTTGCTCCCAGTTTTATGGCATGTTCCACCGAAGCAACCAGTTCTTTTTTATTAGCCAGCGGAGAAAGATCTGTAGATGCCGACAAATGCACAATCAACTCACAACCGGCAGGATTTAAAAATTCAGTGATCCACCTGACCATACCTTTATGAACTATAATTGCATCTGCACCGCCCGCCTCTACTGATTCAACCGCCCTACTGATATCAGTTAGCCCGGATATCGGACCTGCACTTATCCCATGATCCATGGGGACGATGAACATTTTATCGGAATGCTTAAATAAACGCTTCAAACGTATTTCTTTTCCATGCATCCAAGGTTCCCCCTAACGTGATTACTTCTCCAAAATGGTTTCGCCGACTTTTATTCCTACATGCCGTCCAGGCTCACAAAGGTAAGCCAGTAATTCATCACCGGGCTTGATCTTGGTAGCATTCTTGGGCTTGCCGTCAGCTCCCATCAAGCGGATATGCCAGTCATCCTGAACAATAACGTTTAACTCCCGGCCATCTGCCTCACCTTTGATTAGCAAGAGAGGTCTGACTTCCGTTTTAATCCTGCCTACGGTTAATTCACGAATCTCACCGCTGGTATTAACGCATAACACCCGGCTGCCGGCTTTTAGGTCGGTAAGGTATTCGGCTGTTTCGTTGGGCATCCAAATATAGGAATGAACTGCCCCGGCATTTACTCTAAAAGGACGCAGGTTCATATAAGGAAGATAATGAGTTTCAGAACAGACGAAGATCCCCCCTCCGGAAGTTGATCCTACCAGCATGCCCTCATCCTGCGTCATAAGACCAGTGGTGTCAATACATGATCTTAAGCCCATGCCCACGTGCTGCACTTCGGTTACACGCAGGGGTAGGAGGTTGATGTGGGAGGGTTTTTCCTCCGTCAGATAGGCAATAATTTTTTTGATATCAGTTATATCGTCACCAGAGTAAAGTACGGCATCACTGCCTTTTTCCAATACCCCGAAAGCAACTTCAGCATCAACAAAGCTGGGCGCTTCCCTAACAATAATAGTATTATTGTCCTGGAGACGCGCCAGGATGAGTTCCAAAGGAATATTGGTAGGTAAATCGAAATCAACTATGGCATAATCATAATTTGCTGCTTCCTGCCATGATTTTTCCAGATCGTGGCTGTCATGTATGGAGAAAAATGCACAGGTTTTGTAACCTTTAAGCCGGGCAGATTCCAGTAACTCTTGAGAAGCTGATAGGACTATGTCTGTGTTGGGAATACCAGCCAGTTCGTCAAGCGTATTTATTTCCGTTATGAATTCAGTTTTTTGAGGGAAATAACCCTCCTGGCGTTGTTTATAGGATACTACAACTTTTCTGATCGCTGATTGGTTCACCATTCCCCATATATCTTGCCGCTCAAACGGAATATCCCGGCCATTAAACCATATTTCTCTCCGTAGGTTTCCCATTAAAACTGCTCCTTCCCAGGTATAATTTTTTGATCTAAGTTATGGATTTTAAAAAAAATTGTTGCTTTCCTTAATTACCATAGTATGGATTTAATCTAAAAGTTGTTACTTAAGACTTTTGCGTTATTGTATTTTCTTAAGTTGTTATTGTTAATCCCTGATACTGGAATTTCGGACAGACTTATGTGGCTAGAAAACCGGGATACCTAGTTTTATAAAAACTAGGTGCGGGCAGATTTTAAGTATGCCATTTGTTCCATTTCTGCAGCGGTATATATATACTGCGGTTTGCCAACTACTCCGATATCCAACAGTTCACTGCGGTCGAACAAGGTCCCCGCAGGAACAATGTCTATTTTTAGTTTCATCCGGTATCTTTGTTCCAAAAGATCGTGGAGTTCTTTGCCTATTTGGTCTTCACTTTTTTCCTGTTCCGCTATTATATGAATCCCCTCTTTAATCGGGCCTGCGGCCCAGAAACGCCTACCCGGCAGCTGGGATACTATTTCCTCCAGATCCCAGCGATCGAATTGCCGGTCGTCTACCTTGATAATATCCTCCTGACGTCCGCGTATCTTAAGGATGACTTTCCGGCCGCAGGGGCAGATCCACTCTGTCATTTGGGCACGATCCCCGGTCATATACCTAATCAGAGGACTGCCTTGCCGCTTTAAAGTCGTAATTACCAAAAAACCTATTTCTCCAGGTTCAACTTCACTTTTTAAATCGTCTTTTAATATTTCCAGGTAAAAATAATCATCCTGAGGGTGTGGAACTTGGCAGGCACAATCTACAACGACCGGGCCAAACTCGGTCATGCCATAATGATCAAAAACCGGCTTACCCCAGATATTTTCGAGTAACTCTCGTCTTGGTGCGGGCAGAGCTTCCCCGGCTGTAAAAATAGCCCGCAATTCGGGAAAGCTATCCCGGGGATTTAATCCCATTAATTCAGCAGTTTCAGCGATTAAAACCATTTGCAGCGGCAGTCCGGCTATAACGGTTACTTTTAGTTTTTGCAGCATGTTTACGATACGAGGAAAGGGGCTTACGGTAGAACGCGAACTGGCTGGAATTACACAGGCTCCCTGAGCTTGAGCAGCTGCCTGTACGAGATGGGCAGGGGAGGAAATGGCATAAGGAAAACGTATCAATACGATATCGTGGGGATTAAAACCTCCCCCCCAGGCTTGCAGAATTTTGACTGTATCCTCAATATCTTCGCGGGTAAACCAACTTGATATAGGTATTCCGGTTGTGCCAAAAGATTCATGGTACTGGTAGAGCAGATTGGGCGATGCCGCCAGTAATCCAAAGGGCGAATGCTTACGTAAATCAGCCTTGGTGGTAAGGGGCAGGGCTTTGAATTCCTGCCAAGTTTTTAGTGCATGGTTCGGGATTCTATCCCTGTAAAAGGCAGAATTTTGGCAATACGCCAATATCCGGTTAAGGGATTCGAGTTCTTTGTGGGTATCCAATCCGAAACCTTCTTTCTTAGGCGGTATATTTAACAGCCCGCATTGCTAGGCGATTTTTAACAATCGTTTTATATTTCCGCCCAGAATCAGATCATTTTCTGAGGCAGGCAGATCCAGCAGCATAATTTTCTTTAGTTCGGCGGCGGGATGGGAAAGCGGAAACTCGGAGCCAAAGATGATTTTTTCTGCCCCGGCTTTGTTAACGGCTGCTTTTATATGCAAAAAATTTCCGGTAGACGTTTCCAGATATACATTTTTCAATTCACGGGCCGCTTCTGCTCCTTCCCGGTCAGCCGGCCCAAACCCCATATGCCCGAGTATAAAATTAGTACCTGGAAATTGACGAGCCAGGCTGATAAAGCGGGTGGTGGAAGCCCCGGGACTAAAAACCACATGGGTGTATAGTGGGAATCCATGATCCCCGCAACAGGCTGCCAGGGCAGCTACGGATTTGCCGGCAAATGAAAACTGATGGCTCATAGGTGATAGTTTTAACCCCCGGAAACCCTCCTTAAATCTTTGGGCCAACTGTTCTGCCCCACCTTGATCATGGGGATTTATGCAAGCGAAGCCTTTTAATATAAGGTTATGGCGTTGAAATGATTCCAGGACGTAATCGTTATCCGGCACAGGGTTTTCCGCCTTGGCTGCCCCGGTAATATAATCGGTCATCCGTCTTACATCCATCATTCCACCCGGCACGGTGATTCCTTGGTCAATACCGCTGTTTTTCAGTTGTTCCAGGTAGATTTCCACATTGCCATAATCGGTGTTGGAAATATGCGCATGCGCATCAATAATCATTATTCATGCACCACCCTTACAGTTTTTCCAGCTACCCGGGGAATTCTATCCATTATTTCAAATTCACACGGCAGCCCTATGGCAAATTCCATTCGGCTGGCCAGGGAATCAGCTAATTCTTGGGTGGCCTCTATGCCTGAAGCCAATTCGCAACGAATCCTTAGCGTATCTTCGCCATCGCTTGTGACTACAAACTGGAACCAGTTGCCTATTTCGGGCATCCGTAGTAAGAATTCTTCCAGGTAGATGGGGGAAAAAGGAATGCCCTGGATCACCACCTCATCAACCTTGCGCCCGCGCAGGAAAAGGCGGGGCAGCATTATTCCGCAAGGGCAAGGATCAACATCGATATAGCCTAGATCCAGAGTACGATACCTGAGCAGCGGGGTATCATAACGCAATAGACAGGATACTACGATTTCACCTATCTCACCGGGTTCCAATACTTTTTGCGTTGCCGGGTCAACGATTTCCACCAGCATATGGGCCTGAGAAAGATGATAGCCGTTGTGATGATCACATTCTACGCCTATGCCACCAGCTTCCAAGGAACCGTAGTAGAAGTTGGCGACAGTGCCCCATATTTTTTCAACCCGCTCCCGGAAGGCCGCCGAACATCCTTCACCGGTAAGCCACATTTTTTTTAAAGGCAGGGTTCTAAGATCAAATCCGGATTCTGCGGCGGCCTCGGCCAGATTCATCGACCAGGAAGGTGTGGTTATAATTATGGTAGGCTGTAAATCCCGCATCAGCTTTATGGTTTTCTCGGGAGTCGAATATGCACCACCTTTTCCGGTTGGCACAACCGTAGCATCACAACCGTTCATAAAGATTTTATGAAAAGAAAGCCCGGAAGAACTCATTTCATAGGGCAATGCATTAATGCAGATATCCCCTCGCTTTACCGGCACCAAATGGGGATACCCCGGCGCCAGTTCATTAAGGAAATAATCCCTCCACGTATTCATGATGTATATTTCTTCCCCACCGGTAGTGCCGGTGGATACCTGAATTAAGGCTATATCTTCCTTAGGACAAGCCAGCAAATCCCAGGGTCTGCCCCGCAAGTCGTCTTTACCGGTTAACGGCAGGAGGCTAAGATCACTGATTTCTTGTATATCCTCCGGTCTGATACCGGCCTTTCGCATTTTTTCCTGATAAAACGGTGATTTGTCATATGCGTATTGGACTATATCCTGGACTGCCTTGTTTTGATAAGCTTTTATTTGTTCAGCCGTCATACTGTCAGCATCAAACTCAGCCAGACCAGCCAGGGTGGTATTCTCGTCTATGTCTTTATTAAAGTATGCTTTTAAAATGGCTGGTTTGGGCAGACGCTCCATTTTTTTTTCATAAAGCCACTTCATCCTTGTCTTTCATCCTTTCTTTAAGCAGCTCCCGGTATTTAGGATCATTGCTTTCATTTAGCAGTACCTGCCAGGTTTTTCTGGCCTTTTCCTCATAACTGATCCTTTCGTAAGCCATACCCAATTGAAAGAGGATTTCATGATAGACCTCCCGGGGAAATATTTTCTGGTTTTCTTGGTATGCTGAGGCCAGGGACTGAAAATCTTTTATAGCTTCCGAGCTTAAATGGAAAAAAGATTCCGGCAGTGCATTTAATACAAAGGCGCGCATCCTTCTTAAATCAAGGTTATTCGGTTCCATGCTGCAGGCTTGCCTTATTATCTTTAAACCGCGTAATCCGTTGCCAAACATCTGCTGAGGGTCGCTTGCATCCCTTCCCACCAGGGCCATACTGCTCCCGTAATAACCCTGGGCAATAGCATCATCGGGATACGTCTCTGCGGCTTCTTCCCACATTTCCAAAGCCAGACGGGCTGCTTTTTTATTGCCAGATAATCCCAGTTCATGCAGGCGGGCTGCTTCCTGATAAAAGCCTTGGGGGTTATGGACTGATAAATCCACCCGATTAGTGCTTACCGTCATATTGTTTTGCCGATGGTTAACTATCTCCACAAAACGTGCATTAGGCCGCAGTGATAAAAGCTTAGTATACGTTTTAACTGCATCTTCATCCTGCCCCATACGTTCATAGGCAACCCCCAGATCCAACAGCAACTGCCAATAGACTTCCACGGCAAACAAGGCAGGGTTCTTTTCATAACCGGCCAACAGGTATTCAAAATCTGTTATCGCCATGGCACTGCGTTTAAAAAACGCTTCCGGCAGCCGAAAACTGTGATAAGCCCGCAAAAATCGCAGTTCAATATTTTCCGGATCCTCTGTCAGCAAGGTATCAAAAGCCTTGATTCCATTTATAGCACTGCTAAAAAGCTTGAATGTATCCTGTGAGTACCTGCCTATTAGCGACATACAGTCACTATGGATTGCGGACAACATTTTGTTTTGGGGATTCTCTGTCCAGGCTTCTTCAAAAAAAGCAGCGCCCTTTTTAGCTGCCTCCTGGTTTCCGGCCAGGGCCTTTCTATATAGTTTAAGGCCTTCAGGAGGGATAAAACTGCCTGATTCAGCCTTTTTTGATTTTGAGCGGGTTCTGGATTTTACCAAGGTTTTCCCGCTCTGAGAAGAATTTGACCGGGTATCCTGCTGCAGGGATGCCGTCAGATTTGGTTGGGCAGGTTTTAAACCGCTGATTGAATCATCAGGCAGTGCGCCAACCCCGGAATCAGTCGGCCGATTTTTGGTATTAAAGCCTTGCTTTTTTAAAAGCTTGATATATTTTCTGTCGGGTTCCAAAGCCAGGAGTCTGCTCCAGACCGTTTCAGCTTCCTGATTACTATTTATGGTCTTGTAAGCCATTCCCAGGGTATAGAGAATATGATGGTAATAATCAATGGTAAAAATTACGGGATCCTCTTCATAACGCTGCACTAAGTAGTTTAGATCTTCTACTACGGTCGAGCCGCGCTGAAAAATTGGTTCGGGCAGACGGTAGCAAACGTTGAAGCGCAAATTGCGTATTTCTATATTCTCCGGTTCGTTGGCCACAGCCTGATCCAAAATTTTAAGACCTTGGTTGGCATACTTCATTTTTTCCATGGGATTGGGCTCATCCCGTCCTAATAAAGCAGTGGCACTGCCCAGATATGCATAAATCAAATTGTCAGCCGGATCTATGTCGTGCATTTTTTGAAATTCAGCCACAGATTCCTTAACAGCCAAAGTATCTCCAGCAACACCGCGGCTGTGTAAATCAAGTGCCTGGACAAAACTGTTTCCTCGGGCAGCTTGGTAATCATCTGTTAATTTATGAGAAATACCGCTCCCCCCAAACTCCTTCACAGAAATCAACCTCCCTCCATTAAAAAACCAAACCTGCTCGGATTACTCGACTGTCTTCTCGGATGCAATACTATGCCGACTGCGCTTTAGGCAACAGCCATTAAAACTGTTAACATTACTGTGATAGTCTATGATGTTGACGGCCAAGAGGTGATTTATCAGTTCAAAACCTGTCTGGTTGGAGCAAACTAATAAGTGCTATTACCTGCTATTCATAAGGTGATTTAAAAGCCGATTTAAAACCCTTCATCTTTTTTTTCATTTCCTTTTTAAAATCGGCGGAATCAAAATTACCCGATTTAGGTATAACATTAATAAACTGCTCCATCATTTGTTTAACTCCCGGCGGCATCTTATTACCCAGTTTATCCATCAGCATACCGATATCATATTGTGAATAGTCTACGGGCTTAGGCTCGTATCTGCGGTTTTGTTTAGGCTGGGGAAATTTCGGAGGTTGCTGCTCATTTGCCTGCTTTTCTCTCGGGTAGGAGTAATTAAAGCTATGGCTTTGCAGAGATTCCTGAACACGGCTATAAATTTCTGCGGGATTTTGAGTATTTTGCACCGCCTGTTTTATTTTATTTTTAAATTCCTGGTTTTTTGTGTTGCCCAATGTATTAACTCCTTTCTGTATTAACCAGCCAGGAAAATAGCTGTGTGTTATACGAATTATAAATTTCCTTTCCACGCCGAATCTAAACCATCACCTTGCGGGTATAGACGCTCCCCGCTACTCAGCCCGGCCTTGAACCGGTTTAGCGGCAAATTGCCCTGAGTGGGGCGCTATATTGTTGCCGCTTGATCCCGCTTCTTTTTTTACTAAACCCGTGGCTGAACTGCCTCCAGGTCTCTGCGCAGCTGCTGGTGGAATTCTGCGGAAAAAACGCTGGGATCCTTATCATAGCGGCTTAACAGATATTTAAAATCTTCGGCGGCGGTTTTTCTGCGATCAAAGACATCCCGGGGAAGATTTAAGCAAATATAAGCCCTCAAAATTCTGATTTTGATATTATTTCTGTCCCTTATAACGGCTCTATCAATTATTTTTAAACCTTCGTTAGCTTTTTTTAGCTTTTCATCCGGGTTTACTGCGTAACGGCCTTGCAGTAGGATTGCACTTCCCAAATAAGCTTCGACAAGCGCCTCTTTAGGCACCATTTTGTGGATTTCAAGCAGTATTTCATGGGCTTCTTGACTAGCTTTTTTATCTCCAGTAATGCCGCGCTGATGTAAATCCAGAGCCTTTGCGAAAAGTTCCTCCCAGTTTTGATTTCCTTTCTTTTGATTAATTGAATAAGGTGCAACCAAGCCTTTTTTTGTCATAATTTCTTTTGCTCCTTCATTAATTCTAAAATAATTCCATCTTAACCGACCTTATATATGTTATGGTTGAAAAAGGTGATTGGTGATATATAAATCGCAATGCTTAGGCATCCCAAGACCAAGCTGCCGTTGTTCTATCTCTGTATATATAATGACGAAGGCACGTTGTCATATCGGTGTCCTTCGTCATTATGGATTTTAACTATTTTTATATATCATTAATCTGTCTACTTTTTCTTGCCCATTTTACTGAAACTGGCGTAGATTTTCTGCACATGAGGTGGTATGGCACCTAGTCGATTGCGTATCTCTTCTATATCAGACAGAATTTTTTCATAGAGATCTGCATTAAAAATACCGGGAGCGGCTTCATAACGGGATTTAAGGTATAAAAAATCCTCAATGGCATCGGGGCCGCGATTTAACCAATCGGGAAGATTTTTTAATACATAGGCATGCAGAATCCTTATTTGGATATCGTCAGGTTCTTTTTGAAAAGCGCTGTCTAATATCTTTAGCCCTTGACTCGATTTCTTGCCTTTATTCACAAGATTATTCTCCTCACGAGCTGATAGTACATAGGCACCGCCATAGTAAGCTTCAATTAAGGTGTTTTCAGGGATCTGCCGGTGCAGCACTTCCAACAATTCCAAAGCTTTACGGGCTGCACCTACGTCTCCGTTTACTCCTTTTTTATATAAATCTTTAGCTTCATCAAAATGTTTTTCCCATGAACTGTTGCTTAAGTCAATTGTCGGCGCGGACATTCCAGTATTCATTTTCTGTTCAGATTTATTTGTTTTCTCCTTTTTTCTTTTTCCCATTATTTCACTCCCTTTATTTATAGATACCATGTAATATAGTGTTGTGCGATTTGGGCATCATTACCTGTAATGATAGTTTATGGTGTTTAGCCATTTAATGTTCTTCAGCAAAAAATTGAACCTATAATCGTCAATTTTCTGGGGCCTTGTTTTAGCGATGTCTAATTTTGGTTTTAGGCCGGGGATCCTTAAGATACGGTATTATAATGGTGCTTTCCTTTACAAATACTATATATAGATATATAATTTTATATAGAATGTTATTAACTGGTACAATATTTCTCATATTTCTAGCAAAATAAGCAGCAAAGTGCGTTTATCTATTATGTATAGAAAGGAGATCGTTGTAATGGAACAGGCAACTCAGGCTCCGGAAAGAAGCAAGGCAGTCACTGCCATCTATACCGGGATCGGATTATTATTAGGAGCGGCGATCGGTGGTCCTTTTTTATGGCTGATGATCTGGTTGCTTAACGCATAGTCCCAAAGCGAATTTCACCCCTATCCTTTCATCGTCTATGGAATTAAAAAATCAGGCAGGACAATTTTAAGGAGGCTGCAGGAACTGATTAATCCAGCAGTCTCCTTAAAATTGTGGTGGTTAAGCAGCCGCGGATTTCTGCGGCTTTAATGGACACAGATAACCCAGCTAAGACTGGTTTCACTGTCTCACCATTTTTTAAATAGTATTGTATACAATTTTTATTGATAATATCTTGAGGCGATTGTGGTAATATGTATTTTAATAATTACTGCTCGGTTAATTTAGCAGGTTAAATTTTAAAAATCAGAAGGAGTGACCCCAATGTCTAGTCAAATTGCTATCCAAAAAGTCAGCCAACCTAAACCGAAGCCAAACCAAGCAGAGCTTGGTTTTGGGCATTTTTTTACTGACCACATGTTTATTATGGATTATACCGCGGGACAGGGTTGGCACGATCCGCGTATCGTTCCCTACGGACCTATTGAAGTTGAACCTTCGGTAATGGTTTTTCACTACGGCCAGGCTACCTTCGAAGGATTAAAGGCATACAATACTGTTGACGGCAGAATTTTGCTATTCAGGCCTTATGCCAATGCCGAAAGACTGAATGTATCAAATGAAAGGCTGTGTATACCGCCAATAGACCCTAATTTTACAGTAGAGGCGATTAAAAGCTTGGTAGAATTCGAGAAAAACTGGATTCCTGCGGGAGAAGGCAACTCTTTATATATTCGTCCTTTTGTAATCGCTACTGATCCATATTTAGGGGTTAAGCCTGCTGATACCTATAAGTTTTTCATTGTATTGTCACCGGTAGGTGCCTATTACCCCGAAGGAATCAATCCGGTTAAAATATATGTGGAGAGCAACTATGTCCGCGCCGTCAAAGGCGGACTTGGCTTTACCAAAACCGCCGGTAATTATGCAGCCAGCTTAAAGGCACAGGAAGAAGCCAAGGAAAAAGGGTTCACCCAGGTATTATGGCTGGACGGTATTGAGAAAAAATATATTGAAGAAGTTGGGACGATGAATGTTTTCTTTAAGATTGACGGCGAAGTCGTTACCCCTTCTCTGGAAGGCAGTATTTTAGCCGGTATTACCCGCGATTCAACTATTAAGTTGCTTAAGAGCTGGAATGTGCCGGTTAATGAAAGAAGGATCAGTATCGAGGAACTGTACGTAGCCCATGACCAAGGTAAACTAGAAGAAGCCTTTGGTACTGGTACAGCGGCGGTTATTTCGCCTATCGGCGAACTAAACTACAACGGCCGGACAATCAGCATCAACGGCGGAAAAACAGGCGATCTGTCCAGCAAAATCTATCACACCATAACCGGTATCCAGAATGGCTCCGTTGCAGATACCTTCAACTGGACGGTTGAAGTAAAATAAAAAACATGGAACAGCTTTGGGGCGGGGGCAGGTACCCGGTAGTTACACCTTAACAAGGAATGTTGTTTTTAAATTGTGGCGGGGTAATTAAAAAAATAGCTGCGGATTAAGGTGACCTTTAGCATCAAAAGCAGGTAAAATTATTTTACCTGCTTTTATTTCTTAATTGATCTGGTAATAGCAACGTTTGGGGGAGTTAATCTTCTCAGCTTCTTTAAGTTTCTTTATGATCTTGTCAACTTCTTTTTTATCCACACCGGATAATTCGGCTACTTCTTTAGCGCTCAGGGCTTTGCCTGCCTTGGTGAAAGCCTCCAGTACTTTGCTTTCGTTATCCATATTGCCACCCCCTTTGTACAGGTTTAGCTAATAATATATTTTAATGAATACCCATTGTCAAGTTGATCCCAATCAGGTTTGTTTCAGTTTGTTGGAATTACAAAAACATTTTTTTGTTAAAATTCTACTGCCCCGGCACTCAGCCCAACCTTAAACCGGGTTAGTTGTAAATTGTCCCTGCCGAGTGCCGGGTCGCTGTTGAGGTTGCAACGTCAATTCTCATATCAGCCTAAAGCTGAGCCGCGGTCGCATCGAGTTGTATTGCCAAAGAACTCATCTCTTCCAGGCTGGCATTGACTTCTTCGGTGGTAGCGGCCACCTGTTGGGTATTGCTCAGGGTGGCATTGGACATCTGCATAGTTTTTTCAATGGCGGCATTGACCCTATCTAATAGCTCTTTTATCTGCACAACAGTCTCTTTGGATTCATCGGATAATTTTCTTATTTCCTCAGCCACGACCCCAAATCCCCGACCGGCATCTCCGGCCCGGGCGGCTTCTATGGCGGCATTTAATCCCAGCATCTTGGTTTCATCAGCAATTTCCTTGATAAAGGCTAAGACCGTATTAATCTCGTTGGCATTGTTTTGCACCTTTTCAATCTCCTGATGCAATCCGTCCTGATTGGCGCTAACTTCTGAAGCAGCCGCTGCCATTTCTTCCATAGCCGCGGATACCTCCGATAATCCCTTCTCCATGTTTACGGCCATTTCCTTGAGGGTTACCTCTATTTCACGGGGCAAAGCCAGTGTAAAGGAACCAATCATTTCCTGAGTATCATCATCTTTTAACGGATACGCACTGACCCGGCCATACGCTCCGTAAACTTCCCTGGTCACATCGATGTAAGCATATCTGCCTTCCTGTATACATCTATAGGTCAGATCTCCCTCTTTTATGGGCGTACCATCGGGGATCAAATTGTCTCGGAAATTATCGGAGCCTGCGTGCTTGAGGAATTTCTCCCGGTCGGTTACGTACATGGCTCCTCCCCCGGGAAACATTTCAATAATAATCGGGGCAAAAAAGTCAAAAGCCTCCACCACTTTATTAACCTTGGGCTTTACGAGTGCCCAAGCCCCGAGCACCTCTTTCTCATCATCGGACCAGAGGGGACCGGCAGTAACTATTGCCCGCGTGCCGTATACATTTTCAGCTAAGCTTAAATCGATTACTTCCTGTTTTTTTATTACCTGGTCGCTGACCCCGCCGGCCTTATTGAGATCCCCAACTTCCACTCCAGGGGGGTCAAACTTGGCGGAAACCTGTTTGTATATTATTTTTTCCAGATCAGTAACAATAAAGATCGCGCCTGCCTCGTATGTATCCACCAGTACACTGTACATCTGCTTGATATCTTCGAGATTGTTCCAGTGCAATTTTATCTGATTCATCGAATTGCCTCCTAAATCTTAAATGCCCGGTTATTATGGGTTGCTTTTTGCATGATAATATACGAAAAATTCCTCCCCCCCCTCTGCCGAATCTCTTGGTGGCAAAACCTTCAAAAAAGATAAGACACCAATATTCGGCAAAAAAAATATAACAACCAGTATAATGCTCTTACTCCATGGCCCCGTTCCAGATTGAAATTGTCTTACTAGCTTTAACCTGATTGTTTTCCTTAATTTCATTTTGTGATAACGTTCGCTATATTATTACTTATTATTAGTTTATTCCTTTATTTTCTATGTTTCAATCATATTCATTAATTTGCTATTTTAGTATAATATTTTGCGGTAAGGGTTTTATTACCGAAGGAATCAGGAAAATCACGATAATCAAGTCATATTCTTAGTGTCTTTTTTCATATAAAATGAGACTATTTGTGATATATGTCCTATATGTTTCTTCGTACTTTCTTCGACTATGCTTTAATTTTAAATCTACAGCATAATATTGATTACATGGCATTAAGGGAGAAATATACCTGTATTTTGTAATTTACAGTTAAAAAATAAATATCTGCTGTTTTCAGACAAGTTTCTGGCTTATAATTACTGCGGAAAGAGGGACGGCGCCATTACCAATGTCTATCGACGGAAATTCGGTAGGAGTTTGCGGAAATAGTTAATGCCGAGGAACGAAATCAGAAAAATAATGCCGATAATCGTCAGGGTATTGGAGAGGTTTTTGGATTTCATGAAGTAATCACCCAGGGCTACATATATTATCGCCCAAGGTATTTTGCCGATGGCCGAGGAAGACAGAAATATTTTGGTTTTCACTCCCCCCAGACCCGAGCCGATGTTAATTATCGGGGTAGGTACCACCGGAAAAATACGACAGATTAATAAAACCCAGAAAATTTTTTTATCATCTAAACTGTTTAAATCAAAATTATAGCGTTTTTCAATCCTATCAGTAATCCGGTTGCCGCCTATTTTTTTAGTTATCCAATACAGACTAAATGCTCCGCTTATCGCACCGCCCCAGGCCAAAAAAAAGCCGATCAGGTTGCCAAATATCATACCTGCGGCTCCGGCAATTATCACATAGGGTATAATGGGAGCTATCGCCTGCAAATAAAACAAGAAAAATGCCGCTAGCGGACCATAAACGCCAAAGCTCTTAATATAAGATACGGTAGAATCTATGCTGGTAAAATCAATATGCATTATATACCCCCGACAGTAAAATCTGCTTTTTAAATAATACCCATACCCGCTACTTAAGTAAATTTCCGCCGAGGAAGCTAAAGCTTCCTCTACGGGTTTTCTTCCTCTACGGGTTTTCTTCCCCTTCGGGTTTTGATTCCCTACGGGTTTTGAGTATTCTTTAAGTTTTTTAAATATTATTTTATACAATTCAGTGCTATGTATAGTTTTCAGTATACTTCAATGTCTAAAAAATCATCCCTCGGGTACTAATTATGTTCCACGGGACTCGCTATAGGGTGGGGGGGTTACTAATAAAGTTGTTATGTCAATCCGAATCCAGGTCTATTTATTCACCGCCGCTTTGGGTTTTCCTAATAAATTTCTGTAGCCATTCCAGGGTAATATCTTCCCGGAGCTTAGTTTTGGAAAGAAATCTATGACCTGCTTCCTCTACCAGCGAAAGCTGAGCATGGGGAAGTTTTTGCTGCATATAAACAGCATTCTTAACCGGTACCACTTCATCATCCCGGGCATGAATGATCAAAACCGGCCGGTTCTGCATAGCCATAAGATAGCGGTCTATATCATGGTGAGCAAAATCCTTTATAAATCCTGATTCCAGATCAAACTCCCCAGCATCGTCCTGGATATGTATGGGCTGTTCCGATGACAGGTTTTTAAACTCGTCCAAAATCATGACCGTAAAGGTTTCTTCCAGAAAAACCGGGGTGGACCAAAGTATAAAAGCAGCTACCCGCTCATCCTCCGCACCGGCGGCAATAGCTGTACTCCCTCCAAAACTGCGCCCTAAAAGTACCACCGGCAAGTCATACTTGATATGCAAGTAATCAATGACTGCCTTAAGGTCACTTGCCTGACGGCTTAAGGTCATGGTTGAGAAATCGCCTTCGCTCGCTCCGCTGCCACTAAAATCAAAGGCCAAAACCCCCATCCCTAGTTCATTGACCCTTTTGGCGAAATCGAATATCCTGCCGGAGTTCTCTTTGGCGCCGCGAAAACCATGGCATACAACTAAAAATAATTGCGGCTTGCTCTCCGGCATAAAAAGGTAGGCCGCCAGTTTATGACCGACCTTATTCTCAATACTGATTGTCTGCACAACTATGCCTCCTAATTAAGCTAGGTATAGGATTCAGCTTTCCCTTAAATCAGGGTATTTATCTATCGAAAATAGACGTTAGCAACCACCCTGATGTCCCCTGCCTGTTTTAAGAACTGGACGGTTTAATGGGCTTTCTTTGTTCATCGGCTTCGTAGCGGACTTTGTTGCTGCATCGATCACAGATAAAGGTAGCCGTGGAAACGTTTTTTTCACTGAGGTTTTTGTAGTCTTTATGGTCTTCATTCAACTGATAGGACTTGCCGCACATTATACAGCGGGCATTAAGTGATTTCATGGTTCTCTCCCCTTTCACTTTTAGCATCAGCAACTTTTGTTCGTAAGATTAAAGGGTTGCTGATTACTGCTCCCCCCGTAAGCAACTATTCTATGATCTTAATATAATCTACCCGAGCATAATTAAAAGATCCGATTATTTCTCCCTGAGCATTATAAATATAATTAAGTGATGAGCCTCCGACATATACCTGACCGTCTTTTTCTATCCCCAAACCCTTAACATAGGCCGGAATATGCTGCGTACTGGTAAAATATATTTCAACTTTCAGCAGCTTGGGCTCCGGGGGTTCGTTTTTTTTAAAAAGCTGTTTGTAATCATATTTACAGCCGCCGATCATCATCAAACCAATGATTAACAAAACAATCATTATTCTGCGGGGGTTTTTCTGCACCAATCGCTACCTCCTTCGTCTTCTGGCTAAAACATCGCGTGACTGGGTGGGTATTTTGTCACGGATCAGAGTTCTCTGGCCTTTCCGATTCCAACCCGCCAGTTTCTCATTTACCAAAAAATGTAGTGTATCCGGAGGATATTCGCCTTTATAATCCCGCTTTCCTGCAGGTATCCCGCTTAGGATTTCCAACCCTTCATCTACATACTCTACCGCCCAGATTGTAAATTCCCCGGAATTTACAGCCTCAATAACATCGTCACTTAACATCAGTTGGGCAAGGTTTTGCTTAGGAATAATGCAGCCCTGTTCTCCGTCCAGGCCTTTTTGTTGGCAAATTCGGAAAAAACCTTCTATCTTTTCGTTAATCCCTCCTACCGGTTGTATTTCTCCGTTTTGGTTGACCGAGCCGGTAACTGCAATACCTTGTTTGAACGGCACGCCGGACAAACTTGACAGTAAGGCATATAATTCCGCACTGGAAGCGCTGTCGCCTTCTATTCCTGAATAGCTTTGTTCAAAGGTCAAACTGGCCGAGAGGGATAAAGGCTTATCCTGAGCATATTGGGCACCAATATAGCCATTTAAAGTTAAAACACCTTTGCTGTGGATGCTACCGCTCATGTGGATTTCTCTTTCTATATTAACCAGGCCCTTTTCCCCCATAAAAGTCTTGGCTGTTATACGTACCGGCCTGCCAAACATATGATCCCCCAGCATATATACCGCTAAGCCGTTCAATTCACCGGTTTTTTTTCCATGGACATTAATCATCAGGGTGTCATCCCTGATACTCTCCTGAATCTTTTCCTCGATCATAGCCGCACGGTAATATTTTTCGGCAATGGCTTTTTGTACATGCTCGGCCGTAACCAGCTCTGCTTTGGAAAGCCTGGCCCAGCGATTGGCCTCATAGATGATTTCCACCAGTTTGTTAAACAAGGTAGTTAATTTGCGCTGATTCTCGGCCATACGGCTGCCATAATCGACGACCCGGGCTACCGCGGCTGGATCAAAATGAAGCAAACCCTCGCTTTCACAGACGGAACTAATCATACGGGCATAGTCTTTTATATGCATGCGGGTGCGATCCATTTCCACATCAAAATCAACCTTGACTTTAAAAAGCTCTTGAAATTCTTCATCATGTGTATAGAGCAAATAGTAATAAATCGGTTCTCCGATCAAAATGACCTTGATATTTACCGGTATTTTGTCCGGTTGCAGGGTTTCGCTGTTGCCGATACCCAGATTTTTCGTCAGGCTTTCCACCCTTATTTCTTTGTTTTTAATAACCCGTTTCAAGTTATCCCAGACATAGTAGTTTTTGAGGATATCATAAACATGCAAAACCAGATACCCTCCGTTGGCTCGATGAACCGCTCCGGGCTTAATTTTCATGAAGTCTGTAGACAGTATTCCAAACTCACTTTCAAATTCCACCTGTCCGAAAAGGTTACTGTAATTAGGATTAGTCTCATAGACTACCGGTGCATTTTTCAACCCGGAACTGTCGACCAGATGGTTTACCTGATAGCGGCGTAGCAAGGATTTTTTATCCATACGCCGCAGGAAATTCATAGCATTGGAATCTTCCTCGGCCGTGAACATCTCCAGGTTGTTTAAGACATCCTGCTGCATATCCTGGAGATAATCTTTTACTGCTGGAAATTTGCCATATTTTTTTAGTAGCTTGGTAAAATACGGCAGGGTAATCTCGCGCGCGGTTTCCTGTTCCAATGCTTTAATTTTTTCCTTGACGGATTTCTCCAGTTCTTTATATTGACGAAAAGATTCATTTATTTTTTCTTGCACAAAGGCACTTCTTTTCAATATCTCCTGGCGTTCATCCTCGGACATGGCCATAAAATCATCCTGGCTTAAAACTTCACCATTTTTCAAGGGGATACTGGTTACACCATTAGCGTTACGGGAGATGGTAAACCCGTAGGTACGCGACTCTTCCTCCAATTTCAGATACATCTGATTCGTTTCTTCAACAAAACTGTTTAATATGGAGCTTTTTTTAAAATCATATTCGTGACTTTCAAAGGATTTAACCATCTGCTTGATCAGCAGATCCATACTTTCGGCCAGATCTTCCTTTAACTCCTTACCTAATCCCGGCGGTAATTCCAGGGCCTGGGGGCAGTCCGGCTGTTTGAAATTATATACGTAGCACCAATCCGGGGGAACTTTCCGGCGGCGCGCTTTTTTCTCCAGCATGTCACGTGCCAGGGTGGTCTTTCCTGTTCCGAAGGCCCCCGATAGATAGATATTGTAACCTTCGTTTTCCATATCCAGACCAAATTCCAGGGAATGAACCGCCCTATCCTGACCGATAATGCCTTTTAGGGGTTTAACTTCCGCAGTACTGGCGAATTTAAAGATAGATGGGTCACATTTGGTGTTCAGATCTTTAGCTTTGACCTTGCATTTATCGGTATTTAAATACAAATACTACACCCCCGTAAGATATTCATAATGTTGGTTTTTAAGAATGGGGTTTGCAAAAGCGCCCCCGGCTAATTTTATGGTAACTTTGAGTTTCTATCCCATTATACCGCAAATTATAGCAAAGCTATCGCATTAATAATAGAGCGGCCAATTAACAGCTTTGAAAATTGCCGCTAAAAACAGCTTCTATTAAAATCTATTATCTATAATTAAATACTTTTTGATAACAACTTTCCCGCCTGCTCCTGAAATAATCCAGACTGCCTTAAGACGCCTTTATAATAATTTATCTAAAGGAAAAAAGGCTTCGTTTTTGCTAGAACCCTTTTTAACTTTTTCCTGGATACGATTTAAACTGCAGTAGAAAGCAGGCCTGCTTAATATAACCGACAGGAGGTGATGTAAATGGCAGTCACCAGTAATTCCCTAGCCAGTGATCTCGTTTTAATAATGGAAGATGGTATCGGGGCATCCGGTCAGCCACGCAGCAAAAGCCGCGTCTTTAAAGGCATTAAAACTGATGCCAACAACGCAGATGTCTATGACGTGGCCCAGACCCTGATCGGCTTGCAAAGCAGGCTGAACCAGGCCATCCAGCGCCGGGATACGGTAGAATTAACTAATGTTTAAGCTTCAGGGCATACTTTTCAGGAGCCTGTCCGAGACGGGCTCCTCAATAACACCAAGGAAAGGAGGCAGAAATTATGGCTGCTCAGAGAATTCTGGAAATGGATTTTAGCACTGAGTTGGGCAAAACTCAACGCCTTAGAATCTACGATGCCAAAGAAACCTTAACCGGAGCTGAAGTTGCCGCCGCGATGGATAAAATTATTACTACAGGCATCTTTAAAAGTACCGGCGGCAACCTGACCGGCAAGGTCGATGCTCGTATCATCACGACAACTGCTGACGATTTAGATCTGGTATAGGCGGTCTTATTATTCTAAAGCGGGCGGACAGGTACCGCCCGCTATTTTAATATGAAAGGAGGCAACACATATGAACGAACTCCTAAGCCTGATCGGCAATGTCGGTTTTCCCATAGCTGTATCCATATATCTGCTGATCCGGGTGGAAAACAAACTTGGTGATCTTGCCTGGGCTATCGGCGAGTTACGTGAAGCCATCATCACCCTGCCCCACGACAAGTACTGGCCAAAAGCTCACTCCCAGTCATCCTACCC
>NZ_CGIH01000031.1:0-80371 GCF_000983115.1 Syntrophomonas zehnderi OL-4
CATCCGCATTCAGGCCAAACTAACAGCCCTGGCGGTAAACTTAAAGCGGATAGCCAAACTGATATCCGCTTCAAAAGGGTTATCTTCGTTTATTTTGAGGTTTTTATTCTGTCGGGTACAGATTAACCTACCTGATGGGCTGTGGGTAGCCGCCAGGGCGGCTTAAAAGGGTTGCTTTTTCAGTGATCTCGAACCGTCCCCTTGACACCCTGTCAAAGGTCTCGAACGATCCTCTTGACACCGCTTGATTTTACCGAAATCCTTTCTCCGTCACTAAGGAAAATAACCGCCCCGTCTTGATCGGTACGCAGGATCTTGATGTTTTCCTGTTGCAGCGCAGCTAAAACATTAGGGTGAGGATGGCCGAATAGGTTGTCGGCGCCAACTGATATTATTGCGTACCGCGGCAGCGATTGCCGGTAGAATTCAGGCAACAAGGATCCTTGGCTGCCATGGTGGGGAACCTTCACCACCGTAGTTGCGGCAAAGGGTTCACGCGCCAGTATGGACTCCATAGCTTCTGCTTCAATATCTCCCGTAAGCAGCATGGAAAACGCCCCATAACTGACTTTTAACACTACTGATTGGTTGTTGTTATTATTCTTGACATAGGTTTCTCCCCCAGGATGCAAAACCTTAATACTCAGCCCTGGTTCTATGTTTACAGTCTGTCCAGCCTCCAGGCCAACGATTGGAATACGGTTGTTAACAGCGGTTTTCCTTAAGGTGCTGTATTCCCGGCAATCCAGCAAACTTTTCGGCAGAGCAAGGTTCTTAACTGAAATTTCCTCCGCCACCCTTTCTACTCCCTGCAAATGATCGTTATCAGGATGGGTGTTAACCAGCAGCACCAGTTCCCGTATACCCCGCCGGTGCAGGTATGGCAGCACCGTAGTCTTACCCACATCATAGAAGGTGTTGCCGCCCCCGTCTATTAACATGAATTTTCCCTGAGGAGTTTTGAGCAAAATTGCATCACCTTGACCCACATCGATAAAATCAACTTCCAGCCAGCCGCGATTATATACGCTGCCAGGCAAAAGCAGCCCAATCAAAAAAAACAGCACAAGACCTGCAGCGAATCCCGACCATTTATTTTTACCGTTTTGGGTTATCCCTAATAGGCCGCTTAAAATGCCGGTGTAGTAAAGGATTATGATTATAACCGGCGGGGTAGCTACCCAAATATAGGCATAAGGCAAGATCTGTACCCATTTGGTTATAAACAAAATCAGCTCAATAAATAACCCGGCCGGATATAAAAACAAACCGGTCAGGCCAGGAAGCAAATTAGCCAGCAACAGGCTTAGAAAGCCTAGTATTACTGCCGCACCGGAAAAATATGCGACCAGGATATTGGTCAGGATGGAAACCGGTGTTAATATATTAAAATAGTAGGCGACGAGCGGCAATACAGCCAGTTCCGCGGCCAAAGGCAATGCTATTAGATCCCAGGCCCGGCCCTTAAACGGTGGGGCAGTGCGCAGGCGGGGGAATATATATATAAGTCCCCAGGTAGCTATGAACGTCAGTTGAAATGATATGGTAAACAAAGCGGCCGGGTTTATAATCAGGGTAATTATCCCGGCAATCGCCCAGGCGTTCAGTAAACTGTTTTCCCGCCCGGAATAATAAGCCAACAAACCAATAATTCCCATCATAACTGAACGCATGACAGACACCGGCCAGGCAATCATAGTTCCATATATCAGGAGAGTTATGGTACCGACCCAAAACCGGCTGCGATTAGATAAGGAAAGCAGCGATGAAATCCATCCCATCAAGAGAAGCAAAAATCCCACATGCAATCCGGATACGGAAAAAAGGTGTATAATCCCGGTTTTCTGAAAATCTTCATACTGCTGTTCATCAATGCCTTCCCGACTGCCCAAAAGCATACCCAAAAGTATGGCGGCTTCATTATCCGGCAGGGTCTGTTTAATAATCTTTTCCCCCTGCCTCCTAAAATCATCCACTAGCCTCAGGAGGCCTTGCTGCTGCGAAACCAAGCTCAGGTCAGACGGTTTTTTAACGGTCATATTGTAATAGATACCACTATGGGATAAGTAGAGTGGATAATTAAACTCGCCTGGATTACCTGGACGGCGCGGCGGTTTAAGGTTACCCCGGATGGTGACCGTATCCCCCCGGGAAAAATTGGCCGGAAAATAACAGACCACCCGGATTTTCTTCTCCCAGGGTGAGGAATAAACGGTTTTTAATATAAAAGTCGTCTTGTCGCCGTCCGTGCTTGGAAAATCCTGTACCGTTCCTGTGCGGCTGGTTCCCTGGACAACCGGCAAATCATGAGGTATATCCCTAATTGAGAGCCCTGCATAAAATAGGCCCCCCAACAGCACCAGCAAACATAAAAAAGCTTGCCGATAAAATCTCTTGCACATCAATACGCTCAAAAAGAGAGCAATTATGACTAGCACATTAAGTATCCAAATATGATAATAAGCCAGTACAATTCCGGCGGCAAAAGAAGCAGCCGCGAGCGGCCATGTTTTGACCATATAATCTGCCTTCACTCTTTTTTATCATTATATGGAATATTTTGTAAATCAGAAAGGCTTTTCGGTAGTCTTGGGCACCGGTTGGACTTACGCAGGAGGTTAAAACCCACACTTTTATTAAAAAAATTATATAGGATACCTTTTAACGAAGCCGGATTCCATATTAAGCGGCAGATAAGAGCACTGCTGCGGCGAGTAAGCATAGCTTTTTTGATAATGTTTGATATTTTGAGCAATTTTTTTCAGATATTTCACCAGGATATCTATTTCCGCATGGGTATTATAAGGTGCCAGGCTTATGCGCACCATGCCTGGCAGCCGGTGTATTTCCTTCTTTTTGTAGGCCGATAGATATTTTATGTCTTCTTTTTCTCCCAGAAGTTTTCTGACATAACCCTGGGCACAAAAGCAGCCGTTGCGCACCCCCATGCCGGCTTCGTAACAGAGAATGGCTCCTAGCAGGGCATGGTTAATTCCTTTTATGTTAAAACTGATTACTCCTACCCGCGGTTTTGACCCGTATATAGAAATCCCGGGAACTTTTTTTAATTCCTGAAGGGCGTAGGTTACTAATTCTCCTTCATAACTTGATAAATGCTCCATACCGATTTCATCAATATATTGTAAGGTTTTAGCCAGAGCAAAAGCCCCCATCAGATTGGGTGAGCCTGCTTCCTCCCGATCCGGCAAATCTGACCAGAATACATTTTCGCGGGTAACCATATTTACAGTCCCTCCCCCTACATATTCCGGTTCACCGGCCAGGAATGTATCGCGCGGACCTATTAATACTCCGACCCCAAAAGGGGCGTATATCTTATGACCGGAAAATGCAATATAGTCAATATGCGCAGGATCATGGTTTTCTTTTATTTCTATCTGCTGATGCGGGATTAATTGGGCCGCGTCCACCATGATTCGAGCCTTGAAGGCATGAGCCAGCTCAGCCAGATAGTGAATGTCATTGATATGCCCGGTTACGTTTGATGCCCCGGTAACAGTCAAGAGCTTTACCCGCGGATAATTCTGCTTAAGTTTCTTCTCGATATCAGCTATGTCCAGTTGCCCTTTTTCATCCACTTCGGCATATTTAACTACAGCTTGTTTGCGCCAAGGCAGATCATTGGAATGATGTTCCATCACAGTACTGATAACGATATCTTTAGCTGATAGGGAAAGTCGGTAAGCTAACTTGTTAATAGCCTCGGTAGTGTTTTTCAGTAGGATAACAGCATTTTTATCCAAATCCGCCTTTACATACCGACCGATTATTTGGTGACAATCATCGTATACCTGGGTTGATAACAACGATTTATAGCCGGTTCCCCGGTGCACACCGGCATACCATCCCATAAATTCTTGCAGCTCCTTAAGAACCGGCATGAGGGCAGGAGTGCTGGCCGCATTGTCAAAATTGATGTAGCGCACTTTCTTTTTGTGGATGGTGGGTACTTCATGGTTAATCCCGACTATGTTTTTACGGAATTCCGCAAGCTTTTTTGTGGGTATTTTTATAATAAAAACACTACCTTTTGTTTACGTTTTTATCTATATACTATGTATGCCAGGTTTTTTTGCCACAAAAAGTTCCGGTATCGAAAACATCCTGTCATAATCCGTTGGGATTTGGTTTAAGCTATGCTATAACCCTTTTTAAGGAGGTCTCTGTTATGAGCGACAAACATTTGAATCTACTTATGTTTAGTGGTGATTATGATAAAGCTTTGGCAGCTTTAATCATTGCCAATGGAGCGAGAGATATGGGAACGAGTGTGACTATGTTTTTTGCTTTTTGGGGTCTTTTACTTTTAAGAGATCCAACGAAAATGTCCCTTGAGGATAAAACTGCCTGGGAAAAGATGTTTTCCACCATGGCCCCCCGCGGGCCTGAACAATTACCCCTTTCCAAAATGAATTTCAGCGGAATTGGTAAAAATATGCTCCTGGAAATGATGGATAATAACAAAGCCCCAAGTCTGAGCGATTTTTTACGCGGAGCCAGAAAGAAGGGGGTCAAGTTCTGTGCCTGCAAACTTTCCTTGGAAATAATGGGTTTTAAAACAGAAGAACTGATTCCTGAAGTTGAGGTTATGGATGTTCATAAATACCTCGCAGATGCCATGCAGGCAAATATGCAGCTTTTTATATAATAGGACGGTTACGATCTTTTTAATCATCGTACCGTTATCAGGTCTTTCAAGGCAGCGAACTTTTTCTCACCTATGCCGCTGACGTTGTTGATATCATCGATGGTCGCAAAAGGACCGTTAGCGGTTCGGTAGTCAATAATACGCTGGGCCAAGGCAGGGCCGATTCCAGGAAGCCCATCAAGTTCCTGGGCTGAGGCAGTGTTGATATTAACTAAGCCAGTCCCGGCGGGTGAAGCAATGGTCGGCGGGCGGCCCGGCAGGCTCGGTTTGTCCGCTGAGCTATTAACATCGCTCTCTCCCTCGGCCAGCAGTTCTATAGTCTCTCCATCCTGTAATTTACGTGCCGGCTGGACTGTTTTTAAGTCGGCCGCAGGCAAAATCCCGGCCATCATCAAGGCATCATAGACCCGGGCGCCATCCTTTAGTTTATATACTCCCGGGTTTTCTACTTCCCCACAGATATATACCTTGACTTCGCTGACTTCCGGTGCTTCCCTTTCACCCGCTGGGTTTGCAGTCACTATGCTTTCCCCGTCTATATCCTTATTTTTATGATCCCCATATTTTAACCCTGCGAAAAAAGCCATCAGCAGTATCAAAATCAGAGCCGCCATCCAATAACGTCTATCAATATTTGCCACCATCTTTCACCCCTGGATATTATTTCTATTTATTTATGTTTTTCCCTTTAGATGTGACCAAAATATTGCCTACATGGTGAAAAAATTGCTTGTTAAACTAATTTTGTAAGTACACAGCGATTCCTTCATCCGAATCTAAAGATTCCGCTCAATGAGTCGTTTATAAAGCGCTTTTCTTCTTATAATTTGTTGACTTTATAAAAAAACTATCTTATAATTGCTATTGTCAATTGAACAAAGGGGCTTTGATCCGGAGTAGTAAACAATTTCCAGGTGTAAGAGAGCTGTCGTCTGGTGCAAGGCAGCATATATTGTTGAACTCGCCGGGGAGCATTGCAGGTGAAATGATTAGCCTGTGACGGGACAACCGTTATCTGTTCAAGAGGACAAGTCGTGGGGCTATAGCGAAGTTGGGATCGCGCCTGAATGGCATTCAGGAGGCCGTGGGTTCGAGTCCCACTAGCTCCACCATAATTAATTTGTCAATAAGGGTGGTACCGCGGGAACAGCTCTCGTCCCTGTATAGGGATGAGAGCTTTTTGTATATAATAATACACGTTAGGCGTTTTAGGAGGTTTATATGGAGAACAGCTACCAGTTTAATCTTATTGAAAAGAAATGGCAGAAAATATGGGAAGAACAGCATGCTTTCCAAATCGGAGAAGATAGTAATCTGCCCAAATACTATGCTTTGGAGATGTTCCCCTACCCATCAGGGAATCTGCATATGGGTCATGTCCGCAATTACGCTATTGGAGATGTCATTGCCCGTTTTAAAAAGATGAACGGCTATAATGTCTTACATCCCATGGGCTGGGATTCTTTTGGCTTGCCGGCTGAGAATGCCGCCATAAAGCACGGAGCTCATCCTGCCAAATGGACGGCTGCCAATATTGAAAACATGAGAGAGCAGCTGAAAACCTTGGGGCTCAGCTATGATTGGGATCGAGAGTTGACTACCTCCCAGCCTGACTATTATAAATTTACCCAGTGGATGTTTCTTAAGCTTTATGAGAACGGCCTGGCCTACAAAAAAAATGCCGCTGTCAACTGGTGCCCTTCCTGCCAGACTGTTCTGGCCAACGAACAGGTGGTAGACGGTGCCTGTGAGCGTTGTGAAGCAACCGTGGAAAAGAAAAAACTTAGTCAGTGGTTTTTTAAGATTACCGACTATGCCCAGAGACTGCTAGATGACCTGGAAATGCTACCCGGCTGGCCGGAAAAGGTAAAGACCATGCAGCGCAATTGGATTGGACGCAGTGAAGGCTGCCAATTTGACCTGACTATTGAAGGCCATGATGAAACCATGACCGTTTTTACCACCCGACCGGATACGATATATGGAGTAACTTTTATGGTGTTGTCCCCCGAGCATCCTTTGGTGGAACAGCTTGCTGCCGGCACTGAGCAGGAGGCAGCCGTCAAGGAATTTGTGCACCGTATGCAGTTTGTCAGCGATGTCACCCGCACCTCCGCGGAAACAGAAAAGGAAGGGGTCTTTACCGGTGCTTACGCGATTAACCCTATGAATGATGAGAAAATCCCGGTATGGATAGCCAACTATGTGCTGATGGACTACGGTACAGGTGCTATTATGGCAGTTCCTGCGCATGATCAGCGCGATTTTGAGTTTGCCCGCAAGTACGATATTCCTATAAGAGTAGTTATCCAGGGTGAAGATACCCCGGCAGACGCAGACCAACTGACGCAGGCATCGACCGGCCCGGGTATAATGGTTAATTCCGGTAACTACAATGGCCTTAGTAATGAAGAAGGCCATAGACAAATCGTCTCCTACCTGACTTCCCAAGGAATCGGTGAGGCCACCATCAACTACCGCCTGCGGGACTGGCTGATATCCCGGCAGCGTTACTGGGGTGCGCCTATTCCTGTGATTTATTGTGATGATTGTGGGACGGTACCGATCCCGGAAAAGGATCTGCCGGTTCTTTTGCCGGAGGATATTGCTTTTAGGCCCAGTGGTGAATCTCCTTTGACTTATGTAAAAAGTTTTTATGAGACTACCTGCCCTGTATGCGGCAAAAAAGCACAACGGGAAACGGATACCATGGATACCTTTGTTTGTTCTTCCTGGTACTTTACCCGTTACCTGGATCCACATAATACCGAATTGCCCTTTGAAAAGAAGCCGGCCGATTACTGGATGTCGGTTGACCAATATATCGGCGGGGTAGAACATGCGATTTTACATCTGATGTATGCCCGTTTCTTTACTAAGTTCCTTTATGATATCAAGATGCTGTCTGTGCAGGAGCCCTTCATGAATCTCTTGACCCAGGGCATGGTATTAAAAGATGGCAGTAAAATGTCCAAAAGCAAGGGTAATATTGTCAGCCCGGAAGAGATCATTAAAACCTATGGGGCAGATACAGCCAGACTCTTTATCCTGTTTGCTTCTCCGCCGGAAAGAGATCTGGAGTGGAGCGACCAAGGTGTGGAAGGCTGCTATCGTTTCCTAAACCGGGTCTGGCGTATAGTCACCGAGTACGGCGATCTAATAAGGGAGGTTAATATTCCGCCCTCTTTTGCTGAACTGGAGCCGGCAGCTCGAAAATTACACTACAAGACCCATGCGACCATTAAAAAGGTCAGTGAGGATATAGAAGAACGGTTTAACTTTAATACGGCCATCAGTGCCGTTATGGAACTCTGTAATGCCCTATATGCATATCGGGATCAGGAAGAAAAGGATCTGGGCGTGCTCAAAGAAGCGGTTGATACCCTGCTCCTGTTGCTTTGCCCCTTTACCCCTCATATAGCGGAAGAATTATGGCAGCGCTGCGGTCATCAGGAAAGTGTTTATAGCCAAGCCTGGCCAAGATTTGATCCTGAAGCCCTGGTTCAGGATGAAATAGAAATCGCAGTGCAAATCCTGGGTAAGGTGCGTGAGCGTATTAAGGTGCCCAGTAGTTGTACCAAGGAGGATCTGGAGAAAGCGGCGCTTAGTAACCCCAAGATTCAAGAGTTGACCAAAGACAAGCAAATCGTGAAGGTAATAGTTGTTCCCGGCAAGCTGGTGAACATCGTAGTCAAATAAATGCAGCAGCGATTTTATGTCCAAAGGAACTTTCGGGTTCTTTTGGACATAAGCGCTTGTTGCAGGGATTGTCCCTGCGACGGGCAGAAGGACAGACGCACAAACCAATATGTTTTTGTAACTGCTTAAAATATGAACCGGGAAAATTATTGACTTTGTTTGACCCGTATGTCCTTGGCATCTCCCCATAATTTTTCCAAGCTGTAATAATCCCTTTCCTCCTGGGCAAAGATATGCACTATAATAGAGCCGTAATCCAGGACTATCCACTTGCCCTGCTCCATACCGTCCCGGCGCAGAGGCAATATTCCTTCCTTTTCCTTTAAAACCTCTTCCACATTGGCTGCTATGCTTTGAATCTGAATGGTACTTCTGCCATGACAAATCACAAAATAATCAGCGATGACAGTAAGTTCACCTACATCCAATATCACCAAATCAATAGCATTTTCTGCCGATGCCGCATCAGCTATCATCTTAACCAAGTGAGCCTCTTTACTCAATCAAAACCCTCCTAACACAGCTATATAAGCCCTTTAGGGGCGCGTTCTTATTCTTTAGTATATTGCAAAAACCTATTTCTTACCCTTATAGTTAGCGGATGCAGAATCCGTCCTTGTTCCAGGCAGTAGCGGATG
Organism: Syntrophomonas zehnderi OL-4; assembly: GCF_000983115.1. Taxonomy (GTDB): domain Bacteria; phylum Bacillota; class Syntrophomonadia; order Syntrophomonadales; family Syntrophomonadaceae; genus Syntrophomonas_B; species Syntrophomonas_B zehnderi. The sequence goes on from NZ_CGIH01000031.1 coordinate 9,007, forward strand.
GTCGAATCCAGCCCAAACAACATGGCGCGATCAAGATCCCTTTCGGCCAAGCACTGCAATCTCTGCAGACCTGGAAAATCCCGGCCGGGTTCAATCATATCGGCCAGAAAAATAATCTTGTCCAGGGCAGACATCTCCAAGGCACCCAGGGTATGCACCTTTACAGCCTGTAGTATCTCGGTGTCATCGATTCCCAGTTCCGTCTCCAGCAGATATGCACCAACGGGCGCGTGCAGCAAATCAGGTATGCAGGTGTCAACCTCATCCTCCAGTAAAAACTGCGCCCGGGCAATGGTCAACAACTCGGAACCATCCAAACCCTTGGCATAATCATGCAAAAGGCCGGTAATATAAGCCTTGTCAGGATCAACGCCGTAACCTGAGGCCAGTTCCCGAGCTACCCGGGCCACTTCCAAACTATGCTGCAAACGGCGGGAAGACAGTCGATTTTCCAGGCGGCTGATAATTTCTGCTTCATTCATATGTCTCACCGTTAATGTCCTGATATAAACAATTTTCCTTAATATATTTCTCAACCTGGGATGGCAGAAGATACTTTACGGTTTTGCCAACGGCAACCCGCCTGCGTATATCCGAAGAAGATATCTCCAGAGCCGGAATATACAAAAACTCGATTCGCTCCCATATTTCAGCCGGTACAGATTGAAAACAGGCGGCGTTTTTATCCAGCTCATACCCCGGTCGGGTTACAACTATAAACCGGCACAAGGTCAGCAGCCTGTCCAAATCCTTCCAGGTATAGATGATCTGGAGCGCATCTATGCCAATTATAAAATAAATCTTTATACCTGGATAGGTTTGCAGGTAGTGAGTAATGGTATCTACTGTGTAAGAATAACCAGCCCGTTCCAATTCAATCGGGGAAACGGAAAAATCCGGGTTATCCTCAATAGCCAGTTCCACCATCCGATACCGATGGTTGCTTTCCAATATCCCTTGCAGGTCTTTATGGGGAGGACGAGCCGCAGGGATAAAGATAAGCTCGTCCAATTTAAAATCCTCACGTGCCCATTCTGCAGCCAGCAAATGACCATTATGGATCGGATCAAACGTCCCACCCAGGATTCCGATTGTCCGGCCGGTTTCCATAAATGCCTCCTCTACCTAGTTAAGACTGATAAAAACCTAAAACTAATAATACCCATTGCCAATAGAAATTGCAAATAACTGTATAGTCATTGAATCAAAAGTCAAAATGGATTAAGCTTTTAGCTAGTGCTGCTAGTTCTATTAATCCGGTCAGGGAGGAGCCCCATGTCAAAAGAAATAACTCTGGTTTTTAACAATGAAGGTTTGCGCAGTTATATTGAAGTAGACCTCTGTGCTGAATGCCCCCGGCAGGATGATAAAGGCTGCTGTGGTTTCTATTCCCCGGTCTTTTATTCTGCTGATCTGGCTTATTTGATTATTAATAAACCCGATTTAATCGACCGGATTTTCAGCTTGGAACGATTGACCATCCTGGATCATTCGGTTACAGTCAACAACATTCCCGAAGGCAGAAGCTATTACTGCCGCTTTCACAGCAGAACTGAGGGCTGTTTGCTGGATCAGCCTTTAAGAGAGTCAATCTGCCGCCATTTTGTTTGTTCAGGAATAGCCTGGGAGGATGAAGAGGAACTGGTTGACTGGAAGAATTTTATCAAAGCATTGACTGATTATGAGATTAATTTAAATCAACGTCTGTCAGAGGCAATGGAGGCGCAGGGCCTGACCCTGCGTGACTCCCGGAGACGTAATTTATATTTGGAACGTCTGGTTCAGCTATACAGGCAAGAAACCGAACATCTGCCAGATTTTATCTCTAAAATGCCCCGCCAGGAGACATATAAACTGAAACGCACCTTACGTTTTGGGACGGATTGGGAGTTATAGACATATATTATACAAAGTTAATATATTCATTCAAAAATTGGTGGAGGGAATACGATGGATTGGACAAGAAATTGCCGGATACTTGATAATGTGCTGGAATCAATAGGTCAGACGCCTATGATTAATTTAAAAAGGCTTTATCCCGAACTTGATACCAAAATATGTGTAAAATTAGAGTATACTAACCCCAGCGGCAGTCTTAAGGATCGGGTCGTTTTTGAAATTGTGAGTCAAGCAGAGCGCCGAGGGCAGCTTAAACCCGGTATGATCCTGCTGGAAGGCACCACCGGCAATACAGGTATAGCTGCCGCCATGGTCGGAGCCACCAAAGGCTACCGGGTAATCATCGTGATGCCGGAAGGTATGAGCGAGGAAAGAAAAAAGACTATTCAGGCTTACGGAGCCGATCTGGTTTTAACTCCGGGGGCCGAAACCGATGTCGATCTGGTATTGAAGGAAGTTGCCAGCATTAAAGCTAAATACGGTGATCAGATTTTCGAGATAGGTCAATTTGCCCGCCAGGAAAACCTCCTGGCTCATTACGATCATACCGGTCCGGAAATATGGGAACAGACCCAGGGCGAGCTGGATGTCTTTATTATGAATCAAGGCACCGGCGGAACCGTAACCGGTACAGCCAAATACCTCAAACAGATGAACCCTAGTATTAAAATCTATGTTTCCGAACCGGCTGAATCACCCATACTGGCTTACGGGAAAATTGGCCGTCACAAAGTGCAGGGGATTGCTGACGGTTTAATACCGGAAATCCTTGATCTGCAATATATAGACGGCGTGGTTTTGGTTTCTTCAGATGAATGTATCGCTACCGCCCGGCAGATTGCCCGCCAGGAAGGTATCTTCTGCGGAATTTCATCCGGCTGCAATGTGGCGGCAGCCCGGAAGGTAGCTGCCACATATCCCGACACAAGGTTTATTGTCACCATGATCAACGACAACGGTCTGCGCTATCTTTCTACCCCTCTGGGCGGAAGTGAGGGCCAGCATCAGCAACTGGATCGGGTTTATGCCCTGAGTAAAGAAGATAAGGATAAACTGGCCAGATATGAATTAGAAATAATAAAATAGCAGCCAGACGATCCCAACATCCTGCGCGTAGCGCAAAGTAAACCCAGATAACACAAATCATCAGGATTCCCGCGGATTATCATTGAGGGTTTAGAATTGGGTTAATATTTTTTGTTATCTAATTTGACCATCGCCATAGATGACAAATTTGGTGGTGGTGAGTTCGCGTAATCCCATGGGACCCCGGGCATGCAGTTTTTGCGTGCTTATCCCCATCTCGGCCCCGAATCCAAAAACATTCCCATCGGTAAACCGTGTAGACGCATTGGCATATACGGCGGCGGCATCTACCCCGGCCATAAAACTGCGCACCGCATTGTAATTGTCACTGATAATCGCTTCACTATGCCCGGTTCCGTATTGATTGATATGGTCGATGGCTTCATCCAGACTGTCAACTATTTTCACGGCCATGATCAGATCCAGATATTCTGCCGACCAATCCTCTGGAGTCGCTTCTATTAGTCCAGGAACTATCCGGCGGGTTTTTTCGCAGCCTCTAATTTCTACTCCGGCTTCTTGGAGAGCTTTTATTATTCCCGGCAAATACGCCTGGGCTGCTGCCTGATGAACCAACAATTTTTCGGCTGCGTTACATACCGAGGGTCTTTGTACCTTGGCATTTAAGACGATGGGCAGAGCTTTCTCGTAATCGCCATATTCGTCAACATAAACGTGACAGTTGCCCATTCCAGTCATAATAACCGGCACCGTAGCATTATCCAGCACGGCTTTTTTTAAGCCTTGGCCTCCGCGCGGGATCAATACATCCAAATAATCATGCATCTTCATCATAAACACAGCCGCTTCGCGATCCTCACTGTCCACCAGTTGAATGGCACCATCCACAATACCGGCCTGCGTAGCTGCCGCCGAGATAATCCGGGCGATGATACGGTTGGAATTTAAGGCTTCTTCTCCCCCGCGCAGGATAATCGCATTCCCTGATTTCAGGCACAAACCAGCCGCATCAGCGGTAACATTGGGCCGGGATTCATAGATTATGCCGACAACCCCAATCGGTGTTCTGATTCGTCCGATATCCAGCCCGTTGGGGCGACGGGTCATCTCCAGCATTTCCCCTATCGGATCCGGCAGAGCCGCTATTTCCCTTAACCCTTGGGCCATATCATGGATACGGCTTTCATTTAAGGTAAGACGCTCCAGGAGCGCGCTGGTTAAACCCTGCTTGCGCCCTGCTTCCAGATCAATTTTATTGGCAGTAATAATTTCCTGCCCGTGCGCTTCCAATTGATCAGCCATTGCATACAGAGCTTCATTTTTTTTATGCGTTGGTGCTGTAGCCAGGAAGCGAGCCGCCCGCCTGGCCTTTCTGCCCTGGGCAATTAAAATAGTTTCCAACTCGGTTTGCATTTTTTACCTCCTTATCAATGTTTAACCCAAAGGTTATCTCTATGGATTACCTCATCATAGTCCTTCGATCCCAGCATCTGTTCAATTTCACCAGATTTTTTACCGGCAATCAGGCGAATTTCATCGGCACTGTAATTAGTTAATCCGCGGGCAATCTCCTGTCCATCAAGGGTTTCCACACCCACGACCGTACCCCGCTCAAAATCGCCCTCAACGGCGGCTATACCTGAGGAGAGCAGGCTTTTGCCCCGGTTTACCAAGGCTTGTTCAGCGCCCGCATCCACCTTAATCGTTCCATGCTGCATAGAACCAAATGCCAGCCACTTTTTACGGGCCTGCATTTTTTCTTCCCGAGGCACAAAAACCGTCCCCAGTTCTTCACTGGCAAAAATACGCCGAATTACATTTTTCTCAGCCGAGTTGGCAATCACCATCGGTATCCCAGCCGCCATACAGATGTCGGCGGCTTTTAATTTGGTAAGCATCCCGCCGCTGGCAAAGGTATTGCCGCGAGAAGCTGCGTTGACACGCATTTCAGGAGTTACCTCAAAAACTTCACTCATAAGGCAAGCCGATTTATGAACGCGCGGGTCACTATCGTACAAGCCGTCAACATCTGACAGGATGATTAACAAATCGGCGTTCACGATTCCCGCCACCATCGTAGAAAGCGTGTCATTATCACCGATTTTAATTTCCTCCACCACAACCGTATCATTTTCATTAATTATTGGGATAACCTTCATCTTCAAGATAGCCAAAAGGGTACTGGTAGCATTCAGATAGCGTATGCGCTCATCCAGATCCTCGCGGGTAAGCAAGACCTGAGCTACTGTCTTGCCATACTCAGCAAAGAATTTTTCATACATATGCAGCAGCCGTCCCTGCCCAATTGCTGCCAGGGCTTGCTTCTCCGGCAGGGTTTTCGGAATCCTTTTTAGCCCCATACTATTGGCTCCGGTTCCCACTGCCCCCGAGCTGACCAGAATAACTTCAATATCCCGGTTGTGCAAATCAGCCAGTTCCCTGACCAACCTTTCCATACGCTCCAGATTCAACTGTCCGTTGCCATATGTAAGGGTACTGGTTCCCACCTTAACCACTACCCGGCGACACTTTACAAAACTATCCCGTATATTCATAAACTCACCTCTAAATAAACAGCACAAGAGAACTGTCCCCTTGTGCGTCCCCCTTATGTCCTTGCGTTTTTTTTAACTACTGGCTGTATTCGAATTCCAGTTCACAGATTTTGACGGTGTCTCCATTTTTGATCCCCTTTTCCCGGAGGGCATCTTCCAGACCCATGCGTTCAATGGTGCGTTGGAATCTCTGCAAAGAGTCGTCCTGATCTAAATTGGCCATTTTGACCAGGTTTTCAATGCGTTTACCGGTCACCTCATAGATCCCGTTGACGATATTAATCTCAAAAGGCACTTCGTCATCGTAACGATGAATAACCTTGATATCAGTAAAAACCGGCTCTGGTTTTGGAATAAGCTTGAGCAGCTCATAGGTTTTATCCATTAATTCCTGCACACCATTGCCGGTTGCGGCAGATATTTTAAAAAAGCGCTCCTTATACTGTTCCTCTAGAACCCGGCAATTTTCTTCGGCCCCCGGAATATCCATCTTGTTAGCTACGACCAGAAAAGGTCTTTGGGCCAGTTCCGGATTATACAGGGCCAGCTCATTTTGCAGTGTATAAAGGTCTGACATCACGTCCCGGCCATCCACCTGGGCGGCATCCAAAATATACAGCAACAATCTGGTTCTTTCAATATGCCTTAAAAAATCATGCCCCAGACCTACACCTTGGTGAGCTCCTTCAATTAAACCGGGAATATCAGCTATAACAAAGGAATCATGATCCCGGGTTGATACCACCCCCAGATTGGGCACCAAGGTAGTAAAAGGATAGTCTGCAATTTTGGGGCGGGCAGCGGATACCTGGGAAATGAGCGTTGATTTACCCGCGTTAGGGAAACCCACCAATCCTACATCAGCCAGCAGTTTAAGCTCCATACTGATCCAGCGTTCCTGGCCTGGTTCCCCGTTTTCGGCCATGGCAGGGGCTTTATGGGTAGCATTGGCAAATCGGCTGTTGCCTTTGCCGCCGCGACCGCCTTTGGCAATAATCGCTTCCTGTCCGGCTGCGGTCAAATCAGCCAGTATCTCCCCATTATCATCGTCTTTTATAATCGTTCCTACCGGTACTTTTACGATCAGATCCTCACCCCAGGCACCATGCTGATTTTTACCTTTTCCGTGGGTACCGCGTTCGGCCTTAAAGTGTTTGCGGTATTTAAAATCCATCAAGGTGGTCAAGCCCTCATCGGCCACAAATATAACGTTGCCCCCCCGGCCTCCGTCTCCGCCAAAGGGACCTCCCATTGACACATACTTCTCGCGGCGAAAAGCCACACAGCCATTGCCGCCATCCCCGCCTTTTACATATATCTTGGCATGATCAATAAACATCGGTTCACTCCTTAGCTAAGCTGATCTTACGAGGGTTTTCCTCCCAGTCTTCACAGGAGAATAGGAGGTCAATCCCCGGGGCTTGCTCATAGATGGATAGATAAACGACCGTCTCATCATCACCCTTAAAATTCAGCTCGGTTTGCATTGCTGCTATACTATGGAAGGGCTCGTTATGTTCTTTCATCATTTCTAATGACGTAATTTCTAAATCTTCGTATGTAAGTATAATTCCCAAATCCTTAACCATTAAAAGCTGTTCATAAAAGTACAGCGCGGCTTCAGCATTAAGACTTTCAAAAATGATCCTCTCCTGGTTTAGCTCCGCGATTATTGCACTAACATACCCAGCCAGCCGTTTTTCCAGCCCCAGATCTATATAACCGCTTATTACCTGCAGGTGATTGGCAAAATCATGCCGCATCCTTCTAAGAAGGCCTACCATTTGTTCAGCATCCATAAACATTCCCCTTTAAGCTATTTTAGCTTCTTTCTGACCAGTCGTGGCCGGAGGTCACAACCTTAATAGCTGCCGCAAGTCAACATGTTGCCGCGTTATCCGCATCCCTTAGTTCTGCAAAATGGTTCTTATATAAGGTTGATTGCCCATCTGGCAAATATTTTATTAAAAAGTCTGTGTAAATCTGTCTGCCTGGGTTATCTGTGTCTATTAAAAATCAATTTTCTAACTAAATCATAACAAAAACCCCTGGATTACTCCAGGGGTAAGCTTTGACGATCAGTTCTGCAATTTACATAGTCAGGCTTTCTTCTAAAGGGTAAACACTAACCTGTTTTTTGGTTTTGCCTTTTCTTTCGAATTTAACCTTGCCATCTATTACTGCAAATAGGGTATCATCACGGCCAATCATAACGTTATTGCCGGGATGGATCTTGGTTCCTCTTTGGCGAACCAGTATGTTACCAGCTCTGACGACCTGACCATCGTATCTTTTAACACCCAGGCGCTTGGATTCGCTGTCGCGTCCGTTTTTGGAGCTTCCCACACCTTTTTTATGAGCAAAAAGCTGCAAATTAATCTTGTACATATTTCGCACCTCCCTGTATTACTTTAATATAGCGCGGATTGGTTTCCTGCAAAGACCTAAGCCCTGCCTCCATAGTGGTAAGTATAATCTGGGCATTGGCCATGTCCTCTTTTTTAATATCCAGAGGTAATTGGCATGATAACCAACCATCTTTCTCCTGGTATATGGGGGGATGGGTCAAGTGCTTCTGTAAGCCGATAAGGGCTGTACCGGTAATAGCCGATACGCCGGCACAATATATATCCCTGCCTGCCCGAGCATATCCCGCATGGCCTTCAGCCTTAAAACCCACTATATTTTCGCCATCGTAAATAATATTAACAGTGACCATTAACCTTCGATCTTTTCAATTAGAATCCTGGTATAGGGCTGGCGATGACCCTGTTTCTTACGCATATTCTTTCTTTTTTTGTACTTGTATACCGTAATTTTCTTGCCCCGGCCCTGTTCAACTACTTTGCCAACGATGCTGGCCCCGGCAACCAACGGATTGCCTATGCGGGTACCATTGTCATCCTTTAGCATTAGAACCTGATCCAGGGTAACTTTTTCTCCGACTTCGGCATTAAGTTTTTCTACTAATACCATTTGTCCAACGGCAACTTTATACTGCTTGCCGCCTGTTTGTACTATCGCGTACATCAATACACCTCCACATTTTATAAGACTCGCCGGTCATCAGGCAGGACTTGAGCCATTTGAAAGCCTGAACCGAGCGGTTGCAAAAACGCACAGCCCACGTTAGGTTAACATATTATTCAATTAGCGTCAAGGCTAGCTGCTATGCAGGTTATAGTCTTCCAGCTGCATCTCCTGTTTTGCAACCAATTTAATTCTTTTACCGGTTTTTTTCTTAATATAGTTTAAATTTTTTTCATCATTAGTTATATACTGCAAAAGCTCAGGGTGCGCCTCGCAAATGATTTCTTCGCCCTCCAGGTAATCCAAATTAGCCAGTTTCCTTTTTAATTCACAGGCCAGGGCAAAAACATTTATCGTTCTGCCTCGTCCATGACAGGCATTGCATTCATCGGTAAAAATTTCGGAGATTCCATAACGAGATTTCTTACGGGTCATTTCCAGAAATCCCAGACCAGACATACCCATAATCCGGGTATGGGCTTTGTCCTTTTCCAATTCCTGACGCAAGATAGAGATTACATTTTCCTCGTTGTACTTATCCTTCATGTCGATAAAGTCAATCAAAATAATCCCGCCTATACTGCGCAAACGAAGCTGACGGGGTATTTCCACAGCCGCTTCCAAATTGAGTCTATGTACCGTCTCCTCGAAATTATCCTTGCCGGTAAATTTTCCGCTGTTGACATCAATTACTGTCATAGCCTCAGTCTCATCAAATATCAGATACCCTCCGCTTTTAAGCCAGACTTTACGGCGCAGGGCTTTGCGGATATCTTTTTCCAGACCGTATTTTTCGAAAAGATCGCCTTTTACATACCTAATGTTTAGGTCATAGGACGTATTCTTGTTTTTGATAAACTGGTCGAATCTTTCTTTGAGCTTTAAGTTATTAATAATAACATGACGTATACCCCCGTCCAGGTAGTCCCGCAGGGTTCGTTCGATTACGTCTATATCCTCATAAATTACGCTGGGGGATTTGTTGTGTTGGTAACGTTTTTTAATCTTATGCCATACCTGAATAAGCTCATCCAATTCCGCTTTTATTTCGGCATCATCAGCTTCCAAGCAGGCGGTGCGCAGTATCACCCCTACATCTTCAGACTTATGCTCCTCAATTAAATTGCGCAGATAATTTCTTTTTTGATTGCCTACAATCTTGCGGGAAATTGAAATTTCCTTCTGCAGGGGCAACAACACCAATAGATGACCCGGAATAGTTAGATTTCCCGTTACCCGGGCTCCTTTTTCCGAAAAGGCTTCTTTTTTCACCTGTACCATAATATCCTGACCGCTTTTTAAATAATCGTAAATATTGGTTCCCTTGCGGTGCTCAGGAACGGCTACATCACCTACATATAAAAAGGCGTTTTTGGACAAACCAATATCAACAAAGGCACAGGACAGCCCCGGCAGGACGTCTTTTACCTTACCTTTATAAATCTTGCCCACATTTTCTTCCTGATTAGCCCAGAAAACTTCCACTAAGCGGTCATCTTCAATTATGGCTATCCTTGATTCCCAAGGATAGACCTCCGCAATAATATCTCTTACCATTGTTCTACACCTTCTCAAGCGGGGAATAATATTTGGATTCTTCTCTAATATAATTACCCCGACGGAAAAAATCCAGCAAATTTTCAGATTTTAGTCCGTTTTCTGCAAAAACAGCCAGCAGCTCATCAAATCTTATATTAAGCGGTTCGTTAACACTTACCATTACGGCCAACACCTCAAAGCCATCACCAGGCTCAACCTGCATATCATAAAGACCAGGGCGCAGATCCTTTAAAAGCTGCTTGTTTTTTCCCCGGCTTTGTACCAGGATTTTATCACAATCCAGCAGAGATGTGACCAAATATTCTGCATTTTGTCCCGGTTTTAGAATAAAATCATATTGGGCAGTATTTATAGTCTTCATCAGAGAAGCAGCCTGCATGGGCACAGCAATACATTGCTTGATTTGCATATCCGGCGGCAATACAACATTAATCCGGTTTTTAAAATCCTGCGGAGCCATTTCGTCAAGTTCCAGATCAAAATATTCGTTCTCTCCCCACAGACCAACCGGAAGAACCGTCCCCATGGATAGTTTGATATGGGGATTAAAACCTTCAGTCAGGCGATAAGGTATTTCTGCCCGCCGCAGAGCCCTTTCCAGCAGATGCATCATATCCAGATTACCCAGGAATTTTAAATTTGGGCCTACCCTATATTCTGCTCGCAACCTCATATCAGGCTTCCTCCTTGATATTTTCGGTCATGATATCCGCAGGCAGGTTTACGGGCTGGTTGGGCAGATGAAAAGGAGCCAGCCCAAAATGCGGGCACACACCGCAACCGACACAATCAGCCATACGACAATCAGGGGTAGATATCCCTTTTTTAGCACGTTCATTTTCCAGGCGCAGATAGGCTTGGCTTGCCCCCGTTGCAATGACATCCCACGGGAAAAGCTCACCATACTCTCTGGCCCGGGTATAAAAAGCAGGATCTATTTTAAAATTCGCAAAGGCCTCCATCCAGGTATCAAATTTAAAATATTCCGACCAGCCATCAAATTTGCATTCTTTTTGCCAGGCTAAATAAATAATATCTCCCAGTCTCCGGTCACCGCGGGCCAAAACCCCTTCCAGAAAACTGACGTGACTGTCATGAAAACTTACCTTTACATTTTTAATCTTATGTTTGAGCATATACTGGCGTTTGTCATCCAGCTCTGCAATGGTGGCCTGGGACTGCCACTGAAAGGGAGTATGCGCTTTAGGAACAAAGCAAGCCAAACTTGCCCTAATCTGCACCGGCCGATGAGAATAGCGGTTACCGATACCCTTTACCCGGTTTAATAAATCCAAAATTCCATCCAGGTCTTCATTGGTTTCGGTTGGCAACCCAAACATAAAATATAGCTTCAAACCCATCCAACCCGACTTAAAGGCTGACTCAGCCGCCTTGAACAGATCGTCCTCACTGATGTTTTTATTTATGACATCCCGCAAGCGCTGGGTACCGGCTTCCGGTGCCAGGGTCAGGGTGGTCTTGCGCACCTTTTGCACTTCATTGGCCAGATCAATGGAGAATGCGTCTACCCGCAGGGAAGGCAGGGAAACCCCAATCCCCTTGTCAGCATATGTTTCCACCAGGTGTTTGACCAGTTCATTGACCCCGGAATAATCCAGGGTGCTAAGGGATGCCAAGGAGACTTCATCAAAACCGGTATTTTTTAATTGGGCTTCTGCCTGCTTTTTTACTACCGCCACGCTCTTCTCCCGCAGAGGCCGATATACCATACCAGCATGGCAAAACCGGCAGGCCCGCTGGCAGCCACGCATGACTTCCAATACCGCCCGGTCATGGACGATATCCATGTAAGGAACAATCGGTTGGTCGGGATAATAAGAATTATCCAAGTCATGCACCAGACGTTTGCGTACCCGGGCGGGGATACCTTCCCTTATTGGCCGCATTTCTTTCAATGTGCCATCCTCACGGTAAGCAACCGTATATAGTGAAGGTACATACACTCCTTCAATCTCAGAAGCCAGTAGGTATAAAAGTTCTTCTCTGGGAAGATTTCTATGCTTGTACAGGCAATCCAAAAACTCAACGGTTATTTCTTCTCCGTCCCCGATCAGAAATGCATCAAAAAAATCCGTAAAAGGTTCCGGGTTAAATACGACCGGTCCACCCGCAATAACGATTGGATCTTGGGGGCCGCGTTCCTTACTCTTTACAGGAATCCCACCCAAATCCAGCATATTCAAAACATTGGTTATGGAGAGTTCATACTGCAAGGAAAAGCCTACCACATCAAAGTCACTCAGCGGCCGGAAAGATTCCAGCGCATAAAGGGGGATATTCTCCTGACGCATTAACCCTTCCATATCCGGCCAGGGGGCAAAACTGCGCTCCATTAAATGCGGGGTAGTTTCATTAATCAGTCCATACAGTATCTTGCCGCCGATATGGGACATCCCTATCTCATAAACATCCGGAAAAGCAAAAACCATCTTAATATGGCTTTGATCCCATTCCTTCTTGATCATATTCACTTCGTTGCCGATATAACGAACCGGTTTGGAAACCCGGGGCAGAATATCCCTAAAGAGCCTGTCCTTCATATTGCCTCCGCTTATTGAAAATCATAAGTATTATATTAGCACAAAAATCCCTACCAACGAAATCCAGGAAATAAACGGGAAGAAAACCCAATTATTATCGAATTGAATATTTGCACGTATTGTGCTACATTCGCATTGAGGTGAACAACTATGCAGCTAAGCAGTAGATTCCCGGTGGCTGTACAAATACTCATTATAATTGCCTGGTGCCCTGAAGATGTTAAGATAACCAGTGAGCTGATGGCACGCAGTGTGAATACAAATCCTGCCTTGATCCGCAGAATTTTGGGGTATTTAAAAAATGCCGGGCTGGTCAACGTTGCCGCCGGAACAGGTGGAACAACGCTAACGAGGGATGCCGAGAAAATAACTCTGCTTGATATTTACCGAGCAGTTGAATTAACGAATCAGAGCAGGTTGTTTGGCTTACATGAAACAACCAATTCTGAATGCCCGATTGGACGTAATATTAACGAAGTTCTTACGCCGCATCTGGAGCAAGCCAGAATGGCACTTGAAGCTTCCCTGGAGGAAGTGACCATCGAACAACTGAAAAAAGAATTTCCGCCATTTAATTTGGCATTTTGGAAAAATATTATGCCATCTGCGATTAATAGGTTGTGAGCATATGCGATGCTTAAGATAACGTTTAAAAAGACAAACTTCAGTGACTTTGGGTGTCCCCCGCCACTCAGCCCGACCTTAAACCGGGTTAGCGATAAATTGCCCTGCTGAGTGCCGGGCAGCTATTTAATTAATCCGTGAAATAAGCGTCTTTTATCTAAATCCCCCCTGAACGGGTGACACAACCACCTTGGAAAATAGTTGCGTGATACGAAACTTCCAAAGCTAGTCCCTGCAAATAATCGGCTCTGCTAATCTTTGTAACCTGTCTCTATTAAAATTTTTTTCTAATCTAATCCCAGCTATTATTTTCATCGATGAGTGCGCCTAGCCTACATATAGAAATTTATTTTTTAAAATGTAAAATACGCTTGACATTTACCCGTTCTTTAGTTAAATTATATGTAAAGCTTACTTTACTAAAGGTGGTGTACAATTGCAAAATCGCCTGCGTGAACTTCGAGAACAACATGAACTTACTCAAGAAGATCTGGCTGTACTGGTAGGTACTTCCCGCCAGACGATTATTTCGCTGGAAAAGGGAAAGTACAACCCATCAATTTTATTGGCCTATAAATTGGCCCGGGCTTTTAATTTGAAAATCGAAGAAGTATTTATCTTTGATGAGGAGGAGGACTAATATGACGAACGTACAAAGATCTGCCGTCTTTTTTATTACTATTGCTATTCTGGCTGGATTGGGAGTGTGGCAACTGCTTTATGTCAATCCCGGCTTGGGAGCAGGATTAATTGGCGCAACCATAGGCGCATCGGTTGCCCGCTATCTTAAACAAAAGAGAATCAAGGAATTGCAAGCTAAGGGGTTGAATCCCTATGATGAAAGAGCTTTTCATATTGCCGGTAAAGCATCATATGCTACCCTGGTTAGCGGTATATTATTGGCAGCCCTGGTTGTTCTCATCGGTTCAATTTTTGCTCCGGTAATGACGGTAAATCCCTTTGACCTGCTGGGTTATTGCATAGCTATAGTTGTACTTTTATATGTAGTATTTTACTATTACTACAATCGGAAACTATAGGAGATGATACTATGCTGAAAGAATTAAGCCGTTCACTGGGGAGTTTGTCTGTTTACCGCAATATTTTGCGTGATCCACTGGTTAGTGCTCTGCGTGATTGTCTTTCTGCTGCGGCCAGGGACTATGACGAACTGGAGATAACAGATGATTTTCACAGGTTTATGTTTACCTATTTTGCAACCGGTCAGGATTTTTCCGATTATTTAGTAAATTTGGTATTGCATGATGATAACCCGTTTAGTCGGGCTGCGGAAATTATGGACTTTAATGAAATAGACCCCCGCTTAATTCAGGCTGCAGAAAAAGATCTGCAAATATTGGGGTACATCAAAAATCTTGATATGGTTGACCTGGCAACCAACCTGGGGCTTAAACCGCTATGGAGAGAAACTGATTCCGGCAATAGAGCAACTGACGGCAGCGGGTACTCCTGGCCGGAATCAATCGAAGAACTGACGAGCTATTATGCCGCTAACTCTCGCGGAATGGTTTCTTCTTACCGGGCATTAAAGTGGGACCCTGAAAAAGGGCTATCCGGTATTAACTACCCGGATCCGGTGCAACTGGAGGATTTGATTGGCTGCGACTTACAAAAAGATCAACTGTGCCTTAATACCGAGAATTTTCTAACTACCGGTATTGCCAACAACGTACTGCTCTACGGCAGCCGGGGTACCGGTAAATCAAGTATGGTCAAGGCCCTTTTAAACCGCTATAAGAACCGTAATCTTAGCCTGGTGGAAGTAACCCGCGAGCAATTAAAAGACCTGCCTCGGCTGGTTAGCTATTTACGTGATTATCCTGCCAAGAAGTTTATAGTCTTTATAGATGATCTGTCTTTCGAAGATTACGAGACTGAGTACAAGGGGCTTAAGGCGGTAATGGAAGGGAGCCTGGAAGGGCGGGCACCCAATATATTGCTCTACGCTACTTCCAATCGCCGCCATCTGATACGGGAATACTTCTCCGACCGTTCGCATCAGGACGAGGAGATTCATGTCCGCGACACCATGGAAGAAAAATTGTCGCTGGCGGATCGTTTTGGCCTCAGGATTAATTTCCCGCCTCCAACCCAGACAGTTTACCTGGATATTGTGGAGAACCTGGCCGCCCAACGCGAAATACAAATAAATCCAGACCAATTGCGGCGGCAGGCGCTGGAATGGGAGCGTTCCCACCACGGCCCCTCCGGCCGAACCGCCCGCCAATTTATTGACTCCCTGGGATAATCTTATATGTATGCGAACCTCTTCGGTCAAAGGAAAAATAGCAGAATAATCTACTTGACAGAAATCTGCCATTTTGCTAGTGTTGTAACAGTATTAGTTACAACACTAGCAAGGCTAGTTTTAATGAGCGGGAGGTAGCGGAATTGCTAAAGAGCCTTCAATACAAAGATATTACGATTGGCCAGGGTGCATGTTCCCTTTTGGGGATGCAGATAATAATCTATCTCTACGTTGTAGACGGGCTTTTGATCGACTGCGGAGCCAAAAAGCTAAAACGTGAAGGAAGCCGGTTCTTTCTGGAACAACAAATTGAGCAAGTTGCCTTGTCACATCTCCACGAAGACCATTCTGGAATGGCCGCTTGGCTGCAAAAGGAAATGGGGGTGCCGGTTTACCTGCACGAAATGGCGCTGCCTGACGCTAGGGAGAAAGGTAAATACCCTTTTTATCGCCATCTGATGTGGGGGAATCGCCCGAGATTTGCCCCCGAACCGATTCCGGATGTAATCAAAACAGAAAAATACTCATTTGATATCATAGATAGCCCCGGACATACAAAATACCATAAAGTACTCCATGAAAAGAATCAAGGCTGGCTATTCAGCGGCGATCTTTTTGTCACCCCGAAACCGCTGGTGGCACTTTACGAAGAAGATATGCAAGACACTATCGCGTCACTGCAAAAGCTATTACAGCTCGATTTTGATACGGTATTTTGCGCCCATAAAGGGGTGGTTGAGAACGGAAAAGATGCGCTCCAACAAAAGCTTGATTTTCTCCTTAATCTACAGTTAAAAGTTGAAGAATTACGTCAGCAGGGTCTGACAGATCAGGATATTGATCGGAAGCTGTATCCGGAAATTCCATTGATAACCAAGGTATCCAAAGGCCAATGGTCATCGTACAATATCGTGAGCACGATATAGGAAATAATTTAAACAATAGCTCTCTTACGGCCATCTTTTTTAAAAGCCGGCCGATCACTTAGCTTGATGCGCCTTAGTTCTATAGTTAAACTAATCTTGCTTCCCACCGGAAACTTAAAGCATCCGCTACTGGTCTCTTAAAATAATGCCACGTTAAGCCGCGTCTATTTTTCTAATTAACAATCTTTCAGGCGGGTACGGGGGCCTTTTTCAAAGAGGCAATCGATGAGTTCGGCTTCACTGCGCAGGCCCAGCGGGCGGTGTTCTTCATCCAGGATGAGCACTATAGTATAAAAATTAGGACGGGTGGTGTCCAGTATAGATTTAATCAGGGCATCTTCCCCGCTCACGATTTGGCGCGAGGCCAGGAAGCCTTTGTGTGATAATTCGCTTTTTTTATGCACCAGATAGCGCATGAAGGCATAGTTTAACAGGTAGCCTTCACGGTGGGCGGCCCAAAACAACAACATGGCTATGAGCAAGAAATTAGCCCCGCTTTGTTGTTCGTAGAACAGGAACACCCCATAACCCGCAATCAGTACAGCGGCTAATTTCCCCAGCAGAGCGCTGCGGGCGGTGGCTTTTTTATAGCCTAGTAATCTGGAAAGGTAAGCCCTAAGTATCCGTCCCCCATCCAAAGGCAGGGCCGGCAGGAGGTTGAAAATACCCAGGAAAAGGTTAATCTGTATAAGCAACGGAGTTTTCGCCGAGTCAAGCACAGGCAGAAAATAAAAAACAGCCGCCAGACTCAAACTCATAATCGGTCCAGCCAGGGCTATATAAATTTCCTTATCCGGATCCAGGCCGGTGAAGTCCTCAATCTTAGCCTGACCTCCAAAAGGCAGTAATTCGATTTCAGCAACCTTGACCCTTAAAACAGCCGCCATGATAGTATGGGCCAATTCATGCAAAAGCACGAAGGTGAATATTACTAATATTTCCATCCCCAGGCCTACATAGGTATAAATCAGGCAAAGCAGTAAAAAAAGTATATTCACCCGAACCCGCACCCCGGCCAGCTTACCCAGCAGCATATTTATTTAAAAATACTCTGCGGATTTACCGGATCATCCTGGCTGCGCACTTCAAAATAAAACCGTTCCCCCGTTTTGCCCAAGGCCTGACCCTCAGCCAATCTGGTATTATTATCCACCATAATTTCTTTCAGCCCTCCATAAATAGACACCAGATTTCCTTCGTGTTTTATGCAAACTTTCCCATCAGCTTGGTCTTTTTGAACGTACTCCACCATTCCCGGAAGGATAGGTTTAACCAGGGTATTATCCGTTACCTTCAAATAAATTCCCGGGCAAAATTCCGTTCTCCCCGTTTGCTGGCTCCAATGCCAGCCGTAACTGCGCTCAATATCCACAAAATTGCAGGGCATTTTAATAACGTTTCCGGTCGTAACCGGCAGGTTTTCTATCCTATCCTCTCCGGGAAGGTTTATGTAAGGTGAAAAAACCTCTTTTATGTCATAGTCAGTATACATTATGTAATGTAATACCGGTTCCATTATCCTCTTGCTGCTATGTCCCGACTGCATGATCAGCCCTACCATGGCAGCTATTACTATAACCAGCAAAAATCTGATTTTAAAATTCCCCAACATCAACACTCACCACCTTTGTTTTTTAACAAATATATAGTAAGCCCGATTAATTTATGTCTGATTATCGACCGTCTGGTAATTTTGTCCATAAAAAAAGGTTGGCCTCTTTAACGCCAACCCAGTATAAAATATGCCTTATTCCATTTCATATTCCCCATTATTATTATCAGGAGGGGTCTCCCCTTATTTACTGACTACCTTGTCATATACCCCGCGGGGAAGAAAAAGCAAAACACAAACTCCCTAGCTGAAAATATCAGAAAACGATCTTTTTGCCTCGAATATTCACGCTTAGAACCAAACCCACCGCGATCATATTCGTAATCATGGCACTGCCCCCGTAGCTTAAAAACGGCAGAGGTATACCGGTAATCGGCATCACCCCTATGGACATGCCAATGTTTTCAAAGATATGAAAAAGCCACATGGCCGATATCCCCAACACCAGATAACTGCCATAAAGATCCTGGGCGTTAAAACTTATCACTACAGTTCTCCACAGGATTATGCCATATAATACTATAACCAAAGCAGCCCCGATAAAACCAAGTTCTTCCCCAATCACTGCATAAATAAAATCGGTATGGTGCTCCGGCAGAAAGTTTAGCTGTACCTGGGTTCCATGGAACAAACCTTTACCGGTCAAACCGCCCGAACCAATTGCCACCAGAGACTGGATAGTATTCCATCCGGCTCCGCGCCCCCCCTTGCCATCATTATATGGATCAGCAAATACGATTAAACGGTCTATCTGGTAATCATCCAGAGGCAGCCAGGTTCCAAATTGAAAATGCAAAAATAGAGCCAGGGCAATAACCCCCACTGCCGCTCCTATAATTTTAAGCAAAATACGCCAATTGGCTCCGGCGACAAACATCATCCCCAGGGTAAAAGCTATATAAACCAGGGCTGTACCCAGATCCGGCTGCGCCATTATAAGCAGGAAAGGGACTCCCATGAATATGAAACAGGGAAGCATCTCTCCCAGGGTATCCAATGCCCCCTTGCGTCTGGCCAAAAAATCAGCGAAAGCTAAAATTAATAATATCTTGGTAAACTCAGCCGGTTGTATCATGGGCAAGGGGCCTATAGCAATCCAGCCGGTGGTACCCCTTACTTCCTTTCCAAAGACCAGCACGGTCACAAGGATGATAACCGATATACCATATATGTATTTCCAATACCTCTCCAGTTGAGTATAATCATAACGGATTATCAATACCGCCAAAAAAGTCCCCGCCGCCAGCCATAAAATCTGCTTTTTAACATAGTAAAAGGAATCATTGCAGATAGCACTGCTGGCACTCAGCAGAACCACCAACCCCAGAGTAATTATTAGTACAATAGCAACAATAAATGTTTTATCAATAAACTTGAGCCTTTTTATATTCAATGTTAAAACCCCCTGCTCCATTATAGGGGTATAAAAAATATTATGTCCAGCAAGTAAATTAAGGATGTTCGGACGCGGGGCTTATAAAAACTTTTGGGAAGAATGGCTCGTCAATCTCCGGCGGCCCTTTTTAAACCTTTAATCGGAATATTGGCAACCAGGGCCACCGAGTTGTCCTCGCCTTCAATACTAACCAACAGACCCTCCATGTCGATATCCATATATTGCTGGATAACCTTTATCAGATCCTCCTTTAAGGCATTTATGAATTCAGGAGATGCTACGCTGCGATCGTGTACCAGCACCAGCCGCAGTCTTTCACGGGCTATATCTTTGCTGGATGTCGATTCTTTGCCAAAGAGTCTGGCTAATAAATCTAACAATTCCAACCCTCCTTACCTGGCCAATTTAAGCATTTTTTTAAACCTGTCTACCAGATTGGATGTGTCCTCCTGGGCATTAATGGGTACTTCTTCCCCTAATAAACGTCGGGCCACCCTGCGATAAGCTTCACCGGCCCGGGAACTGTTTTCCAATACAGCCGGTTCACCCCGATTGGTTGAAACGACAATCGTTTCATCCTCGGGTACAACCCCCAATAAATCAATAGATAATATATCCAAAATATCCTCAATATCCATCATATCGCCTCTTTTAACCATTTTATTGCGGAGGCGGTTAATTATCAGTTTTGAGTTGCTTAAACCGGCTGCTTCCAGTAATCCAATGATACGATCCGCATCCCTTACCGAAGAAACCTCTGGCGTAGCTACCACAATCGCATCATCAGCCCCGGATATGGCGTTTTTAAAACCCTGTTCAATTCCGGCCGGACAATCCACCAGGATAAAATCAAAGTCTTTACGCAGTTCATTGGTGAGGTTTTTCATTTGATGAGGTGTAACCGCACTCTTATCCTTAGTTTGGGCGGCAGGAAGCAGACACAGCCCTTCAAACCGTTTGTCCCTGATTAAAGCCTGTTTAATCTTACAGTTGCCATTAACCACATCTACAATGTCAAATACGATGCGATTCTCCAGACCCATTACAACATCCAGGTTTCTTAAGCCAATATCTGTATCCAGCATAACCACTTTTTTGCCTTGCATAGCCAATGCTGTGCCCAGGTTGGCGGTTGTTGTAGTTTTACCAACACCACCCTTTCCGGAAGTAATCACCAATACCCTACTTTTCATCTTTTAGCCTCCAATCATATTTTTAGCTTTTCGATAACTACTTTGCCAGCCCGGATTTTAGCTAATTCAGGGTTATTAACAACAATCGATTCCCCATCGGGAGGGCGAGTAATATGGTTGGCAATCCGCAACTGGGTGGGACTAAGACGAAAAGCGGCTATAATAGCTTTTTCGTCGCCCAAAGCACCGGCATGAGCCAGACCCCTTAATGCCCCCATGACCAAGATATTGCCGCCGGCTATCACCTCAGCACCCGGATTGACATCACCAAGTATTACCATATTGCCTTTGTTAAATATTTTTTGTCCTGAACGCAGGTTACGGCATATCAGAACTGTATCTGCACTATCAAGGATTTCTGCGTTATTCTTGTTGATGGAGATGCGATTTTGTCCTTGGGCAGAATGGTTGTTAATCAGGTCTTTAAAGTGAAAGCCATGATCCAGTAAAATATCCTCCATTTCCCTAAGCTGTCTTTCGCTAATACTTTTGCTGCCTACATCAATGCTGATAAAACTACCCATTAAATAATTGTCTATGGCATGCAGGTTCTTTTCCAGTTCAGCCTTCATATCCGCGAAACTGTCCCAGGCCGTAAGGTCAATAACCAGTTCGGTGTCCACTCCTGCCGCCATTATCTCCACAGACATCCCCCAGCCCCCCATCTGTCCTGCCATAAGCATATTCTATATTTATGGTTCTGTTTTTTACATTTTTTACCTCTAAAGAAAAACAAAAAAAAAGAGGTTTTACCCTCATATTTCCTCTTTTCTAGTCGTCCGGAAGCAAGAAAATTAATTAATTATTCGTCATTAGCTTCGACTTTTTATGCTTATATTATTTCGTTAGCTAAATATCTTAACTATAATCCTCCCCCAACTTAAGGAGCTAAACCAGGTATCTCCTCGATAGCATCGGCTTTCTTCCTGTCTTCCTCGGCTTTAATGGCTGCATAATGATCAACAATACCAAAATATTGTTCAAAAACTGCCTTGGCCACCCATCCGGCAGATTCACTGCCATGCTGACCATATTCCACCACTCCGGCAAAGGCAATTTGAGGATTTTCTGCTGGAGCAAAGGCAATAAAAGTACCATGGTATTCCCTGTCTTTATGATCCCCGGCGCGCCCGGTTTCGGCGGTTCCTGTTTTTGCCGCCACATGGACTTCAGGCGGGAAATTGGTGAAAAGAAACGCAGCCGTTCCACCTCTTTGCGTAACTGCCATCATGGCTTGCCGGGTTAAAGCCAGAGTTCTTGCTGAAACGGATGTTTCGTGCATTACGCGAGGTTTTATTTCCTGCGTTTTTTTCTTGTCTGGGGTAGTGATGCTTTTTAACAGATGCGGTTGCATTAGATAGCCGCCATTAGCTATGGTAGCCGCATAATTGGCCAACTGAATAACAGTGTACTGGTTGCCGCCCTGACCGATGGACATATTAAAAGTGTCAAATGCCTGCCAGGTCGTTTCAAAATTATATTCAATCTTATACTGGGCTTCTAATCTGGCACGTTCGTTTTTTTCGGCTCTTTGGATTGACTTCTTTTTCTCCTCGTCAGCGGCATCGGCCAGCAGTTGAGCGTATTTTTCATCTAATTGCTTGCGCAGGTAATCATATTTTTGGTTAATTAACAAACTATTAAGTTCTTTTTTCCAGGCAGGGGTGGGTACCAGTCCGGTCGCTTCACCCGGCAGATCAATACCGGTTTTCTTACCTAAACCAAAGTCTTGAGCCACCTTGATAATGTTATCTTTTCCAGCACGGCGACCGGCTTCCTGAAAATAAGTATTGCAGGATACCGCCATACCTTTAAAGTAATCTAAATTTCCATGTACACCGGTACACTTGATGTAGGGGCTGATCCAATAGGCCCCTTTGCAGTTGACTTCTTGAGCGAATGGATCAATTGTACCAGATTCCAAAGCGGCCATTCCGGTTATCGGCTTAAAGGTTGAGCCGGGTGGATAGGTGGCCTGAATGGCACGATTGGTGGCGGCACCCGGCTGCAGCGGGTCATATCTATTCCCAGAGGGAAAATAATACGGTACAATATCGTTGTCCAATTGACCTTTGAAATCATCCGGCCTTAAGACAGGACTGCTGGTCATGGCTAAAACTTCACCGGATTTTACATCCAGCACAACCGCTGAACCCACCTTGGCTTTAGGATATTTTTTTTGCAGCCGGAGGAGATTATCTTCCATACTTTTTTCCATGACCTTCTGTAGTTTTAAATCCAGAGTCAAGGTAAGATTACTGCCCGGTTGCGGCTGCAGGGTTACCAGCTCACCGACCGGCCTTCCCTGGGCATCCACCTCTACCCGGCGAGCCCCATCTTTACCCCTTAATTCTTTTTCAAATTGTTTCTCAATTCCCGATTTTCCAATCAGACTGTTGATACTGTACTGGTTTTCATTTTCAGCCAGTTCTTCGGCATTAATGGAGTGAATATAGCCCAGGATATGGCCGGCAGCGGTATCCTGGGGATAGACTCTAAGCGGCTCGGTATTAACAGTTACCCCGGGCAGATGCTGGCGATTCTCTTCTATCTTTACCACCAGATCCCAGGGAATATCGCGCATCACAACGACCGGTTCAAATAGGCGAAATTTCTGCAGTTCAATCTTTTCCTTGATCAGATCAGCCGTAACATCAGGATAATACGGAGACAAAATGTTAATCAGATTTTCGATCATGGCGTCTTGACCTTCCTTACCCAGGTAAGTAAGGCTTAAAGTATAAACCAATTCATTGGCGGCCAGCGGAGTACCATCGCGAGTATAAATCTCCCCGCGGGATGCTTTTATTGGAACCAAACGGATGCGGTTTTCGCTGGCCTTGATCTGGTATTGATCGGTATAAAAAATCTGCACAACCGCCAACCGAATCAGCAATATGCACAGCAATCCCATCACAAAATATGTATAAACTTTCATGGCGGACTTAAACTGACCTTGTTTCATTTGTATCTCCTATATCTCCCCTGTACCTTTTAACAGCCCCCGTCTGGAAGATTGATAAAACCAGATATAAATCGGCGCTGCCACCAGGGCATTATAAAGAGTCTGATACAACATATCCATAAATAGAAGTTCGTTAACGTTAAAAGCGGAAAAGTTAAGCAATACTAAGACTAACAGCAGACCGGCATTAATAATAGAACCTAGTATAACACCTATTATCCCCACGATTACATTTTCTTCAAAGACTCTCCCCTGCAGAATTCCTATAACGTATGCGGTAATTGCTTTAGCAATAGCATTAATGCCGATGAACCGGCCGATAAAGAGATCCTCGAGCAGTCCGCAGCACAAACCGTAATATGCACCTTTTCGGCCGCCATTTAACAAGGCGTAAAAAATAACAAAAACCAGTACAATATCAGGTACTGCACCCTTTATACTATAGCTATTGAAGAATGTCGATTGCAAAAAGATTGCCAGAAAAGGCAGAATTGCCAACAGAAAGTAGCGCACCGGGTTTACTCCCCTTCATTAATTCCGGATTCAGATACAGGATTGTACTTGGCAATCACCATCACTTCCTCCAGTTTATCGAATTGAACAGCTGGTTTTACGGTAGCAGATAACAATAAGCCGTTGGACTCCCTTTTGACTGATTGGATAGTACCGATTTGAATCCCTTTGGGATAAAACTCAGACAATCCTGAAGTGATAACCTTCTCTCCTTTTTTAACTTTGGCATAATAGGGGATGTTTATCATAGCCAAACTGTAAGAATCCCCGGTTCCTTCAATAATACCCCGGGTTTCCCGGGAATCCTGCAATATAACTCCTACTGCCATTTCACGATCGGTTATAAGCGTGACCTGGGCTGAATGTTGACTGGTATTGCTGATCCTGCCGACCAGCCCATCAGGACTGATAACCGGCATTCCTTGGGCGATGCCATCCTCTGCCCCTTTATCAATCGTAATTACTTTAAACCAGTTATTAGGACTGCGGGCAATAACCCGGGCATACTCCAAACCAAACTGCTCCTTGTTTTCTTCTCCAAAATTGAGCAGTTTTCGCAATCTTAGGGTTTCCGCTTCGTATTCTTGAAGACGCTGGTTTTCCATAGTGAGTTGGGCCTTTTCGCGGTTAAGTTGTTTAATTTTGGCGTTCATATTCTTTTTTTCAGCAAAATGCAACCCGAGCCCATTAATACCCCTTCTCATTTCGTTCAGGCCGCTCTGAAGAGGCGCGTAGCTATCCCGGAGCAGTTTTTCCGCCACCGTAATTTCAGCCCTGGTACTGGAGGTATATCGCATGGTTGCTAAAAGCACGATGGTTACTCCTAAAACAATCCAAAAACTCTTTTTTTTTATTAACTTAATCAAGTTTCTCACCTGGTTATAGTGTTTTTTTCATGGAAACCAGCATCTTTTTTAGTTCTTCAATGTTTTCCAGCACGGCTCCAGTTCCGCGGGCAACCGCCAATAAAGGATCATCACATACGTATACCGGCATATGGGTTTCCTGGCTGATTATTTTATCCAGACCGCGCAAAAGGGCTCCTCCGCCGGCCATGACGATTCCGCGATCCATGATGTCGGCCGCTAGTTCCGGCGGGGTTTTTTCCAGACATACCTTAATTCCGTCCAGTATTTGGTCAACCGTTTCCTTGAGTGCCATTTGAATTTCCTCAGAAGAAACCTCTATAGTTTTAGGCAGACCGGATACCAAATCCCGTCCCCGCACATCATAATACTCTTCGGTTCCTTCCCACAGTGCCGATCCAATGCTCGTTTTAATGTTTTCAGCAGTTCGTTCCCCAATCAGCAGGTTATAGGTCTTTTTTAAATGATTAATAATGGCATTATCCATATTGTCTCCGGCTACCCGTACTGATTTGGCTGTTACTACGCCTCCCAGGGAAATTACTGCCACCTCGGTAGTACCGCCGCCAATGTCAACGATCATGTTGCCGGTTGGTTCATGAACCGGTAGACCCGCACCAATAGCAGCGGCCATAGGTTCCTCAATCAGATAAGCTTCCTTGGCTCCCCCCGCAAGAGCCGCTTCCCGAACTGCCCTTTCCTCCACCGTGGTACATCCGGTAGGTATACTAATAACCACCCGCGGTTTGACAAAGGGGCTTTTAGACTCCAGGGCTTTATTAATAAAGTACTTCAACATAGCCTGGGTGACATCAAAATCAGCGATTACACCATCCTTCATGGGACGAATGGCCACGATATTGCCCGGTGTTCTGCCAATCATCTGTTTGGCTTCTTCCCCGACTGATAAGACCTTTCCGGTATTATTCTGTATCGCTACAACGGAAGGTTCTCTTAATACCACCCCTTTACCTTTAACATGCACCAGGGTATTAGCTGTTCCTAAATCTATGCCCATATCTTTTCCAAAAACCACTGTTTTGTGTCCTCCTTAGATTAAATTAAACCCTTTTCTTTCAGGCTGCAGTATTTATCCTGCCCGATGATTAAATGATCAAGTACATCAATTCCCATTATATTGCCTGCTTCAACCAGGCGACGCGTGATATCTACATCTTCGCGGCTGGGAGTCGGATCACCACTGGGATGGTTGTGAACTAATATTATGGAAGCTGCGCTGCATTTGACAGCCGTCTTAAAAACCTCCCGGGCATGAACGATAGAGCTTGACAGGCCACCGACCGACACCTCTTCCTTGATCAACAACCCACCTTTGCGATCCAGGTACATTGCACAAAAATGTTCCCGATCGTGGTAACGCATCTCTTCCATCAACAGCCGGCTCACATCTGCCGGAGAATTAACGTAATCACGGATTTTTACATCCATGGCTGTTCTGCGCCCCAGTTCAATAGCGGCTTTAATGCTTACGGCTTTAGCCGGCCCGATACCTTTAATCCTGGTTATATCCTCCAGACTGGCTTCTCTAAGATTGCGCAGGCCATCGTAAGTAACCAATAACTGCCGAGCCAGATCCAGGGCACTTAGGTTTTTAGTGCCATTGCCCAGAATAATTGCCAGCAGTTCTTCATCAGATATATATGCTTCTCCCCGAGCCTGCATTTTTTCCCGAGGGCGCATCCCGACTGGCATTTCTTTAATTCCAACCCTGTACTCCATTCGGCGCTTCCCCTCCCAGTAAATAAACGCCTTGTTTATACAAGAGCTGGTATAGTTTGCTTAAAGGTAGTCCAACTACATTAAAGTAACAGCCATCTATTTTTTCGATCAGCAAGGCTCCCAGTCCTTGTATACCATAACCTCCAGCTTTGTCCACCCATTCGCCGCAATCCAGGTAACCCTGAATTTCACCGTTTGACAGGTGGCGAAACCACACTTTGGTAACCTCAAATTCAGTTGAGTGACTTTCATTCTGCTGATTGACAACACAGATTCCCGTCATCACCTGGTGCTCCCTGCCGCTTAGCAGGGTTAGTTTTTGCCGGGCATCCTCCCGATCAAGTGGTTTTCCCATGATTACATCATCCAGAACAACCACGGTGTCGGCTGCTATAATGATATTCTGTTCAGTTCGCCCTGCCACCGCCTGGGCTTTTTGCCAGGCCAATTTTTTTACCAGATCCCCGGGATGAAGATTATAAAAGGCTTCCTCATCGACATCGGCTGTCATACAGCTGAATTCAAGCCCTACCTGTTCAAGTAATTGCTTGCGTCGCGGCGATGCCGAAGCCAGAATTATTTCCTGCATATGTTATCCCTCATAGTCTTTTTGCCACTGATTTACGCAGATAATTATGATTAGGCAATTTTCTTTTTTTATTATAAAAGCTTAATCATAAAAATCTGCGTCCTCTGGTCAAAATTTCCTTATTTTATTAAAGTCTTTTGTAAAACAACCATGCCAATATAAAACCCAGGATAGTAAAAAAATTAATATTTAACATGAAGCCAAAGCTTAATGTAAATACGTGCAAATCCATCGTAAAGGTAGGTAGTCCAACACTTTGCACCCTTCCTAATATGGAAAGGCCCGGCCATAATTTAATAATAGCGTCCCCTATCCAACCCCCAATAATTCCACCCAAAGCCAGAAGCAATAATAACAACTGCCAGCCGGGGTAAGTACGACTCCTATTCGTCAAAATACTACCTCCAGCATATATTTTTTCAAGTGTAGCATTCCCCTTGTTTAAAAACAAGGACGTCCCCCGGCATCCTAACTTAACTGTTAAGGGCCAGATTAAAACTCAAAACTTCCAAATTAACGGATAAATCAACATTGCGCAGGGTAACTTCATGCGGCACCCGCAGAACTTTAGGAGAAAAATTTAATATAGCGGTAACCCCGGCCGTAATTAACCTGTCGGTTACCTCCTGAGCCACCTGAGCCGGAACCGTAACAATGCCTACTTTAATATTATGCTCCTTAATCCTTTGATCCATCTGTTCCAGTGGTTCGATCGTTGTTTCACCAAGTTTTTGTCCGATTCTACCCGGGTCATTATCCAAAATAGCGCAGACCGAAAACCCACGGTCTTTAAATCCCTGATACAGCGCCAGTGCGGATCCTAATTTACCCGCCCCGACAATAATTACATTCCACTGCTGGTCAAGCCCCAGTATTTTAATTAAATAACCATAAAGTTCCTCCACTTTATAACCTACTCCGCGTGTTCCAAATTCTCCAAAATAAGCCAGATCTTTGCGCACTTGAGCAGAACCTACCCCAACCCCGGCAGCTATCTCACCAGACGATACCGTATCTACCCCTTCATCAATCAGTTGATGAAGGTAACGCGAGTAAATAGATAATCTCATTACCGTAGCTTCGGGAATCTTGTAGACCTTCAAAACTTCCAACTCCTTTTGGATCAGATAATCTACTTAACTATCAACACTTTCATTGCAAGTTTTCTTCTAATGCTGCAAATATTGTTTTTTATCTTAGAATAAAAGATTAAATCCATTATACATTACTTGTGAAAAATGCATCAAATATTTGCACATAAAAAACCCTTTTCCAACGAGTAAAAGGGCAAACAGGCAGGGGAGGATCTTTTGGTTTGATTTTTATGTAAGCTAAAGCCATCAATTAAACGTAAAAATCACTTTCTTACAGAATGAAACCTGCAATCAAGCGATAAAATACTACCGCTACCACCGCCGCTGAAGGAATGGTTACAAACCAGGCGATAATTATTTGGCGGGCAATATTCCAGCGTACACCTTTTAGCCTTTTGGCGGCACCGACACCCATAATCGAAGAAGATACAATATGGGTAGTGCTGACCGGAATACCTAATTTACTGGCTCCGAAAATAACCATGGCCGAGGTAAAATCCGCTGCGAATCCATTGATGGGTTCAATTCTGAATATCTTCCCTCCCATGGTACGGATGATTCTCCAGCCACCGAAAGCAGTACCCAGTGCCATCGCCAGGGCGCAGGCAATTTTAACCCACAGCGGAACTGAGAAGCTGCTAATCATGCCGGCACTAAAAAGACTCATGGTGATAATACCCATTGATTTCTGGGCATCGTTGGATCCGTGGGCAAACGAAGCCATACATGCGGTAACGATTTGTAAGTGTCTAAACTGGCGGTTGGTTTTGGCAGGTGAGGAGTTTTTAAAGAGCCAGAATAAAATGGTCATTACTACGCTTCCGGCTATAAGTCCGATAACAGGCGAAGCCAGTAAGCCGGAAAAAATCTTAAAAAAACCCAACCAATTTACTTCCTGAGGCCCAAAACCGGCAATCGCTGCGCCGATCAGACCGCCTATCAAGGCATGGGAAGAACTGCTCGGGATTCCAAAAAGCCATGTAAAGAGATTCCAGAATATAGCCCCAATCAAGGCAGCGACTATAACCTCAGGGGTAACCACCTCCGGATTTATAATTCCCTTGCCTATGGTTGCGGCGACTGCAGTGCCGCTTAAAGCACCCAGGAAATTAAGGACGGCAGCTATTACGATGGCTGTACGGGGGCTTAGTGCTTTGGTTGATACTGAGGTGGCGATGGCATTGGCGGTATCGTGGAATCCATTGATATAGTCAAAAGCCAATCCCAGCAAGACAATAGCAACTATCCAGTAGAAGCTAAACATATTTTACGGCGACTCCCTTAATGACGTTACTTACACTTTCACAATAATCCAGGGTAGTCTCCAAATGCTCATATATTTCTTTCCATTTGATTATCTCAACTACATTATCGGTCTTTTCGAAAAGACGGGCTATACCTGCCCGGTAGAGATCGTCGCCATCGTGCTCAAAAGCCCGAATCTTTTCACAGGATTCAATAATATCCTGGTGATTATCCCGGATGTCCCTCAAACATACTACTGCCGTCTTGATCTCTTCGGCAGCTTCTTCTAAAACATTGACCATTTCCAGCACAAACTTTTCCTTAGGCCGCCCGGCTTTATAAATAACTACTTTTTCCATGGTACCCTGGATATGATCCAGCACCCGGTTTAATTCCTGGGCGAGCTTTAAAATATCTTCACGGTCAAAGGGTGTTATGAACGAGCTGTTGATGCGTTCGATCGTTTTAACATAGATCCTATCTCCGTGATGTTCCACCTCGTTTATTCTGTCCAGATTCATAGCCGGATCTCCCTGATTCTCAAAGAATGCCTTGAGAATGTGAGCCGCTTCACATATAGCTTCGGCACTGTCTTCAAAATAATCAAAAAAACGTTCGTTTTGGGGCTTTAACTTGATGCCCAAACTTATTCCTCCTAATTGTATACGTATCTTCGTTTTAATTATAGCAATCTTTTTATTAGTGAATTGTTAATAAAATGTTAACTATTCGTGAAAAGGCTCCCGGCTTCATCAAGGACATAAAATGAACCTGTGATCAATAAATACTCTTCATTTTCCAATATTTCCAAACCCTTTCTGACTGCTGCGGTGATACTCTCAACTGCGTAAACGTTTGAGGAAGTATAAATCTGTCTTAATAAAGTCGCCGTTTGCTGCCAGTTCTGACTGCGTTCGCCCGCCGGTCTGGTCACAACCACTGCCCGGGTCTGATCTTTTAAAACACCTAGACTGGCTTCTATATCCTTGTCATCCAACATACCGCACACCAGAACTCTTTTTTGCTGCGGGCAAAGCTCCTGCAAAGATTTTGCCAAAGCCCGGGTTCCGTGAGGATTGTGGGCTGCATCGCCAATAACCAGAGGTTTTTTTTGGAGTATCTCCAAACGACCGGCCAGCTTAAAATGTGCCAGTGCTCTAACCAGGCATTTTTCTTCTACCCGGTAGCCCCGGTCGATTAATACTTCTATCGTGCTTATGGCAGCAGCCAGGTTATTAAGCTGGTAATCACCCAGCAAGGCAAAAAACTGTCTTTTTAGATTAAAATGCCGCGATTTTAGATTAATATACTGGCCTTGCAAGTCAGGCGGCTGGATTCTCGTAACCTGAACTTCATGGGACATAGTGATAGGAGCATCAAATCGGGCAGCCTGTTTCTTAACAACATCTTGGGCCGCTGCACATACTTCACCTAATACCACAGGCACACCCGGTTTGATGATCCCGGCTTTGTTCATAGCTATCTCTTCTATAGTATTACCGAGATAATCAGTATGATCATAATCTATGCTGGTTATTACTGCCACTTCCGGATTAACGATGTTAGTTGAGTCATATAAACCTCCCATGCCTACTTCCAAAACCGCTATATCTACCTGCTGATCTCGAAAGTAAAGGAAAGCCAGGGCAGTAAGGATTTCAAACTCGGTCGGCTGATCACCATTCTCCAGCAGTAGTATCGGAATTAAAGCTTCAATCTGATCCAGGTAATATTTTAAAGTACCCTGGGTAATCTCCTGTCCGTTAATTGCATAACGTTCTGTGTAGGAATGCAGATGGGGCGAATTAAATCGCCCCACCCGATAACCTGCTATACTTAAAATATCTGCAACCATCAGGGAAGTTGAACCTTTACCATTGGTGCCGGCAATATGTACCACCGGCAGGTTTTGTTGCGGTTGGGCCAGCAGACTTAAAAGATCGTTGATTCTTTTAAGGCCAGGCCTGCTGCCAGGTGCTGATATGCGCTGCAATTGCTCCGTAATTATGCCTGAAAGATCTGTAAACGTTGCTCTATACCTTCCTTCCTGCTAATTGCTTCCTGGGCCTTGGCCTTTTCTTTAGCTATCACGTCAGGCGGGGCTTTGGCTAAAAATGCCGAATTATTCAGTTTGCCTTCAGTTCTGGCCAGGTCAGCTTCTACTTGCTTAAGATCCTTTTTTAAACGGCCAATCTCCTTGCCAACATCGATTACCCCTTCCAGCGGAACATATATTTCGGCCACGTTAGTTAAAGCCGATACCGCTTGGCGGGGCTTTACATCCATATTGGCAACCATTTCCAGTTGCGTTTTGGCCATGGCTTCTATATATCGGCCATAGTTTTTAAACAAGTCCCAATTAGCAGCGTTTTCCACCAGCATAATAGTATTTATGGAAGCGGCCGGGCTGATGTTGAATTCGGCTCTGATATTGCGTAAGGCACGGGTTACAGCCATAATTGCCTGCATTCCCTCCACCGCCTCCGGCCAGATCTGTTTTTCGTCCTTAAGCGGCCAGGGATCAATCATGATGCTTTCTTGATGACCCGGCAGCTGTTGATATATTTCTTCAGTTATAAAAGGCATAAATGGATGCAGTAATCTTAATATCCCCATATGCACATCACGCAAAACCTTTTGGGCTACCTGTTTTTCACGCAGGCTGGCGGAGTTGGTCAGCCGGGGCTTGGTCAGTTCGATATACCAGTCACAATACTCATCCCAGATAAATTCATACAAACCCTTGGCTGCTTCACCTAGGTCATAACGCTCCAACAAGCGGGTGGTTTCTTCAGCTTTTAGGTTGAAGCGGGATAGAATCCAGCGATCCGCCAAGGTAAGCTCATCGGCATTAATTTCGATTGCTGCCATGCCTTCCAGATTCATCAGCACAAAACGGGAAGCGTTCCAGATCTTATTGGCAAAATTGCGGCTGTTTTCCACCTTGTCCCAGTGGAAACGTACGTCATTGCCGGGGGTCACCCCAGTTATCATGGAAAAGCGCAGGGTATCCGCCCCATATTTTTCGATGACTTCAATGGGATCAATCCCATTGCCCAACGATTTGCTCATCTTGCGTCCCTGACCATCCAGGATCAAGCCATGGATATTGACTTCATGAAAAGGAACCTGTCCGGTGTGTTCAATCCCGGAGAAGATCATCCGGGCCACCCAGAAGAATATAATATCACGTCCGGTTACCAACACACTGGTTGGGTAAAAATCTGCCATATCATCTGTGTCCTCTGGCCAGCCCAGGGTAGAGAAAGGCCAAAGGGCACTCGAGAACCAGGTGTCCAGAACATCTTCATCCTGCTGAAGTTGACTGGAGGAACAGGCCGGACATATATCCGGGTCAGCCTTGCTGCAGATAATCTCACCGCAATCCTGACAATACCAGACCGGAATCCGGTGTCCCCACCATAACTGGCGGGAAATACACCAATCCCGAATGTTTTCCATCCAGCTAACGTAGATTTTGGTAAACCGTTCCGGGACGAAACGAATCTCTCCATTTAAAACTTTTTCAACGGCCGGTTTAACCAGGGGTTTCATCTTAACAAACCACTGCTTGGAAATCAAAGGCTCAATAACGGTATCACAGCGTTGGCAATGCCCCACCGCGTGGCGATGATCATCGATTTTTAGCAGGCTGCCATCAGCCTTAAGCCTCTCGACAATCTCCTTACGGCAAGCATAGCGATCCATGCCTGCAAATGGACCGGTTGCTGCACTCATGGTACCGTCCGGATTTATTACCACCAACTGTTCCAGGTGATGGCGCAGACCCATATCAAAGTCATTAGGGTCATGGGCCGGGGTTACTTTAACCGCCCCGGTGCCAAATTCACGATCCACGTATTCATCAGCAAAAACCGGTATTTTACGCCCGACTAAAGGCAGTACAACATTTTTGCCCAGCAAATGAGTGTAGCGTTCATCATCAGGATGCACGGCCACACCGGTATCCCCCAGCATAGTTTCCGGCCGGGTGGTGGCTATGACCAGATACTCGTCTGAATCCTCCACCGGGTATTTGATATGCCACAGGTAGCCGTCACTATCCTCGTGTTCCACCTCAATATCTGAAATAGCCGTTTGGCATTTGGGACACCAATTAGTTATATAATTGCCCTGATAGATCAAACCTTTTTCAAACAGATTCACGAAGACTTCCCTTACCGCCCGGGAACAAGCCTCATCCATCGTAAAACGCTCCCGGCTCCAGTCGCAGGATGACCCCATTAAGCTGAGCTGCTGGGTAATACGACCGCCATATAAATGTTTCCATTCCCAGACCCTATCCAAAAATTTCTCCCGCCCGAGATCATGGCGACTTAAACCTTCCTGTGCTAACGCTTCTTCCACCTTGGCTTGGGTTGCAATTCCGGCGTGATCGGTTCCGGGCAGCCATAGAGTTCGATAGCCCTGCATCCTGCGCCAGCGAGTCAGGATATCCTGCAGGGTATTATCCAACGCATGCCCCAGGTGTAATTGTCCGGTTACATTGGGGGGCGGCATTACAATTGTAAAGGTTTCTTTGCTTCTATCATTATCAGGGGCAAAATAGTTGCGGCTTTTCCAGAATGAATACCATTTTGCCTCCACGTCCTTAGGATCATACACACTAGGCAAACTATTTATCGACACAGGCTGACCTCCTTAATATATGTATCTTAAAACTGAGACGATAACGATTTAATCTAGATCTAATTCTACTTAATAAGGACAACAAAGTGCAAGTCCTGCCATCTCTAACTGCAAATATGTCCCTTCGGTCGGTTGCCAAAATGTCCCTAGACGATTAAACTTAATATGTGATATATATCGCAATATGGCTGGCCACAGGGGGGGTTTTATGCCAAACGAAGAACTAACAACGTATAATCAGATAACCCGCATCGATGAACTCCGCACCATCATTGATTTCGTAAGTGATGGGGTTTTAGTAACCGATGAACAAAGCAACGTCATCATGATTAACAAAAGTCATGCCCTGCTCGAGTTTGCTACACCCGATGAAATAATCGGCAAGAGCATCCCCAGGTTGGTTGATGAGGGCTACTACGTTGAATTAAAGCCCATCGAACTTACAGAATTAAAGGAATTCCTGCTAAGCAAACAATCCGTTAATTTCGAAATGATCACCCGATTACGCCGCCGACTTTTTATTACTACCAAACCTATTCTCAATGCTCAAGGGGAAATCAAGTATATCGTCTATACCTCCCGGGATATAACCGAAATGAAACGGCTGAGAAATGAGCTGGAAAAGGAGGCCTACCTGCGTAATCTCTATCAACAACAATTAACCAAAAAAATTGAAACAAACGTGTACTATTCCCAAAACTCCCAAATGAAATACGTCTTTGATATGGTGAAAAAGGTAAGCCAGGTTGACAGTGCCGTTTTTATAACCGGCAAATCCGGGGTGGGCAAAGGATTAGTTGCCAGCAAGATTCATGAATTAGGAATAAGAGCTCCACATCCTTTTATCCAGATTAATTGCGCAGCTATACCGGATAACCTGTTCGAATCGGAGATATTTGGTTATGAAGAAGGTGCCTTTACCGGAGCCAGGAAGCAGGGCAAACCGGGTTTGTTGGAATTAGCCGGCGAAGGCAGTGTTTTTTTAGATGAAATTACTGAACTGCCTATATCTCTTCAGGCAAAGTTCCTGCAGATACTGCAGGAAGGAGAATTCCGCCGGGTAGGAGGCACATCAACGATTCACCTTAAGTGCCGGATAATCTCGGCTACTAATCAACCCATCGATGAACTGCTCAAACAAGGCAAATTCCGCGAGGATTTATACTACCGGCTTTGTGTCGTGCCTATCCATGTGCCCTCCTTAAGTGAACGCCGGGACGAAATCTTGCCACTGGCGGAGATATTCCTGCGAAGGTTTAATACCAAATACGGGTTAAACAAACAGTTTAGTCTGGAAGTTAAAAAATGGCTCCATGATTACGATTGGCCGGGAAACGTTAGAGAACTACAAAATATGGTGGAACGAATGGCAATCGTGTCTGATTCAGAATTCATTGAAATTAGTGACGTAACCCATGTTGAACATACCTCTACAAGCGGCGGCTACTACGTTAGCCTGGAACCAGATATAACGTTAAGAGAAGCCAATGAGAAAATTGAGAAAATGTTAATTGACAGGGCCAGCCAAAAATATAAAAATTCCCGGGAGGCCGCAGAGGCGTTAGGGGTAAGTCAGGCCACGTATTTGCGCAAAGCCGGAAAATATGCCGCAGATTAAATAGACGCAGATAGCGCGGATTTAATCAGCAACCTTAATTGTGACCCGGCCATTTGTGGGAGCGACCTTTGGTCGTTTGAATTATTCTTTAACTAACAATACGATATCTACAGCATCATCACATATGCTTGAGAAAACCCGGTAACTTGGACTGGGATCTTTTGGTAAAACAGCCGTAGCGGCAACCCTAATTATGAACGAAGTCCATATTATCAGTACCCGATAGGGTAAAGCTTTAGCTTCCGGTGGGAAGCAGGGAATCCCCATCCTCCTCACCCCTTACTCCTTACTTTTTTCGCAGTTGTGCCCTGTGGGCCAGGGGAAATGGCAGTCAGC
Source organism: Syntrophomonas zehnderi OL-4 (assembly GCF_000983115.1). GTDB lineage: Bacteria > Bacillota > Syntrophomonadia > Syntrophomonadales > Syntrophomonadaceae > Syntrophomonas_B > Syntrophomonas_B zehnderi. Next base: position 45,295 of record NZ_CGIH01000031.1, read on the forward strand.
CGGAGTGCTGGGTCAAGGAAACGACCACATTCCCCCTGTCAGGGCAGGCTGTTGGAAAGGAGTATATAAATGGGAATAACTAAACGATAATACAGTTTTTAAGAGTGATTAAGCATTATAGTTATAAAAACCTCGACCGGTTTTTTTACCCAGATATCCGGCCCGCACCTGGTTTTTCAATACCGAGCTGGCTCGATATTTAGGATCACCGGTTTCATTATAAAGGGTATCGCAGATCGCTAAAGTGACATCGGCCCCGACCAGATCGCATAGGGCAAAAGGCCCCATCGGCCAGTTGGCACCCAACTTCATGGCCGTATCGATATCCTCTACAGTGGCTAGCCCTTCCTGGAGGATAAAGGCTGCCTCATTCATACCCGGTATCAAGATCCGGTTTACGACAAAACCCGGACCTTCTTTAACCCGTATGGGCTTTTTCCCTGTCTTAACACATAGTTCCATGATCGCCTGGACTACTTCTTCGCTGGTTTGCAATGCCGGAATGACCTCTACCAGCTGCATAACCTGAGCCGGATTGAAAAAATGCATGCCTACAACTTGCTGGGGCCGGGCGGTGGCGGCGGCAATCTCAGTCAAACTAAGAGATGAACTATTTGAAGCCAGGATCGTTTCCGGTTTACAGGTGACATCCAATTGCTGATAGACCTTTTTTTTGATCTCCATATTTTCAATTATAGCTTCAATAACCAAATCGCAATCGGCCACATCCTGTAAATTAGCCGTGGTTTTGATCCTTGATAAAATGATCTTGTCTGAGCCTTCCGGGGCCTTACCTTTTTCAATATTACGGGCGGCAAGTTTTCCGATCTTAACGACCGCCTTATCGGCAATGGCTTTGTCAATTTCGTATAAAACTACATCATAGCCGCTCTGGGCCATAACCTGGGCAATACCTAAACCCATTGTCCCTGCTCCTAAAACGGCAACTTTTTTAAATTCCATCCTAACTACCTCCTTAGTTTAGGCGCTAATAATTGCGATTAATTTTTTTAGGTTCTAAGCCTTGGCAACCTGTTTTTTTCCGCACTGGCCGGATCAAATTGATGAACTAAATGAACCCTCGACTCGGTTGCTCCTTCTCCAGATATTCATCTGTTCGGCCTCTTTAATCAATTCCTCCCGGAAATCAGGGTGTGCTATGGAAATCAATGCTTCCGCCCTTTCCCAGGTACTCTTGCCCTTCATATTAGCAACCCCAAATTCTGTCACGAGCATATGTACAGCCGTTCTAGGGTCGGTAACGATAGCACCGGGGCTTAAAATAGGTTTGATCCTTGATTTCACCTCACCATTTACGGTAATGGTGGAGGGCAGACAAATAAAACTTTGTCCATTTTTAGATTTGTATGCCCCTTCCACAAAGTCAAGCTGTCCTCCGGTACCGCTAATATGCCGGGTGCCTACACTTTCAGCACATACTTGGCCAAATAGGTCGACCTCTATGCAGGCATTAATGGAAACGAAATCATCGATTTGAGCTATAATACGCGGATCATTCGTATAATCAACCGAATAGGCGGCTAACCCAGGGTTATCATCGATGTAATCATATAGTTCCTGGCTGCCCATGGCAAACGAGTAAACCTGCTTGTATTTATCAATATTTTTGCGGGAACCGTTGATTTTACCTGCTTTAGCCATCTTAACATAAGCATCGACATACATTTCGGTATGAACGCCTAAGTCCTTGAGATCGGATTCTGCTACCATGCTGCCCACGGCATTCGGGGTTCCCCCGATCCCCAACTGCACACAGTTACCGTCATACATGCGATTTAATATGTGGGCAGCGATTTTGACTTCCACCTCATTAGGCTCAGATGATTCCAAGACCATTATGGGGTTATTTTGGCTCTCCACTACATAATCCACTTGGGAAATATGCACACATTCCTGGTTGCCCCCCAGACAACGGGGGATATTTTGGTTTACTTCTACGATAATATACTGGGCTTTTTCCATGGCTGCCCAGGTAGAGGGCGCCCCGGCTCCGAAGTTAAAGTAGCCATGCCTGTCCATAGGACTTACCATAACTACCAATACGTTAGGAGGTGCTGCATCCCGCCGGGTAATCATAGGGTTTTCGTGAAATTTCATCGGAACGTAGTACAGGTTTTTGCCAATGAATTTTTTGTCCTGAGCGGCTACATGCCAACTATTCCAAACAAAATGCTCCCCGCTGGGGTCAGCTTCCGCGGTATAATGCCGGTAAGCCCCGATATCACAACGTATCTTCACATCCCGAAGCTCATCTTTGCGTTGGGCTAAAGCAGCATCAACCTCATTGGCACAACAGACCCCAAAGGCATACTCCACCCAATCTCCAGATTTAATACACTTAACTGCTTCAGCGGCAGTAGCTAATTTTTCTTGGTATTCATCCATCCAAACTTGATTCATACAATCATCCCTTTGCGTCTAATATTGTAGCAACAGGCCCTTTTACTGGCCTTTCTCCAGAAAGAAGTTTGGAAATACAGTATATATCAGGGGACAACGAGGCGAACGCCTTCCATAATCATATAGCTTGGCTATAAACGTTCCACGATCATGGCAGCTCCCATGCCGCCTCCTATACATAGAGTTGCAAGCCCTAATTTGGATTGCCTTTTTTGCATTTCATATAACAGTGTAACCAGTATACGGGCTCCCGAAGAACCGATCGGGTGGCCCAAAGCTATAGCACCGCCATTGACATTGACCCGCTCCATTTTATCGGCAAACCCCAAATCCCGAGCCACAGCTATGGACTGAGCCGCAAAGGCTTCATTGGCTTCAATAAGATCGATATCATCTATAGTCAAACCCGCCTTAGCTAGTGCTTTACGGCTGGCCGGTATCGGGCCTAAACCCATAACCTTGGGATCGACTCCGCCGGAAGCATAGCTGATAATCTTCGCCAAGGGCTTGATCCCTAACTCATCAGCTTTTTCCTTCGACATCACAACGAGTGCCGCGGCGCTGTCGTTTATACCGGAAGCATTGGCTGCCGTTACACTGCCTTCTTTTTTAAAAGCCGGCTTTAAAGATGCCATTTTATCCAGGGTGGTCTGTTTAGGATATTCATCGGTATCAAAAACGACCTCACCCTTTTTCGTTTTAATAACCACGGGAACGATTTCATCTTTGAAGCGTCCTGCAGCTATAGCGGCGGCTGCTTTTTGCTGGCTGCTGAATCCGAATTCGTCCTGTTCGGCCCGGGTAATACCATACTGTTCATTGATGTTTTCCGCTGTTATACCCATGTGATAATTGTTAAAGGCTTCCCACAGACCGTCTTTAATCATGCAGTCAATGAGTTTGCCTTCCCCCATCCGGTATCCGTAGCGAGCCTTGTCTAAAGCAAAAGGTGCCGAGCTCATGTTTTCCATGCCACCGGCTAAAATAACATCGGCATCCCCGGCCTTGATAATCTGGGCGGCCAAACTTACGGAGCGCAGTCCGGAAGCACAGACCTTGTTAATGGTAAAACCGGTAATTTCTTGGGGGATACCAGCCTTAATCATGGCTTGGCGGGTCACGTTTTGTCCTTGGGCTGCCTGAAGGACACAGCCGAAGATAACTTCGTCAAGTTGTTCACCTTTTAACCCGGCTCTTTTTAATGCCTCTTGCATAACGATACTGCCTAACTCTACCACCGGGGTATCTTTTAAAGTTCCACCAAATGATCCTATGGCTGTCCGGCAAGCACTCGCGATAACTACTTCCTGCATACTATTACCACCTCTCCATTTTTTGTTCTTTCACTTGCTTAGCTTCTATATTTCATGGATTTCTACATTCTTATGAAACCTTAGTAAATAGAATCTGCATTTAGGCGGGATTCAGAGCAAAGGGGCCTAACAAATCAAGTTTTTTTTGATTTCGGCTTATCTTTGCCGATAGAAAACCACCTTATCATATGGTAACAAACTTCTTCCCCATTATCAAAAGGACTATCTAAGTATACTATTGGCGATAACTACCCTTTGAATTTCGTTGGTTCCCTCATAAATCTGCGTTATCTTGGCATCACGCATCATTCTTTCCACAGGATACTCCCGGGTATAACCATATCCCCCCAAGATTTGCACCGCTTCGGTCGTGACTGCCATAGCGGTATCACCGGCAAACACTTTCGCCATGGCACTGGCTTTCCCGTAAGGAATATCGTTGGATTCCATATAAGCCGCCTGGTAGACCAGCAGACGAGCGGCTTCAATCTGGGTGGCCATATCGGCTAGCTTAAAACGCACCGATTGAAGCTCGGAAATAGGTTTGCCAAACTGCACCCTTTGCCGGGCATAATCCAAGGCATACTCATAAGCACCCTGGGCAATACCCAAAGCCTGGGCGGCGATGCCGGTGCGACCGCCATCTAATATCATCATGCCGATTTTAAAACCTTCCCCCTCCTTACCCAGCAGATTTTCCGCAGGAATACGGCAATCTTCAAAAACCAGCTCATAGGTGGCGGAAGATTTTATCCCCATCTTCTTTTCCTTTTTTCCGAAACTAAATCCCGGGGTATCTTTTTCAACTATGAAGGCACTGATACCTTTGGAACCCAACTCTTTCGGCCCGGTACGGGCGATTACTATATAGGTATCGGCATAAAAAGCATTGGTTATAAATATCTTGGTTCCGTTTAGGATATAGCTGTTGCCATCTTTTTTAGCGGTGCATTTTGTACCGCCGGCATCAGAACCAGCCGAAGGTTCGGTTATTCCGAAGGCACCCAGTTGAATTCCTTCAGCCAGGGGTTTTAAATATTTCATTTTTTGTTCATGCGTTCCAAAGCGGTAAATCGGCCAACTGCACAAGGAGGTATGAGCAGACAGGGTAACACCGGTAGAGGCACAAACCCGGGAGAGTTCCTCAACAGCTATGGCATAGAAGATATAATCGGCACCTGCACCGCCATATTCTTCGTCCCAAGGTATACCGCAAATCCCCAGTTCACCCATCTGATAAAATATTTCCATATCAAAACGTTCTTCTTCATCCCTAGTGGCGGCACTGGGGGCTACTTCATTTTCGGCAAAATCACGTACCATTTTGCGAAACATAATCTGTTCATCATTTAATTCAAAATTCATATTTGGCACCTCCGTATGATATTGTAAAATCTTTATGCTCTAATATAATCAACACTTATACAGGATAATTATTGACCCGTGTAGTTGGGGGAACGTTTTTCCAGGAAGGCGGTCATACCTTCCGTTTGATCATGGGTAGAAAAACACAGCCCGAATAAATCAGCCTCTAAGGTCATAGCCCGGTCGATATCTGTCTGCATGCCTTCATTGATGGCTAATTTTGCGTAGCGCACCGCTTGAGGAGCATGGCGGATGATCTTTTGGGCCAGGGTGAAGGAATAGTCGATCAAGGTTGCGGCCGGCACTACCTGATTTACTAAACCGATACGTAATGCTTCCTGAGCATCGATGTTGGCACCTGTATAAATTAGTTGTTTAGCCATACCGGCCCCAACCAGGCGGGGCAAACGTTGGGTTCCCCCAAATCCGGGAATAATACCTAAGCCAACTTCCGGTTGCCCGAAAACCGCCTGCGGTACTGCAATACGAAAATCACAACACATAGCTAATTCGCAGCCCCCACCTAAGGCAAATCCGTTCACAGCCGCTATTACCGGTTTTTCCATAGTTTCAATACTGCGAAAAACCTCCTGCCCCAAAGCTCCGAAGGCCCGTCCCTCTACAGGCGTTAGGTTTTGCATATAAGCGATATCAGCACCGGCCACAAAGGCCTTCTCTCCCGTCCCACTGATAATTAGTACCTGTATTTCCGGATCGGTTTGAGCAGTCATAACAGCACTACGAATCTCATTTAAGGTATCTTTATTAAGAGCATTAAGGGCCTGGGGACGGTTAATATACAGGCTGGCTATAGCCGCTTCTTTATTGAAAACAATATTCTCATAGGTCATGTTTATCCTCCTCCTAAGCCAGGGTGCGGCGTATATCTGTACGACAAACGTTGCTCCGGTTTAGTCCAATGCTGGGTAAGCCTTTTCACCTCCCTTATAATTAATAACCCCAAAGTCTTCAGTTGCCCTTACTTAAAGCAATATAGATGCCATTTTTTTGCGGGTTAGGGGTGATGCATTTATGAATCATTGTTAAGAGTTGCAATTCCATCCGCGTTTGCAAAAAAAAATCAGTTTTGCTTCAAAACTGAAATTATGAAATGGGATTATAAATATAAAAACAAATGGATATTGTATAAAATAATGGCATAAATTATCGAAAATGATTCAGGCTGGTTACAAAGATAATTAGATGCTTCTCAAATTCCCTATTTAATGCGCTTTTGCACCATCAAGGAGTGCTCCATTTTTGAAACACTGCTTAGATTCTTAGATTGAGGATGATATTTTCTTGGTCGTCTTTAAGGCTATAATAAAAAGAAAGACAAGGAGAATTATTTATGCTATCCGAACTTGAACGAATTCATCTAGGGGAATTTCCGACTCCCTTGCATGAATTAAAGAATTTATCTTCCTATTTAAAGGGGCCGCGGATTTATATCAAACGTGATGATCTGACCGGGCTGGCCCTGGGTGGCAACAAGGTACGCAAGCTGGAATATATCCTGGCCGATGCCTTGGCACAAAAAGCCGAGGTAATCATCACCATAGGGGCAGTAAGCTCCAATCATGCCCGACAAACAGCCGCCGCAGCTGCTGTTTTGGGCCTTGAGTGTCAGTTGGTTTTGATCGGCCCTGAACCAGAACAGATGCAGGGGAATTATCTGCTCGATCACCTGCTGGGGGCTGACTGTTATTGTGTCAGGAATCGGGATGTGGAAACTGCAGTAGCCCGTCTGATAGAGGAAAACCATCGTCGCGGCAAGGTCTCCTATGTTATCCCGGCGGGGGGACATACACCTTTGGGAGCTATCGCCTATATGCAAGCCTACTCGGAAATTAAAGCCCAGAGTCCGCAGGATTTTGCGGCGGTAGTAACTGCGGTTGGAACCGGCACTACCTATGCCGGTCTGCATCTGGGACAGAAGAACAATCCGGATGATACCAGGGTGATTGGCATCAGTGTAGGGGGAGATTTGGCATGGTGCCATAGGGAAATACTCAAAGTCGTTAATGAGGTGGAAGAACAACTGGAATGGACGGCTTCCCGGCCGGAGGATTTTAATATTTTTACGGACTATATCGGGGAAGGCTATACCATTGTTTACCCGCGGGTGCAGGAAGTTATTAAACTTTTAGCCCGTAAGGAAGGTGTCCTGCTCGATCCGGTATACACCGGCAAAGCTATGGTCGGTTTAATTGATCTGATTACAAAAGGGTTTTTCAGGCCGGATCAGAATGTACTGTTCCTGCATACCGGTGGCACCCCGGAATTGTTCAGCCTATAGGGCCAACAGACCAACAAACGTCAGGCTGTGTTAAAGTCCGGTTTACCGTATGATTCCCCGTTACCGCTAATATACCCACTATTGAGCCTTTTCAGGTAAATAGTGGGTACAATTATGCGGCGGCTTACTTCTTTTCAGCCCGGCGAAGATCCTTGGTCGGCCTGATCTTCGCTTATTTTTGGAAATCGGCCAGGGTTTTGCCCAGATCGCAGGCCATTTCATATAGATGGGTGCAGCCCAGGGAGCCACCCAGCCAACCGGCTATCTCTTTTTTACTGGCTGCGGACAAATTTTGCCCTTTAAGTTGGGACAGCAGTTCCAAGGTCTTATAGCATATCTTATCAGGACTGCGCATAAAACTGCCCGAACACTCTGTAATTAGTCCCTGTTCATTAAGGGTAGTTACCATAGCTATTTCATGAAATGTATCAACGAAGCTGGCAGTCGTTAATAAACTGTTATCAGGCTGGCTGAAAATGGTATAATTCTTATGCCGGTAGAATAAATCCTTATCCCGAGCATAGGAATGTTCACCCATGTACTCTGACCAGGGCATCTCCAATAGATCTAAATTACTGTAATAATAGCAGGAGTCTATGCCAATTTCACAACAATACTCATCGAATTGTTCTGGTGAAGAAAAGCCCCGTTCCTTGATAATAAAGGCCTCGGCCTGCCCTATCCCTCTTATGCATTCCGTTATTAATTCCAGGGGTATGCCGTTCATTGCCTGGCCCACCGTCTGACGGATCTGGCTGCCGGAATAAAAATAAGCTTCAACCCCATTTAATTCCGGTATGTCCTGGGATATCAGCGTATATCCGGCCGGGGTTCTATAGATGTCCCAACCCACGTGGTTAATTTTAAAATTATAGATGTCAACGGCAAGCTGGGCACTGGCCTCATAGTCGGTACTGATAAGGGCACATCTGGTTATAAGTTCTGTTCCCTTCCTATCCACTGTACAGGAATAAGTAGCGTGATAGACAGCATTCATTTCTAAAACCCACTCCCCCATAAAGTAATTAATAAGCAGATATAGTCTCTGCTTAGGCTAAAGTCCAGTATTAAATATTATAGCACATTATTATCGGGCTTAGCCGGAGTACCTCCCTACCCAATTAAAAGGCGACCTTTTCCAGGATCGGTGATGGCTGGGGGCTTAAAAATAAAAATTCCGGGCAGCCTGCTTGAATAGCAGTCGGTATAATAGGTATGATAAGTTATATTAAATCCTGTCGAGGGGGAAAAGTGAAGCGTGAGGGATGGGCTTGCCTGCTGAGGCTAAAGCATCACCCTATCGGATACCACTGATATGAACTGCGTTCATAATTAGGGTTGCCGTTACGACTATTTCGGCAATACTCCTAGTCCAAATTACCGGGTTTTGGCAAGCATATGCGATGATGCTGTTGCTGGCGTTTTGTTAATTAAAGATAAAATCCGTGTTAATCTGTGCCCGCAGGGTCTGTGTTATCTGTGTCTGTTAAATCACCCTACGGGTACTACTGATATGAACTGCGTTCATAATCAAGGTTGCCGCGAAGATCCGCGTAGACCGCGTAATCTGCGTCTTTTTTTACAATGCGAGTCAAAATAACCGTTAAGGAGGCTATATTTAATGAGTAAAGCTAAAATTGGCCGCAATGATCCTTGCCCCTGCGGCAGCGGCAAGAAATTTAAAAACTGCTGCATCGATCTTAATTACGGCACGGGAGGCGATCTTTTTTCCCGTTACAGCCAAACGATTACCGAGATAAAGTTAAAACTCGAAGCAATCTACCAGCGGGAAATTAAAAAAATCAGTTCAGACTTAGAGCAGCGTTTCCTGAGCTATTCTACAGAAGATAACCTTAAAACCGATCATGAATCCCTTTTCTCTGATTGGCTATGGTTTGATATGACCGACAATTCAGGACTCACCCTGGCCCAGGATTACTGGCAGGCTCATGCTGATTATATGCCCCAACCCCTGAAGGAATGCCTTCAGGCCCTATCCCAATCGTATCTTTCGGTTTATGAAGCGATCGACAGCAGGGATACCAGACTTGTGGTACGGGATCTTTTTACCGGTCAGGAATATAGCATTATACTTAAGGAAACGTTTGCGGCAGATCTTAACGCCAACCCTTTGTTGTTGCTGGGACGATTGGTTGCACTGACTGAGGGCAATGTATTTTCGGGCATGGTCTTAATAATTCCTAATAATGACGGGCAGGCTGAATATCTTAGCTCCCACTTTAGCTACCTGCAAAAACTCATACCGGGATCAACAACAGAATTGCTTAAAGCTAACGCTGACCTGCTCTATGGACTGTTTGACCATTGCCAGCATAAGAGACATATCCACATTAACGACATAAGAACCTTTAAACTGGATACAGCCCAACGGCTTTCCCTCCAGAACGAATTGGCTGCTTCAGATCGTTTGACATTCGTGCATGACATAGAGGATGTCTGCTGGTACGAGGATATACTAAACCCCGCACCTTATAAACGCATCGGTCTGGGTGAAGATTATGCAGTCACCTTTGTAAGTACCCTTGCAGATTTGGATAATTGGGATGGCATAGGGGGCGATTATTTTCCCGGTTTAAAAGATTGGCCTTTGGTTAACAGCCGGTTTCTCCGTAAGGCTCCCCCGCCCGAATATCTGGAAATCTGGTACAATGCCGTCCGGGATCAGGAAACCGAACGCTGGCTGCATACCCCTCATCATGAACTCGATGATAAAACTCCACTGGAGCTGCTCCAGGAAGAAAACGGAGGCCAGCAAGTCTTAGAACTTCTGGATCGTTTTTCCGACCGCCTGGAAGGAGTCCGGGAAGGCAGAAGTTTGCTGGACTATATGCGGCAGCGGATTATAGAGTTAATCGAATAGTTTAAAATAGTGAACGAAGTTCACATCAGTAGTGGCGCAGGTGCTACCTTCCCCATCCGTATCGCGCAACTATTTTCATGGGTGGTAGCACCCTGCGGGTACTACATATGTTACCTTTCGAAAACTATTAAGATTGTGGCCTGCGGACATGGGGGTAGTAAATCATTAATTATTCGGCAAGTATTTCTTCTATAGCGGCCTTTACTTCCTCTACCCCTTCACCGGTAACGGCCGAAAAGGTAATAAGCGGTTGCTCGGGGGACAGATTAAAGGTTTTTTTAATCACAGCCAGGTTCTTTTGCTTTTCATTGCGGGAAACCTTATCGGCTTTGGTGGCTACAAGCAAAATGGGCATTTGATAATGATTAAGCCATTCCTTCATTAGAATGTCGTTTTGGGTAGGCGGATGGCGGATATCCAGGAGCTGGATTACACCCCGCAGCGGCTCCCGGCCGCTGAGATATTTTTCTATCATCCGGCCCCATTTTTCCTTTTCAGTTTTCGATACCTTGGCAAAACCGTATCCAGGCAGATCAACCATATACCAACTGTCGTTGATACAATAATAGTTTATAGTGCGGGTTTTTCCGGGGGTAGAGCTGGATTTGGCTAAATTTTTGCGATTTACTATTTTATTAATCAGGGATGATTTGCCGACATTGGATCTGCCGACTAAAGCAATTTCCGGCAACTGGTTGTCGGGCAGGCTTTTCATATCTACAAAACAGCTCACAAACTCAGCCTTTTTTATCGGTAAAGGATCAATCATTATCCGTCATTCCTCCGGTATTTATTCATGACATCTTCTTAACCACCCATATCCGCAAGGCCCACAACCTTAATAGTTACCACAAGGTAACATGTGTAGTACCTGAACGGTGCAACCACCTATTACGTGATATGGTGGGGAAGCTTTAGCTCCCCACCGGAAGCTAAAGCTTCCGCTACCAGGGCGGGCGGCCAAAGTTCGCCCCTACAAATAATTGCCGCGCAAATCACCCTGAGGGTACTAAGGATGCTCCCTAACGGTCGCTATTAGGGTTTCTCCGCGTAAATCTATAAACCCCTTCCGGTTAAATGGGAAGGGATTTATAAAATCTATTGGAAGTCGGTTGCAGGCAGCAAAGCCTCGGCTAAGACCTCGTCCATATGATCGACCAGAATGAATTGCATCTTTTTCTTGATCTGAGCCGGGATGTCATCCATATCCTTTTTGTTTTCCGCTGGGATGATAATGGTATTAATACCAGCTCGGTGAGCGGCCAGGGATTTTTCTTTAAGCCCGCCGATGGGTAAGACCCTGCCGCGCAGGGTAATTTCACCGGTCATGGCAATATCATTGCGTACCGGGCGTGCAGACATGGCCGATGCCAGGGAAGTAGCCATGGTAATACCCGCCGATGGTCCGTCCTTAGGTATGGCACCTTCCGGAATGTGTATATGGATATCGTTTTCCTCCAACTGTTCAAAAGGTATTCCTAACTCATCGGCCTTTGATCTTACATAAGTCAAACCGGCTTGAGCGGATTCTTTCATTACATCTCCCAGTTTACCGGTTAAGAGTAATTTGCCTTTGCCTTTAACCAGCGCAACCTCTATAGATAAAATATCCCCGCCGGTTTCCGTCCAGGCCAGCCCGGTAGTTACACCCACCTGGCTTTCTTTTTCGGCTGTACCGTAGTGATATCTCTCCACACCCAGGTATTTATTAATACTGTTGGCGGTTACATTGACACTCGTATCCTTGTCTTTAACGACTTCTCGAGCCACTTTCCGGCAAATAGAAGCGATTTGCCGCTCCAGGCTTCTGACCCCTGCTTCCCGGGTATATTCACGTATTATTTTACGGATTGACCCTTCGGAAAAGCTTATTTGGGTGGGTTTTAAGCCGTGCTCCTTGATTTGTTTGGGAACCAGGTAGTCCAGGGCAATCGGTACTTTATCTTCTTCAGTATAGCTGGAAAGCTCAATCACTTCCATACGGTCCAGCAAAGGTTTGGGGATATTGTAAACAGAGTTGGCCGTAGTTATAAACATTACCTTGGACAGATCAAAAGCCGTTTCCAGATAATGATCGCTAAAGGTTGAATTCTGTTCGGGATCCAAAACCTCCAACAGGGCTGAAGCCGGATCACCTCTAAAATCTGTTGTCATTTTATCTATTTCATCCAAAAGAAATACTGGATTTTTGGAACCGGCTTGTTTTATTCCCTGAATTATTCGCCCCGGCATAGCACCAACATAAGTACGGCGGTGACCCCTGATTTCGGCCTCATCCTTTACCCCTCCCAGGGACAGGCGCACAAAATTACGCCCCAGGGCATGGGCAACCGATTTGCCCAAAGACGTTTTGCCCACTCCGGGCGGTCCAACCAAACATAAAATTGGGCCTTTCATTTTTTTGGCCAGTTTTCTAATTGCCAGGTATTCAAGGATTCTTTCCTTCGGCTTTTCCAAACCATAGTGATCCTCGTCCAAGATCTTTTCCGCTTGATCCAGATTCAGTCTGTCCCGGGTTTCTTTTGACCAGGGCAGGGACAGAATCCAATCAATATAATTCCTGACCACTACTGCCTCGGCTACCATGGGCGGCATCTTCTCCAGCCGATCCAATTCCTTGTTTACCTTTTCCAAGGCTTCAGCGGGGAGATTGGCTTCCGTAATCTTTTCCCGCAATTCTTCAACCTCGGCTGTCCGTTCATCCTTTTCTCCCAATTCTTTTTGGATTGCCTTCATCTGTTCGCGCAGATAATACTCTTTCTGGGTTTTTTCCATTTGTTTGCGAACCCGGATATTTATCTTGCGCTCCAGTTCCAGTACTTCCATTTCCTTGGCTAAAATATCACACAAAGCGTTTAAACGCTTCGTTATATCCAAAGCTTCTAAGATAGCCTGTTTTTCATGAATGCGCAGGGTTAAATGAGAGGCAATCACATCGGCCAGGCGCGCAGGCTCATCTATGGTGACTACAGAAGCAACCGTTTCCGGCGGGATCTTTTTACTCATGCGCACATACTGCTCAAACTGGTAGATGAGGGTTCTGGTCAAGGCCTCCAGTTCCGCATCTTTTTCAACGGTTTCATTTTTATATTCCTCGATAACAACTTTTAAAAAAGCGTCATAAGGAACATAATTAAGCACTTTCGCGCGGCAAATGCCTTCAACCAAGACCCGCATGGTACCACCGGGCATTTTAAGGATTTGTTTTATTTCTGCCACCGTACCTACTTCATATATATCTTCTTCATTGGGATCATCGTTTTGAGCTTCCTTCTGGGTAGCCAGAAATATTTCTTTGTTGCCCAGCATCGCTTCTTCTATGGCATTAATGGATTTTTTGCGGCCCACATCGAGATGGATAACCGTATATGGAAAAACAAGTACCCCTCTAAGGGGTAGCATCGGTAATTCACGATAATCAACTATAAATTGTTCCGACAAAAAAAAACACCTCCTAAGCAAGTTTATTCTACTATATAATATAGCAGCTTCGCAAGAAAGCCCACACTTTTATGAATACCCGACACTTACAAAGGGAAGATGACAATACCAGGAAAGCGCTGGCGTTGCTTAAAAGAGATGCTCCTGGCTGCCCAGCCTTTTTGTATCCCCGGTTATTCACTGATTATAGCAGCATTAAAGACTTCTTTAATATCTTTAACCGGCTTTACTTCTATTTCCGGGAAACTCGCGAATATACTCAGCCAATTATCATGCGGAATTAATACTTTTTTAATACCTGCACCCCGAGCTGCTTCCACTTTACTCATTACTCCGCCGACTGGTTTTACCCTGCCATGTACGGATATTTCTCCGGTCATGGCAACCAGATTGTCTACCCGGCTCTGTTTAAGAGCCGAATATACAGCGGTAGCCATCGAAACACCAGCCGAAGGCCCGTCTACCGGCACCCCACCGGGGAAATTCACATGAATATCATAGTCGCGGGTGTTTAATCCGAATTCTGATTTCAAGACGGTCATTACATTATCAACGGCTGCTTTGGCCATACTTTTACGGCGAAAACTCTTGTCCCCTACACCCATCTGTTCTTCTTCAATAACACCGGTTACCGTCCATTTTCCATTGCCTTTTTCAACCGGGGTTACTGATGCCTCGACTTCGATTAGGGTTCCTACATTGGCTCCATGTACAGCCAGACCGTTAACTACTCCGATGAGAGGATGGTCTTTGGGTTTGATGTCCAATCGCGGTGTGTAACGGCCGTTATTTACAACTTTTTGAATTATGGACTGATCAATTATATCCTTTTTATCTACCTGGGCAATTCCAGCCGCTAATTGAACAAGATTAACGGCTTCTCGACCATTGTAGGCATATTTACATATCTCTTCCCGGGCTTCATCATCCAACTTCATATTAATCTTGCGTGCCGCACCTGCGGTAATTTTCTCAATTGATTCTTTGTCCAGGGGTTTAAAGAACACTTCCAGACAACGTGACCTGATGGCGGGCGGCAGTTCTTCCGGCATGCGGGTTGTGGCTCCGATCAGGCGAAAATCAGCCGGCAGTCCATTTTTAAAAATATCATGGATATGTCCGGGAATTACTTTATCATATTCTGCATAATAGGCGCTTTCCAGCATTACCTTGCGATCTTCCAAGACTTTGAGGAGTTTGTTCATTTGGATGGGATGCAGCTCCCCGATTTCGTCTACAAACAATACTCCCCCATGAGCTTTGGTGCAAGCCCCCGGTTTAGGCTGCGGAATCCCGGCCGCCCCCATTGAACCTGCGCCTTGATAAATAGGATCATGGACTGAACCTATCAAGGGATCTGCAATGTTGCGCTCATCAAAACGGCAGATGGTTGCATCCATTTCTACAAAGTTGGCATTCTCTTTAAATGGAGATAAAGGATTCTCGCGGGCTTCCTCCAAAACCAGACGAGCGGCGGCTGTTTTTCCAACCCCGGGAGGCCCATAAATAATTACGTGCTGAGGGTTCGGCCCGCAAAGAGCTGATCTTAAAATACTTACCCCTTCTTCCTGACCGACTACGTCCTGAAAGCTGGTAGGTCTGCTCAGGCTGGACAAAGGCTCGGTTAATTTAATGTTACGCAATTCCCGCAGCCGGTTTTTTTCCTTCTCAGACTCCCTAACCAAAACCGACTTTCCTTTTTGCTGACTTTTCAGCAGGTTCCAAAAATATAATCCTATGATAATAGCGAAAAATATCTGAATTAAATATAAAATGCCCCCGTATTGCATAAAAAAACTATTCATTTTCTTTATCCTCTTTCCTGCAGTTTTTAATATTATGCCCGGGCATTTTGATTTACTGTCAGTTTAAAATCAGTAAAAAAAGGCAGCTTACGCCGCCTTTTTCCAATCCTTAAAACTTTGGAGGATGAAATATAAGATCATATACAAAAAGCAGCTTACGCTGCTTTTTGTATATTAGTTAACCTTACGTTTGGCATCCACTGTTACTAATAATGGTTTTTCCTTTTTGTCTATGACGTCTTTGGTGATTACGACTTTCGTAATATCCATACGTCCCGGTACGTCATACATTACATCCAGCATCACATCTTCGATAATAGCTCTTAAACCTCGAGCACCGGTATTGCGGCGCAGAGCTTCCTCAGCTATTGCCAGGAGGGCATCATCCATAAATTCCAAGTCGACCCCATCCAGCTCAAAGAGTTTTTTGTATTGCTTGGCTAGTGCATTTTTGGGTTCGTTTAGTATTTTTACTAAAGACTCTTTATCCAGGGCATCCAGGGTTACAATAACCGGCACCCGACCAACAAATTCAGGTATCAAACCATAACGAAGAAGATCCTGGGGGAGTATCTGGTTTAAAATATCACCGATTTTTTTCTCCTCCCGGCTTTTTATATCTGCCCCAAAGCCCATCACTTTTTCGCCGACCCGGTTTTGGATAATCTTATCGATTCCTTCGAAGGCACCTCCACAGATAAACAAAATATTGCTGGTATCTATCTGGATAAATTCCTGATGGGGATGTTTTCTACCTCCCTGCGGTGGCACACTGGCAACCGTACCCTCCAGGATCTTCAGCAGTGCCTGTTGAACACCTTCACCTGACACATCCCGAGTAATACTGGGATTATCAGTTTTTCTGGCGATTTTATCGATTTCATCGATATAGACGATACCTTTTTCAGCCTTTTCAATGTCATAATCAGCCGCCTGGATCAATTTTAGCAGGATATTTTCCACATCCTCACCCACATAACCGGCTTCAGTAAGGGAGGTCGCATCGGCAATGGCAAAGGGCACATTCAGGATACGTGCCAGGGTTTGAGCCAACAAGGTTTTGCCGCTGCCGGTCGGCCCCAGCATCATGATATTGCTTTTTTGCAGTTCAACATCATCCAGTTTCATGCCCAGATTAATCCGTTTATAGTGATTATAAACAGCTACTGACAGGGCTTTCTTGGCTAACTCCTGACCGATTACGTAGTCATCCATGATTTCCTTTATTTCATGCGGTTTAGGTATTTCTCCCAGTTCAAAACCAATATCGTCAGCGAGTTCCTCTTCGATTATTTCGTTGCATAACTCAATGCACTCATCACAAATATATACCCCTGGCCCGGCTACTAGTTTCTTAACCTGTTCCTGCGTTTTTCCGCAAAAAGAACATTTTAGTTGGCCTTTTTCTTCACCATATTTAGGCATAAATTCACCTCTCTTCAAAAGGCTGTCTATTTATCGATCTTGGGGTGACTGATTACTTCATCGATAATACCATACTCTTGAGCTTCGACAGCAGTCATGAAATAATCTCTTTCGGTATCGCGACGAATTCTTTCCAGATCTTGTCCGGTTCTTTCGGCAAGAATCCGGTTGAGGCTTTCCTTCATTTGAATTATTCTGCGCGCCCGGATTTCTATATCTGTGGCTTGCCCCTCAGTTCCACCCGAGGGCTGATGAATCATTACTTCTGAGTTTGGCAAAGCGTACCGTTTGCCTTTAGTACCTGCAGCAAGAAGGAAAGCCCCCATGCTGGCTGCCAGACCAACACATATTGTCGATACGTTAGGGCGAATATACTGAATGGTATCATAAATAGCCATTCCCGCAGTGATAACACCGCCCGGACTGTTGATATACAGATTGATATCTTTATCAGGGTTTTCGGCTTCCAGGAACAATAGCTGAGCAATAATCAGATTAGCAACGGTGTCATCAACCGCACTGCCCAGAAACACTATACGATCTTTCAGCAAACGAGAATAAATATCATATGATCTCTCACCGCGATTGGTTTGTTCTACTACCATAGGTATCAGATACGACATTGGAACTCCCTCCTCTACTTAAATTATGCATACCATTTATACTATAGTATTCTATTAATATAGTATTCTTTTTAGGCTTCAGTTTCTCCTTCTGCAACCAAGTCTTCCTCAGGAATATCTGCTTCAGTAACCACAGCATGATCCACCAGATACTGGATGGCTTTATCCATTTTTAAACCAAATTCAATCTCATCCATAACTCCGCTCAGGTTTTGTTTGGCCTGTTCCGGTTCAATACCCATAGACTCTGCAATCTCTGCTATGTGCTTTTCTACTTCTTCTTCACTAACACTAATACCTTTTTCTTCCATGATCTTTTCCAGCATAAAATTGGAGCGGGCAGTTTTTTCGGCTTCAGGTTCAGCTTCCGCATTAAACTCTTCCAAGGTGCGGCCTGTAAATTGGAAATACTGTTCCAGGCTTAACCCCTGCATGCGCAGACGATCTGAAAACTGGGTCAACATATGGTTAATCTGCATCTTTACCGCCGCGGGGGGTACTTCAATTTCACAGCCCTCCAAGGCCTTGTCCAAGACTGCTTCTTTCAGGAAATTATTTTTTTGGGTTTCCAGCATCTGTTGCAGGTTTTTACGAGTATCTTCTCTTAATTCAGCGATGGTCTCAAATTGGCTCACTTCCTGGGCAAATTCATCATCCAGAGCCCGTAGCTGTTTGCTTTCCACTTTATTTACAGTAACTTTGAAAACAGCCGCCTGGCCTGCCAATTCGGCAGCATGGTAGTCCTGCGGGAAATCTACCTTAACGTCTGTGGAATCGCCCTTTTTAAGTCCTACGATTTGTTCTTCAAAACCCGGAATAAACGTGCCGGAGCCCAATACCAGCTGATAGTTTTCAGCCGTTCCGCCGGGGAAAGCCTCCCCATCTACAAATCCCTCAAAGTCAATGTTTACAGTATCTCCATTATCGGCGGCTTCGTCAACTTTCTCAATTAGCTGGGCGTAGCGCGCCGACATTTCCTCCAAGCGCGCATCTACATCTTCCTCTTTAAGCTCAAAAACCGGGATGTTTACTTCAAGCCCTTCCAGTTGTCCTAACTTAACATCCGGTTTGACGGCAACTTTGGCATTAAACTTTAATATATTGTCATCTTGTATTTCTTCAAAATCAAATTCGGGCTGGGCAATGGGATCTATGTTTAATTCCTCTAGAGCTTTTTCATAAGCATCCGGAACTACATATTCGAGGGCATCTTCAAAGAGAATCTCTTTTCCAAAATGTGCTTCCAGTAGTTCTCTGGGTACTCTCCCCTTGCGAAAGCCAGGAATCGCCACCTGTTTCACTACCTTTTTATAGGCTTTTTGCAGACCCTTTTCAAAGACCTCTGCTTCCACCTCAATATGTAGGTAGGCTTCGCTGTTCTCTATTTTTTCTAACTTGGCACTCATTTATGCTCCTCCTAACAATAATTCTAATCTAGCTGGCTTTTAATACTTAATATATGCTCTAGTGAGACAATTACTAAACCTGACAATTTAATTGACAGATCCCCCAAATGAAATGTACCCTACTTTGGCTAAAAATACAACACCCCGGCGCAAGCCGCCGAGGCCTGAATGTTTTTATGGAGCGGAAGACGAGATTCGAACTCGCGACCCTCGCCTTGGCAAGGCGATGCTCTACCACTGAGCCACTTCCGCACGCAAACATTTACTACATAAAAGAATAAATAATATCGCCCCCATTAGTCAAGGTTTTCCGCACAAGAAATTTTATTTTCTTCAACTTTATAGCATTATTGCCTGTCTTAATCAAGTTTAATCACAGCAATGTGTAAAATATGAATGTTTTATTAAATTGAAAAACTAAACCGGATTTAAATTTCGGCTTTCCAGATAGTCCATTAGCAAGGCACCCAGCTTGAGAAGAAACATCCCCTGGATCCATTCGCTTTCTTCATCTTTAAAAGAATCCTGACGCAGTATTAATAAGGAAAGAGACGGGTTCTTATCGAAAAATCTTGCCAGATCAGCCACCAAATAATTCTCAATTTTCTTTAATGTCCTTAGGCTAACCTCTACCTTGCGGAAAGCCATCAGGATGTCTCCGGATTTAAAAACCCGCCGTACATCTTTTATAAACAGACTTAACTCTTTGCCGGGAGGGGCAGCTAAGATTATAGTATTGTCCTCAATCGTAAGATAGCCCCACTGATAGTTGTCCCCTATAAAATATCGATCCCACATAAAACTGCAGCGGTTATCATCCTGGTATAATAGCCGAAAATACTTGCATCGGTTTAACATTTCACAGGCATTGGCTTGATTTAGAACATAGGCATATTGCCATTCCAGCTGGAGCGGCTGATTAATCAGGGTTACGGCCTCTTTTTCAAATTCATCTACCGAAATAATGTAGGCTTTTACGATGCATTCGCCCCGTTTTTTAAGGTAGCGGTTATCACTGACATCATAAATCCGTATATCTTCCATTAAAATGTTATAGTTTTTCTTAAACAACTCCTCCACATCCTGCAGAACAATAAACATGGGATCGGTAACCCAGAGCATATTACCCAGGGGCATTAACCGGCAAATCCCAATCATACCTGGAATAATATTTTCATGTACATTATCTCCGAAGCGTCCAAACACCTCGCTTTGCTCACCGGAAAATATATCTTCGAAGATGAGGCTGCTTTGGCCGGTTGGATTAATACGATAAGCACTGACATAGCTCATCATCATATTAAATGCGGCTGCCCGCAGATAAGGCGGAAAACGGTTAGCCTGTTTGTCCCAAAATTGATTCATGATGGTAGCACCCGAATATCCCGTATGATCCAGCAAATAATGATTTTGAAAGAATTGGGCATATATCTTTTGATTTAAATCATCCCAGATTCGGGCATTAGTATTGACTGGTTCGTAATAGCGATCATGAGCTTCACTCTTGGCGATATTATCTGCTGCTCCCAGGGAATAAGCATAAAAGCTTAAATGTTGGAAAACTTCCTCGTAGGATTGCACCATTTCGAAATTGTCCAGTTCCTTCCAGGCAGGATAATGCATCATTTCATTTTTAAATTCCGGGGGAAATTGCTGAAAATGCCTGCCCATAATATGGGCGTTGCGGCTGACCAGGGTAATAGACACCCCAAAAGAACGAGCTACTCTTGCATAACTCAAGTCCTCACCCTGACAAGCCGACAGACAGTGCTCAAGGGCTGCAATCCAGCAGTAGATGCGGGAAACCCTCGGTCGATGTACAGTTGTGAACTCATTCCACATACTAAGAAGCCAGGCTAGCCTTTTTAGATCTTGGTTTTGTTTTGTATATAAATCATATAGTGTGGCCGCAACTGTAACGTATTCTTCACGCAGCCAGTTGTAGGCGGTAATGTAAGGGCTTAATTGATGGCGGGCCCGGTGTTTTTCGACTTTAATAGCTATAGCCTGGGGATGCAGCATTTCCTTGTAAACTTTGTTCTTGTCTAAACCTAATTGTTTGCGTATCGCAGAAGTAGGATAATAATATTCGCCCCTGCTTTTAGCTCTTATCTCCCGCATTTCCAAATCGCCCAGCAAATTCTCCAGGAGCACCCTGCCCCGTATATCCTTAATAGCTTCAACCGGTGTCAAATTAGATAATTCCGGATGCGGCAGGCTCAGCCACTCATCCAGATATTTATCATACATTATTTCCATCTGAATTTCTTCTTCGTCTTCCGGGCTAAATCCGCAGATTCCCTCCATCCATTCCACTTCACTGGGATCATACCCGGTTATTTCATCAAGATGGCAAAGCGCCATAATTACATCGGCTGTTTCGTCAGCGGCTACGATCAGCAGATCATCGCCAAAATACATCCTTTTAAATAACCCCTGACCTTCCCGCCAAGTAAACTTCAGCCAGTGGTCATGCCGATCTAAAAGCTTAAAGTTTTTGCTTTTAATTAATCTTTCCACCAAAGCCTGGCGATTTACGTTTTTCAAACTCAGGCTTCGGGTTTTTATCCTGTTTTTCTTGATTCCCTGAACCAGATCAATGGCCAGCCCACAGACAACTTCGGCACATTCTCTAAGAAATGCCCTAATATCCTCGGCATTTCGGTTGTTTTCAGTTAAATACACAGAATTAACCTCATCGTAGAGATACGCTTTTTGTTCAGCATTAAGAATTATCGGCCGCCCGGTAAGCATAGAGACATTGCCGATTTTTATAATACGGGTTAAAAGCAAGGTTCCTTCCTCGATGAATTGCGTTACCGAACCAAAATCCCTTTCGATTATATGTTCATCCCCACAAAAAATATCCTGGGCCGCCACCGTATTGTTCCTGATCCAGGTTATCTGGAAGATGCTAACAAAGGAATTCTTCAAAGCAGCACAGACCATTTTGGTTTTTTCCGAAAGAGCGTCTTCCATTTCTTGCATTTCTACCAGGTAAAAATCAATCAGCGGGGAGACATCGTTATAAAAACGGTAGTTTAGCACATACCATTCCCAGAATAACGGAGCAAATTTAGGGTTAATCTCACCGGCTTGGGAATATGATAAAAATTTGGCCTGACCGGCCTTCTCCCAAGTAGGAAAGTACTTGCGGGCATAATCAATTAAGTCTAGTAGAGACGACTCAATCAAGGAACGATAATTATTCCTTTTTCCCCGAGGAAAATGAATGACTTGGCAAACGCTGAACCCGGCACAGCATTGTCCATACTCTTTTCCGCTTCCACAGGGACATGGATTATGCAGCGGTAAGTTAGACATTAAAATTCCCCCTGATATTCTTTTTAAATCTGGATAGAATTTGGGGTTCTGGGAAATTAAAATTTAATTACATATTTATCTTTATTATACAGAATATTTTAAAAATTGGGCTGTTAAAATATGCACTAAGTCATAACTGTCAAACCATCAGTATTAATTCTCTAAATATATTGGGGATACCTGCAAAAAATTAAAGGTGTTAAGAAATTAAGATATGATATGGCGCAAGATTTACGATTAAAGCCGGGTTACCCTTATTTTTTCCGGCAGTTAATGCGTATTGGCGACTGATATATATAAAAACTGACGATGAAAATAAATGATATCAACAAGCCCAGCAGCACATAGTTATAATTACGCGCCTTGATAAAAGCCTGGCGGGATATTTCGCCTTGAATATAAGCAACTGTAATGTTATCCATATCAACCAAGGGGACAACTATCAGCGTAATATTTTTATCCCCAGAGGATCTATAAAACGGTGTACCCTTTTGAGCTTTTCTAATATCGTCCGTATTAAGTTCAACTCGGGGAGGTTTTTTTTGCCATAATAGGCGACTTTCGATTCCCTGCAATTCATAAACAGCATAATTTTCTAAAGAGGCCATTTTGTCCAGATGTTCTCTAAGGGACAGGTGCAAAGACAGGTCTAATTCACAAAAGCCGATGTATTTGTCTGCCACAAAGAAAGGAACGGTAGAAACGATGGAATTTTTTCCTTCAAAAGACTCAATTACTGTCAAGCGCTGTTTCTGTTCAATAGAATGGTGAATAATTCGCCGATATTTTAAATCAGTATTCGCATCAAGCAGGGTATTAACATCCCAAACCCTTTTACCGTGGGATGAAACCAACTGTAATTGATTTATGGAGTAATTATCCTGCCACCGGGCATAAACCGGCAGAATTATTTCATTCAAACGGTCTTGATCATTGTCAGCAAAAGCCTTTTTAACCTCAGCATCAACCGCAATATAGTTCGTTAATGAACCGCAAACCTCATTTATTTTGTCAACCGCCGACTGAATATCCCTTAATTGCTCGCGCATGTATGCAGCTTCTGCTTGCTTTAACGTATTTCCCTGCACTACTATAGTATGTATAAACTGTCATAAGGCAACTTATTTTTCACAGGAAATTGATGACATTAGGCGGAATCATAGATGAGTTTAGCAAAAAGGATATAGATTGCTAAAGCAGGCAGGGTATTCTTTTCTCCAGTCAGGTGAAAAATGGAGAGGAGGAGGCTAACCTCCTCCTCTCACACCACCGTACCACCTTTCAGCATACGGCGGTTTATATGGATTACGAAATCTATATGCGTTTCAAATAGGCTGCCAGCCCTTGGCTGCAGCCAGCCAACGAGTCAACTTACCCTGTTTGCTTGGGAAAGATTTGACATTATCCTCGTATCATGAGTAATTTGTAAGTAACGGTGGCGGCTTCCGCCCGGGTTGCATTCCCCTGGGGTTTAAAATCGCCTTCCGGATATCCGCCTATAATACCTAAGGATACAATTTTATTTACAGAGTCGACGGCCCAAGGGCTGATCAGACTGCTGTCCTTAAAGGACACGCCCGGATTAGTTTCCGGAAGAACAAAGTCGGTGCTTTTGGTGAAATTATCCAACATGGTCGCCATCTGCTCTCTAGTAATCTTTTCGTTGGGAGCAAACGTAGTCTCGTCCAAGCCTTTTACAATTCCTTTCTCAAAGCCCCAGTTGACATAGTTATAATACCACTCCGTAGCGGGAACATCCGCAAAGCCGGCAGGCGTAGCTTGGGTAACGTCTAAGTCATGGATAGTCTTGGCGAGCATAGTAAGGAATTGGGCGCGGGTCAGAGAATCATCCGGCAAATAGAAATTATTCCCCATTCCGGTTACCACTCCTCTGGCCGCCAGCTTGCCGATATAATCTCTAGCCCAATGGGTGGCCGTATCCGCAAAATTAATGCTGGCTGCGCCGACCTGAACAGGTATGGTCTGTTTTACCCCGTTATATTCCACATATATATTGCCGGATATTCCGGATTGATTCGTTGCTTGAAAGTACCCGTTCCCATCAATCGTACCGACGACAGGATCGCAGGTCCAGGTAAACAGGCTGTCCTTGCTGGCGATCGGAGCAAACCCGAATTTCGCCGTTACATTGATATCAAAGGTTTTTCCCGGATCAATCGTAATGTTTTGCACATTCGTAGTGAAGGTAATATTGTTTTGAATATCGACCTTCGCCGTTGTACGAAGATCCCCGCTTGCCGCTTCAATCACAGCCGTGCCGATGGTATTTCCGGCTGTAAAGAGGCCGTTTCCGTCCACGGAGCTGCCTGAATTGGAATCAACACGGTATTCTACTCCATTTGGTAGTGGTACCGGCTCATATTTACCGTTGGATGCGTAGGTTGTCAACTTAATATCCGCCCCCGGCATGGCAAGGGGCTGACTGGGATACGTATGTAAATGCTTGGCATCGGAATCCCCGCGCTGATCATAGACCAGCAGCAGACCATTAGTCGTTTTTCTTTGGCTTTTGCCAGAAGGTGAATTCTTGGCAACCGCCTTGGAATTAATTCCCCCTTCTCGCACGGCCATGACCGAAGATCCGCCCCCGTCCATATTCACAACGGTGCTGCAGCCCAGCGCGACCAAGTGTCTGGCAACATCCGTCAGTCCTAGACCTGCTGAGAAGCCAGGCTGTCTGCCATCAAGCACATACAACATGAGGGTGCCGTCCGGTTTAATACCGATGACAGTTCTGGGATTTAAGTTCGTTCCGCCGGATTTAAATTGGCCTTTATCATAAAGCACGTAGTATACGCCGATCGCTTCCTTGCTGTTGGTCAAGTTTCCGCCCCAATCATATACGGAAATTTCAACCGTACTGCCAGGAATCAACTGAGCCAGCTGAACGGCATAAGCCGAATCCCCCGCCGTTGAAAGTACCAACTGATTGTCGCCGATGGGTGTATTGCAATTACCGTTTCTGACTTCGGCAACGGTCGCCGTTATCGTACCTCCCACCGTTAGTTCCGCATTTTCCGGAGAACCCGCATCCAAAATTACCTCCACAGTTTTTCCCGCTGTCTTGGTCGAGGAGGCATATTGGCGGTTATACAGGTGCAAAGCCTTCGCCGCACCGTGGGGAACGTTGAAAAAACCGATATCTGCATTATAGGGCGTAGGTACGTAAACCGTCTGCTGTGCAACAACCGGCTCTGTTGGCTCTATTGAATCTACCGGTTGGGTCTCATCTGCCGACTGGAGCGATTCTTCCGACTGGGTAGCATCTGTCGGTTGAATTCCATCTGTCGGCTGAACCGGTTCTGAAACCGGTGTTGTAACAACCGTAGGAACGTTAATCGTCCCCTTCAATGTATAGCCCAGGCTTACCTTTTCTAAAGAAGCGGCGCCGCTTTCGTTGAAGGATATAACATATTCCGGAGCATATCCAGAGGTTTTTATCTTGCCATTGTGAATCGTCAGCCCCTTGGGCGTTCCGGAAGCAGTGTCGTAAATATCCCCGTTAATGCCCGCAACGACCTTGTAGCCTTGGCTCTCCAGGGAACTGATCATGGTATCCATCGTATAGGTTCCGGTAACTTCACCTTCAAATACATAAGGCTTTAAATCCGTGCCCTGGGTATCCGCGTTGACAAAATACGCCCTTTCAATTCCGTTGGCACTGTGCCCCGCCAGTTGTTCGTGATAACTGGCATTGTCATAAATTTCCGATTGAGTCTCATAATAGACATTCCCTATGCCTTGCTGAAATGTAAATCCGGTTAAAAAAATCCCTGACAACATGGTTATTGCCAAAACTACTGCTGTTAATCTTCTACGGTTCATAATAGTATTGCCTCCATAAGTTTCATGCATTTTTAGTGTCCTGGTATTTTTCCCATTCTATCACCGCCATTCCAAGCTTTTCAAGCTGCAATTCCTCTTGTCAAAAGACAGCAGACTGCTCCTGCCCGTATTTTGCGCCTATCGCTGGCTCTATTGCTCAATTTGGGCTGTGAAAAAAAATTAATCACGGATAGAAGCAAAGCCGCGCACTCCCATTCTTTTGACACGCCCAGGCATGGCATAAAAATTTGTAACCTTATCGCCCGCTGTCAATAAAATAAACTAAAGGAACTGTTAGAGAGGTTGATAAAAATGATATATGCCAGCCGGTTCATCAGGCTGAATCCGACCCCTATGAAAGGACCGGATGTCTTGCTGATTCAAACCATATTAGCTGATCTGGGATTTCAAACGGGAGAATTAGATGGGATCTACGGTGAAAAAACACTGCAAGCGATAAAGAAATTTCAACAATGGCGCAATTTGAAAATAGACGGCATCGTCGGTCCCCAAACCTGGCAGCATTTATTGCAGGAAGACAATGTTTTGCAAAAACAGCCTCATAAAATGGCGGCGAAAGCTCTGCCCGTCATTAATGTGCATGTCGATACCAGAATCCTTACCCTGGTATCCAATCAAAACATTAAGACCTACCCGGTTGCCGTCGGCAAGCCTTCCACCCCTACCCCTCCCGGTAATTGGACTATAGTTCAAAAGACGGTAGACCCCGGAGGGCCATTTGGGGCTCGCTGGATGCGGCTTAGTATTCCCTTTGGCGGGTACGGCATCCACGGAACCAATAACCCCTCCTCGATTGGCAAGGCTGTCAGCCACGGCTGCATCAGAATGTATAACAACGATGTAATTGAGCTCTATGATCTGGTACCGATTGGCACACCCGTTAATATTACCGGTGTAGTTCGCAGGATTCGCAGACTAAAGATGGGCTCCAAAGGAAACGATGTATCAGAGGTACAGGAATTATTACGCGATCTGGGTTACTATAACGCAAGTATTGACGGCATTTTCGGTAAAGTTACCCGTCGGGCAGTCATAAGATTTCAAAAAGATCAGGGCCTAAAACCAGATGGTATAGTTGGCAAAATTACATTAAAAGCCTTACAAATCGATCACGATTTAGCCCTCGGGGACATCCAGCCCTGATACCGGTAGCAACTTCAAGAAAAAACCGCATTTTTCCCTATCTTAGCGGATATCTAAATTGACGTTCTTATGTGAAAATGTTATTATTTATGAGTTCGGGGCGTGGCGCAGTTTGGTAGCGCGTCTGATTTGGGATCAGAAGGCCGCAGGTTCAAATCCTGTCGCCCCGACCAGTAAGGTAAACAGTGGGACGTTCTTTAAAAATTCTGAGGGACGTTCTTTTTGTTTGGTCAATTGACCAAACAAAAAGAACGTCCCTCAGTTTGCCATATGTGTGAGTGTGTGAGACCTACTTCAGTAGCATTCATTTATTCATTTTCTTTTTCGTTTTTGTGTATTGTTGTATCATCGTTAGCATCCTTTCTTATCTACCTCCTTTTGTCTCTTCAACAAAAAGGGTAGTATATTTTCGGGGTGCTGGCGATGATTTTTACCATTTTACTGCTGTATTTTTAACTTGCCGTTTGCTGTATTTTTATTTTGCCATAAACACCTACTGACTTAAATCTTCAATTTTCCAGCTATCATTGTTATTACTTTGTTCCATAGCAAACCCTCCCCATACAATTTTAATTGCTGCAATAAATAATAGATAGGAATTTGCTTTTTTCCCCCTCTCAGTATATAACTGGGTAATATTGTAATGCTATCATTATTGGTACAATATTACCTACGATATTATCATTTGCATAAAATAAACCGCCGTCCCCTTGGCTGTTTCTATGAATAGTATTTTCCGGTCAAATCTGTCACATCAATTCTTATTACCGCGGTACCATTAGTTATATTGTTTGGAATCTCCTGGTCTGCTAAATGCGGTGTGTATTTTTCCACTATTTTTTTCAGCACATTCCTTTTTTCCTCGATATCATCCACGAGTTTTGCAGTACCGGAAATAATCACACTTTCGTATTTTGTATTTGTATCACATGGTCTTCCTTTCGGATCCAGCAGCAGTTTATCCATTTCATAAACAGACAAGCAAACTGAGGAGCTTCGGACGATATTGTCGAGCTTTTGGCCCCTTGGCAACCCATGGAAAAATATTGCACCACCGTAATAAACAAAATGGATCGGGGTACTATACGGTGTACCATCGGGATTTAGTGTTGCCAGACTGCCGACTGGTGCTCGCTGAAGCAAATGGTTTATCTGTTGTTCGGTTAGAGGGTGTGTTTTCATGCGATGTTGCATTATGTAGCCTCCTTATTATTCTGTGCATTTTTCCCTTACTATATATCAAAACCGGCACCTTGGTAAGGGCCGGTTTTGATAATTTTATAGGATACAGTTGGATTAACGGAACCAGGCTTGAGATAAAACCTCCACAGCTTTGGGGATGTCTGCCTCTGTCATCATTCCATACCCCAAGACAACGGCATTATTCCTATAATTCTGTTTGTTCAGCCAGAAAGGGGATACAGAACCTACCCTAATTCTGTATTCAAGTGCTTTGCGGACTAGTTCGTCCTCCCGCTGTCCATCCAAAAACTCCAAATAAATATGCAATCCAGCTTGGTGACCGAAGATTCGCACCTTGTTTCCCATGTTTTTCTTAATGGCATCAATCAAAATATCATGCTTCTTTTTTTGGGATAGACAAATCTTCCGTACGTGCTTTTCCCAATGTCCATCCGCCATAAACCGAGCCAGAATTTTCTGTTCTATCAACGGCACGGTACATTGGTATCCAGCAAACCTCTTTTGATATGTCGGCAGTAACCAAGTCGGCAATATCATATATGCCATCCGCAGGCCGGGGGAAAGTGCTTTGGAAAATGTACCGACATAGATTACGCGCTCATATTGATCAATGGACTGAAGAGATGGAATTGGCCTTCCGTTATACCGAAATTCGCTGTCATAGTCATCCTCGATAATAATGTTGTCATGTTTCTGCGCCCAGTTTAGTATTTCAATCCGCCTCTGAATCGGCATAACGGAGCCTTTTGGAAACTGGTGGGATGGCGCAATGTGAACCATTTTTGCGGATGATGCGGCAAGTTCATTTAGTTCTATCCCATCCTCACCAACTGGTATCGCGGAAATATCAAATCCATTGCTTTGGAAAATGACACTAGCACCATTATAGCAGGGATCCTCCATAGCTACTTTTTTCCCTATGTAAGGGAATATTTTTATTACAATTTCGAGAGCGGATTGGGTGCCGCTGCAAATTATTATCTGTTCCGGTTTGCAATTGACTCCCCGGGTTTTATATAAATAATCCATGAGTTGGATCCGCAAATCCAGGTCTCCCTTTACATCGCCTTCGCTGTGGGCCTCTTGCGCCTCCGCTCCATCTAATACCTCAGTCAGATACTTCCTCCAGAGTTTATGGGGAAAACTCGCAGCATCGAGATTGCCGTACTGAAAATTATAACGGATATCTTCAATCTCACAGTTGGCAGCAACAACGACCTCTTCACTCGTTGTTGATCTCTCCATCGCTTTTTGATTAAGATAAAATTGCAAATCGTTGACCACATAACCAGAGCCTGCCACGCTTGTAATGTACCCCTCCAGTACTAATTGCGCGTAGGCATTTTCGACAGTATTCCGTCCAATCTGCAATTCTCTTGCCAATGCCCTCGTGGATGTTATACGTGTACCAACCGGTAATTTCCCCATAAGAATATCATGTTTAATTTGTTCATAAATCTGCTGGTAGATTGGTTGTCGGTTTTCATGACGAATGTGCAGCATTCAAACTTCCCCCATTAACCGATTTCTGCCGCAATTATATCATGTAAGTGTCTAACTGTATCCCATAGATGCCATATGGCATCGTCGCTTAGCTTCTAAGCTCCAACATGGCCTCTCGATCACACCTGTACCAGCTGCATATTCCGGTGCGGCGGAGCCGCAGTTCCGGGGAGTGGTGAGCCACCATTCCGGTTTAAAAGCCATTAATCTTGTTTGGTTCCCTTGATACCGTACAATTGACGCGTCGAATCATCGTCATCCGGATCGGAATGGATCTCAATGATGTATGAATCATGAACAATACGATCCAGAATCGCATCGGCAATAAAACATCTCATTCTTGAGCCTCCCAAAGAAGCCCTCACACGCGAAATTGTCCGGCGAACAGCCTTTTTTGGACAATGATCCCTTTTAATGCTTAGTTATTCTGCCATTATTTAACTCAACTACTCTATGACATGTGTTAGCTATCTCATAATCATGAGTTACTATTATGGTGGTACTATTACGATGAATATCCTTAAAAATACTCATTACATTTCTTTTATTTTGACTATCTAATGAACCGGTAGGTTCATCCGCTAATATTAAGCGAGGTTTATTAATTATAGCTCTTGCTATTGCTATGCGCTGACACTCCCCCCCCGAAAGCTGGGTAGGATAATTGTATAATTGGTCTTTTATATTTAGATAGTATGCAATATCCATAACACGCTTTTCTATCTGAGCTTTATTCATCGAACGATATTTCAAAGGGAGTGCAATATTATCGTAAGCTGTCATATCGTCTATAAGAGCATGATCTTGAACTATAAAGCCGATATTATTTCTTCTAAAATGAGCTAATCTATGGGCCTTAAATTCAATCAATTTATTATCAAAATAGTAATGGCCACTATTGGGCCTATCGATGCCGCCTAATATGTTTAATAAGGTAGATTTTCCTGCTCCGCTCGAACCAACGATTGCTACCATCTCCCCTTCGCTTACACATAAATCTATTCCTTCTAAAGCATTTTTTTTATTTCTCCTGAAGTTATAATATGTTTTTGTTATTTTATCTAGCTTTATCAAGTTTAGCGCCTCCTTAATGCGGTACCCAGTTGGTAATTGTTAATCAGCAGGTTAAGGATTAGAATTACACTTATAAGGCTTAAAAGCAAAACAGTCAAACATATGGTCGTATTCCTATAAGATATGGAAAACAAATCTTTACCGATTAGCAGCATGGATATAAATAAGCTGGCTAAATAACAGAATATAACGTGTAAAAATAATCGAGCTTTTATTCTATTTAAAGAAGCGCCGCAGATCAAATTAACACTTATTTTTTGGGCATCACGATGAAACTTTTGCATTAAGACAAATATGAAAATAATAATAACAATCATCAATAACAAGATACTTATTGCCTCAATAACCTTCTTGGTGAGCAAGGCTGTAACTCCTTGATTTACCATATTGACATCCTTTTTGTCATTTCTTACCGTATACTGTAAATTAACACTTTTAGCAATATTATTAACAAGGGTAAAATAGTCCCGGCCCTCGTCGACTATATAACCCGAATTTTTTTGGTCATAAAGTATTATTTGGAAAAATTCTTCTTCCGGACTGTTGGGATTATATTCGCAACTTAATGAAGGCATAATAATATACTTGTCCAAATAAAGTATACTTCCATTCATGGGAATAGAAGCCGTTATATCAAAAAACCCAATTATTTGCAAATCTATGGTTTTAAAAAGGTAATTTACCTGCAATCGATCACCTAGATCATAAATTGTAGAATAATTACTGCCGAGAATGCACGGGATGCTCTTCTTTTTATCGGGGCGATAATTATAATCATCAGCAATGAAATTTTTACCAATAGCCAGATTATCTTTTAAAAAATAATCATAGGCCGTGCTGTCAACCTGAACTGCATATAACGGGGTTATATAAATTTGACCGGAGGGGGTTTTAATCAATTGATTTTTCATAGA
This sequence comes from Syntrophomonas zehnderi OL-4, assembly GCF_000983115.1. Taxonomy (GTDB): domain Bacteria; phylum Bacillota; class Syntrophomonadia; order Syntrophomonadales; family Syntrophomonadaceae; genus Syntrophomonas_B; species Syntrophomonas_B zehnderi. Next base: position 77,302 of record NZ_CGIH01000031.1, read on the forward strand.
TGGATCCATGTCATAGGCGACTACAAAGATATCCTTTCCATCATAACGCCCCTGATGCTCAACTTGCTGTTCAAATACTTCCATATAATTCAAGCCATCTGTGGTATGCAGGTCTTGATTAAAATTCTTAAGCCGGCTTAAAAAGCCTTTTTGTTTCAAAGCCTGGGTAAAGCCACTTCCTTTGGTATCATAGGTATCGAATATTCTTAGGTATTTATTTTCTACATAGGTGTGATAGTATTTTTGAGATTTTTCTTCAATCGTATCATTCATTAAAAAAGTTTTTAAAATCAGCGTTATCGCCAGAGTAAAGAGTGCAATGATAACAATTGTACTTGCAGCTAGTTTTTTATCTTTTAGAGAAAAGGACATTTTGATCTCCCCTAATCTTATAGAATTTACCTAAAGAGTAAACAAATAATACGAAATTAATGATTGCTAAATATAAAAATAACTGAACAGATAAAGTTAACCAAGACAACCTGGTACCAAATAAAGATAAGATAAGCCCTTCCAACAAAATAATGAGAATAATAATAAAATTCTTGAAAAAATACTTTTCTGTTATCATTTTTAATATATTTCCGATGCTAAAGCCTAGGAGAATTTCGATATTTGTTTCTCGTTTTAGTGACACCAAGGCAAATGAACAATAGAGAATAATAGATAAAATAATTGTTAAAATAATTATTTTATTGATATACTTGTATTGGTCGGAAAGGACAATAATTCTTTCTAATGGATTACTATTAGGCTCTGTTACATAAATGTTAAAATAATCATCAATCATTTCTAGTACAGAATTGATCTTGACAGTTGATGGCCCGTCCAAATAGAAATATCTGTATGGAGGCAAGCTATTTAATGAAGTTAAGTTTAAAAATATTACGTTATCCAAAGCTGCATTGTTATCATAAGTGGTAACCCCAATTACCTGGAATTTATCCTCAAACAATTCGATAGAATGATTATCCACATATTGTGAAGAAGCTATGTTTTTGCCGATAACGGCGGCAGTGGTTTGATTGGCAAAATCAGCTTCGCTAAATAATCTTCCTTCGATAATATTGGGGTCAAACAAACGATCTCTGCCAACTATTCCAATAACCTTGCCACCATCTATTTTACAAACATCACAATATAATAATGTCTTATCCATAAGCTGATAGAGCTTAACAATATCATCATGGTCCAGATCCTGGCGAATGATAAATTTGACTGTCTTATTACTTCTATAATAATTACTGATTTGAGATTGTTCTTCAATTATTGTCCAAGCTAGAATATTGACAAGAATTAAATTCATAAAGATAAACATCAATACATACAATCCCAAACGATATAGTCTACTCAAAATACTCCATCCCATCTATATTCAAGGGAACTTGCAGCAGGTACTGGCTTTGATCCAAACCAGTACCTACCGCCGCACTCCCTAGAAATCATTTGCGGTTAATTAACACCGTACCAAACTCTTACTACAGAATGTTTATAAGTATCTTCGGTATTATTCCATACTTTTCCTGTACCCCATGCTTTGCCAGATTCTACGCCTACTTCGCCATCATTCATGTAATATGTTACTTTTGTATAATGTCTAATATCATCTCCTGATATTTTATCAACTAACCTTGTCCATCCCCATGCGTACCATAAACCACTTTGCCTTTGCGTATCTCCCTTATCTGCATAGACATTATAAGTTGCAAATGGCATAATAACTGTGCCGTCAGCAGCAGATTCTGTGAATTTCACTTCGCATTCACTATACGGATTTAACTGTGTCAATGCTTCTTCAGAAGCCAAAGCTGGTATTGTTACAGTCATAATTAACATAGCAACCAAAGCAAAAACAATTGAATACTTGCTTTTTTTCATTATATTAATCTTCTTCTTCCATAAACTAACAATTGGTCAAAAAATATGTTACTGGGGTTAGCTTGTTCACAAGACACCTCCTTCGATATGGTCTCCTACACAATCCCCCCAATAGATTAAAAAAAACAACCTATCATTTGTGTTGGGATCGGGCTTCAAACGGGGAATTCGTAAGGAGAATCTGTTTGAAGGTCTAATTATTTAAATTAACTTTAAATCAACTGGTTTAGCAGCAATTTAATCTAGCCACAGAACTCTCGTAAGATATTTAATCACCTGATGTTGTAATTAGTTTTAATATAAGATTTAGATCATAAATGGTTGTCAAACACGATAATTACATTCCCCCCTTAAATATCATCTTGGATGTTACCATTCTCATAGGCACCACCTCCCTATTTAAACATTCCCTGCCACCATTCAATAAGTTGCCGTGTCAGAATAAGCTGATTTACTTTCCAGCAGATTGCCCGCAGCATTATACACCTTAGCGGTAGCACATACCCGGTAGGTGTCATGGACAACGTAATAAGCTTCTTCTATACCAGCAACGGATTGTCCGGTCGATGATGCAGACCAAGACTTAATTGTGCTCCAGCCATTGCCGGTGGATTTTTCTAGTTTAACTGTCAATCTGGTGGTATGCGAACGATCATAAGCTGAAGCATGTCCTATAGAGGTAACTTTGCCCGATGAGTTGATCGACAGGCCCGCATTTAACAAAGAAATGTATGTAAATTGAGGTGTTATTACGTTTTGTTGCCTTGTGTTTTCAGCACCTTCTGTAGCCAGTGCTGGAACGGAACAGAATACGGTCATCAGGATAAGAATTCCCATACAGATAATTTTTCTCATATAAAAAAACCTCCTTAAAATGTCTTTCATAAATAAAAGACAACTAAGAAGGCTTCCTGCAACAAGTTTTTTCTACTTTTTTCAAATATTTCTTTAATTAATCTATATATCTTACTCCTTCGGCTATTTTTACTGCCGTGTCTTTTTCCATCTGTCCCCGAATGATGCACATATGGTCATGCATGGGCCATATGATTGTAAGCATAGCATTTTTGATAATAAGCTTTCCTTCATGTCCGTTGATATTGACCGTCTCAATGGAGGAAGCGTTTTGCGTATCCAACTGAGACTGGCTGTCTTCGTTTAATTCCATGTAAGTAATAAGTAAACCCTGCTT
>NZ_CGIH01000031.1:80381-95357 GCF_000983115.1 Syntrophomonas zehnderi OL-4
GTAATAAGTAAACCCTGCTTATTTTTAAATTCAATGGTTTTGGAAAACTCGCCAGCGGAAACGGCATTTACTTCATACCCTGCCGGTATGAAGGTCGGTGCGTAAGCTTTATGCCAATCTACATTTTTTTCTCCACGGTTGCCATTGTCTTTTAAGGCAAAGGAAGTATATTCCGGTTTGACATTCATTACAAAATTCAGCACCCTGACTCTGACTGCCTCCACGGTCATTACGACAGAGCCTAATAGAACCAGTATAATCAGCATAGCAACCGCGGCTCTGTTAATTGTACTTAAGATGCGTTGCCTTCCGGCATAACCCTTCTGCTTTTTTAGATGATTGTCCAGTTGCTGACTGAATCTTTGGATTGCTGCCGGGGAAGGCTGGTATTCCGGATTATTTTTTAGCTTGGCTTTTTCTTCCAGGAAAAGCTGACCTTCTTTTTCCGCTGCGTCGTGCATGACTAATTTGAACAGACTTTCTTCGTATTCCTCATAAAGCTTTTTCTTTATCTGTTCCGGACTGTTGTTCGGCATGCACACTCATCTCCTACCAGCTTCAAGAACCATCCCCTGGGCTGACCTTATTCTTCCTTGAGTATTTTTCGCATTATTTTACCGGCGGGACTTTTGGGGAGATTCTGCCGAAATTCAATAATGCGCGGATACTTATAGGCAGACATTTCTTGTTTGGCCCAGTTAACGATTTCTTCGGCGGTTACCTTGCCTTCATATTCTGGTTTTAAGACTATAAATGCTTTGATCTCTTCTCCTTTGTATTCATGTGGGACGCCTATCACGCAACATTCAGAAATAGCCGGGTGATGATAGAGGTATTCTTCGACTTCAGCCGGAAATACGCTAAAACCGGAGGCCTTGATCATTTCCTTGGTTCTTCCGCATAACCAGAGAAAGCCATCTTCATCCATACGCACAATATCTCCTGTTTTCAGCCACTTGAATTCGCTGTCCTCGCTGGCTAGAAACGTTTCTGCACTAGCCTCTGGGTTATTCCAATATCCTACGGCCACCGATGGTCCCCTTACCCATAATTCACCGTCTTCTCCAATAGCTGCTTCCTTATTTTCGTCAGTCAGGCTGACAATTCTTATATCGACCAGCGGACAGGGGATACCAATCGAACCGACCCGTGAATAACCACTGGAATTACAGATATTATAGGCCATGGTCTCACTCATTCCAAAACCATCCTGTAATTCTACCCCAAACAGTTCCAGGTACTGATTAAATAATGTCTGGGGTAAAGGCATGCCGCCCGTGCCAATAAATCTCAAGGTAGAAAGATCGTAATCCTTAAACTTAGGATGAGAGATAAAGGCAATATTCATGGTGGTAATACCTATCCATACAGTACATTTATATTTTTCGATTGCCTCATACATGGTTTCCAGATCAAATCGAACCAAAAGGACGATAGTAGCCCCGCATTGGATCGGGGCATTTAAGGTATTATTAGAACCGTTGACATGGAACAAAGGCAAAACTGCCAGATGTATATCATCTGGTGTGCTAGGTCGGCCATACCCTGAATTCATAGCGTTAGCCAGGATATTAAAATGGGTAAGCATAGCCCCCTTGGGATTCCCGGTCGTTCCTGAGGTATACTGCAACAAAGCAATATCTTTTTTGATATCCAGATCAGCTATATCTTCTATGGGGTCGCTGTCTACCAGGGACTGCCAGCTAACTGTATCGGGATAATCCAGATCCTTTGAACCGGCAGCAAAACTTACGGGCAGATCCGGCTGTTCAGGCAGGTATTCCCCCAGGGCGGTAACGACCACCTGCTCCACCGAACTGACTTGTTCTCTAATAGATTGGAAAATTGGGAACAGATCATCTTCAATGATTACCACCTTTGGCTGACAATCGTTTAAGACATAATTCATTTCCCCGCTTTTATAAAGAGGGCTGCCGGTAATTACAATTGCACCCAGGGCCATGCCTGCATAGTAAGCAATAATAAACTGGGGACAGTTTTGCAGAGCAATATAGATACGGTCACCCTTTTTCACACCCATTTTCTGCAGGCCGCCGGCTGCCTTCCAGATTAGATTGTTTAATTCCCGGTAAGATATTATTCTGCCATAAAAAATGAGGGCCGGTTTGTCAGGTGTTCTCCAGGCGTGATGGTAAAGGTGGGAGACAATAGAATCCTTGCCATAATGAAAGCGTTCTGGCCACCAATGCGGAATGTTCTTTTCCCATAATTTCTTATCCATTGCTTTAATCAAAACCAACAGCTCCTTTCATTCAAAAACTATTACATCAAAATATATTCTTCACCTCCCATTACTTGTTGACATAATTTTTAATTCAATATATGTGCAAATATTTCCTTCATTTAGACAAAAAAAGCCGTAGTCGAAAATGTAAAAGGGACGGGATAGTCGACAATAACGCGGATTTGCGAGGTAAAGATTTTGTCAACCAACCCATCCCCTGTGAATTTCTATATTACGCAGAACTGAGGATTATTGTATACGATTATCATTTTTCATCATTTTATACTCTTATGCTAGTAGGCTCATTTTTTTAGCTCAATTTCCCAATCGTTTTTTTGGTCTTTTTTAATATCAATACTATAGCCCTTGGAGCGGGCCAGTTTAGTTACATTTTCCAGCGAAACCTGAGTCGAGCCTACTACTGATATTTCGGTTGCTCCCTGATCAATTATTTTTTTGGTCTTAATTACCGGCAGGGGACAGCTAAGTCCCCGCACATCTACTTTTTCCATTTTGTCGCCCCCTATTCTTCCCTAAAGGTCCAGCCGATAACTGCCATGATAATAATTCCGACCACACAGGCAATCTGTCCGTAGATCCCCGGCCCCCCAGCCACCGCAGCCACCCCTGCAGCGGCTGGTTTGGCTGCTGCTGCGGCCAGCATAAAGTTGTGGCAAATCGCTGCCCCCACTATCATTCCCACCACTACAGTTGCTGCGTCAGTGTCTCCCTCTCCGGATAACACCAGTTGTCTTAAGGGACAGCCGCCCAGCAGGGTAGCTGTAAGACCGACCAGAAACAGCCCTAAGAAGTTCCATATATGCATACTGTGGGCAATAGGCTGACCGGCAAAACCTGCCTTGAAAAAGCCAAAACCGATGTTAAAGACCAGCGCACCTAAAAAGATGCCGATAAAGCCGAGTAACAAGTAACTATCCCTGATCAGTATGAAATCTCTTATTCCCCCGCTTAAGCAGAGGCGGGTGCGCTGCGCCAAAAATCCCACCAATAAACCGGCCGCCAAACTAATAAAAAGGGGAGCCACCATGGAGCCCGGGCCTTCCTTGCTAAAGAAAAGAGGTCCGCCTGCATCTGGATTAAAGACGGTTCCTTTAAGCAATAAAAATAGCAGGAAGACAAACACCAGGGGCATTATATATCCACCGAATTGACTGTGGCTTTCCTGGGTGCGTCCCAGATTAAAGCCCCTGCGCAGAAACCAAACTCCCGCTCCTACTCCAAAGACGAAACCCAGCAATCCAACCACAGCGTTGTAATCGCCTCCGGCCATACGCAAAACGTCTCTTAAAGGACAACCCAAGAAAACCAGAGCGCCAATCATCATAAACATACCCATTATGAAACGAACTAAGGTAGCTGATCCGCCCCGGGATTTAAACTCGCCCGCAAATAATGACGTTAACATGGCTCCCAGGATAATGCCGATTATTTCCGGGCGTATATATTGCACTGCAGCAGCCCGGTGCAATCCAAGCGCCCCCGCTATATCCCTTTCAAAACAAGCAATACAAAAACCCATGTTAGGAGGATTGCCCAATTTAACCAAAGTTACTGCAATCGCACCGATCAAGAGACCTGTAGATAGAATCAGCCATTTGCTCTTGTCCAACAGAATAACCTCCTCGTTTAATATAACTTATAGTTATAGTTATATTAGTTGTTATTTATATCAAATATTTATTCTAGCCCGAAAACAATTATCCTTCTTTTGCGGCGATTATTTTTGACAAAAAAATACCCGCCGGTGATATACATCCCAGCGGGGTTAAACTGACAAAGTCACCTTCCTCTTGGCAGCACTTACGTCTTTTTAGCTAACAAATTCCTTTAGATATATATACACATATACATCAATGAAAGAAGCCGAACGGGGATAATTGATTTTTAGTATTTTTTTCATTAAGTCGGATTCATGTGCATAGGTTTTTCTAATGATCTCTTCAAAATCGTTTTTATCAGGACAAGTTGATACTATATCAGATACTATCTCAAATATTTCATTCTGCTTGGCAATCGCTGATCTCAGGTAAGCGATTACGTTTTCTTCCCCGGTTACAGGCAATGCGTGACTTAGAGCCAGAATATCTATTCCTCCTGCCTCGGCTAATTGGAGCATCTTCATCATTCCGGCGTGGGTTTCTTTGATGCTTCCGTCAATGATGTCATTGGGATTCAGAAAACCTATTAAATCACCAGCGAACATTATTCCCCTGTCTGGTACGTAAAAAGCCAGGTGGTCATTTTGATGCCCCGGGGTATCAAGGGCGAAGAGTTGTTCACTTAAAGGCCATCCCCTGAATACTGTATGGCCAAATTGCAGATCCATGATATCGTCGCAGTTCAGGAACACAGCATTTTTCTTGGGTGGATAGATTCCGCCATTATTTAAGCGGCACATGATTAGGCTGATGACGTTCAAGATGAAATCGAACCCCGGAGGAGATGATTTCTGTATAAACTGCATCAATTTAATCGTGGATGGACCGAGCATACCTGTGCGCCCAAAGAATCCATCCACTCCAAACACCTTTACCATCTCTGCTGTGATCTCGGTATAATTTCGTTTGAGGTTATTGATTCTATCTGCGACGAAGGGATGGAATATTACCCGTGAATTTTCCGCAGCAACAAGTCCGCTGTTGGCGCTGTGGTCGAGGTGAGAATGGGTGACGAGCACATCATATTCATTAAAAGGCAGCTGCTTCTTAATATCTTGCAGTCTTTTTTTGCCGTTTGCCGGGTCGATAAGATAATTATGGTTGTCGGCTTTAAGGAAAAATGTGTTGGCAATCCCAGTTCCTTTGCCCTCTTCCTGGATATCAGTGACTAATGATAACCCGCTTTTTGCCAGGTAACTTTTAATTCTCGGGATAGCTTCATTATTCATAAATTAATCCCCTCAATAATACTATAGCACTTGGCCAAGCATACATAATAAGTACCTCAGTTAGATTACACCGACCGTTAATTAAGCTAAATTGAGCTTTAAGTGCTAGCTATTATCAGACACTGAAAACACCTTCATTTAACGATGTATATATATCCAGCATAATTAATTCCATAAGCTGGTTCCTAAATTCCTCATCCTTGAGGATTTTGCCATAGAATCCATGGTTTTTATCGTATTACCGTGGGGTGGAGCCGCCTGTGAAAATAGTTGCATGATACGGATGGGGAAGCTCTGCTTCCCGCCGGAAGCTAAAGCTTCCGCTACCAGGGCATCAGGCAGATAGTCGTAAGTTGTTTAGTTCCAATACATCCTACGTTAATGGGCTTCTCTGCGGAAGCTAAAGCTTCCGCTACGTTGCTTCCCACCGGAAGCTAAGGCTTCCGCTACGTTGCTTCCCACCGGAAGCTAAGGCTTCCGCTACGTTGCTTCCCGCCGGAAGCTAAAGCTTCCGCTACGTTGCTACGCTCTGCAATTCCCTCCATGTCCGCGCAAATAAAGAACCCTCTTTGCGGGGAGGATGAGGGGTACCGGTTAGTCCAGGCTGATTTTGCCTAGATTGCCGCGTCGGTAATCTTGCAGGAGCAGATGGCAGGTTTTTTCGCTATCGGGAATTCCGCCTTTGTTAAGATAGCCTCTTTTTTGGGCGATAGCCGCTAAGATCTCCTGCTCACTTTGCTGGCCAACTTCCACCTTGTATTTGGTGAAGATCACCTGAGGGGCTTTTTCCTGCAGCGTCCTAATCAAATATAAGGCTACTTCCTCTTCGCTGTAGGCATTTTCGCCCACTATGTCCAAGAGGGCAAGTTTTAGACCCTGTTCTACGTCCTCTACCTTGGGCCACATCAGTCCAGGTGTATCCATGAACTCGACATCTTCCCTTACCCTAATCCACTGCTTGCCGCGGGTAATGCCTGGTTTCGCACCGGTACGAGCTATCTTTTGTCCCACCAGACAGTTTAAAAAAGTAGATTTGCCAACATTGGGAACCCCCACGACCATTACCCGGGGGCTGCGCACCCGGCGGCCTTTCTGCACCAGACGGTCGGCTTGTTCTGCATAGGCGTCTTTTATGGCTTGTACTACGTCCTTGGCACCTTTGCCGCTACTGGAATCCATCGCCACAACTGAATAACCATCCTGCTGCAGCATTTTTTGGTGTTGCCGGGTGGCAGCAGGAGCTGCCAGATCCATCTTGTTAAGGATGAAGATTAATTTCTTGCGACTGACTATTTTCTCCAGATCCGGGTTGCGGCAGGATAAAGGAGCGCGAGCATCCAAAAGCATCAGCACGATGTCCACTAGTTTTATATTTTCCTCTATTTCCCTCCTGGCCTTGACCATATGACCGGGATACCAGTTAATCGCCATATTTTCACCTTCGATTAGAATAGTATTTTTATCATACCGCGTTTTTTCGGAAGAATTCAAATAATCCGTTCACATGAAATAACTTAAGACCAAAAAGGAGAATACCTATAGGCATTCTCCTTTTTTAAATTCTAACGTATTATTAATATCTGCCTTTTTCCTTAACCCTAGCTTTTTTGCCTGTTAAACCACGCAGATAGTATAATCTGGCTCTGCGTACTTTTCCTTTTCTAGTAACTTCGATCTTGGCTATTCGGGGCGAATGCATGGGGAAGGTTCTCTCCACTGCCACGTTATAAGAAATTCTGCGCACGGTAAAGGTCTGGGAAAGACCAGTGCCCCTGATCTTCATTACGGTACCTTCAAATATCTGAATCCTCTCCCGGGTACCCTCAACAACCTTAACATGTACCTTCACGGTATCGCCAGGGCCAAACCGGGGCAGATCCTTTTTATACTGTTCCTCTTCAATCGATCTTATAATATCTTGCACTAATAAACCTCCTTCCACCAGGCGTTCATACATCTATATAATGCAGCGGACCACCTTTAATACAGAACAAGCCTATTTTACCACAGTAAAAATTGAATCTCAAGCAACAACTATTTTTTAAACCAAAAATCTCCCAGTAGGCGATCAATAATAATGGAAACGGCGCTGCGAACCGACAGGTGATTATAATCACTGCCGGCACCGATGGGTTCTAATATGTAATCACACTGCTCCATTAAGCTTTGCTCCATTCCCCAGCCGGTACCAAATAAGAGTAAATAAACACGATCACTTTTAAAAACCTCTTCTTTTAAGCGGCTATATTCAATCGTATTGGGATAGACCCTGGCATCGGTAGCTATGGTAATGGGGTACTGACCTGTCTCCTGCTCAATATATTCTATTACCTGGGGCAGATTTTCAGCTTGGTACAGAATGGAAAAGGCCTCCTGGCGATCAGCATTATAAGTTTTGCCATAGCCATCCTGCCAGTAGGAGATGATCTCCTTGATCAACTGCTGTTGTTTAGGGGAAGGATGAACCACAAAAAAACCTTCCACATTATAAGTACGGGCAGTCCGGGCAATATCATGCAAATCCAGGTTGGTCACCGAAGTGGTGATTACATCCATGCGTTTGTTATACATGGGGTAATGCAGCAGGGCGATATATACTTTACTCTTTCTCAAAGCATCCCTCTTCCCCGGCAAATAAAATTTCTTCCAGCAACTGGCGTTCTTCTTTATCATATTCCCGGTCTAATAAAAGATCCGGTCTTTTTAACAAGGTTCTCAGCAGGCTGAGCTTTTTGCGCCAGCGGCGGATCTGGGCATGATGTCCGGATAAAAGCACTTCTGGAACTTCCCTGCCTTCAAAAACTCTGGGGCGGGTGTATTGCGGATATTCGAGCAGACCGGCGGTAAATGATTCCTCCTGGGAAGAATTATCGTCTCCCAGCACACCTGGTATTAGACGGGCCACTGCATCCACCAGCACCATGGCTCCCAATTCCCCGCCGGTCAGGACGTAATCACCAATCGATATTTCCTCGTCAACCAGCGGCATAATCCGTTCATCTATACCTTCATAATGGCCGCATAATAAGATCAAGTGTTCTGCCTGAGAGAGGCGAACTACGGTATCCTGATGTAAGCGCTTGCCCTGGGGAGATAGATAGATAACCCGGGTCGGTGCCCTTTTAACGCTCTTTATTGCCCTGGATACAACATCTGCCTTCATCACCATACCCGAGCCGCCTCCATACGGATAATCATCCACCTGGCGGTGCTTGTCCAGGGCAAAGTCCCGAATGTTTATGGTGTTTATTTCCAGTAAGCCGTTTTTCCTGGCCCGATCAATGATGCTCTCGTTGAAAGGCGAACTGAACATTTCCGGGAACAGGGTTAAAATATCTATACGCATAAACTCTCACTTCTTTTAAATATCTAAATTACCATCCCCTGGGCTGAACCTTTCTAATCCAATAAGCCATCCAGGAGCTTAACCTGCATCGACCCTGCCTCCAGATCAACCTCTAATATAACCTGTTTTATAGCTGGGATTAAAATCTCCCCATAGACTGGGGAATCAACTACGTATACGTCATTGGCTCCTGTCTCTAAAATCTCGATTATCGTTCCCAGATAGCCTTTTTGGGTATCGTGAACGGCCAGTCCCACCAATTGAAAATGGTAATAGTAACCCTTAGGCAGCGGATATACATCGTCTTCATCTACGCATAGCAGTGCATTGTGATAGGACTGGGCATCTTCCTTATTGCTTATTTCCTGTAATTTCATGAGCAGCAGGCCTTTATAGGGACTGCAGGACTCTACCGTCATTTTCTCAATTTTCTTGGTTTTATATAGCTTGACCTCTTTTAATTCTTGAAAACGTTGCAAAAAATCCGTCAGCGGTTCAACTTTGACTGTCCCTTTGTAGCCGTGAGATCCCACAATTCGACCGATACTGACCAGTTCTTTGCTATCCAATCCCTTCACCTCCAGGTGAAAACTGTTCTAAACGAATGAAAAGGGCTAATCACTTAGCCCTACCTCATTATTTCTACTCCTACTCTTATGCCTTTCTTGGCGGCAGTTGCTTTGGTGAGGGTACGAATTGATTGGGCTATCTTACCCTGTTTCCCAATAACCTTACCCATATCTTCCGGTGCCACTCTTAGTTCCAGAATAGTTGATCTTTCATTTTCTTGTTCTGTAACCGTTACTTCCTCCGGATTATCTACCAGTGATTTAGCAATATACTCCACCAGTTCTTTCATGACGTCTCACCCCCTAGCCTCATCGCCATTACTTGCGGCTTTCAGCAAATTTACTGATAATTCCCTGCTTCTGCAAAAGTGATTTGGCGGTATCGGAAGGTTTGGCACCCGTTGCCAACCATTTTAAAGCCTTCTCTTCATCAATTTTTATGGTGGCTGGATTAGTGGAAGGGTCATAATAACCAATTTCCTCTATAAAACGGCCATCCCGCGGAGATCTGGAGTCGGCTACCACAACTCTATAAAAGGGGTTTTTCTTAGCCCCCATCCTTTTCAACCTGATCTTTGTTGCCATATTGTCACCTCCTTATTTTAATCTACCTTATCTTCTGCCAGATAATTGTATATCCAGCTCAGTAAGCTTTTTACGTAAACCACCCATGACCGGGACACGGCCACCTTTGAAAATGACTGCCTGATACGAAACGGAGATAAAATCTCCCTTCGGGGACTACTGCTGCTCCCTATCGGTCGCAATTAAGGTTGCCGTGTTAATCAGGGTTTAATTAATCCGTGTAAATCCATTTAATTATCGTTATCCGCGTCCATTTTTTAATTAAAACGGAAACTTCATGCCGGGAAAGGCACCCCGTTTCCCTTTTTTGCCCCCCATGTCGGCGAACTGTTTCATAACTTTGCGGGACTCCTCGAATTGTTTTACCAGACGATTAACTTCCTGTACTTTGGCACCGCTGCCGCGGGCAATCCTTTTTTTGCGGCTGCCGTTTAATATGGCTGGATTGCGCCTTTCCTCGGGTGTCATGGATCTGATGATGGCTTCCACATGCAGAATTTCTTTTTCATCGATTTGCCCTTCGATTCCTTTAAGCTGTTTGTCCATCCCAGGTATCATACCCAGCAGATCCTGCAGCGGGCCCATGGATTTTACCTGCTGCATCTGTTCCAGAAAATCCTCCAAGGTGAATTCCTGTTTGCGGATTTTTTGTTCCATTTCCCGGGCTTTCTGTTCATCAAAATTCTCCTGGGCTTTTTCGACCAGACTTAATATATCACCCATGCCCAGAATCCGTGAAGCCATGCGTTCCGGATAGAATGTTTCCAAAGCATCCATTTTTTCGCCCATACCCACTAATTTGATCGGGCAGCCGGTAACCGCTTTGACCGACAGAGCAGCTCCACCTCGGGTGTCGCCATCCAATTTGGTTAGAATAACCCCGGTAATACTGAGCTGATCATTAAATGCTTCGGCTACATTAACGGCATCCTGTCCCGTCATGGCATCCACGACCAGCAACGTTTCATGTGGATTGACCGTTTTTTGAATCTGGAGCAGCTCAGCCATTAATTCTTCATTAACGTGCAAGCGCCCGGCCGTATCTATAATAACTATATCCCGGTTATTGCTGCGGGCATACTCCAGGGAGGCTCTGGCAATATCGACCGGATTGGATTGCCCCATGGAAAACACCGGTACCCCTACCTGTTCCCCTAATACCTGTAATTGCTTAATAGCGGCAGGTCTGTAGACATCGGCGGCTACCAGCAAGGGACGCCGTCCTTGTTTGAGCAAGTTTCTGGACAATTTCGCCGCCGTAGTGGTTTTTCCGGCTCCCTGCAAACCCACCGTCATAAAAACGGTAGGTGGTTTGGAAGACATGGTCAATTTAGTTTCACTGCCCCCCATTAGCTGAGTCATTTCATCATAGACAATTTTTACAACCTGCTGCCCGGGGGTAACACTTTGTAACACTTCCTGCCCCACCGCACGTTCACTGACTGCGGCGACAAAGCTTTTCGTCACTTTATAATTTACGTCAGCTTCCAATAGTGCCAGGCGCACTTCCCGCATGGCCAGCTTGACGTCTTCCTCGCTAATCTTGCCTTTGCCGCGAAGCTTTTTAAAGACTTCCTGCAAACGATCAGATAATCCTTCAAAGGCCACAGTACCTCTCCTTTGTTTATAATGAATCGGTAATCTCCCGTAAAATCATAAGAACATTATGTATCGCAGCATCATCGGCTGCATACGCATCCAGCAAGTTTTGAGCTTCCTCTAATCGCCGCCGTGTATGCTGAAATTTCTCCACTAAACCTAATTTCGTTTCATATTGCCACAGTTGGTGCTCGGCTCTTTTTACCAGATCATAAACCGCCTGGCGACTGATATTCATTTCCTCGGCTATTTCAGACAAGGAAAAATCATCTTCATAATACAGGCTTAAAATCGCCCGCTGTTTTTCTGTCAATAAAGGCCCGTAAAAATCCTTTAACCAAACTATCTGGCTGAGCTTTTCCAGCATAACTGTCCACTCCTATTTGTAAAGTATAAATACTTTACATAGCTATTTTACTTATCTGACCAAGCAGTGTCAAGTTTCGTTAAGTAAATTCCGATATTTATTTAAATTTTTTTTTGAAAAATTGGCAATTGCTTGTAAATGCTATACAATAAAGCTCATAAGTAATTATAAATATTATTATTTAAATTGGAAAAGGAGTGAATCACTTGACTGAGAAGATAGCTCTGCTGGCTGATAGTGCCTGCGATTTACCTCGCGATATTGTTGAGAAAATGGCTATTAAAATTCTCCCTTTAAAAATCATCTATCCGGAAGGTGAGTTCTCTGACCGGGTAGATATTCAGCCCAATGACGTTTATAACCGGATGCCGGGTGAAATTCCTACTACCGCCATGCCCTGTCTGGGGGAAATCAAATCGTTATTTGAAACCATTAAAAGCCAAGGATTCACGCATGTAATAGCGGTTGCATTGTCTAGCGGCCTATCAGGAACTTACGGGGCTATAAAGCTGGCCGCCCAGGATATAAATGATATGGTAGTCAAAACCTTTGATTCCCGTACTTTGTCTATGGGAACCGGCTGGATGGTACTGGATGCTGCCCGCAATATTACTAACGGTCTGAGTTTTGATAAGGTGATGGAGAATATCGCCCACATACAGCCGAAGGTAAAAGTCTACTATGTAGTAGAGACCTTGGAATATCTGCGTAAAGGTGGCCGCATTGGGCAAGTATCAGCTATGCTGGGTGAGTTTTTGCATTTTAAACCTATAATTTCGGTAAACCCAGAAGGAAAATACTTCACCTTTTGCAAGGTACGGGGCCGCCGCAAATCAATTGACCGCTTAATTGAAATTGTCGAGAACATACCCCGTGATAAAATGATAAATCTAGCCGTCATGCACGGCGGCGCCAAAAAAGAGGCCGAACACATGCTGGAACGATTAAGCAAACTGCCAAATATTAAAGAACTTATCTTTTCCGATATAAGTCCGGCCCTAGGTGTTCATACCGGACCTGGTTTGTTGGGTGTCAGTTTTCACGAAGTATAGTGCGGGCTGGCTGCATATGGTTTTCCCCAAACACGTGGCTTGAAGCCGAAAACTACATAAAAAAACCCGGGGATAGTTATCCTCGGGTTTTTCTTATCAGTAAAACTAGGCATATAAACTCTTTATCTCTTCATGGAAGTTTTTAAATACGATCCGGTTTTTGATTTTTAAGGTAGGGGTCAATTCACCGCTCTCCTCTGTAAATTTTCGGGGCAGAATTGCATACTGCTTGATTTTTTCATGTTCTTCCAGGTATTCATTAATACGCTTGACCTCTTTGGCAATTAAATCCTTTACCATGGGGTTTTGAATGACGTCTGCGCCTACTTTGACACAGGTGTTCATTCCGTTGATATCAGCGTAAACCAGCTGGCTTTCGTCATAGTGATAACCTTTTTCTTTCAACATATATAATATAAAATCAAAAGAGGGCACAATCAAGGCCGCAATATATTTGCGATCATTACCGACTACCACCACCTGGTCAACAAAAGGGCTGTTGCCAAATTGAGCTTCAATTTTAGCCGGGGCTACGTTTTTGCCTGTATCCAAAACGATAATGGATTTTTTGCGGTCGATAATGCGTAAAAATCCTTCCTCATCAAATTCCCCTATATCCCCGGTTCTAAACCAGCCATCCGAAGTGAAAGCATCGGCAGTTTCGCTATCATTTTTGTAGTATTCCCGGATTATGCCTATACCTCGAACTAATATTTCCCCATCGTCATCGAGTTTGGCTTCGACCCCCGGCACCATTCTAGACAGCCAGCCTATTTTGGTGGCATTCAAGGAGCCGTGGCTAATACCGGCCGCAGTTTCCGTCAAACCCCAGCCATTAAGCAGAGGGAAGTTTAATAACAGATAATTGCGGTGCAAATCAGAAGGCAATACGCCTCCACCTGAATACGGTATTTTAAGGCGTCCGCCCAGCAGTTGACGCAGTTGGCTGTAAACCATGGCATCGGCCCTTAAGAAATCAGCTTTTAGTTTTTCATCCATCCCAATGGTCGGATCAGCGGTCAAGTCGATAGACCCGGTCGGCCCGGTGCGATGATTTAATACCTGTTCTCCTACTTTAACTGCCCATTCAAAAAGCTGCTGGCCGTCCCCACTACTGCAGAAGGCCGCCTTGAATCCTGAATAAATCCTTTCCCACAGCCGGGGAACCAATAGTACCCAGGTAGGTTTGATAGCCTGGATATCCTGGAGCAAGGTCGTAGGCTTCTCTGCAAAGCCAATGCAAGCACCCACGCTGATCATAGCCAGGTAAGAGTTGTTGCGTTCCCAGATATGTGCCAACGGAAGTAAAGAGAAGGCAACGTCATTATAGCTGGCCGCGTAGCCGCTTAAAGCCATATGTTTAAGACTTCTTCCCAATGCGCCGATCATGTTTTCCTGGCTTAAAAGGCTGCCTTTTAAATCTCCGGTAGTTCCAGAAGTATATATAATACTGGAAGGATCAGCACCGCTTAACGATTCCCACTGACGGCGCAGCCGTCCGGGTTCGGCAGCCAAAAGTGTTTTGCCCATTTCCCGAAGTTTATCCAGGCCGATCAGACGTTCATCAGCAGAATCATAGCCGGTCTTAAGGACAATTATTTTTTCCAGGCTAGGCATATCTGCCCAAGCGGATACCAGGCGATCGGCAATATTTTCATTGCCGGCAAAGAGAAATCGAGCCTCGGAATGGTTGACAATAAATGCTGTCTCCTGAGCGGAAAGGGTTGGATAGACGGTTACGGTTATACCCCCTGAAAGCTGTATGCCAAAATCTGCCCAGGCCCACTGCGGTGTGGTAGGGGCCATCAGGCAAACCCGGTCACCTTTGGCAAGGCCCAGATTTAATAAACCACTGCCTATTTTTTCAACAATATCAGCAAAACCATTATAATCAAGGGTGACATAGTTATCGTCTACTTTATACTTAAGGGCAGGCCGTTCCCCGAAGTTCTCCACCGTGTTATAGAACATCCTGGGCAAGGTCTTTACTTCCTCCAAAAACCTGTTCAGCATTGCCATTTCCATGTTCTCCCCCCCTTTTTATCATTACCGGGACACTGAGCAAGTAAATATCAAAACATTCCTCCTCTCCAGCCTAAGTAGTTTTTACCTCTAGGCTAATTATATACTATTTTACCATTTATTTTCTATTTTGCCTTGCTTCAAAAATTATTTAAATCACTATTAATCCTCAATATTTTACTGTTTGTGCACTTATTTATTCTGATTCTTCTGCAGTTTCCTACTCAGTGCTAAATATTTGTCTTAATTATTGGTTTATAAGGATAATATTAAAGAATATTTT
>NZ_CGIH01000032.1:0-26008 GCF_000983115.1 Syntrophomonas zehnderi OL-4
CGAGCCAAAGGCTATGGTCTACGAAGCATCCGCATTCAGGCCAAACTAACAGCCCTGGCGGTAAACTTAAAGCGGATAGCCAAACTGGTATCCGCTTCAAAAGGGTTATCTTCGTTTATTTTGAGGTTTTTATTCTGTCGGTTACAGATTAACCTACCTGATGGGCTGTGGGTAGCCGCCAGGGCGGCTTAAAAGGGTTACTTTTTCAGTGGTCTCGAACCGTCCCCTTGACACCTATCGAACCGTCCCCTTGACACCCAGAATATTTGCATTAGTGCTGTTATCAAACCCATATTACAGTATAATTATCATAAGTTTATGGTATGGCGATTTGAATATATACAAAGCCGGAGTTTGGCAAATAGACAGGAGAGGGAGGTCTTATTATAATGGCTTATAAAAATATTATTTTGGAAAAAGAGGACAGTCTGGCGATTCTTAAGGTGAACCGCCCCCAGGCTTTGAATGCCTTAAACAATGAAACCCTGCGGGAGATCAAAGCTGCTGTTATGGAGGTCAAGGATGATGAAACCGTTGGGGCGTTAATCATTACCGGAGCAGGCGACAAAGCCTTCGTAGCCGGAGCCGATATCAGTTTTATGGAAAACCTGTCCGCGGTTGAAGGCAGAGACTTCGGTCTGCTGGGTCAGGATGTATTCACTGCCGTAGAGAATCTGGAAAAACCGGTTATAGCTGCCGTCAATGGCTTTGCTCTGGGCGGAGGATGTGAACTGGCTCTAGCCAGTGATATAAGACTGGCCTCCCAAAAAGCGGTATTTGGACAACCGGAAGTTAGTTTGGGTATTACCCCCGGTTTCGGCGGCACCCAACGTTTGCCCCGTATTATTGGGGAAGGCCGGGCCAAGGAATTAATATTCAGCGCCCGTAGTATAGATGCTCAGGAAGCCTACCGGATAGGTCTGGTCAACCAGGTATATCCCCCTGAATCCCTGCTGGAAGAAGCAAAAAAAATGGCCCGAACCATCATGGCCAATGCTCCCCTGGCTGTAAGATTCAGTAAAGCCGCCATAAACAAGGGTATGCAAACTGATATTGACTCAGCCCTGGCGATTGAAGCCGACCTGTTCGGCCTGTGCTTTTCAACCCAGGATCAAAAGGAAGGTATGAATGCTTTCGTAAATAAGAGAAAACCTGCTTTTATATGCCAATAAAGGCCGTTTAGAAGAACCTGTTTTTTGATAGGTTCGCCAATAATGAAAATGAAGTTCACAACCAGGTGCTGAGGGTTACCTCAGTGCCTTTTTTGTTTTTTGCAATAATAAATTTCTAAAATATATCCCAATATGGTAATATATAGTTATATATGTAATATATTTACATATAAGTATTGCTGTTCATTTATTTTGGGGGAGGTAATATAATGGCAGAAAATTATCGCGGGATTGATTATGAGACTATTTTAGCGTGGGTTGAGGACGGAATTGGCTACCTTCAGTTTAATCGACCCAAGGCCTTTAACGCAGTCAACTACAAGCTGCTGCTGGAAGCGACCGAAGCTCTGAATTTTTTCAGTGATGATCCGGAAGTTAAGGTTATTATTATCTGTGGAAATGAAAATGCATTTGCCGCTGGGGCCGATCTGAAGGCTGTAGCCGGTTATACTGCATTTGAAGCGCGGGACTTTCTGGATAAAGTTCATCAATGTATGTTTGCTATTGAAGACAACCATAAGCCCACCGTTGCAGCCGTGCGCGGTCTGGCCCTGGGCGGCGGACTGGAAACAGTTATGGCCTGTGATATTCATATTATCGCTGAAAATGCCACCCTGGGTCTGCCGGAGATTAATCTGGGCATATTCCCCGGCGCCGGCGGAACCCAGCGGTTCCCGCGCATTACTTCCATGAACATAGCTAAACAATATATTTTGACCGGTGATTTCTTCGATGCGCAGACCGCCCTGCGTATCGGTCTGGCTAATATGGTAGTGCCGGCTGAAGAAGTTATGGATGCCGCCAAAAAAATGGCGAGAAAACTAGCCAAAAAGAGTCCTTTGGCTCTCAGGGAAGCTAAAAACGCGGTTAATATGTCCATGAATTATGATATCAAGGCCGGATGCCGGGCCGAACAGATCGCCTGGTCGATGCTGTTTGCTTCTGAAGACCAGAAGGAAGGTATGAATGCCTTTCTGGAATCCCGCAAAGCAGAATTCAAAGGAAAATAGCCTAAATTTTATTCGACAGGGGAAATCCCCTGTCGAATAATCATACTTAAATGTCTAAAATGTTCTGTGCACAACACCTACTGAAATCTAGCCAGATTTTGCCGCAGTATTTTCTCGGCATCTGCAACCATGGTATCCAGTAATTCCTGGCAACTGATTACATCATGGATCAAGCCTATGGATTGCCCTACCATGAAAGCGGCCCCTTCCACATCACCATTGACCCAGGCTTTTTTTACCCGTTGTCCGGTAATCAGCGGAAAGATCCTATCCAGGTCTTTTCCCTCGGCTTCGATATCCAATACCTGCTGGGTTAATTCATTTTTCAATGCCCGACCTTGTAAATTAAGACTCTTGCAGATAAGAGTCGTATCCTGTTCTTGCCGCTTAATGATCTCCTGCTTTATATTCTCATGCACCTGGCATTCCCGGGTATTTATAAAGCGGGTGGCCATCATAACCCCTTCCGCACCCAGAGTCAAAGCAGCCGCCAAGCCCCGGCCATCTGCAATGCCCCCGGTGGTTACCACCGGAATTTTTAGGGTCTCGGAGATGCGGGGGGTTAGAACCATGCTGGTCACATCATCATTTAAGGGATGTCCCCCTTCTTCAATCCCGGCTGCGAAAACCCCGTCATAACCAAGTTTTTCAATATTAAGTGCATGCCTAAGCGCACCGACTTTATGAAATATTTTGACCCCGGCCGCATGCACCTGATCTAAATAGCGCGTGGCCGGTGCCCCAGACACCTCGATAAACGCCACTTTTTCTTCACAACATACCCGAAAATAATCATCGTAGGTCTCCTGGCTAATACGGAAGGACGGTAAAAGCGTGATGTTAACCCCGAAAGGCTTATCGGTCAACTCTTTGGTCATTTGCAGGGCCGCCCGCAGTTCTTCGCCGCTATCATAATTTCCGGCAGTCACATTGCCTAAACCCCCGGCATTGGAAATAGCTGCGCATAATTCCGGTTTGCCCAGCCACAGCATTCCCCCGCAAATAATGGGATACTTGATACCTAACATTTCCGTAATTTTAGTTTTCATCCTGTCAACCTCCTTTTTAACATTTTGTTAAGATACCCCTGTAAACTTAAACATGTTCATTTGGCATTGGTTGCCCGCTTCAGTAAAATGCAAAAAGAGACTAAAAAGCGTACGTGTTGTCCATATTATACGGTATTATTATATCCAATATCCAGCCAGGACTTAAGAAACGATTTTTGGGGCGAGTTTTTTATTTTACTTTCTTAAAATACTCTTTTAATTTTTCGACCAGTTCTTTGCGTATGGAGGCGGCTGCAATATTATTTCTAATGGGATCCATTTCCGGAAAAACGCCTTCTTTATTTTTGCGAACTACTATCATTTCGTTGAAAATGATTTTACCGTCTTTTTCAATCGTTACCCGGGTATCGTAATCTTTGCTGCCGGTAATTTTTTTCCCTTTAACAGGCGTACTTCTCATAATTTCAAAATGATATTTTAACAAGGCGATTACCTCCCGAAAACTAAATTATATTGAATTCATTCTATTTTTTTTAAGTATTTCCTGCTCACAACCGCTGGTTATATGGATGCAAAATTATTTGCTGCGTTGGCAACATAATTACTCCGCAACACCACAGCTTAAATTTCGAAATTAAGTCGCGCCCTTATTGTTATTTATCCCCTGTATCTATAATATGTAATTAAAGGTTTTGGATGGTAAGTCTCTTACAGAAAGGAAGGTTTTTATGGGTGCGGTAAAGATAAATGAAAGTGTTTACTGGGTGGGGGTTCAAGATCCTGATCTTAAGGTTTTCGATATAATTATGGAAACAGAGTTTGGTACCAGCTACAATGCTTACCTCATAAAAGGCAACGATAAGATAGCTCTTGTAGAAACCGTCAAATCCCATTTTATGCCTGAGTACATTGCTAATCTGCAGGAGCTGGTAGAGCTGCCGGATATTGATTACCTGATATTAAATCATACCGAGCCTGATCATGCCGGTTCGGTTGAACAGCTACTCGATATAATTCCCGGGTTGATTGTGGTGGCTCATCAGACCGCTTTGGAATTCTTAAGTGAAATAACCAACCGCAGTTTTAAATCCCTGCCGGTTGGAAACAGAGCGGAGCTTGACCTGGGGGATAAGCATTTGCAGTTCATAACCGCGCAACTGCTGCACTGGCCGGACACTATCTACACATATGTTCAGGAAGATAAGCTTTTGTTTAGCTGTGATTCCTTCAGCAGTCACTTCTCCGATTCCCGGATATTTAATGACCTTCTGGACAGGGATATGATGCCTGCCTTCAAAGATTACTTCGATAGTATATTGAGTCCATTTAAACCCCAGATGTACATTGCTTTAAGAAAACTGCGCCATTATGAAATAAATATGATCTGCCCCGGGCATGGTCCTATCCTGCGCAGCAATATCAGCCATTATTTAAACCTCTATCAGGATTGGGCGGCACCGCCGGTTGCAAAGGAGCGGCCGAAAGTTGTTATCGCTTATGTCTCAGCTTATGGCTACACCGCCCAGCTGGCTGAAAAAATCGAGCAGGGATTATGTTCGTCCGGTGATTTTGCAGTGCACAGGTTTGATCTTATGGATACTCCGATACAGGAGGTTGTATCGGAATTGGAATATGCGGATGGCATGTTAATCGGTTCCCCCACCATCAATAAAGATACCCTGCCGCCGATATGGAATCTGTTATGCTGTCTCTCGCCCATTACCCATTCGTCAATCATCGCTGGTGCCTTTGGGGCTTATGGCTGGAGCGGGGAAGCCGTACCCAATATTGAAGCTCGCTTTAAGATGCTGCGGATGAATTACCTGCCGGGCTTAAGAGTACGTTTTAAGCCATCTGGCGAAGAACTTGATAAGGCCTATCAATTTGGTTTTGATTTTGCCCAGGCCTTGCAGGGTAACCGCGATCTGCTTAAGGACTATGCTGACTACTACTACTGCAACAACCCCAATCATAATCCCAGTCTTTGTCGGCAGGATTTCCCCAAAAAATATAACCATGAGGATATCATTATTTACTGGAATCCCCAGCAGTGCACTCATGATACCAACTGTTTCATGAACCTGAAGGAAGTCTTTAACCCCGAGGCCCGGCCCTGGGTGAATCCTTCCGGGGCACCGGCTGAGGATATTATTAAAACCATCAACCTCTGTCCCTCCGGAGCCCTTAAGTTTTCTCTCCCAGAAGGTTCTTCAGTCGATCCCAAGCTTGCCAAAGGCTCAGGTTATTTATCTGACGGATAGAATATAACCGCGGATAAAGCGGGTTAATTGGACACAGATTCCGGTATGATTAATATTGATTGATTTTTAAAATTAACGATTCGCAGCATAATCGTAAATGCTCTATAGAATCAGCAATTTGTAGGGGCGACCTTTGGTCGCTCCGATGTAGCGGAAGCTTTAGCTTCCGGTGGGAAGCAAAGCTTCTCCGTCCGAATCGCGCGCCACCATTTTATAGGTGGTTGTGTCCTGCGGGCAGGGAGGGCTAATTAGAAAATAGCCACTGAACAATTACTCACGTTCAGCGGCTATTTTTTAATCCGCTTTATCAGGGCCGATTTTAATTACCGGGTCTGGTCAAATACTACCCGGCCGCTGTCCAGATGGTATTTGGCACCTAGCACAACCAGACGGCCATCATCAACTAAATGTTTGACAACCGGGCTTTTCATGACTTCAGCCACCATGGCTTTGGTGTTTTCATCGGTGGCGGCTTCATACAGATCAGCACCGCTAAACCCGGCAACCCGGGCGTTTTCCACCGAGGGTTTGATTATTTCAATGATGGAATCAATGCTGCCGGGCACTTCGCCGCCGTCCACAGTCGCTTTGACAGCACCGCAGTTTTCATGCCCCATAATAACCAGGAGCGGAGTATTAAGGTGTTCCACCCCGTATTCAATACTGCCCATCTCTACTTTAGACACCACATTCCCGGCCACACGAATAACAAAAAGATCACCCAGCGCCTGATCGAAAATCAATTCTGGGGGAACGCGGGAATCCGAACAGGTTAAGACAACCGCAAAAGGTTTTTGTCCCTGGTTAAATAATTCTTTCCGCCTGGAACCATCCAGGTTCTTGGAAAACAGCATGCCCTCAACATAGCGCTGATTGCCTTCTGCCAGCAATTGCAGGGCCTGGGGAGCGGTTACTACTTCGGGTCTTTGGTAAACAGTTTCGGCAGCCAAAACCAACACCTCTTTTTTAAGCTAATCATTTCCTGCTCTAATAATTCGTCCCCAGCCCGCATATTCCTGCCCGGATTTTCCCGATAAAACACCCGTATCCGGTACTCAAGACGGATGCCGGGTTGGAGCAAAATAATTTTTTTTGGGGGCTACTGATACGAATAACACTGAAGGATAATATATTTAGGAACCGAAGGCCAAAGCTATAGGAGTATTGGCAAGCGCGCCTATTTTAAAATTTAAAATAAATAAAATCGCTGGTCTGACCCTGTGAGAAAATAATCAAGACTAGTATGAAGGCTGTATATGCCAAAGCCCTAAGCGGAGGAGGAAATAAACGTTCCCAGGCACCGCCTATCTGCGCTGCATGCTCCCGCACCCAGTTTTCCACGATATGCAGGAGGTAGAGTCCGGCTATCAGCAGTAGAAATTTGCCGGTATAGGCAGAAAAATTCAGTTGATAAGGTATTACCATGCGGTGCACCATCTGCCAAGCCTGCTGCAGACTGGACGCCCGGAAAAAGACCCAGCCGATGCAGGTAAGGTGAAAGAAAATAAATATGGATAAAAACCTATAGGCAGCACTGTTGAAAAAGCGTTTTAGACCCAGACGAGCTTTGAATTTGCGATAGATATTATGGCCAATCAGCAATAAACCGTGATACATACCCCAGATTACAAAAGTAAAGGCCGCGCCGTGCCAAAGTCCGGATATGCTCATAGCCAGGAAAAGGTTAAGATACTTTCTTAGTTCTCCTTGCCGCGAGCCGCCCAGAGGAATGTATATATAATCCCTGATCCAGGTAGACAGGGTTATGTGCCAGCGTCTCCAAAACTCAGTGGCATTAGCACTCAGGTAAGGCGTTTTAAAGTTCAAGTTCAGCTTAATTCCAAAAAGGTAAGCGATTCCCACCGCCATTTCACTGTAAGCAGAGAAGTCAAAATAGAGCTGGAAGGTATAAAGATAAGCCGCAATCCAGGTCTCTACCGTCCCTAGCGAAGCACTGCCGGCAAAGAAGTTATTGGCATAGACAGCTATATAATCGGCGATCAACAACTTTTTAAACAGACCCATGGCTAGGTAACCCAGTCCCAGGCGGATATTTTGACGGATCTCCAGGGTTTGGATCTGCTCCAGCTGCGGAATTAACTCACCCCCACGCATGATGGGTCCGGAGACAACATGGGGAAAAAACGACCCAAACACCCAAAATACCAACAAGTTTTGACTGGGAGGGATTTTTTGCTGATAGACATCCACCAGGTAGGAAATAAACTGAAAGGTATAAAAGGAGATCCCCACCGGCAGAACCAGATCAGCAACAAAAGGTATTTTAGGGAGCAGGGCAATATTAAATACCTTTTCCGCTATGCTTAAGAAGAATAAAGTATATTTAAAAAATACCAGGTTGGCTACATTAAGGATAATGCCTGCCCATAAAAAACGCTTTTTATGCGGACCAAGCAACGCCTTACCCAAAAAGTAATTAGCGATGGTTATCCCCACGAAAAGCGCCGCCGGGCCCAGACCAGCCAGGGCATAAAAGGCCAGGCTGACTGCTGCCAGCAATACCATCCGCCCGCGCGGCAGTAAATAATAAATAGCCAGGACGACAAAAAGACAAAAAAAGAATTCCGGGGTCTGAAAAAACATCATAGCTGGTTTTCTCCTGCCAAAGATTCTTCACCTAAACGCTGGGCCATTAATGAATAACCCGGGCCGATGAGGTGGACATGATCACTGAACAAGCGCTGATCAACGAGTCCATGAAAATCGATATAGGCAACCTGCCGGACGGCAAAATAATCTTTAACCGTTTGCAGGTTTGACTGATAGCCCGCGTCATGTACCTGCGGCACCAGTTCATAATTCACCGGGGCCATAAATACCAAAGTTTTTTTGCCCTGCTGGTGCTTAATAATCTTTTCTAAAAAGAATATCTGCGGGTTGCCCTGACTCATATCGAAAGGCTTAACCGCAAAACCCCTCTGGTATTCGGGGGACGCCAATAGCTTTTGTAGACCTTCTTTCTGATACCAGGGCCGCGGATCGCCTAAGGCGTTTTCTTCCTGCCGGTCGGTTAATTCATAAAACCTGTGTTGGAGATCTGCCTTAATAAAATCCTTGTAACGGAAAATAGCCAACCTTTCTGTGATGAGCCGGTTCAATTTCTGGGTCGGCCCTTCCCGGGCAATCTTCCCATTAGCTGTCAATTGCGGGGTTACCTGCTCATAACTGGCCGGATCGAGCCGGGCCAGGTCCTTTTGCAGCCAAAATACCACCGGCGGATCAGGGTTGCGCTCAACAAAGCCGGCATAAATAAGATTAATAATCAAGTTCTCAGTCGATATGCCGTGTTCGTCCAGTTTGAGTATCATGGTATAGATGTCTCCGGTCTGCATGGCCGGCATCGCCAAGTTAAAAACCGCCTTTTTCTGCCCTGCAAGCAAGTAGTATTCTTGAAGCCTAGCCCCTATCGACTCATCAGCTGGGCCAGGGCCGCTGTGAGCAACCGAATCCCCCAGAATGATGACGTAATCTTTAATATTCTGACTGTCGATCTGGTGCTTAATCTGATCCAGAACCACATCAATATTGGCAGGGTTATCCTTCACCACTGTATAATTCATGCGGCTGTCGTAGGCTGATTTAAGGGGTACCACTCCCGGGAGTATTAATTCAATTATCAGAAGAAAAAGCAGCAGGTATACGGCCGTTTTTTTCATAATCAGTCCTCAAAATAATCGTAATTATTATTTTTAATGATTGGTAAGTGAAATCATACTGGGATACAAACTAAAATATAACACAAATTACGGCCGCCCGGACAAAAATAAAGAAAACAATACTTTCCAATAGAAAAAGCCACCCAAAAAGGCTGCCCCAACAAACTTTTCAGAACAGCCTTTTTCCCTTTATTAACCACCTATGAAAATAGCATGCGTAATAGGGAACGACCTTGGTCGCTCCCTAAAATTCAACCGGTTTTTTTGAGCATATACGATAATGCGGCAAATAGCGTTTTATAATTTAAGATAACTCTGTGTAAATCTGTCTTATCTGTGCAATCTGTGTCCATTAAAGCCGCGTAAATCCGCGCAAATCCGTGTCATCCGCGTCCATTTAAACCGTATTACCCTTTACTGTTGCTGAATATCATATGTTCCAGCAGGAGAGCCACCAAGACACCCATGACAAATCCGTTCCCGAGTATAGGGCGCACGGCAGCCGGGAAAGCTGCAAGCACCTCGGCAGGCATGAAAGCTACCATAATACCAATCAATATAGGCAGGCCTATAGGCAGAGCATAATCAAAATAGGGCTGCTTTATAGCTGAAAAAGCGGCCGCCAGACCAGCGGCTACCTGGGTACACATAATAAAAAGCAGTACACAGCCAATTACTACACCGGGAATAAAAGACAGATAAAATAATATACGCGGCGTGAAAGCCAGAGCCAGCATGATGATTCCAGCCGGTATCAGGGTAGTGCGCGCCGCACAACCGGTGGAGGCAATTACTCCGGGGCTGAAGGAAAAATTAACCGGACCGATTACGCCCATAAACCCAGCCAAAACGTTACCTAGACCTGTTGAGGTAATACCTTGGGTAATTCGCTTGGGCATCTCGTCTGCCTGTAACACTGAACCCACCGCCTGAATAGAACCCAAATCATTGATAGCCAATCCCAAAAAACAAAGCAGGAAAGCGATCAATAGGCCGGGATCGATTACTATGCCGGTAGTCAGTTGTTGGAAAAATCCTCCCAGGAATGGAACACTTGTTGCATCAACTCCCTTGGCCCAGCCAGGATTGATTAAAAAATAGGCCAGACTGCCAAATATCATAGCCCATAGTATCAGGGTTGCTTTCCATAGGCCGGTCAGCCAGCGCTGACCCATAAACATCAGTATTATAAAAACTAGGGCAAAACCCAAATGGCTGGCAGAAGACATCTGACCTGAAGAACTGCTGATTAATTTTAATATCGTTGGTAACATGGTAAAGGCCACTAAAAGCAGGATGACGGCTACCACCCGGGGAGTAAACAACTGACGCAGGTAGGCAAACAAACCGCTAACGGCCAAAATGCTAAGGATTAAGCCGCAGATTAATATACTGGAGTAAATTGCGGCGGAAGAACTGGTTTGTGATGCCAGTATGCCGATCAGTAAAACAGTCGCCGGCCCAATAACCAGAGGAAGGCGATGTCCCCACCAAATCTGTATCAAAAGGCTGACAGCCATTACTGCAAATAGTTTCTGCATATACAGAATTTCGGCAGCCATACTCCCTTCCATACTCCCCAGGACTTTGCCTAATATGATCACAGCCGGGATCGTAACTGCCAACCATTGCAGACCAAAGATGAGATTCTCTTTTAAAGGAGGCCGATCCTCCAAACCGTATTTTAGGTTCATAACACCTTTCACCCTTTCGCAGTGCTTAAGGCACAGATAGTAATGAGATTGTATCTTACTATTTATTATAACCTTAGTATAATTTGATTCTGCAAAGCAAATCATTCTCCTGCTTCTTAATAAACTTTAATAACCAAAATATCTGATATTATGCCAAAATGTTTTATAATAGAGGAATATTTATTTGATTTGTCGAATATTCGTTATAATAATTACCACATATATGGGGGGGTGTGACTGGGAAGTGATAATTGTTTCCGGCAGTCGTCAACGGTATTGTACGCACTAAGGAGGACAAAGAAATGGAAGTAAAAGCTTGGGAGAGATTTTGGGAAAAAAGCTGGACAGACGTCTGGGTTAAAGAAGGTTACCAACACGGTAAAGACCCTTTGTTTCACATTCTTTACAACAATTCTTTACGTAATCGACATCGTACAGCCCTCATCTATTACGGCACAGTAATAACCTGGGATGAACTTCGTGATCAAATCATGCGTGCTGCTGGAGGACTTCAAAAGCTAGGGGTAGAAAAAGGTGATCGCGTCTATCTAGGCATGCAAAACTGCCCTCAATTTGTTATCTCCTATTTCGCCGCGCATATGCTGGGAGCCATTGTAATGGCTATTAGTCCGGCATACAAGGAAGGCGAAGTAAACTTTGTATTAAATAACAGCGAATCCAAGGTAATGATCATAGAAGAATCAGTGGTACCTGTAGTTAATCAAATCCGCACCAACATTCCCTCCGTAAAACACATTATTGTTACTTCCCTGGAGGAGTATTTGCCCGAAGACCCCTACCCGGCTTTTCCGGCTGATCCAAACGGCAAAGGAATAGAATGCCCAGGTGCTATAGCCTGGAAAGATCTGATCGCCAACGAACCCCTTAAGAAAATGGCCGATGTAGATGTTAACGATGTGGCTTTGCTCCAATATACATCGGGAACGACCGGACACCCCAAAGGGGCTATGCTGACCCACTTAAACTTATTAAACGGTGCTTTTGTGCAAGCCGTTCAGCCCTACAATACGGTAGACTCCGTATTAGTTGCGGTCTTACCTCTATTTCACATAACCAGCATGAATGATCATATGCTCGCCTGGGCCTTCGGCGGTAACACCATGGTACTATTAGCCCGCTTTGATCCTGAAACCTGGATGCAGGCCGTGGAAAGATACCAGGGAACTTATAGTATTGTCGCAACACCAGTAGTTATTGCCATATCCAATCATCCCAGTTTTGGTAAATACGACATTACCTCCCTGCACAACTTTGGCATCGGCGGAGCCACATTGCCCCAGGCAGTGTTCAATAAATACAAGGATCTGGGGATTACCCTTTTTGAAGGTTACGGGATGAGCGAAACCACTGCCACCACCGCCTTTAACCCCAATGATGCTGTCAAGCTGGGCAGCATAGGCCTGCCGGTTCCCCAGGTCGATTTAAGGATTGCGGATATAAATGATTTGAACAGGGATGTTGCTATCGGCGAAGAGGGAGAGTTGTGGGTTAAAACTCCTAGTTCAGGGATTGGTTACTGGAACGATCCCGAAGGCAGCAAGGAAACTTTCCTGGGAGATGGCTGGGTACGTACCGGCGATATTGTGAAGATGGACGAGGACGGATATCTGTATATCTGCGGCCGGCTTAAGGAAATGATTAAATCCTCAGCCTACAGCGTCTTTCCGGCTGAAGTAGAGGAATATATGTATGCCCATCCGGCAATCCTGGAATGTTGTGTAATCGGAACTCCCCATAAGGTCAAAGGGGAAGAGGTCAAAGCCTTCGTAGTTCTCAAAGCCGACTGGAAAGGCAAGATTACGGAAGCTGAGCTGATCGAATGGGCTAAAAGCCAGATGGCTCCTTACAAATACCCGCGCCACATTGAATTCCGGGACAGCCTGCCTAAAGGCAATACCGGCAAGATAATGCGCAAAGTCCTTAAGGAAGAAGAAGCGGCTAAATCAGCTCAAAAATAAAATCCTATAATAAAACTTTGTTCACTAAGCATCTTAGCCTAAACAGAATAATAATTGGAGTTGGTTTTATGTCAAGTAAATTCCTTGATTCTATTCCTTTGGTTGCCAGTGAAATTGTGAAGATGGTTCCCGGTGGTTTAGCAATATTTGCTACAGATATGGAAAAAGTGACGGTTTCAGAGATTAGCGGTTTTAAAAAAGCACTTCTTGAGGTTGGTCAGGAAATACTTAAGGGTTCGCCTTCCTATATGATTATGCAAAATAAAGAAACGCTTGATTTTGAGCTGGGTGAAGACAGTCCGTACGGGGAAGCCCTCAGGATTATTGCCGTTCCAGTATTTGATGATGAACAACCCGGAGAGTTAGTGGGAACTTTCGGCATTGCCCTACCCCGCTATAATGCATTTGAGCTGCGGCGTATTTCTGGAATTTTTACAGAGTCTCTAGCCGAAATCTCAGCAGCCATTCAACAAACAGCGGCTGCTGCCGCTAACATAAGTACTGTTGAAAAAGCGTTAAACGAAAGTATTAACGGCATTGGCGAAATGGCTAACAGTATCGTCACAGTGCTTGATTCCATCAAAAGTATTGCCGATCAGACGAAGATGTTGGGATTAAACGCTGCCATAGAAGCCGCCCGGGCAGGTGATGCAGGACGAGGATTCGGGGTAGTTGCCGAGGAGATTCGCAAGTTATCGGAAGATTCCAAGACAACTGCTGAGGAAATTCGTATAATGACTCAAAACATTGAGCAGAGCATTGAAGAAGCCCAACACAACTCCAGGACAGCGCTTCAGGCAGCAGAAGAACAGGGGGCGACAACTGAGGAGGTTGCCGCCAGTATTGAAGAGATGGTGCCCAAAGCTGAACTGCTGTCCAAAATTGCCCAGGCCCTTTAAAAGGCGCATGCCATTAAATACCGGACAAAGGCAATACCGGCAGGAAACGCGTAAAGTTCTTAAAGCGGGAGAAGCAAAAAACATCTGGCTAAAGCTAACCCACCGCAAATATGTCATTACTTGTGATAAATACACCAACGGACGAGGTAATATCCTCGTCCGTTTAGATTACATCGTAATTTTCAGCTATCCCCTCTTGTTTAGATCCGCACCATCACCAAAAGAATGACTAATGCACCCAAGGCAAAGCGATACCAAGCAAAAGGACGAAAATCCTTGGTTTGAACATAGCGCAGCAAAAACCCGATGCTTAACAAGCCTACAACTGCAGCCACCAACATTCCTATGATAAAATTGGCATTGATCATGGCCGGATTAGCTAATATCTGAGGGGTTTTAATCAGCCCGGCTCCCAGAATGATAGGGGTAGAAAGCAAAAAGGAAAAACGGGCCGTATCTTCCCGGGTCATCCCCAACAAGAGGCCGGTGGTCATGGTTATCCCGGAACGGGATACACCGGGTATGATAGCTAGGGCCTGGGATAAACCGATTAAGAAACTGGTTTTTAAATTGATTCCTTCTAAATCAATCTCTTTGCGTCCGCGGCGATCAGCCCACACTAAAAATATACCCATTAAAATCAGCATAATGGCTATCAGTAAAGGAGCCCGAAATACTGTCTCAGCTATATCTTCCAGCAGGAATCCAATAATTGCACCAGGTATGCTGGCTATCACCAGATACCAAAATAACCGTCCATCCTGGGTGGAGACACCTTTTAATCCGGCGGATATAAGCTTTAACCAGTCCCTCCAAAAATAAATAATTACAGCGAATAAGGTTCCGATGTGCAAAGCAATATCAAAAGTTAAACCCGGGTCATTCCAGTTGAATATCCAAGGAACTAAAACCAGATGGGCTGAACTGGATATAGGAAGGAATTCGCCCAATCCTTGTACCAGACCCAATACAACGGCTTCCAATAAACTCAAAATATCTCCTCCTTATAAAAACTTCTGCCATTATAACATAGATTAAGCCCTTTAATCACTGTGGCCACTTCCCAGGTATTTTCTTACATAATATCGCGCAGCAACCACTGCCTAATTTATATATACAGCGAAACCACTGCGAAAATGCCCCGGAAAATGTTTTAACCTCATAACCGCAGGCCACTACCTTCAGGGAAAAGTAAGGGGGAGTCATCCACAAAAACGACCAAGGGCTGCTCCTGTAATCCCTTTTATCCTTATAGGGGCAGGAGCAGCCTCCGGCAGTCTATATTGCTATATTACGTTTATTAGTTTGATTGGCGGTTAACAGCCTCGGTTTGCTGCTTAATGTAATCATTCATAGGAATAGCTGAACTGACATCAGGCACAGCAAAATCCGCCCCCAGGTCGTAGATCTCATAATTGGCCTTTTGCTTCATATCCATCGATATTTCGGTCTTGGTGTTTTTATCAGCCGGCACCTGCATATTCATTTTCATTGCCGCCTCCAAATCCATGTAGGTAGGCTGGTAATTGTTTTGATCTATCCACACATTATAAAAGATATCGGCCTGCATATTTTTAAAAACATCGGTCATCAGTTCTGTAATCTCCTGGGCCACATCTTGGGTGACATCCTTTAAAATTGGTTGTTCCTGCAGCGGCAGGTTTTTCATAGCTTTACTAAAAAATTGGTTAAGGCTGTCGGCACCCATGGTAACATTAATTATCCAATAGGGCTGGCCATTTTTTTCCCGATCATTGCCGTAACTCATCATCACCCCGTAATCCTTCATCTGTTTGATTGAACTCAGCGGATCCTGACTGCCCGTTTGCTCCAGCAGAGCTTTCATATCTAAACCAGGAACGTCAAATTTTACCCAGCCTTGATCAGGCATCGTCATATACATGCCTGTGTCATTAATGAGTATTTCTGATTCTGCCGGTATAGCCTGAGCAGTATTTTCCTGCGGCAGATTAACTGTTGCCGAAGTTGCCGAAGTTTTCCCATATATCAGCATGGGGTTAACCTGGGTGGCCACAACCATTTGCATGGTCATATCCATCTTTTGTATATCCCCAGGCTTATTGGCTTCTACTACCTCATTTTGCATATCCATAGCAACTTTCATTTTATAGCTGTTATACTTCTCCATGGCAGCACTGGATTTAGCCAACATCTCTTCTACGGACAAGCCTTGACGGGTTTCGCTAAAGTTAACCGCTACCGTCCGGCTCTGATCCTGCCATTTTACCTCAGCCCCGAAAAGCTCATAAATAAATCTAAGCGGCACCATTATTTTACTGTCCAGCACCTGGGGAGCAACAGGCATCATCATCTCCTGGCCATCAAATCTGGCACTGGTGCTGCCAACCTTAAGAGTCAGGATATGGCCGGCTTTATTTATAATAATCTCCTGATCTTTGACAGATACATCCGCTCCCAAAACCCTGCCGACCAAATCCAGTGATCCTTTCGTAATTCCCTGCTCCAATTGCAAAGGTTGAACCGGCTCATATGCCCTGCCATTGACGTTGAGGTTAACACTCGCCCAGACTGGACTGGCGAGTAGCAGAACTAGAAACATTGACAATGGAATAACCAGGTTTTTACGCATAATTATACCTCCTTTTTGTGTTCTTTTGATTATAGCACGTAAAATCATACATGGGGGCCAATTTCTACCCTTTCTAGTGCTTTTCTCCGCTTAAAAAGAAAAAACAAATAGTGAAAGATATTTTTTTTTATTCCATAATTATCTAAAGGTATATCATTTGCCCAGATAAATCATCATCTCAAGGAATCGCGCTAAAAAATGACATCGGGAAAGGAGACGAAAGTAATAAATTCAGGCATTATTCAGATTGATAAGCTAAGAAAAATATACCGGCTGGGAGATGAGAAAGTAATTGCCCTGGACAATATTTCCCTGCAAATAGCCCGGGGAGAAATTTGTTGCATCTTAGGCCCTTCCGGTTCTGGCAAGTCGACTTTGCTAAATATGATGGCCGGACTGGAAAAACCCAGCCGGGGCAGTATCATCATCCGCGGCCATGAAATTAGCCGGATGAATGAAAATCAGCTGGCTCGCTTCCGCCAAAAGTATATCGGTTTCGTGTTTCAATCCTATAATCTTCTGCCTACCCTGACCGCACTGGAAAACGTCAGCCTGCCTCTGACCTTCCGGGGCGTAAAAAAAGGGGTGCGGGATAAACAGGCATTAAAAATGCTCACCGCTGTAGGACTTAAAAAACACCGTAACCACAAACCTGCCCAAATGAGCGGCGGCCAACAGCAAAGAGTTGGTATTGCCCGGGCCTTTGTCAGTCATCCCACGGTAATTTTTGCCGATGAGCCGACCGGCAATCTGGATTCCAAGACCAGTTCCGAGGTTATGCAGCTCATCGTTCAAATGGCTCGTCAAAATCAACAGACCCTGGTTATTGTGACCCATGATGCTGGAGTAGCCGCTTATGCAGATCGGATTGTTCATATATTGGACGGGAACATTGCCCAGATTGAAAATATTACCGAAACGAGGGAAATGAAAAATGAAGTATAGCCTACTTAACCTGTTTTTGGCGTTCTGTCTCCTAATTAACAGTGTCATATGCCTTCCGGCTGTTGCCCAGGACGAAACAGATCTTCAGCTCCAAAAAGGCGAGCCGCATATTATCATTGCCAATAACCGCTGGATACCTGAATTTAAAGCCGGGAGCGATGCCACCCTGAATATACCTATTGATAATACCGGCACTGCCCCCGCCTATAATGTCAATGTATCCTTACCCGTCAGTGAACCGGATAAGTTTCCATTTAAGACTGAAAAAATGACCCTTAACCATTATTCGACTTCCATATGGCCCGGTTCAAGCGTAGCCAGTTTTAATCTGAAGATACCACCCAATGTTAAACCTGGAACGTATCCAATTAACGTTAATGTCAGCTATACTACGCCAAGCGGCGGTGGCGGTCAGGTATCCGGTATAATCTATACTAAAATTACCAATAGTTACCGCCAGCCCATTTTGCAATGCACAGGTGTGAAATTTACAGGCGAAAAACTCCCCGCGGGCAAAACGACAATTATAAATCTGCAAATGCAAAACGATGGCGACCTGGCCCTGCAGCAAATTGAGCTGCGCCTGGGAGGATTTTCAGCCAATGGCATCAGCCTGGACAAATGGCCGGAAACCCAGAATATCCGCAAGATGGCGGCTGGTGAAACCAGATTGATTGCTTATAAAATCCTGGTTGACCAGGAAGTTAAAACCGGCACCTATACGCTGGATTTGACCATGAAATACCAGGACGAATATAATCAGGAATATACCAGAGACAGCAAGGTTTATATCCCGGTAGCCGGCAAAGACAATCAGGATGATCTGACACCGCGGATTATACTGGAAAACTATGATTACGGCGCCGCTACGGTTGCCCCCGGTATGACCTTCCCGCTCAACCTGGTTTTTGTAAATACCAGCGAAACAACCGCCGTACGTAATATCAAAATAAGTTTCAATTCAGACGGGCAGATATTCTCTCCCGTAGGCAACAGTAACTCGCTCTATATTCCCAACATGCCCGCCCAAGGCCGTATCCAAAAAACCCTAAAGTTCAAACCCAAAGCCGGGGCCGAAAGCCAGACCTACAACATTAATGCCGACATTGATTATCAGGATAGCAAAGGCACCAAATTAACCGAAAAAGAAATCATCAGTATTCCGGTCAGCCAGGAAGTAAGATTTGTTCTGTCGGCAGTGGAAGTCCCTCCTGAGGCCGTCCTGGACTCTCCGCAATCCATATCAGTCAGCTACCACAATAGCGGCAAGGCTATGGTACGCAACCTTAACCTGCGCGTAGAAGGAGATTTTGAAATTAAGGATGGTTTACAATATTTAGGCAATCTGGAAAGCGGCAAAAATGATTATTGTGATGTTACCATCATTCCCCATAAAACAGGAAAATTAACCGGTAAAGTATTTATTGATTATGAGGATGACAACGGCAGCCAATATCAACAGACCCGAGATTTTTCCCTGCAAGTCGTAAAAGCGCCTGAACCAATTGAACCTGACTCTCAGACTCCGGCAGATGCGCCTAAACAGACGTGGAAAAAATGGCTGGTGATTGGCGGAGCTTTTATCCTGCTGTCAATAACGGCGGCAATAATTTATAGAAAACGCCGCCATGCCCTGGAAGAATTGGAGTTTGAAGATGAATAAACTGGATCTCTTGCAAATGAGCCTGCAGAACCTCCGGCGCAGAAAGGCCAGAACATTTCTGACCATCCTGGGCGTTGTTATAGGTACTGCATCGATTATCATCATGCTGTCGCTCAGCAGCGCCATGGAGCAAAACTTCAAGGAGCAGATTGCCCGTATGGGCAGCCTTACTGTTATCGATGTGTACTCTGGAGCGGGCGGAGAGATGCCGGGTCATGCCAGGCCTGGTGAGTTAAAACTCAACGATGAGACGATTGCCGAATTTTCATCTCTGCCTGGCGTAAAAGCAGTAATGGGCTTACAATATAGTTTTATGCGCGTTGTGGCCGGTAAGATGGTGGGCGATATTCAGGTTATCGGAGTAGAACCGGAAAAATTAGCGGATTTTGATTATGAAATCGAAACAGGCCGTTTGCTTTTACCCTCGGACAAAGATACACTAGTCTTTGGTAAAAACCTAGCGTATGATTTTCGCAATCCTCGCCTTAGCAATGAGTATATGACTGGCTATATGGGGCATGACAATAATTCAAAACCGCCGGTTGAGCTGATTAACAACAAGCTGCTTTTAACCGCCGACATGCAATATGGGGAACGACGCCCAAGCCTTCCAGATCCCAACAACAAAACACCCCGTCCCCACGAGGTCAGAGGAGTCGGCATTTTAAAGGAAAGCGGCGATGAAAAAGATTATCAGGCCTTGATAAATATCGCCGTACTGCGCAAAATAAAAGCGGAAGACAGCAAGGCCATCGATCGGGAAAACCGCACGAAAAGAAATGAGTTAGATAAACAGTATGATAATATCAAGATTAAAGTTGCCAGCATGGAAGAAGTCAGGGATATTCAAAAACATATTCAAACCCTTGGTTATCAAGCCTCGAGTCTCAGTGACATGCTGGAGTCGATGAAAAAAACCTCCCGTACTATGCAGGCCATACTGGGAGGAATTGGCGCGATAAGCTTACTGGTTGCTGCGATAGGAATTGCCAATACTATGGTAATGAGCATCTATGAACGAACCAGGGAAATTGGTATTATTAAGGTGTTGGGAGCGGATATGGCCGATATCAGACGCATGTTCTTATTGGAGGCCGCCCTAATCGGATTAGGAGGCGGTATTCTGGGCATAATCTTTAGTTATGGAGTTTCCTGGATCTTAAACAATATAGCTGGAAAATACATGGCTAATATGGCGGAAAGCACCCAGATTTCCATCATTGAGCCTCAGCTAGCCCTGGGCGCTTTAATATTTGCTACCCTGATCGGTTTGGTATCCGGTTATGCTCCGGCTCATCGAGCCATGAAGCTAAGTGCCCTCGAAGCCATACGCAGTGAATAAACATACGGGGAAAAATAAGACTAAATGACAATAACCGTTTAGGAGTTGCACTGAATTTTTTAAAAAAATCGATATATTTTGACACGTATATCAGTTTGTCCAGTTGGGAATTTTATTATTAACTATTGTTTTATTTTTGATTTGATGTTATTATACCCCTATAGGGTATCAATTGTTAATTAATGCAAAGGAGTGATAGAATATGTTAAATACTACACCTGCTACCATTGAAGATTTAAAACAGATTCTGGCAAATCAGAAAATTGACTCCACCAATTTGAGGATTATAGCCAGTCCAGGCTGAGGAGGGATAACATTTAATCTGGTTCTGGATGAACCGGCTGAAGGCGATGTCGTTGAAGAACACAACGGGATCAAATTTACGGTCTCCAAAAATATAAATGACGATTTTGGACCGTTTACCCTTTCCTCAGCCAAGCATGGATCCCAGGTCTATTTGCAGCTATTAGCGGCCAAGAACGAACCGGGCGGCGGATGTGACTCCTGCTCATCCTGTGGTTAAGCAAACAAGATAAGTAAATACTAACCGATATATTGGCTCAGGGCTTCATCCTGAGCCCTTTGTTTTTGCTCATTTATATCAGTAAATACATATTATGGTTATTTAGGCACCCCTTCCCAACCATAATAAAAATATGTTATGATATAATAAATCATGGTATTTTTTGTAATTATAGTAAGCGCTTGTATATAATAGCGTCCTGATTTAACTGTTTTATATCTAAACAGGTGTGCAAACGATTAATGAGTAGGAGGGAGAGTCCTGTGTTTGACTGCGAAGTTGAAGATAATATCATTATTTTTCGTTTTAACTACGGCCGAACTAACTCCATTACCCTAAAGACCCTGCAAGGTCTAAAGACGTATATCGACCAGCTGAACGATGACGATGATTTAAAAGGCCTGATACTTACAGGAACCGGCAGATACTTTTCCAGCGGCTTTGATTTGGAAACGTTCACCACCTTCCCCAGTGAGCAAGCCATTATTGACTGGTTCAAAATAGAAGAAGAGGTGTTGTATCATCTTTTTACCTGTTCAAAACCAGTAATCGCAGCTATTAATGGACATACTACCGCAGCCGGCATGATTGTTTCCATGGCCAGCGATTATCGGCTGGCGATTAATAATGCCCGGGTCAAAGTGGGTATGACCGAGATTAAGATTGGCTTATCCTTGACTCCGGCCGAAGCGGATATTATGCTGTATGGTCTGGACAGCGACAAGAAATATCGCGATGTGGTTTTCGGAGGTAATTTGTTCTCACCCATTGATGCGGTCAACCGGGAGATATTTGATGAACTGGTTGACGACCAGGACGAGTTAATCAACCAGGCAAAAGCTAAGATTTGTAACCTGATCGATACTCCCGGCCGGCCGTTTATTGGTCTAAAAAAACTGCAACGCCAACAGCGGGCAGAAACGATGAGGAAAAACATCGACAACTTTGATATGAATAATCTGGTAGTTACTTTTACCAACCCCGCCATACTGCAAACCCTGAATTATATAAAACAATCGTTGGCAGGATAAGGGCTTCGGATAGGCAGGAGATAACACAAATGGGGGTTAAGCTTTTATATAGACTCCAACTTCCCCGTTGCGGATCCAGGCAGGAGCGGTTTTTCAACGTTTTTTAAGGGGACTGTAATTGATTGCCCCGCATTTGAACAGCATCCAGAGGCTTTCCAGAACCAAGGCGGCAGCAAAAAACCAGACGCCCCAGCCAATGCCATTTTGCAGTCCCAATGCCGTATTAACAGAGCCATACTGTATTACAGTAAGCAAACCTACTGTAGTTATATTAATTATCACCATCATGCGAGCGGAAATTGTACGTATTTCCTCCAGCCTTTTGGTGCCCAGCCTATCTTTTTCACGCTGGCTAATATTCATATACCTGCCGGGATCATCCGGTTTAATTATCAAAATATAATTAATCGCCAGCATGGTAAGCCAAACAGCCCCAGCAAGCAGCACCAGTATATAAACCGACCAGAATCCCTTGGCACTCCAAGCGTCAGGCTGGCCGGAAGGTCCAAAATGAGTGGGGATACGTTCAGGCATTAATGGATAGTATGTAACTGTATAAGCCAGGATAAACCCCAACATCAGTAGGGGTATCAATTCCAGCCACGGAGGATAAAAACGACTGATCCTTCCCCACATTTTTATCTCCTTACTTGCCGGCTTGTCCTTTTTTGGTCAGTATCGTCTTGGTTATACGTGATGCCGCAACCAGTTGATCATTATCATCAAACACATTGGCCTCGATATAGGCCAGTCTTTTTCCTTTTTTTAGAATATTGGCTTTAGCTGTAATTTCTCCCTGGTAGACCGCGGCTAAAACGGAAACGTTAATATCATTGGTAACGAAAAACTGATCTTCACTCACCAATGTCCATAATGCCGAAGAAGCTGCTAAATCGCATACGGTATAATAAATCCCGCCATGCAGAGCGCCATTGGCATTTAATACTTCTGCTTTTACAGGCAGTCGCAGCTCTGCATATCCCTTCTCCACATCAGTAACTTCAACGCCGATAAAATTATGATAAGGTAAATCTTCAAAACTGGCTTTATTTTTCAGCTTATTTTCGTCAATTTCCATAATCAGTACGTCCCCCTAAATAATTCATCTTTAATCTCCCTTAAATATATTAACAGAATAATCAATCTACAACCACTTGAAAACCTCTTGATTATAAACTTGCTCTATTATCGTTTTTATATCGGTAATAGTTTTTTTTTATAAAAACCGTTAAAAAACTCCCCTGTTAGCAGCGGTTAAAGTTTTTATTTTAACTGGCTGCTAGGAGGGGAGCATATCTAAAGTTACATTTAGTTTTTCAATTAATTAATACTTATAATTGCCTGCTTTGTAGACAGCGGCCTGATGGGCTGCATCCACCCGGTTGGTACCATGGGTGCGGCTGTTTAGAAAATGAATGCAAAACTGTCCGTCAAAGTTGTTGTTATAAATATCCTGTCCTCCATGGGGCATTCCGTTCATGGAGCCAGCAAAGACACGTCCATTTACATTCACTATTACAGCTCGGCGATTCCAGCTCCATTGTCCGCCATAAGCCTGTTTCATTTTGGCGGTATCCGCAGCCGTAACCGGTTCAACATCGGCGTGATTGGATCCCCCGTAACGATAAATATTGAAAGTAATTCCCGTATCAATATCTGTTACCGTAGCTTGGGTTTTTCTGGGGAAAGCTTTATTTACAACTGTCCACCAATCGGCCATTTCAGGATTACGGGCTCCTATATTGGCCGGTGCGGGGATAACCAGAACCACACCGGGATTAAGAATACAAGAACTCAATCCGTTTGCTTGCATCAGGTCATTTAAGCTGACTCCATACTTAGCCGCTACCCCGGATAAACTATCTCCAAGTTTAAGTGTATAGGTCCTTTTGGCACCCAGGGAATTATATAAAGCAGCTTTAGTTTGGTTGCCCACTATTCCATCTACGGCTAGCCATTTTGATTTTTGAAAGGCAATTACGGCATTTTGGGTTTTAGGTCCGAAAATACCATCGATACCATATGTATTAAACCCCAGGGCAGTTAAGTCCTGCTGCAGGTCATATACAGCTTGTCCCCGACTGCCGTATTTTAACAGGCTTGTACCATAATTGCCTGCCAAGGCCTGACCGGGTACCATGGATACGACCATAAAAGCCAAGATTACCGCTGTAACAACAAAATTTTTCCTTTTTTTCGTCACTAAGTCAACCACTTCCTTTCATCATTTTGCGACGGGCATTTTACTATAATTGCCCATCTTTTTTCTTGAAAGCCAACTAATCATGAGCTTTCCAAAACAGGCTTAATTTGAATTCTAACTTCTGAGTTCGCCAACCTCAAATTCGTTCACGTTTAATGACACTTCCTCCATAAACTTCACTA
Source organism: Syntrophomonas zehnderi OL-4 (assembly GCF_000983115.1). Classification (GTDB taxonomy): domain Bacteria; phylum Bacillota; class Syntrophomonadia; order Syntrophomonadales; family Syntrophomonadaceae; genus Syntrophomonas_B; species Syntrophomonas_B zehnderi. The sequence continues at coordinate 24,203 of NZ_CGIH01000032.1, forward strand.
TATATATCCTGTCAGGTATAGCTAAATCTGCCACTATGATAAAGGGTGGTATTTATTGTATTTAAATGGGCATTTGATTTATATCCTTAGGCTCGGTTTGGCAAGGTAAATTGAATACTTTGTAATTTCCAGAGTAATTTCTAATCATTAATAACAATAAAATTCATTCTTGCTAACATCAAATATTTTTGATATTATAAACAGCATGATTAATACAGTTAAAATTTCCAAAGTATTAGGGGATCCTATACGCTATAAAATATTACTGATGATCGTAAACCATGCCGAGCAGGGTGTGGCCGGTTATAGCAATCCAGCCGGGGGTATTTGTAATTGTCAGCTTATGGATACCTTCGACATGATTCAGTCCAGGGTTTCATATCATATGAAAGAATTGGTTGAGGCCGACTTGGTTCGTGAAGTTCCAGAAGGCAAATGGAAATACTATTTCCCTAATACCGAAGTCATCAAGGCATATATTAGGCAATTGGAGAGCGATTTTAAACTATAATTTCCTATTTTTTACATCAAACAATATTGATATAAGGGGGAAAACTGCATATGAATGATATACGCAATGCTGTCAAACAAAAATATGCTGATGCGATTACCGGTAATAAAGGCGGGTGTTGTGAAGGAGGCAGTATCAACTTAGGCCAATGCTGCTGTAGTGGTAGTAAAATTAATACTGCTGATATTGTTGCCAGAGATTTATATCACGCCAATAATATGGAGGGCTTGGATCTGGATCTCATAGCTACCTCTTTCGGTTGCGGGAATCCTACCGCCCTGGCAGAATTAAGACCTGGTGAGGTAGTTTTGGATCTTGGAAGCGGTGCCGGTCTGGATGTGCTGCTGTCGGCCAAAAGAGTAGGCCCTACCGGCAAAGCATACGGGCTGGATATGACCGATGAAATGCTGGAGGCGGCCAGGACTAACCAGAATAATGCGGAAATTAATAATGCCGAGTTCTTAAAGGGACATATCGAGGAAATTCCCCTGCCGGATAATTCGGTCGATGTCATAATTTCTAACTGTGTTATAAACCTTTCGGCTGATAAGAACAAAGTACTGCTTGAAGCATTTCGAGTGTTAAAACCAGGGGGTAGATTTGCCGTAACGGATGTTGTGCTCCGTAAAATGCTTCCAGTAAAAGTACGGCAGGATATGCAGGCCTGGGCCGGATGTGTAGCCGGTGCGCTACTTGATGAAGAATATCGCACTAAGCTAACTGCGGCTGGCTTTACTGATGTTGATTTGGAGGTAATCCGGGAATACGAATTTGGTGAAGATAAAATGGTGGCCTTATTAGCCAGTCTCTCCCCCGCTGAAAAAGAAAACCTTACCGGAGCCATCTTCAGTGCTTTCGTAAGAGCCAGAAAACCGGCGGAGGAAAAGTAATCTATTTGCGCCCCAACACTCAACCTACAACTTTAATAGTTACCGCTAGGTAACATACGTAGTGCCCGAAGGGTGCAATCACCTATGAAAATGATTGCGGACAGGGAAGCTCTGCTTCCCACCGGAAGCTAAAGCTTCCGCTACATCGGGGCGACCAAAGGTCGCCCCCTATTAATTGCCGATTTTTTTGAGCATTCACGATTATGCTGCTAACAGCGTTATTAAAATTAATCACCCTGCGGGGACTACTGATATGAACTTCGTTCATAATTAAGGTTGCTGTGTAAATCTGTCTTATCTGGGTTATCTGTGTCTATTAAACTGCGTAAATCCGCGTAATCCGCGTTATCCGCGTCTATTAAAAATCTATTTTCTTACTATATGGTTCGCTATACAGATGGGAAA
>NZ_CGIH01000032.1:26018-66962 GCF_000983115.1 Syntrophomonas zehnderi OL-4
CCTGCGGGGACTACTGATATGAACTTCGTTCATAATTAAGGTTGCTGTGTAAATCTGTCTTATCTGGGTTATCTGTGTCTATTAAACTGCGTAAATCCGCGTAATCCGCGTTATCCGCGTCTATTAAAAATCTATTTTCTTACTATATGGTTCGCTATACAGATGGGAAAGCTCTGCTTCCCACCGGAAGCTAAAGCTTCCGCTACATCGGGGCGACCAAAGGTCGCCGCGTTATCCGCGTCTATTATTAACCCCGTTTGGCCATTTCCCGCTTACGCAGTTCATTACGCATCGGTTTTCCCACATTGGTACGGGGAAGCTCATCGATAAATTCAACATGGGTAGGTACTTTGTACGGTGCCAGGCTCTCGCGGCAATGCAGCTTAACCTCATCCGCGGTCATGGTTTCGCCCGGTTTCAAAATGACAAACACTTTAGGGGTTTCACCCCGTTTAGGATCAGGTATGCCGATGGTGCAAGCATCCAGCACCTTGGGATGGGTGTAGAGGACTTCGTCAATTTCGCGGCAGAATACATTAAATCCGCTGCACAAAATCATATCTTTCTTTCTATCCACGATAGTGATAAAGCCGTCCGCATCCATCGTAGCTATATCGCCTGTATATAGCCAGCCATCCCTAATCGCATTCGCTGTTTCTTCAGGATTCTTCCAGTAGGATTTCATGTTCTGAGGCCCTTTGGCGATCAATTCTCCCGGTTCACCGGCAGGCATATCTTTGGTACCGTTCTCCAGGTCAACGATGCGAATATCCACATCAGGCCACGGAATTCCCACACTGCCTATTATTCTTTTGGTATACATGGGGTTACAGGTTATTACATTGGAGGTCTCTGACAAACCATATCCTTCGGTGATCACCGCGCCGGAAAGCTGCTCAAAGCGATTTAAGCCCTCAACTGCAAGGGGCGAGGAACCGCAGATCATGGCTTTTATCTTTTTTATCTTTGAACTGCCGATATCCGGATGTTGGTTAAGACCATATATCATGGCTGGGACAGCAGCAAAAAAGTTGGGTTCGTGTTTGTTTATATTAAAAAGTAGATTGTCCGGGGTTGGTCCGTTAACCACGATAATGTTCCCCCCGGCTACCATATTAATATTTACGCTGGTATTAAAACCATAAATATGGTATAGGGGCATGGCTGCCATTATCCGCATATCCTCGGGTTTATCATAAGGAGCTTTGAACCAATGCACATCCTGCCAGGCTATAGCCTCCAGGTTGGCATTACTTAGCATACAACCTTTGGATAAACCGGTAGTGCCTCCGGTGTACTGCAGCATAGCTAAATCTTCAAAGTTTATAGGGATATCCGGTTCCGCCTCCGCTCCAGAGGCAATAAACTCCTCGTAAGTCAATACTTCCCCGGCAAAATCCTGGGAGGCATCAGTGTGGGAATCCAATACTACTATGGTTTTTATCTGGTTTTTACCTTTTTTCTTGGTCTCCACAACTTTTCCGGCAAAACGATCTTCCACAAACACAATAGATGTCTCACTATCTGAGAACTGATGTGTCAATTCAGGAATTGTGTACATAGGATTGGTAGGAACAATAGCAGCCCCAATTTTATAGCAGGCCTGAAGCAATATTACGTATTCGGGGAGATTGGTACTCATCAGGGCAATCCGGTCGCCCTTTTGATAGCCAATTGATAGAATAGCATGGGCGGTTTTTCTCGCCAGTGTATTTGCCTGAGCATAAGTAAGTTGTTGATCATCCCATATTAAATAAGCCTTATCCGGGTTCTTGTCAGCCCACTCATTAAAGTAATCCTTCATGGGTTTGTGCGGGTAATCAATAGAATGTGGGACACCCTTATCGTAAAAATTGTACCATGCTCTGTCCATTCGTATTTCCTCCTTTTACTCTAGTTCCGACAATGTAATCGAATCCCATATCAATTCAGGAAACACCGCAAAACACCGCAAAAACACTTAATGTTTCTTCCAATACTCCTTGCAGCCCTCCTTTACTTTATTATTCTCAGCTATTTTGGTTACCATGCATAACTGGCGAAAAATCCTCACAATATTCGCCCTATTTAATTTCATTATATCCCTATTATTATTCGTCATCAAGAATTCTGCACTGTTTAGGTCATCGTTTAGCAACCCGATGCTAAAGTCACTTCCTACCTAATATTACCCCAGCTTACAACTAAATTTATGGCATCTTCAAAGGAAAAAACGTATCATCGCCGAATATCCATAAGTGACTTCCCTTTTCGTTTTTTGTCTTGGGTTTTTGGTTTAGTCACTTATTAACTCGGCAAATACAGGGGTGAAGTCCTTTTTTATATTAAGCCGTCTTGCTTATCATTATCCATAAACCGGCTTCATCCTGTTGGATCTCAAATCGGCTTATGTCGGCCTGTTCCAGTTTGGCCTTATAATCGGCCACCTTGTCCTTGCCCACCCGCTGCTGCCGTTTTTTTCCCCACTGTGGATCCCGCTTTAGCATCTCTTTTTCTACTTTTTTCAGTAATTCTTGATTTCCAAATCCCCCGCCAATACAGGTCATTCCCCCTGGAGCCAGTACCCGGTAGATTTCCCTAAAGGCCTGCACCTGATCTTCCCAAAAGAACATAGAGCCCCGGCTAATCGCCAGGTTAACACTATTATCCGGCAGAGGTATGGAGTGAACATCTCCCTGCAGAGTCTTAGCCCGGGCTTTTAAGCCACTTTCATGTATATATCCTTTTGCCAGATCCAACATGTCTGCAGATTCATCAAACAATATCATTTCCATCGTGCTGATTCGCGCCAGGGCCAGTCCCAGATACCCGCCGCCGCATCCGATATCCAGACAGCAACCGCTGGTTATTCCGGTTCGGTCAATTATTTGTGCGGCTATTACCGGATAAATGGGGGCAAAAACCTCCCGGGCAATTTCATCGAATTCAAGTGCATTGATCGCCATAGAACCTTCCTCCTTTTTTAGCTTGTTGCAGTTATATTAAAGCAAGGCGATATAAATTACCACCTTGCCTCAAAGAAAAGCGCTTTTATTACAGCTATTCCAGCTAAAAGTCTGGTTATATACCCCCGCAGTCTTTTAGCAAAGATTCTATTTCCTGATCAGATAGATCGTAATGGTAAAATTTCTTGTAAAACTCCCGGGTTTCCTTGGCCATATCATAGTTATAGACATCGGGGTATAAAAGGTTGCCCAGCCACTTTAAGCCCAGTATCCGGTTTACAGAAGGGGGACGGTCAAACCAGTTAAATGGACCGCTGGGTACGGCATAGACTTTTTTATTATTAACCGCAGTTATACTTTGCCATTTAGAATCAGTCAGCATTTTGCTGTAATATCCCCCCTGGGTATCATTCCAACTGATAATAATATCAGGATTCCAGGCAAGTACCTGTTCCAGTGAAACCGGGGTCATGCCCATGCCGCCTTTCATAGCAACATCAGCCACATTTACCCCTCCTACGATATCCAAAGTTGCGGTATGGTTTGATCCCTTGGGATCAGTCTCCAAACCGGCGGCTCCCTCCGCATAATATACCTTAACGCGCTGTCTGTCAGAAATAGTATTTGCCTTGGCTTGAACATCTTTAGCTGTTTCACGGCAGTAAGCGCTTAATTCATTAGCCCTTTCTTCCATATTCAGTAACTTGCCTGCAAACTCATACGCTTTATCTAAATTCATGAGATCATCACCATCAATCATTACAACCGGCAAGCCGGTCTGCTGCTCAATTTTATCTACCTGCTCTGCATCCAGATAAGCCATCGATAGGATTACATCAGGTTTGATCTTTAAAAGTTCTTCAGTGTTACAGGTGGCCTTGGCATACCAACCTCCCAGATTAGGCAGACTTTGATACTTGGGGAGTATATATTCTTTTTCCCCGGGACGCAGATCATAGTTCCAGCCAACTAACAGGTCAGGGTCTAAAGTATAAACTAAAATAGTACCCACCGGGCTTACACAAAAGACCTTGTCGATCTTGGTGGGTACCGTAACTTTCCGCCCTCCCATATCCGTAATCGTACGCATTTCAGGATGGGCTGGTTTATTAGTTTCCTTTGTCCCACTCTTGCCACATCCGGCCAAACAGCAACTCATGATTAAGGTCAGCATGGTCAGAACCACTATTAGCTTTTTTCCACTTTTCAAGAAAAATCCTCCTATCTAATAATCTTGTCGGCATCACCTGCCGTATCACTGGCTTTATAGGTTTGAAAAAATGTTTAATAATTTGCCAATGCATAGTTTCTTTCTGTTGCTGAGATTTGTGCTAAATCTATTTCCGGCCGGAAATAACCTGATGGTATACAAACTTTCAACTCTTTATTAAGCCGGTTTATGACCGATACTATTTCTACCTCCACACCATATAGTGTCTTAAGTCTTTCAGCCGTTATAGTCTCGCCAGGGGTTCCACTATGTAAGATTCTCCCCTCATTCAGGAGTACCACACGGTTAGAATAAAGGAAAGCATGTTCGGGAAAATGGCACGACATTAAGATAGCCAGATTCAATCCCGCCAGTTGCTTGACATGGCTTAAGACTTTAATCTGATTGCCAAAATCAAGGCTTGAGGTTGGCTCGTCCATAATAAGTATTTTCGGTTCCTGAGCCAGTGCCCGGGCAATTAATACCAGTTGCCTCTCACCTCCGCTTATTTCGGTGTAAATTCGATTCCGCAGATAGGTGATATTTAACATTTCCAATGCCTGTTCGGCGATTTTTACGTCCTTGGAGGAGGGTGATGCAAATGGGTTGATATGGGCTGTCCGCCCCATTAGCACAACGTCCAATACCTCAAAGGGAAACGGCGGGGTATGCATCTGCGGGATATAGCCGACTACCCGGGCAATCTGCGCAGAAGTCCAGCGCTTAATGTTTTTACCGTCCAGCAACACCTCTCCTCCTTGAGTTGGCAACAATCCCAGGATAGATTTTATAAGGGTTGTTTTACCGCAACCATTGGCCCCCAAAAGGCCGATTACTTCTCCCCCGTTTATTTCCAGGGATATGTTTTCCAACACCTTTCGTTGTCCATATCCACAACTTAAGTTGTCGAGCTTTAGCTTCATTTCCATCCCCACTTACTGTTTAATAATAAATATAAAAAGAAAGGTACGCCTATAAGCGCAGTCAAGATTCCCAGCGGAATTTCCATGCTGGCCAGCAAACGAGCCATATCATCAACTAATAATAAATAAGCACCTCCAAGTAAAATAGATGCCGGCAACAGCACCCGATAATTAGGCCCAACAATCATGCGGGCTAAGTGTGGTATTACCAGTCCCACCCAGCCAATCAGACCACCAATGGAAACTGAGGCGGCTGTCATAAGAGTACAACAAAGAATAACTATGGTTTTTAACCGTCTGGTGTTAAGGCCCAGTACCTGGGCTTCCTCCTCTCCCATAGCCATAACGTTAAGGCGCCAGCGCAATAAAAAAAGCACTATCATCCCGACCATTATAGGCGTTACTACCATATAAATATCCTGGAGATTAATAGAGGCCAGACTCCCCATTAACCAGAAGGTAATAGCCGGCAACTTATCGTACGGATCCGCTATATATTTGATGCAAGAAATGGCTGCCGTAAACAGCGAACCGATCATAATGCCAGATAGTACAAGCGCCAGCATGGGATCATGCTTAATCCTCAGACTAATTCCGTAGGTCAGGGCAACTGCTACCAGGCCACCTATAAACGCCATTATCTGCACTCCTACCATGCTCATAGCAAAATAAATACCCAAAGCAGCTCCGAAACCAGCTCCGGCAGAGGCCCCTAATATATCAGGAGAAACCAACGGATTTTTAAACATCCCCTGATAGGCGGCTCCGGCCGCAGACAGTGCGGCACCTATCATTATGGCAGCCAATATACGGGGCAAGCGTACTTGAAAAATGACTGTTTCCACCGTATCACCCCAGTTTTTTTCCAGGGGCAATATCTGGGCACCCAAGACCTGCAGCAGTTGACTAGGCGGAACAGAGTAGCGCCCCAGAGTAAAGGAAAGAATAAATATAACGACAAGCACCAGCAAAAGAACCCCTATCCTGCCAGTATTGCTTTTGCTATTTCCGGTTGCTGCGATTTTCTGCTTTAAAACTGTCTGCACCTATAATCTCCTTCCATAAAACGCTAGTACTTGCGGCAAGTGATAAGTTAATCTATTTGGTTAGTTGTAGTTGGTTTATGTTTGTTTAATGTTTTAGTTTACGTTGGGTTTTGTTTATTATATTAATTTCTCTAAAATATCTAATATACCTGCTTAATTTTTTGTTATCTTTTATAAATGTCTTAAATGGGTCAAATAGCAACATATCAATCTTGTTGAGGCCCTCATATTAACTGCAGGGCCAGTTTCTGCCCCCTTAAGTAGTCGCTTTACGTCCGCTTTTATATGGTTAAAAACGACATCATAAAAAGACCCGCAGAGCTAACCCCTATACAGCTCTGCGGGCAAAATAATAACCGTGTTTTTAATATAATTATAAACAGAATTTACCGGGGAAGCAGAAAGAACATCAGGCTGCTTCCTTATTCTACTGTTACGCTCTTGGCAAGGTTTCTGGGTTTATCTACATCCGCTCCTCGGAAAATCGCCATGTAATAGGCAAAGATCTGCAAGGGGATGACCCCTACGATGGGAGCCAGGATGGGGTTGACATCGGGCAGAATGATCTGCTCGTCGCATTCCTGACAGGATTCCTGCAGATTAGCTTTGCAGATAGCAATTACTATTGCACCTCGGGCCTTGACCTCTCTAATGTTTGACATGGTTTTTTCCACCAGATGATCCTGGGTGATGAGGGCTAAAACCGGCACCCCTTCATATATCAGGGCCAGGGGACCATGTTTTAATTCGCCGGCTGCATACGCTTCGGCATGAATATATGAAATTTCTTTAAGTTTTAAGGCACCTTCCATAGCTACGGCATAGTCAAAACCTCGGCCTAGGAAGAAGGTGTTTTGCACGTCTTTATGTCTGGCAGCCATTTCTTTTATTCTATTCTGCTGCTCAAAAACCTTTTCTGCCAGACCATCGATCCTGGCAAGCTCTCCGGTTAGCTCTTTCAGCTCATTTAAGGGCATGGTTCCTCTAACCCGGGCCAGGTGCAGGGCCAGAAGATACATAATCAAAAGTTGGGTTGAATAAGCTTTTGTTGAGGCCACGGCAATTTCAGGTCCGGCGTGGGTATAAATTACCCGATCAGCTTCCCGGGATACCGCACTGCCAACCACATTGGTTACAGCTAAAACCCTGATTCCGTTGCGTTTGGCTTCTCTTAATACCGCCATGGTATCAGCCGTTTCACCTGACTGGCTGATAACAATCATTAATGACTGGGGATGCCAGAGAACATCTCGGTAGCGAAATTCGGAAGCAATTTCGGTTTCCACCGGAATACGGGCCAGTTTTTCTATGGCCCACCTTCCGACCAGACCCGCATGATAAGCTGTTCCGCAGGCTACAATGTAGATTTTTTTCACATCCGCGAAAATATCATCGATGTTGAAATGAGCCAGGTCTGCCACCTGATCCTTAATGTTTCCGCGCAGGGTCTCCCGTAAGGCTGCGGGTTGTTCGTGTATTTCTTTAAGCATAAAGTGATCATACCCATTCTTTTCAGCTGCAATTGGATCCCAATTGATGGGGAATAGTTCCTTTTTAATGGGTCGCCCGTCAAAATCAGTTATGCTGACCATATCCTTCTGCAAAACTACGAATTCCCGATCCTCAATAATATAAACCCGATTGGTCTTGCCTAGGATTGCGGGAATATCGGAAGCCAGATAGTTTTCGTTTTCGCCCAGGCCAACTACCATGGGACTGTCTTTTTTGGCAGCAATTATTTTGTCAGGTTCTTCGGCACTGATTACGGCGATGGCAAAAGAACCCTGCAAGTGTTTAAGTGATTCCCGCACAGCTTCTTCCAATGATTCCTGATAGTACTCCTCAATCAGATGAGCGATTACCTCGGTGTCGGTTTCAGAAACAAAGTCATGGCCTTTGAGCATTAATTCCTTGCGTAAACCGGCGTAGTTTTCAATAATACCGTTGTGCACCAGGGCTATTCTGCCGCTGCAATCGATATGGGGATGTGCATTCATGTCACTGGGTATGCCGTGGGTGGCCCAGCGGGTATGCCCAATAGCCAGACCGGTGGGAGGATAATCACCCATGGCCTCTACCAACTCATTTAAACGTCCTTTTTTTTTGCTAATTTGCAAGCTGTGCTCTTGATAGACTGCTAAACCAGCGGAATCATATCCCCGATATTCAAGTTTGCTCAATCCGTTTATAATAACCGGCACGGCTGGCCCGTCACCGATATAACCCATAATTCCACACATATAATAACCTCCGCTTGTTAATTAAAGCGCAGCACCTATTAAATCGGTGCCATTGACAAACAAATCCACACCCACTGAAGCAAGCAGGAAAGTCCCTCAGTGGGTTCCACGCATATGGCTTTTTGTTGGTATATTGCTATACGTTTTGTAACCATATTTACGATTGTGGCAACCGGGGGGCATCCGCCGAGATTCGATAAACCCCCTCCTCGTCACCCGGCATTATGACGCATAATCTAATCTAATACCGGGTCAGGCGCTTAAAACTGAGTCAGAAAGTAAAAACCGGGTAATAAGTCTCTGTACTTTCGAATTTCGGTATTTTTAGCTTTATAATCCTTAAATTGCCATTCGAGGGTATCCCTGGGTTGTTAAATTTACTTTTTCTTAATTATTGTTTATTAGCTAAACAATTGTTGAAGCCTTTCCGTAATATTGATTCCCTGGCAGCCGCCGCCGGAGCCGAAGCTTCCGCAGTGTTATCCGTGTCTGTTAACTATTACTTTCCTGGGCTGCCTTTATAGCATCACTGATATCTCTTATCACCTCCTCCAACAGGTATTGTTCAGGACCCTGGGCCATGATTCTTACCATCGGCTCGGTTCCCGAAGGTCTGACTACCAATTTGCCGAATTCACCCAGTCTTTTTTCAGCCTGGATTAAGGCAGCGGTAACCAGTTTATGATTAAGGATAGTATCCTTATCCTCCAGCCGAACGTTAACCAGCAACTGGGGTTGCTTTTCCATTTCGGCGGCCAGTTCCGACAAAGGCAAGCCGGTTCTTTTTATTACTTCGGCCAGTTTTAGTGAAGTCAGCAGTCCATCGCCAGTAGTAGCATGATTAAGGAAAATAATGTGCCCGGACTGTTCCCCCCCCAGGAGAGCGCCGGTTTCCTGCATTTTTTCCAACACATAGCGATCCCCTACCGCACAGCTGTCAACCTCTATTCCTTCCCGCCTCAGGGCAATATCAAGACCGATATTGCTCATTACAGTTGCGGCTACACGAGCCGGTTTTAACTTGGAGCGGCGCACCATATCCAGACCACATATAACCATGATGTAATCCCCATCTAGTTCATTGCCCCGTTCGTCAACGGCAATGCAGCGATCAGCATCCCCGTCATAAGCTATACCCAGATCGGCTTTATGCTGCAAAACAGCTTTTTTTAAACCTTCGGTATAGGTCGAGCCACAGCGATCATTAATATTGATCCCATTGGGCTGGGCATTGATCTCAATAACCCGGGCTCCTAGTCTCTCCCACATCAGGCCGGCGGCCTGATAGGCTGCGCCATTGGCACAATCTATTACAATACATAAATCATCTAACTTAGTTTTTTCACTGTAGCAGGAACATAAAAAATCCAGATAGCGATTCAGGGCTTCAGCTACATCATATACTCTTCCTACTTCCTGGCCCTGGGGACGAATCAGATTACTCGTTCCCTCCAGAACCAGCTGTTCAATTTCGGCTTCGATCTCATCGGGCAGCTTATAGCCGTTGGGGCCAAAGAATTTGATACCATTATCTTCAACCGGGTTGTGGGAAGCCGAAATAACGATCCCGCAAGAAGCTTCGTATTGCCTGGTCAGGTAGGCCACCGCCGGAGTTGGTATCACACCCAAAGTTAGGACATCTGAACCGGTTGAACATATGCCGGCGATCAATGCGGCTTCCAACATATCACCTGATACCCGGGTATCCTTGCCAACCATTATACGCGGCCGGGTGCAGCTATTGTGTTGGCTCAGCACATAACTGCCGGCTCTGCCTAGGTCGAAAGCCATCTCCGGCGTAAGCTCCAGGTTGGCTATCCCTCTTACTCCATCAGTACCGAACAATGTTCCCACGATCATTACCTCCAAAATATGAATTAGACTTATTATATTTGCTGGATTTTATAACCTGCAGATGCATATTGCAACTAATCTAAAAATCGCCAAACTTTGCTGTTGTCAATTATTTTAACATTCAAGTTCTAGTTAAACAGCCGGAATTATAATGTAAACAGCGCCACTTTATTCCGCATCAGGGGTTGAGTGGTCAGGTTTATCTTCTACTTCCCCATTTAGTTTGTTAAATAGCTATTATTTATTATTATGCTTTTTAGTAACAGATGGTTAACATTTATAGCCGTAAGAAGATCCCCAAAATTCCCCTATTAACCTGGAATCTGCACAGATCTAAGCCGAGTATAGCATTTTTTTATTTATCAACGCACCCGGGGCTTCATTCCTGAATGACCTTATCATTCACTTTCTCAATAGTAACTTTTACATTTACCTGCATTGGTGTGGCTGTCACCCCTTCCGGGACGATAATATCAACTGCCTGGACAAAACTCTCTTTCTTATCGCTAATATCAATTTCCCGGGTCAATACTTCCGTTATTATATCTATTCTTATTTTTTCACCCATCAGGCTGATCATGGCCGGATCAACGGTGATTTCTCCCACTCGATATCCTTCAGCGGGCTTGCCTTTAATCTGTGGTTTTATCGGCACATTTATCTGCTTCTGGGTTGGTTCCACCACTACATAAGCTTTCACTTTTTCAGGCAGCAAGGAAAATCCCTGGCTGATCTTATTGCCCTGAGCATCCCTTGCTTCCAGCGCGACTGTATATGCACTGATTCCCTTACTATCCCCCAGGCTAACCGGCGCAGTAATTACGGCTATCCGGTTTACGACGGACGGGTCTCCTATTACCATACATTTGTCAGGTGATATATTTACTTCCCGCAGTTCAAAACCCGCGGAGGGATTCTGTATTACTTCAACTTTAATGGGCATTAGGTGTTCTCTTAATTCCTCTAATTCAACTTCCACCTTGTCAGGCTGCACCGTTGTCAGCATAGCTCCTTTAACCGGCTGAACCTTGACAGGAAGCGTATGCTTGCCTTTTTCCATCCCAGCTAAATCGACATAGGCTACAATCTCACCTGTTTCGCGAAATACTCCCCATAGTTTTACAGATACGGTCTGAGGGCCGACCACGGTCAAACCAGAGGGTATATTATAATATTGCAGCTCAGCCTCCACAATGTTTTTGCCGCTGGCTAGACCACCTTGATTAACAACATAGAACCAAAGCATACAGGCCATCAACAAAGATAAGGCTTTAAGTCCGATGGATTTCTTCCTGCTTCTAGAGTCTCTCATCCCCGGGACCACCTCCTCCATAAGGTAGGCTTAACATCATCGTTAATAAGCTCCTTTTCCAACAACTCCCTCAAACTCTGCGCATCAAGATAGCGGATCAGTTTTCTATCCCGCCCCAGGGATACAGATCCGGTTTCCTCGGATACTATTATGGCCAGCGCATCTGAAACTTCAGTTATTCCCAGGCCGGCACGATGCCTGGTGCCCAACTGTGGCGGTAATTGGGGGTCATTACTCAAAGGCAGAACACAAGCCGCTTTGTAAATACGCCCGTCCCTTATAACTAAGGCGCCATCATGCAAGGGAGTATTGGGCACAAATGTATTAATAAGCAAACCTGATGAAACCAGGGAATCTACTGTTATCCCGCTTTCCAGATATTCTTCTATCCCGGTTTCACGAGCAATAACAATTAAAGCCCCCACCCGATTGCGCGACAATATCCCGACCGCGTCAGTTATTTCTTTTATAATCACCTGGTAATCCTGGGGATCAACATCTGTACTGCTGGACTTAAAGAAACTACCCTTACCCAGTTGTTCCAGGAGCCTTCTCAATTCAGGCTGAAAAACTATGGGCAGGGCAATAGCAAAGAAAATCCATAATTTCTCCAGCAGCCAATTAAGCATATCCAACTGCATATAGCTGGCCGCAACCGAAAACACCAACAGGATCATCAAGCCCTTGAGCAGCTGAACTGCCCGGGTTCCCTGAATAAGTCCCAGCAGACGATATATGACATAGGCTACAATAAAGATATCGAGCAGATTGCGAAATATATCCCAGGGGCTAGCAAACACCCCGGACAATAAACTCAAGTCCACATTACTTCTCCCCTACGAATTAATATCCTCAAACTATCGTCTCCCGGCAGACGGGATCGGTTTGAACACTGAAAATATGGAAACCGACCCTGCTAATTTCCGCCTTCCTGAAAATAGTGAAATACCGCCAAAATTCCTTCATCTACACTGATCATCCCACGGTTACCCGACAGTACGTTGGATATGGCATAAGGAACCTTTTGTTCCAGCACAACTTGATCCAACGGATAATCAAACCCCTGAACCGTAACCCCATGGGCCTGTTCCGTAAGGGATAAAACCGAGACCAGGTCGCCTGCCTGACCAATGATTTCTAATTCTTTACTCACCAGGTAAACAGCTAAACGCGGCGACAGGTGGCTAATCTTGATTCCCCGCTGCGCCATTTCTATACCCCCATAGAGGTTGGATAAAGTATGATCCAATCTTCTCCCCAAGGTACCCAACAAAATAATTTCACTCGCACCCATTTCGGCCGCCTTGGTTAAAACCAATTGCGTATCGGTAAAGTCTTTGCGGCGGGGAAACTTTTTAAAGGTCACCTTTCTTTTGACAAAATACTCTTTCACCTCAGGAAAAATGGAATCCATATCTCCTATTATTATTTGGGGAACCACACCCATTTTATAGGCATGGTTGGCCCCTCCATCAGCACATAAAATGGTTTCTTGGCCGGTCAAATATTGATTATAGAATGAAAGATCACCATATTTTCCATTAGCCATTACTATAAAACGCATTATATCTTTCTCCCATTCTCGTATGCCGTTTTGCTGTATAGTATCATACCATAATATTAAAAACCAGGGGATGGAAGACCCTTACTTTTTTCATCATGACTTACGATTAATATGTTTTTTTCTTGCAATTGCCTTAAGCATTTTAAGTAAAAAAAGAAGGATTATCTTAGCTGAAATTGCTTAAAAATTCGCTTTTCTTAAAGCTCATTAATATTAAAATTAGTAAATTGACAAAAAAAAATGCGTTCTTTATAATGCTATTAATTGACTGTAGCAAAGGAGGCGAATTCAATGAGCTATACGATTAACGATGAATGTATAAGCTGTGGCGTATGTGCAGATGAATGCCCTGTAGAAGCCATCACTGAAGGTGAGGACAAGTATGTGATCAATCCGGATCTTTGTACCGACTGTGGTGCCTGCGCCGATGTATGCCCGGTGGAAGCACCCGAGCCGGCTGATGAATAAACTGCCTGATAAATCCACCAAACAGTTTAATCACCACTAAAAAAAAACCCTTGCGGGTTTTTTTTTACTATTAACGGCCGGGTCATTAACAAAATACCTATATTTACACTCGATCCTTTGTTGCGGCCAGCATATCTTCTATCCTTTCATTGACCAGACCATTCTTACTCTGCACCCGCGAGCGCAGATTATCGATTTCATCAAAATTTTTATGCAGAATTCCAACCAGGTCACCATTGATTTTTTTATCTTTCACGTGCCCGTCCATAACCTTAAGAGCACTTTCCCGATCCATCCCCTGACGATAGGGCCGCACTTCACATATCGCCGTTAAGATATCAGCTACAGCCATAATCTGGGAGCCCAAAGGAAGAGCTCTTTCTTTCATATGGAAGGGATAGCCGGAACCGTCCAGACGCTCATGATGCAAGGCAGCCCAGACATTAATAATATCCGCCTGCCTAATATTACCCAATATCCGGTAGGTGTAATAGGCATGGCTTTTAATAATATCATATTCCACCTTCGTCAGCGAACCGGGCTTTTCCAAAATTGAGGGAGGGATGGCCAGTTTGCCCAGGTCATGTAAATATCCGGCAATACGCATCATTTGGCATTCCAGCTGGGAAAAACCTGCCTGTTTGGCAATATACTCGGCAGTTATAGCTACACCTCGGGAATGATGCGCATTAAGAGGGCTGCGCAAGTCAATCATCCGAGCAAAAAACTGCGCAATCATATCCATCTCTTTAACATCCATCTCCATGCTCTGGTTTTCCAAACGGCGCGTGATGACCACATTTAAGGAAGGAGAAACAATATCGAGCCAGAAATATTCGTAATTTGCCAAATGAATGAAGGCTTCTACCTGTTCGGGATTAAACATGGTTCCGGAATAGCTTCGGATCGTTTTTACAATATCTGCACTCTGGCTCAAAATATCAATATCTTTCTTAATCAATACCGCAATCCGGTCAGCCAGATGGATAATATGACTTCCATAGGGCACTGCCACCCCGCGGTCAAGCAGCCCACTGCCCTTATTCCATGGTTTGTGATGATACCTTATCAACATCGCGACATTTGCCAGAGGGGCAAATTCTCGTAAAAACAAATATCCTATTTCGGCATGTTTTTGGACATGGTGATCTTCAAATTTAAGAGTATCCAATCTCTCCTGCAGGGACAAAGCACCAATATCATGCAGGCCAGCCGCTAGGGCAATCTCCATCGTTTCTTGAGTTGGCAGATTTAGTTCCTGGGCTATACTGAAAGCAATATAGGCAACCTGTTTGTGATGATTAGCTACTACCGGGCTAATTAAATCCAGGGCTTCAGAAAAACTAGCCACCATATCAAGCAAGCTGACCCGAGGTCCATGAATCATCATGCTGCTCCCCACCTTTTATACAATTTATACACATTATGATAATGATAAACTGTTAACGCAAACCGGCAAAATTATTCTGCCGCAAAGCTTCATAGAGAATAATGGCAGCACTATTAGCCAAGTTAAGCGAACGCCCTAAATCAATCATAGGAATACGGATCATGTTTTGACGGTAGCTATCCAGTATTTGCGGGCTTAATCCCCGGGTTTCAGATCCAAACACTAAAACATCATCCGTTTCATACTGTACTTGCTCATAGCTGCGCGAAGCCTTCGTACTGGCAAGGTACAGGTTATGGTTGCTATAAGCATCAGCAAATTCATTAAAATTCTCCCAGATGCTAACCTCCACTTGCTGCCAATAATCCAGACCGGCCCTTTTCATGTAGCGGTCGGCCAAAGAAAAGCCTAGTGGCTTAATCAGATGTAAACGCGTCCCGGTCAAAGCACAGGTGCGGGCTATATTGCCGGTATTTTGCGGTATTTCAGGTTCTACCAGGACGATTTCCAAACGATTCACTTCCTAAACACTCATCAATATTTGGTTTAATGGTAACTAATGTACTAAATAATTATACCTAAGATTGCCAGCTATAACAATTTAGTTCGAGGCGAAAACTATGTAAAACTTAACGAAAACTATGTAAAACTCATAAACGATCAAAGGAGATGGCATTTTGATTAGAGCAATTAAAAAACCGCTTGTTTTATTATTGATGTTATTGCTATTTTTGCCTGTCTTGAGCTTAAGCGGGTGCCAAAAAACCTCCGACCAACCTAGCCCGAAAAAAAAACCGGCGGCACTTGCCCCGGAAGTAAAAAAGATAAAATCGGAACCCACTATTTCTCTTTATCGCAGTGCAACCGGGGAAAAACAGCAGATTAAAATGGAAGATTATATAAAAGGAGTCGTAGCCGCTGAAATAGGGCCCAAATTCCCCATGGAAGCCTTAAAAGCTCAGGCCATTGTCGCCCGAACCATGACCCTGGCTTTAATAAATTATGAATCAGGCAGCCGGGCCAAGCACGGGACAGATGCCAGTGATAACCATACTGAATTTCAGGCTTATGACGAAAAAAAGGTTACTGATAAAATCTCCCAAGCCGTAGATGCCACTCGGGGAGAAATTCTGACCTATAATGGCAAATTTGTGTATGGGGAATTTCATTCTGTATCTAACGGCAAAACTGCCGACATCAATGAGAGTTTTCCAAAGCTAAAAAACAAAGTCGGAACCTATATTAAGCCTGTTACTACTAAAGGCATAAAATACGCTCCCGATAAATACCGGAATTGGACGGTAAAAATACCTCGTTCCGAGATAAAAAGTATCATGGGGCCCAAAGCGGGGTCTTTAGATGACATTAGAATTAGTAAAAAAGGTCCCTCCGGCAGGGCATTGGCCATCACGGCGGGGACTGCTTCCATCGCTGGGGTTGATTTACGTCAACGGGTCGGATTTGACCGTCTTTATTCAACAGGCCTAAGCAGCGTTAAAGCCCAGGGCGATAACATCATATTTAAAGGTAGCGGCTGGGGACATGGGGCCGGCATGGAACAATGGGGTGCATACGCCATGGCCAAGGAAGGCAAAACAGCGCGCCAAATCGTAGAACATTACTACCCCACCTCCAATTGGACCAAACTGTATAAATAACACCAGACGCACAAGAGGACGGCTACCGTCCCCCTGTGCGTCTGGGTTTATTTAAACCACCAGTTTATTATTCTCAGACGTAATCTTGTTTTCGTTGGCAGCCGCCAAATAAATGCCGCAAAGAATTAAAATACCACCGATAATCTGATACCATTGCAAGTATTCGTTAAAAATTAGCCAGGCCATGATACTGGCTCCGACCGATTCACCTAAAATAGAAATTGCCACAACGGGAGCCTTTACGTACTTCAAGGCCCAGTTTAATATTCCATGCCCGGCAATACCAGGCCCTAAAGCCAGTAAAAAGAACAACAGCCAATCCCGGCTGGGGTATTCAGTCAGATTCAATCCCATGAGTATCGAAGCCAACAGCAAAATTATTGCGGCCGTCAGGGACACCAGTGACGTATACGTCCAGGTTCCTACCCGGGAACGAACTTGGCGGCCAATAATAAAATAAATGGCAACAAACAAACCACTGGCCAGGGCCAACATATCACCCAGCAACTTTCCGTTGACCAGATCTCCCTTAGCAATTAGGGTGCATCCGATTAAGGCGGTAAAAATCCCCCCCCCAATCCAGGCGTTGATCTTTTCGTGCAAGAACAGAATAGAAAAGATTAAGACGAAAATAACCTGCAGATTGGTAAAAAGAACTGAACTGGATATGCTCGTATAACCTAGGGAGGTAATCCAAAAGGAGAAATGCAGGGCCAGGAAAATACCGGCTCCTCCAATAAAAAGATAGTCCTTTTTCTGTATATTTTTTAATTCCCTGATCATTGCAAAGTTCCCCAGGACAGCAGCCAGAAGCGCGGTAAATGTCACCCGGTAAAACGCAATAACCATGGGCGAAGCCGAAGAAAAACGTATAATAATGGAGGATGTCGCCATGCAAAGAACGGAGAAAGCCAGCAAAGAATAGACTGGGGCACGATTCATACACCTACCCCCAGGTAGGATTCAATCACCCGTTCATTGTTCTTGATCTCGTTGGGAGTACCCTCGGCAATCTTTTTTCCATAATCAAAAACGGCAATCCTTTCACAGATATTCATTACCAGGTTCATATCATGTTCCACCAGGATGATGGTTAATTTGTTTTCATCGCGAATCAGCCGGATTAGCTTCATTAGATCTTCTTTTTCTCCGGCATTCATTCCGGCCGCCGGCTCATCCAAAAGCAGCAAAGCAGGTTTAAGGGCCATGGCTCGTGCAATTTCCAGACGCCGCTGCTCACCGTAGGAAAGATTTTCCGCGTACTCCATTTCCTTGTGATCCAAACCGACCAGTTCCAGTAGTTGACGCGCATCAGCAAAAACCTGCCTTTCCTCGCGGCGGGTTGCCGGTAAACCCAGCATACCTTCAATAAATGTGCTGCGGGTAACCCCGTGACTGCCAACCCGCACATTATCCAATACCGATAATTTATTAAAAAGCCTGATATTCTGAAAGGTTCTGCCGATGCCCAGGCGGGCAATCTTATAGGCCGGCAGTTTATTAAGTTGCTGACCTTTAAAAACCAAATTTCCTTCAGTGGGTACATAGATCCCGGTAATAATATTAAACAAAGTAGTCTTGCCGGCTCCGTTAGGACCAATAATACCGAATATATCCTGCTCTTGCACCTGCAGGTTAACAGAATCCAGCGCCCGCAAGCCTCCGAATTCCTGGCTGATATTTTTCAATTCCAGTATGGCCATATCTACACCTCTTTTCTGAACAGGCGCTTTTTAATATCGTAAATCCGTACATCACCCAACAGGCCGTTCGGTCTGAATATCATTAAAATAACCAGCAAGGCTCCGTAGAAAAGCATCCGGTAGTCCTGCACGATGCGCAGCATTTCCGGTGCTATGGTAAGGATAACGGTTCCCAGGATCACACCGGGGATACTGCCCATTCCTCCCAATACCACCATATTTAAAAGCTCAATAGATTTCATAAAACCGAAATTACCTGGTTCAATAAAATACATATAATGGGCGAAAAATCCTCCGCCCAGCCCGCCCAGAAATGCGCCCATAGTGAAAGCCAGTACTTTCATGCGGGTAGTATTTACTCCACAGGCCTCAGCGGCAATTTCATTCTCCCTTATAGCATACAAAGATCGCCCAGCTCGCGAATTTAGTAATTTGTAATTTAAATATATTACTATAATAACTACAATCCATACCCCGGTGAAGGTAGTACTCTGCGGAATACCTGAGAACCCCACGGCTTTTCCGCCCGGTTCAAAATTCAAGAAAAACACCCGGATGATTTCAGCAAATCCAATAGTAACCACAGCCAGGTAATCCCCCTCCAAGCGCAGGGTCGGAATCCCTAAAAGAAAACCAAACAAAGCCGCAACCAAAGCTCCTGCCAGGAGCGCAACAAAGAAAGGCACCGCATAATGTACCGATAAAATAGCCGAGGTATACGCACCCAAACTCATAAAACCAGCATGCCCCATGGACAACTGGCCTGTTACTCCGGTGATTAGATTCAAGCCCAGGGTCAGGATGATATTGATTCCTATGAAAACCATAATGCGCAGATAATAAGCATCCACATACTGCGTTAAAAATGCATCCAATCCAGTTCACCTACACCTTTTTTGATATCTTTTGACCCATCAAACCCTGCGGCCTAATAATCAGCACCAGGATCAGAATCGCAAAAGCGATCGCATCCTTATATGAAGAAGAAAGGTAGGCGACCCCCATAATTTCCAAAATCCCCAGGGTCAAGCCTCCCACCATGGCGCCCGGCACGGAACCGATTCCACCCAAAACCGCTGCGGCGAATGCCTTTAGCCCGGCCATGGTACCCATATAAGGCCAGACGGCATTATAATAAATCCCTACCATTACTCCACCGGCTGCAGCCAGGGCGGAGCCAATGGCAAAGGTAAAGGATATTACCCTATTTACATTGATACCCATCAGGGAAGAAGCATCGATGTCCTGAGAACAGGCCCGCATGGCTTTGCCTATACGGGTTTTTTGTATCAATAACTGCAGTCCAATCATCAATAAAGCAGAAACCACCAGGATAATTATTTGCAGGGCGGAAACCTCAACTGAGCCGAGGTAGAAGGTGTTTTGGGCTATCATTTCTGGATAGCGGGTGGTATTAGGGCCTCTTATCAAGGCCATTAGCGTAGATAAAAAGATAGATACCCCAATGGCGCTTATCAAGGCTGACAAGCGGGAAGATTTGCCGCGCAAAGGACGGTAGGCAATTCGTTCCACCAACATTCCCAGCAGCATACAGAAGATCATAGCCCCCAGCAGGGCTGCAAAAATGTTTAATCCCAGGGCGGTTACCAGAAAAAGACCAATAAAAGCCCCAAACATATATATTTCCCCGTGGGCAAAATTAATGAGCTGCACGATTCCATAAACCATGGTATACCCCAGGGCAATAAGTGCATAAGTACTTCCCAGGGTAAGACCGTTGAGCACCTGTTCCAGGAACATAAGCTTCCTCCCTAGTTAATATTAAATTTAAACATAAATATTATATCATCTATTAAACTGCCGTAGGGATTTTACTTGTCCCTTAGTAATAAAATATCGAATTAACGTCAAATTAACCCCCTGGCTGGAGGCTTAAAAAGTTAGGGGTGAGGCGTGAGGGGGAATGTTCCCTTTTCACCCAAAAGTCATTCTGTAGGGGAGGCTTTAGCTTCCCCCGCGGGAGCTAAAGCTTGCGCTACGATGGTTGAATATTATTAAAAAAACCGTGTAAATCCGCGTTATCCGCATCTATTAACTAAAAACAGCCCGATCAATTCTGATCGGGCCGCTTAAATATCGGGATATACTAGTATTTAATCGGAATCCTATCTACCAGAGCCCATTTACCATCCTTGACCGTCTGCAGGAAAACGGTGCTCTTTAAAGGCTCCCGATCCTCCCTGAAGGAGGTTATACCGGAGACCCCCGGATAATCTTTTAATTTGGCTAATTCATTCTTAAATACCTTGGGATCAGCGCTATTTGCATCTTGCATCGCTTTAGCAAGAATCATAACTGCATCATAGTATTGAGCTGAAAACATATCGGGCTCTTCATTGTATTTTTCCTTATAAGCTGCAACGAATTTGGCTGATTCCGGACTGGGCTTGTCACTGGAAAATCCGCAGTAGAATATAACCTTTTCTTCAACCGCCTTTTTCCCCAACTTGGCCAGATCAGAGCCGTACAGACCATCTCCACCGATTAGATTAATATCAAGACCCTTTTTTTGAATCTCAGTCATTATCAGGGCGGCTTCCGTATAATAACCTGTGAAAACCAATACATCGGCATGCGCATTTTTTAATTTGGTAACCTGGGCGGTGAAATTGGTTTCTTTGTCGTTGATGCTCTCTTCCAGAACAATCTTGCCGCCTTGCTTTTTGATGGCATCTTTGAACACCGGTGTCAAGGCAGTGCTGTACCCATTGTTTAAAGAAGTAATAACAGCAATGTTTTTCCAACCCTGCTGGTTAATCATCCAATCCACGACCACTGGAACCGCAAATTGATCTAAGAGGGTATTACGGAAAACATAATCTCCTATTTCAACCACGCCGGTTCCGGTTGCACCACCGGAAAACAAAACGACTTGATTCGTCTGAGCTATTTTGGCGGCCACTTTGGTTAAACCGGTACAGGGATCCCCCACCATCGCTGCCACTTTATCTTGGGTTGCATATTTAGTGGCAATATTTGCTATTTCACTGCTGTCTCCCTTATTGTCATCATATATTCCTACCAGCTTTTTCCCTAAAACGCCTCCGGACTGATTGATTTCCTCAATCGCCAATTGCATGCCTTTTTCAGCCGGAATCCCGTAGTTAGCTACTTCACCAGTCTTAGCTCCCAAAAAACCCAGCTTTATGGTGTCGGATTTTTTATCTCCGCCACAACCCGCAACCAAGGTTGTCAGCATCAACACACATAAAATTAGTGCTAACTTCCTTTTTCCTCTCATTTTCAAAACCAGTACCCTCCTTTTTGAATAAATAAGTATAACAAAGGAGTAATTCCTTATTATTTCGATAAATCCTGCTAAAAAAAAACTTTATAAGTAAATAGGCACAAGGACACACAAAAAGCGTCTCCTTGTGCCGATTAGGTTACCTTTGGGGACTAAGGGTTGGTTCCAGGCTGTAAATCAGATGGTATTTTTTTCCTTGGGGAGGGCAAGTTATGGCGAGCAGGTGAGCTGGCTTGGTTTCATATTTTCTAATCACCCGGATGGGGTCATCGGTATTTACGTTTAAAATTATCATTACATCTCCTAGATTTTAAGGTAAAAACATTTCCAGAGGGACATCTTTGTAATCATTCGCTTGCAGAAAAGCTTCCACCATCTTGGTTCCCTGATATTCTTTGAGCAGGTTAACCAAGAGTTGGTCAAAACTGGTTAAAGGCCCGTCCTTACCTGAGGGCAACAGCCCCTGGCTTTCGGCATATATCTGGGTGGCAGCCGCTCCAGTCCAACTGATTTTATAGATTAACTCTTCGGTTGCGCCGGCCAGCGGTGTACAGATATAAAAACGACAGAGGAGAGATCGCACAGCATATATACTGCAGATTTTCCCCTTCAGAAAAACACAATGGTTAGGATGTAAGCGCAGTAACCCAGCGGTAACTTTTTCCGGTTGAAAATACTTTTCAATAAACGTAGCCTGATCCAGATGCAATTCCCGGGCTATCTTTTTAAATGCTATTATATCGGGGATCACATAGGCCGTCTGGCAGCAATTCACCTGACAGCCCTTGCAAACATCGTGAAACCCCAACGCATATTCCTTGCGAATCAGGGTATCATCACACAGCGGTTGCCAAACATCCAACAAATCCTGCAGGTTAGCATGTGGATCCTGTATGTCTACCCCCAGAACTATTTTGCCATTTTCCTCGGATTGATATACCTTGATCTTGTTCATTCCCAGATAACATCCTTTTTAATCACCCGAGCTGGATTACCGCCTACCAGAGTACCTGGCGGGACATCCCTGGTTACCACGGCATTATTGGCAACGATGGCCCCTTCGCCTATGGTAACTCCTTTTAAAATAACTGCCCGGCAACCGATCCAGACATGATCTTCCACCCGGATGGGAGCAATCTTGGTAGTAGGAATTTCCCCTGTTATCCCGAAGGGATGGGAAGAAGTATCCATAAAAAGCACATGCCAGGAAATTGCACAATCCTTGCCGATGTGAATTTCCTTCAAAGCCAATACATTGGCAAAATCGCTTAAATATGTATTGTCACCCACATAGACGCGGGCATTGTCCCCCAAGGAGAAACGCACCTTGCGCTCCAGAAGGACATTATTACCCACATGAACTTCAGCACCCCTGCCCAGAAAGAATTCTCCCGGATTTTTGGCCAGCAGATTGTCACCATAGGATGCCAGTTTTCTCTTTACCAGAAAGGTGCTAATTTTATCACCGATACTCTGCATTACCGTATATCCTCCCCTAGGCATTCCTGATTCTTTTGAGTTTTCCGGGTTCTACTTCAGCCTAGTTGTTGACATATTTCTGCCAGCACCTCACCGGTTGAGCCGGTTCCAGGATCAATTTTTACCCGAGCAGCATAATCCAGTTGGGTCGGGCCTTTATTAATAATCACCAAATCCCTGGACGTATTGCAATACTCAGATACAAAACCAGCCAGCGGATAAACGGTTAAGGATGAGCCAATCACAATGAGCAGGCGGGCATCCAGGATCATTTCCCGAGCCCCCATATAGTTGTTGATATTCTCTCCAAACAAAACCACGTTAGGTTTTACAACTGCCCCACAGATCTCGCATTTGGGCACGTTTTCCCGACTATTTGCGTAGAAGTCCAGATCATAAATCCGGCGGCAGTGATAAGCAGTACAAATAAATTCCTGGGCATTGCCGTGAATAGGAATTACATTCCTGCTGCCTGCCAACTGGTGCAGATTATCTATGTTTTGCGTGACGATGCCTTTAATGTATCCTTTTTTTTCCAGGTCTGCAAGTGCCATATGGGCTGGACTCGGTTCAACCTGAGGAAAATTAAAATACTGACGGTAATTTTGGTAAAATTCTTCCGGATAACGATTAAAAAAATCAATATTTATAATACGCATTACCTGGTCTTCACCCAGTTGCCGGTAAATACCATTTTGACCTCTAAAATCAGGGATTCCTGCTTCAGTGCTAATTCCAGCCCCGCTTACCACAACAGTATAGTTCGAATTCTTGATGAGTTGAACGGTCGATTTAATCTCTTGGCTGAACATATTTTACACCTCCCGGTTTTCTTTAACCCCCAGGCGGGCCAGCTGGTCACAACGTTCGTTCCAGGTATTGCCGGCATGGCCTTTTACTTTTACCATACGTACCCGGTTTTTCCGCATCAGGGGGATAAGCTCCCGCCATAAGTCCTGGTTGGCTACAGGTTCTTTCTTGCTGTTTTTCCAACCATTCTTCTGCCAGTTTTCTAACCAATTCTGCTCAATGGCATTGACCACATATGCGCTATCCGAATAAACTACAATATCCCAATTGCTGACCTTTAAAGTCCGCAGGGCTTCAATAACCGCTTTAATTTCCATACGCTGGTTGGTGGTGTCGCTTTCGCTGCCGTATATTTCCTTGCGCTCATCCTTATATAGCAATACCGCGCCCCATCCTCCCGGACCAGGGTTACCCGAACAGGCTCCATCCGTATAAATTGTAACTTCTTTCATCTTATTTTCCTTCGTGGCGGGGTTTGGCTGAGACTACCTCCACCGCCTCGGTCAGGGCAACTATAACAGTCATATACAGCTGGTTATCCAGATATGCTGCTTTAGAAAACGTCTCGCCCTTTGAAGTTGCCACATATCTGGGCTTCAAATGGTTAAGAGCGTAGGCGGCCATATCCGCTCTACATATGTCACAATCACAGGCCCCAGCTTTTCTTTTTATAACATCCCCCAGATTGTCCCAGACGATTTTTTCCAATATATTTATAACTGCCATATGCCCCTCCCTGCGAGCTGATCTTATTTGTTCAGTTCGCCAGATCATGCTAAGATCCTCTTTTGGGATAAACCGGAATAAATAAAAAATCCCCAGCTGGGGATTTTAAGCTTCCAAAACTTTGCTGGTAGTATTATCGGACTGTTCTACAAAAGAACCTATATCAGCATCCAGCAGAGCCTCGTTATCCTTCTGCCTTTCCTGATTTAGGCTTCGTGCCCGGTCTTGCAAATGAGCCTTATCAGTCTGGTAAAAACCTGAACCTTTAAAAACAATCCCTACGTTTCTGCTTATCAACCGCTGTACTGGCCCGTTGCAAGTGGGGCACTCAGTTAGCACAGCATCGCTGAATTTTTGTAGTTTTTCAAATCGTCCGCAATTACCGCATTTGTATTCGTATATGGGCATTTTCTTTCACCTCTCCTTAACATATTAAGACATTATTATTAATGTTTTGTCAAGCCGAGGGGACGGTCTTCTGTGTCACTTAATATGAGTGACATGGAGTAGTATTACAAATATTGTTTATCCGTTTTTTTCTTCTAATACTGTTTTTTGATTAACAAAAAGGGGAGATAATGGGCTGTAAGTGTTTGTTACCGGAGAACATAATAATATTACGGTATCTACATATACCAGCCGCCGGTTAAATTTGTTAACCGGGGACTGCTCAATGATCTCGACCGGTTTTTGATGATTTGCGCAAAGATGATGACCTGGATGTAGTAATTTTAACCGGCAAAGGTGAAAATTTATTTGGCGGGGCTAATCTTCCCTAGTTTAATTTCTTTTAAAGTGCGTAAATCCGCATCTATAAAAAACCTTATACCAATCCCTTAAATATACTCAAGTAAACGGCCAGAGCCATGGTGCCGTTCCAGATTCCATGAGCAACGGCAGGAACCCAAATGCTCCCGGTCTTTTCATATATATAGCACAATACGGCACCGCCGATGGAAAGAGGCAAAGCCCGCCATAAATCCCAATGCGCCAGTCCGAAAATCAAACCGGCTCCAATGGCTCCCCAAAAAGGGCCCAGATATTCTCTGAATACCGGGTAGACCATACCCCGATAAAAAATTTCTTCGGAGATCGGTGCCAGGACGACCCCGGCTAAAAAAACGGGTATAAAAACCGGTAAATTACCCGCTGATCGCAGCATTTCTTCATAATACTGAGGCGGCAATTCCGGTTGAAACTGTTTTATAAACGCCCCCAAAAAAACGACCAGAATGACTAATAAAACTCCGCCTAGCACGCCGTATTCCAGGTAGTTATTGGGATGGGTGCTTTTTATTCCTAAATCAGACCAACTGCCCTGTGCCACCACTACTGCCATAATATATACCAAACCAATGGTAGCTAGGAACTGAAGCAGGAAAGCAAAAAGGAAAAAACCAATATCACCCAGACCAAATCCTGCAGCTATCTGAGGTATGTTGCTGCCCAGCAGGGATACTATTATACCTGTACCTAAAATGCCCAGATAGACAATGATAATATCCAGGAAACCCCAACGTGGTTTGGCAACCATTAGTAAACCCCCTTCAATGCCTATCATTATACCTTATTCATACCTGGGGGAGCGAATTCAAAAATTCTTAATCAAGACATAATCTGCTTATGAATCGACCCTAACGGACATAATAATTAAAATGAAGGCTGCTGAGAAACTTTCAGTTAGTGTCCCGACAAGGAGGTTGAAAAATGACTCCCGTTTTATTTATCCTTATTGTGTCATCACTGCTCATTATATTGTTGTACTGGGTGCTGTCCACCATCAGGGAAACGGAAAATATTCGCACTAAGATTCCCCGCTTTAATTATGAATTAGCGGCGGAATTATCTTCCTACGGAGAAAGTGAGCTCTATCTTCCCCAAGATTCGATAAAATTCATCGGTCATAAAAACAACACCTGGTTTGCCTATTGGAATTTAAGCCAGGAAAAACTAGCGCGCACAGCCCAACAACACGATACCATTCCCGATCCCGAGCGGATCGTCTTAAGACTGTATGAAATCAGCGAATGGCAGCGCTACTTCGACATTGAGGTAAAAAGCATATCTGGTCGGTGCAGATTCGAACTCCAGGCCGGTGTGTCCTACTACGTAGTTCTGGGCATGAACGTAAAAAAGCAGTTCATTCCTATGCTAACCTCCCAGACCATAAAAAAGACAACCCCGACAGCCAATGGAAATGATGAGATTTAAAAAAATCATTTTATGGCTCTGTTATGCTTTGCCAAATCTTAAAATAGACGCGGATTAAATCTGTGTCTAATTAATCCGCGTCTATTAGAAATCTATTTTCTTACTATATGGTTTGCGATACGGACGGGGAAGCTTTGCTTCCCAACGGAAGCTAAAGCTTCCGCTACAGATATGAACTTCGTTCATAATTAAGGTTGCACCCTACGGGCACTACTGATGCTCCCTAACGGTCGCTATTAAGGTTGCACCCTACGGGCACTACTGATATGAACTTCGTTCATAATTAAGGTTGCCCCCTGCGGGCACTACTGATGCTCCCTAACGGTCGCTATTAAGGTTGCACCCTGCGGGGACTACTGATATGAACTTCGTTCATAATTAAGGTTGCTGTGTAAATCTGTCTTATCTGTGTTATCTGGGTCTATTAAAACTGCGTAAATCCGCGGAAATCCGCGTGATCCGCGTCTATTAGAAATCTATTTCTTACTATATGGTTTGCGATACGGACGGGGAAGCTTTGCTTCCCAACGGAAGCTAAAGCTTCCGCTACTGATATGAACGTCGTTCATAATTAAGGTTGCACCCTGCGGGCACTACTGATATGAACTTCGTTCATAATTAAGGTTGCACCCTGCGGGTACTACTGATATGAACTTCGTTCATAATTAAGGTTGCTGTGTAAATCTGTCTTATCTGTGTTATCTGTGTCTATTAAAACCGCGTGAATCCGCGGAAATCCGCGTTACCCGCGTCTATTAACTTATTAAAAGAACAGTAAGGTAACCAGAACCAGCAGGCTGTGGGTAAAAAACAGAATTGCACTCATCCGCTCCATGCCCCAGTTGAAAAGCTGGGAAATCATCGTTTGCCCGGCAAAAAAACGCCGAAAACTGACGGCCGTTGACGCAAGATGAAACGTTTCCACCCCAGCCAGCAGGGCAGTGAAAAACTGTATAAAGGGATTTTTTATGACCAATAGAACCAATATAAAATAGGTCAGCTCCAGCAATACGGAAAAAAAATACATTGCCCATAGTTGCCCCTTGCTGGATCTTCCCTGCTGCACCATCCATTGGGTCATGGATTTCAATAATTCTATTTCAAAGTCCTGGGGCTTGCCCTTTATAATACGTATAAAATATAACGAATATAGAAAAAGCAAAATCCCGGCAAATATTCCCAGGGCCAAGATCATACCGACAACAACCTTTCTTTAAAATAGCAGGGGCCTTACGGCTTAACCTGTCTTCGTAAATTATCTTATCACTTTAAAAAACGTTTAAAATGCCGCCAGAGATTAACCCTTATTTTAAAGGATCAACTCGGTTCTTTCCAGGGAGCGTATGGTATCTTTGATTTTTTCCATGACATATTCACGGTCTTCCTGGATATGCACATAATCAAGTTTTTCCACTTCCAAAACTAATAATTTAGCCAGATTAAAATCTTTGTAATTATCCTCATAGTATTTATTGAGCAGATCCCAGTATTCCCTTTCAACTTCTATCTCATCAGGCCGACCCCGTTTGTGGATTCGACGGATGGCCTCATCGGTGGGCACTTTTAAATAAACCAGCAACCGCGGTGGATTTACATGTTCCAGCATAGTATTTAAAAGGTTGTTATAAACCGCATATTCTTCAGGGCTTAAGTAACCATGTTCCAGATACATACGGGCAAATATACGATCTGAATAAATGGAGCGATCCATCACGGCTTGTCCCACCTTCATAGCCTGCTGGTACTGTTTAAAGCGGTTGGTTAGAAAGTTCGTCTGCATAGGGAAAGCCCATTTCTCACGGTCATAAAAAAATTTGTGCAAAAGCCGGTTTTCATCCTCAAACATCTCACTAAATGGTTTTAAGTGAAGCTCCTCACAGATAATCTTTACCAGGCTGGATTTTCCAACTCCAGTTACACCATCCACCACAATCTCTACTCTGTTCCCGTTATGCAAAGTTTATACCCCTTCCCCCGGTGCTTGATACTGCATAGTATTCTCTACTTGTTATTATACTCCTACCTTAAACTATAAATCCATGATCAACCGCAGGGCAGTAAAGATACCGCTTTCAACTCAGGGCTCTGCTTCCAGGATTTGACCGGTATTGCGTACCTGGGTTTTCAGACGGACTTTGCCCCCCCATAATTGGGCGATGTATTTTAGCGTTTCATGGGCGTATTTGATTTGCAATTCTTTTCCTTCCCATTCATGTTCCAAGCAGAGCAGATTTTCTCCCTTTTTTACCTCGATTACTCTTATGTTAGGAACCATCCCCAGCCCAACCTGATTTGCCAAAGTATCCCGGATTTGCTGCCAACCGCTTTCATCAGCCACCTCACTTATCAGATAATCGCGGTTGTTCTTCCGATATTCAAATAGATTTAACCGGCGACATAATTCTTCTGTCAAATAGCGGCGAATAAAGGAGGCATCGCGCTCCAGTTCCCGCACTTGAAAAATAAAGTTGGGATTATCCCGATGTTTTTCGGCCAGATCATTAAAAATAGCAAACCCAATCTGGTAAGGATTAAGACTGCCCTCGTGGGGCCTTATAACCCGGTTGTGCCAAGTCATAAATTCCAGATACAGCCCCTGGGGCAGTTCCAACTGTTTGAGCAAATGGTAATGCCAAAAGCTGGCCCAGCCCTCATTCATTATCTTGGTCTCAATCTGCGGCAGGAAGTAAAAGGATTCCTCCCGCACTATCTGCAAAATATCCTTTTCCCATTCCTTCAGGGGGGCATAGCGAGCCAAAAACCACAGAATATCTTCCTCCGGCTGCAGAGGAATAGCATTAAGATCAGGCGGCTGGATATTGGCGGGGGGGTTGAGCAGGGGGTGCTCCTGCGAGGGTGGCAGCGCTTTTTTAAGGAGCCTCTCCTTTATTTCGGCTTCATTTAAACGTTTCTCCCCTACCTGGCGATATACCTGCAGCCGCAAAGCGTGGGCCGCATCCAGGATACGTTCCACCTTGACATAGCCGATGCCGGGATCACTAACATAGCTTCGTATTCTTTGACCATGGGACTTAAACATCTCCAGCGCCAGATCAGCCCGGGTTCCATCCCGAAACATTCGGTTATTGCGAAAAAAATCATTATGTCCATAAACATGAGCCATGGTAAGGATTTGCAAAAGCAGGGTATTATCTTTCATCAGATATGCCAGACAGGGGTTGGTGTTAATCACCATCTCATAAGGCAGACCGGTGAGATTATAACGATAGAAGGTTTTTTTACGCTCGTAAGCTTTGCCGAAACTCCAATGCGGATAGCGGGCCGGCATGCCCAGATAAGCCTCATAGTTGATCATTTCTTCGTAATCACAGATTTCAAACTCCTGGGGATAAGGGATAAGACCATTCTCCTTTACCAGAGCTTCGATCTGCTCATCCCATTTTTTTAATTCCTGCAGACTATATTCGCGGCTCATCCCTGCCCTCCTTTTCTGCAATAGTCAAAAGTTTTTTAAAAGCCGGCCAGATATCTTCCTTGCTCCCCATTTTAACCGACAGGAAATTACGCACCTTTATTTCTTTTTCGAAGATTTCAGACATGGTTTCACCCGGAGTCCAGGTAGAGACTATCTCTCCATAGCCAAATAAATTACATATACCGCAAAGTTCGCCGGCCTTCAGGAGGGCCTTGTCATTGTCTTCAGGCCAGTTGTCGCCATCGCTGCAATGAAAGGCATAAATATTCCAGATAGCGGGGCTGAAACGTTCCGCTATGATCTCCAGGGCTTTTTCGTAACCGCTGCTGATCATGGTTCCCCCGGATTCGCCGCGATGAAAAAAATCATCCTCGTTCACTTCCTTGGCCACAGTAGTATGGTTGATAAAAACGAGCTCCACATTTACATAACGGTAACGAACAAATTGATAGAGCAGGAAAAAAAAGCTGCGCGCTATGAATTTCTTGCTCAGGTACATAGATCCGGAATTGTCCATTATACAGATCACCACCGCATTGGATTCCGGCCTCAGTTGTTCCTTAAGCCGCTGATAACGCAGGTCATTTTCACTAAAAGGAAAACGTTCGGGAGGATCAATTATCTCGTCTTGGCCAGACTCAATACGCTGACCGGACTTCATCCTCTTAATCCGCTCGACCATGGTACGTTTTTTAGCCAGCCGCGGGGGGATGCCCTTGCGTTGAATCCCCCAGCGTTTGTTGCTGCTCTCGGTCTCCAGCAGGGATAGCTTCTTCCTTTCCATAAAAGGCAGGTTTAAATCTTCAAAAAGGTAGTTTACCAGCTCTTCCAGGGTGATTTCGGTTTCATAGATCTCATCACCTTCACCTTGCCCAGCTCCATCTCCAGAGCCGGACATTCGTTTATCCCCCACCCCGGAAATACGCTGCCCGCGTTTTTCTTCTCCCTTGCCGGCCGCTACCCCAGGACGGTTCTCACCATAGATAAACTGGTATTCTTTCAATCCCCGAATCGGTATTTTGAAGATTTTCCCCTGGTTTTGCCCAATAATACTTTCCTCAGCAATGATATTGCCTAGATTGCGTTTGATTACCTCCTCAACCAGACGGCGGTGGCGGCTGCGATCCTCCGCGCTGCGATCCCGGCCACCCCGCTTTTGTTCACGAAATATTGCCATACGGTTCACCTTAATCCTTCCACAGATTATTAGCGGCATATTTTAAGATGACATTACAGCAGTGGTCACAATATCCGTTGTTTTTCATGGCTTCCACCATGGCATCATATTTCTGGCTCTGCTCCGGATCGCGTACCCGGGCCTGGGTAACCACCCGTGATAATTCACGCACCGAGGCGATAAGCTTCTTTTCGATCGCCTCTTTCAAAGGCTCGTAGCTTTTAAAATCTATTTTGCTGCGGTTGCGCAGCAAGGCAAACATATAGGCTGTCACATCACTGCGAAATCCTTTGGCCGCCGTCCCGGTGATTCCAAGCTGGGTTTCGATGGACTCCAGGAATTTTTCATCCGGCTCCAATTCTTCCCCGGTATTTTTATCCTTTAGCCGGGTTTTGTTAACATAGGCTTCGGCATGATCCAGATAATTGTTAAATAGAGTCTCGGCCTGTTCCTGATATCCATGGATAAATGCCCGGGTTACTTCTTTTTCCAGAATGCGGTTGTATTCCATTTTCAAGGTTTCCTGGATCAAACCCAACAGCTTTTTCTTTTCTTCATCACTCATATCGGTAGAGCGCACTGCTTTAATCAGAGATTCCATGACCAAGATCGGGTTTATGCAATCACTATGGGCTTCAGACAATGCGTTATCAATCGCTTTCATTATAAAGCGGGTGGAAACACCGGATAGTCCTTCCTTGTAGGATTCATCCCGCAATTCCTGGATATCGACTTTCTTGGTGGAATCCTTTTCTACAATCTCCTCCCCGTTGTAAATCCGCATCTTGGTAAGGCTATCCACTTTGTTGGACGGACTTAAACGGCTCATAATCGCAAACATGGAAGCAATCTCAATCGTATGCGGAGCAATATGGGCTTTAAAATTACTTTTCTTTAAGATTTTTTGATAGATTTTTACTTCCTGATCCAGTTCCAGGCAGTAGGGTACTTCTATTTTGACAATCCGATCCAAAATGGCTTCATTGGTATGATCTGATTTGAATTTATTCCACTCGGCTTCATTGGAATGAGCCAGGATAATCCCGTCAAAATAAATCATAGGGCCTTTACCTGGGGAAGGAATGGATTTCTCCTGGGTGGCGGTAATAATGGTATGCAGATATTCCACGTCATTTTTAAATATCTCAATAAATTCCACTAATCCTCGGTTTCCTGCATTAAAAGCCCCATTTAACGATAAAACCCGAGGATCATCTTCGGGGTATAAATCCATTTTGGATATATCAACCGAGCCGACCAGAACCGAAGCATCTTGATTATTGGGATCTACCGGGGGCACTACGGCTATGCCTTGGCGGCCGCGTATGGAGAAATCCACCGTTTGTACCGGAAAGCGCTCATATTCCCCCCCATATTCGTGAATCAATCTGTAACGACAGACCGGGCACAGATCACCTTCTATCCTGACACCCAGTAATTCCTCGAACTGTCTTCGCAAATGCTTGGGGATAAGATGCAAGGGTTCTTCGCGCATAGGGCAGCCTTTCAGACCAAAAATAGGATTGCTGCTTTCCAGAGCCCTTTTAAGCGCTTCCATAATAGAAGATTTGCCTGAACCCACCGGCCCCACCAGGTACAATACCTGCCGTGATTCTTCGCCGCGCATGGTAGCAGAATGAAAATAGCGAATGATATCCATGATAACTTTATCAATACCGAAAAAATCAAACTCAAAAAATTTATATCTTTTTATGGTGTCATTACCGTAGATTCTGCGCAGGCGGGGGTGATCTTCGGTCTTGATAATTTCTACTCCGGGCTCGGCTAAAAGCCCGTACATGCGTTCATGAGCCAGCATGGCAAGCTGGGGTTTTTCTCTGATAATCTCCAGATAATCAAGGAGGGTTCCCTCCCAGAGTTTGTGCTTCCTTTCCTGCCTGTCTTTTTGTATAATGGCTTGAAAGTTATTTGTCACCATCGTCCCTCCTTTTTTAAAGCCTGCATACAGGGTTTTTGAAAACTGCATTGAGTAATAATATATATATGCGGTCATGACGTTTTTTTGTTCGCCAACTTTGCTATAATATTTGGTTTTTATGGTATTATTTGCTGGAATATACGGGTGATACTATTTACAAATGAACCGGTGTGATAATCAAGAGCTTAAAGAAGAAATGGTTATCTCCAATTTTTCCCAAAGAAATGCTCCCATAAGTTCCGGTGCCGTAGTTGGTCATATTTGGGTTTCAGGTTGGTTTGGGTTATAATGCAACCAAAAGGAGGGGGGATAGGGGATGTCGGTTCGGGAAACGGTTTTGCAGGCTTTAAAAGACAGTAAAGGACAATGGGTTTCGGGTGAGGCTTTAAGTGAAGTCCTGGGCGTATCCCGGACTACCGTTTGGAAACAGGTCAGGAAGCTTGTAAGTGATGGGTATGAAATAGAATCTTCCTCAAAAAAAGGCTACCGGCTTAGAGTCCCAGCGGATCTTTTATCCCCGCAGGAAGTCCTGGAAGGGCTTTCAACCCAGCAGTTTGGCCAGAATCACTATTTTTATTACCAAGAACTGGATTCCACCAATAACCGGGCTCGGGAACTGGCCGCGGAAGGATATCCTGAAGGAACGGTGGTAGCAGCGGAAATGCAAACGGCCGGACGGGGCCGCCGCGGGCGGGATTGGTACTCACCCAACCAGGAAGGCATATATGTATCGGTAATACTGCGGCCGCTGTTGCCCTTAAAGGAAATATCCCGGGTTTCTCTGCTAACGGCAGTAGCTGTTGCCGAAACCTTGGCAACAGATTTGAATCTGCATCCCCTTATTAAATGGCCCAATGATATATTAATAAATAACCGAAAAATAGCCGGTATTCTCTCCGAAGTCGTTACCGATATGGACAGTATCGAATATATCGTGGTTGGTATTGGACTAAATATTAATAATTTCCCCCCGGATTTTCCGCACGATTTCAGAACCCCGGCTACATCAGTCCAAGCCGAATGCCAAAGACCGCTGCCACGGGTACAAATTTTGCAAAATCTGCTCTTTAATCTGGAAAATCATTACCAAAAGCTGTTGCAGGGAAGATTCGGGGATACCCTGGAAAAGGCCAAAAACCTGTCCATGGTCATTGGCCGGGAAGTGAAAATCGATACCTTAAATGGCTTTTTGACAGGTCAGGCGGTTGATATAGACGACCATGGCTTTCTTCTGGTTCGCGATCAATCCGGAACTATTCATACCGTCATGTCAGGAGAAATAAGCCTTTTGTCCTCACCATCCAATTGATCGCTTATTGTTAACACCCTTCTGTAAATTTGGTTGACAATGCCTTTTGCCAATAATATACTAATAAAAAAGACGCACC
Source organism: Syntrophomonas zehnderi OL-4 (assembly GCF_000983115.1). Lineage (GTDB taxonomy): Bacteria > Bacillota > Syntrophomonadia > Syntrophomonadales > Syntrophomonadaceae > Syntrophomonas_B > Syntrophomonas_B zehnderi. The sequence continues at coordinate 60,766 of NZ_CGIH01000032.1, forward strand.
TAAAACGGCCTAGCCCACCTGCGTCACCCGCTTATTTAAAAATTCACTGAACACGGGGGAATAATATTGTGAATCAAACTACCCGATCTCATTCGCAATTAAGACGCATGGTTTATGCGGCTATGTTTGGAGCCTTGACGGCAATCGGTTCCCTGATCGTTATCCCCATGCAGCCGGTTCCCATTACCCTGCAAACCCTTTTCACCAGCCTGGCTGGGGTACTTTTAGGAGGATCTGCCGCGGCCTTAAGCCAGGTAGTCTATGTGCTCCTAGGTATCATTGGCTTGCCGGTCTTTGCAGGCGGCAAGGCGGGTTTGGGCATTTTGTTTGGCCCAACGGGGGGTTACCTGATAGGATTTATCGTTGGTGCGTATATAATCGGCAAAATAACCGAAGCTCGCCAGGAGCCAAGCCTGGTGTGGATTACCATGGCTTTGGTGGTGGGCAACCTGGTTATCTATACGGTGGGTGTGACCCAGCTTTCACTGGTAGCTCATTTGTCTGTCATTAAGGCACTGCTGGTAGGCGTTGTACCTTTCCTGTTCGGGGATCTCATCAAACTCGTTGCTGCAGTACTGATTGCTTTTAAACTGCGTAATACTTTTAAACTATAGGAGGTCAGGATGGCTAATTTGATCCGGGTTAAAAACCTTACTTTTAAATATGAACCGGATCAGCCGCCGATCCTCCAGGATCTTGAGACTGAAATCGCCGCGGGTGAATACCTGGCCCTTATCGGCCCCAACGGCAGTGGCAAAACCACTCTGATACGGCATTTTAACGCCCTGCTAGTCCCTGCTCAAGGCGAAGTGCGGGTCGATGATCTGTTGACCAGCAATCCTAAGAATCTCTTGGAGATCCGCCGTCGGGTGGGTATGGTTTTTCAGAACCCTGATAATCAAATCGTGGGCATGAGTGTGGAAGAAGATGTAGCTTTCGGCCCTGGCAATCTGGGCCTGCCATCCGCTGAAGTGCGCCGCCGGGTTGATCATTCTTTAGAAATGGTGGGTTTGGGAGGAATGCAAAAACGTTCTCCGCATAAACTTTCGGGGGGGCAGAAACAGCTATTGTCTCTGGCTGGTCTCCTGGCCCTTAAACCTCGGGTGATTGTACTGGATGAACCCACTGCCTCCTTAGATCCGGAGGGTAGAGAGAAGGTTCTGGCAATGCTTAAAAGATTAAACCAGGAGGGTATAGCCATAATCCATATCACCCACAACATGGAAGAAGCAGCCCTGGCCAACCGTATTCTGGTAATGGATAAAGGTCAAATCATAGCCGATGGTCGTCCCGGTGATATATTAAGCCAGGTAAGCTGGCTTAAGTCGCTAGGCCTGGCTCCGCCCAGAATCACTGAACTGATGTGGCAGCTTAAGCAGGCAGGTGAAGATGTGGATACCTCAATTTTTACGATTGACGCGGCACGAGAGGAAATAATGACTTTACTGGCTCGGCCGGAGAATCAAGAAAAGACTTCTAAATTACAAAAGGCGGGAAATTATGTATAATTTAGGTCAATATATCCCCCGCCAATCTCCTGTTCACAACCGTGATCCCCGGGTTAAGCTGATCGGTGTAGTCGTTCTGGGTATAATCATATTGCAAATGAATATAACCGGCCTTCTGGCGGTGACCGCACTTTTTCTGGTGATTTCGCTCATAGCCCGTATTCCTGTAAGCTCTCTGTTAAATTCGCTGCGCCCGGTACTACCGTTTTTTTTCTTTCTCTTTTTGGTATATGTTTTCTTCACTCCGGGTCACCCACTGCCCTGGTTTTCCTTCGGTCCGGTTAAAATCAGCTATGAAGGGCTGCAGCTTGGGATAATCCAGATTTCTAAATTTCTGCTCTTGGTTGTTGCAGCCTCCCTGCTTACCATGACGACTACTCCTTCTGAGATAACCATGGGCCTGGAAAGATTGCTGCGGCCATTACGCTTTATCGGAATATCTTCTTATAATGTTGCTCTGCTAGTTTCTCTGGCTTTGCGTTTTATACCTATGCTGCTGGATGAAATGAACAGCATTAAGGAAGCTCAACTGGCCCGGGGAGCTAATGTCAATCAGCGCCGTATCAGCGGCAAGATAAAATCTATCACCAACCTGGCCGTGCCCTTGTCGATTAATATCCTGCGCCGCTGTGACGATTTGGTTGATGCCATGGAATCCCGCGGATACCATCCCGGACCCAGAACCTATCTGTACGAGCTGGCCTTAACCAGGACGGATTATGGTTTAATCGCCACCTTAACCGGGCTGCTGATTGTTTTTTTGATATATCATCCCTAATAATTCAGGCTTTATTATTAACCCCTATGATTGCCACTATAGAATCCCGGCTTTTATAAGTGCAAACTATAGCGACCAAAAATATTTACGGGTGTGGGAAATTTAAATTCATAGTCCTACGGTGTCTTTTGATCTGTTTGCTGATTAAAAACCGGTTAAAACAGCGTGATCAACTTATTATATTTCCGCCCTATCCTCTCAAACTGATATCTTCGGCCAGAAACTCCTGCTTGGTTCCATCCAAGCGCCTTACAACGAGTCCGCCCTTATCACTAATATCTTCAGCCACCCCTTGAATGACATCCTGATCTTTTTTTATGGTAACCTGTCTGCCCAGGGTAATATTTTTTTTGATCCATTGGCTACGGACATAAGGTTGACCGAACTGGGCGTAGTTTTGGTAATGCTCGTCCCAGCTAATCATGAAGCGCTTTAAAAACTCCATGCGGGAAACGCGCCGCCCTGTTTCCAGGTTGAGGGAAGTGCTGGTATCCCTGCAGTCAGCGGGCAGCTGGGCGGGATCTAAATTTATATTTATGCCAAAGCCCATGATAACATACTCCACCTTGCGCCTGCTTAAGCTTCCCTCAGCAAGTATCCCACAGACCTTTTTGCCGTTGATAAGAATATCATTGGGCCATTTGATGCCGGCGGTACAACCGGTAGTCAAATAGATTGTTTCGGCAGTCACAACGGCTCCCAATAGTGTAAGCTGGGGGATGGACTCAATCTTAATATCCGGTCTTAAAACCATGGACAGCAAGAGTCCCTGCCCGGGCGGACACACCCACTGGCGTTGCATTCTGCCCCGCCCCCCGCTCTGGAAAAGACTCATTACCACAGTTCCCTCAGGCGCTCCGGCCATAGCCATTTGTCGGGCTACATTGTTGGTTGAGGATACCTCACGAAAGATATGAATCCTTTTGCCCGGCAGCCTGATATGCTTGTGCGGTCGGGAAAACTCTTGATCAGAGACGTTATTTGCCATGTTCAATTCTCCTTAACAACCAAATGTATTAGAAAACTCTAATAATAATTTACCCTTTATAGGCGTATTTTGCGAGAACAAACTACAAAAGATAATATTTACTTAAAGTATAAACAATATAAAACTTAGGAGGAATTAAAATGGCTAATATTGAGGCTCCCATGGCAGGAAAAGTTCTGGAGATTATGGTTGAGACAGGGGATACTATCATTGAAGATGACGAAATAATAATCCTGGAAGCCATGAAAATGGAAAATCCTATTTTCGCAACCGAAGGTGGTATTGTTAAGGAGATCAAGGTCAAAGTTGGCCAGCAGGTCGCTGAAGGTGATGTATTACTAGTCCTGGAGTAGTAACCAAATTGTAGCGCGTATTTTAACCTCTGGTTAGACAAGCGGACTGTTGCAGACAGTCCGCTTGTCTGTGAATTTAACTGGCAAATTTAAAGTAAAGCTTTATAATATCTTTATGTGCAAACATAACCAGGCTTAGCGTATCGGCGCGGCTACCTGGCAAGGTTTGCCCCGCCTGCTATATTTCCAGACAGAAAAACTGGGCTTGCCAAAGGAGTTATCCGCTATGGGAAAACCAATGTATAGAGTAACCGATAAAGTCGTAAAGTGTCGCTCCTGCGGCGCAGATGTTTTAGAAAACGATTATCATTGCTCCCATTGTGGGGTTGGGGCCCCCGGAATTTATTCGCGTTGCCCAAAATGCCATGGAGACAACTATGTCTATCATAAATACGGCTTCGCCCTTATTCGGGCTATACTGTGCACCTGTATCGTAGGCCCGTTGGGCCCAATTTTTGGCTTTATAGGCAGCAGCCGGACAGAATGCGTTTGTAATGATTGTTATCAAGGCTGGTTCCCTTTTGAAAACGAGGTACAGGCTACCCGTTTTAATGTGTTGGTAGGTGAGGAAGGCAAGATGAGCCGAAGATTTAAGAAGATCCCCGCCAACTGCTATAAAAAGCCCTAAACCAGGTTTAATTAAGAAGCTTGTTTATGGCCCAATCACGGGCAGTAATTTTTTGTCTCTGTGTCATAATTCATTACGCAGTCCATGCTTTTTCGTCATGGACTGCCTTGTTCAGAATTTTTTACGAAAGAATCCTGCGTAAAATGGCTAATTAAGTACTTTACAAAAATCTATTTTAAAATTTGTCTTATTATCATACTATACAGAATAAAGACATCTTGATATGATTAAGATATACGCTGATAATATATCCCATTATGTGATTTTTATTACAAGCTAAAATTATTTTTTAAAGGAGGATGTCGGAATGGAATTTAAAACTTTAATACTGGAGAAAGAAGGCCCCCTGGCAATTATTACCTTCAATCGACCGGAAGCCATGAATGCTTCCAATCAGCAATCCATTGCTGACCTGCTTGCCGCCACTGCCGATATTGAGGCTGACGATAATGTCAAGGCAGTAGTTATCTGGGGCGGCCCCAAAGTGTTCGCAGCTGGTGGAGATATTAAGTATTTCTCGGAAGCACCACCGCTGGAAATGGAAACGTTTATCGCCAAATGTCATGCCGTACATGACCGAATGGTTGCATCTCCCAAACCTTATGTGGCAGCCATCGCCGGTCTGGCTCTGGGCGGCGGACTGGAAATAGCACTTGCCTGTGATATACGCATTGCGGCCGAAGGAGCTATTTTTGGCTTACCGGAAATTAATATCGGCATTATCCCCGGTGCGGGCGGAACTCAGCGTCTGCCGCGTATAGTAGGCTCCGGATGGGCCCGGCATCTGATTCTGACCGGTGATATGATAGATGTCGATACCGCATATAAAATCGGTCTGGTAACCAAGGTTGTCCCTCTCGATGGACTCCTGGAAGCAGCCAAAAAACAAGCCAAAGCCCTGGCTTACAAGAGTCCCATGGGAGTACGCTGTGCCAAGAAATGTATAAGTATCAGCGAAACTGCTGATATGCCAACTGGTCTGGCCTATGAACAAAAGACCTGGGCCTTCCTTTTTGCCGGAACCGACCGGGCTGAAGGCATGAAAGCATTCCTGGAAAAACGTAAACCCAACTATACCTGCAGATAAAACTGAAATAGGCCTGTCCGATAAACGGACAGGCCTATTGCTATGGTTGCGAAAAACTACTTAACACTCAGTGCCGAACCGACCGACTGCTTGGTCTTGAGTTTACGAATAGCCCTTTCCAGGCCTTCCACGGTCAGTTCCTCCATGGGGAATACCCCGCCGATTGTGCGGATGGTAAAGTTCCCCTCCATCCAGTCCCAGTATTTAGTGGGAATCGGGTTCAGCCACACCGAATATTCAAAGTGTTTACGAATATCCTTCAACCATTCAATTCCGGGACGTTTATTGTATAGATCCCAATCTATTACCCCACCCTCACGCATCAATTCATGGGGCGCCATGCTCGCATCACCAACAATTATGACCCGGTACTCGGGACTATAGGTGCGCAAAACATATTCGGTTTCGGTATAATCACTCTGGCTGCAGCTGGGGTCATGATATAGCCAGTCATAAATACAGTTGTGAAAATAAAAAGTTTTCAGGTCTTTGAAATGGTTGGATTTATTAACGGCCGTAAATAACTGATTACACAAACGGCTGTAAGAAATCATGGAGCCACCGGCATCCATTAAGAGCATTACCTTCAGACCGTTGACGCGCGGACGATCCCAGACCAACTCCAAACGACCGGCATTTTTACTGGTTTGATCTATAGTTCCATCCACATCCAGTTCAGTTTTGACTCCATCCAAACGGGTCGTAAACTGCCGCAGTTTGCGCAGTGCCATTTGAAATTGCCTGACCCCCAGGGTTTCGTCGGTGCGAAATTCCTGAAATCTGCGCATTCCGGCCACTTTTACCGCCGATAAATTACGGGATTGCCCACCCACCCGGATACCTCCCGGATGATAG
>NZ_CGIH01000032.1:66972-118375 GCF_000983115.1 Syntrophomonas zehnderi OL-4
ATTCCGGCCACTTTTACCGCCGATAAATTACGGGATTGCCCACCCACCCGGATACCTCCCGGATGATAGCCGGAGTGTCCAAATGGCGATGTACCACCGGTTCCAACCCAGTGATTACCGCCATGGTGTTCCTCTGTCTGCTCCCTAAGCCTTTCTTCCAGCATCCGTTTCATTTCGTCCATATCCAGTTGCCGATGGTTGCGCCGCATCTCATCGGTTATTTCAATAGGCGGCAGCTCTTTATCGAGCCAATCCCAGATTTTGTCCGGCAAGCCTTCCGGGGTCTCTATATAGCCAAAAAAACTGGCAAAAGCCAGATCAAATCGATCATAATGAGCTTCGGTTTTAACGAGCACCGAGCGGCAAAGCTGATAAAAACCGGTCAGGCTGGAGCCAGCCATGCCCATATCCAAGGCTTCCATTAGGGTTTGCCATTCATTCATGGAAACCGGTACCCCAAAATTCTTCAGATAGTAATAAAATTTTGTAAACATGATCCACCTCCCTGTAGATTACGCGAGGCAGTGCTTAGCGATAAAAATTGCTGCGGGGCTGAGGTCGATTCTGGGTTTTGTTGTAGAGCTGGTTTAGAAGCGTATCAAGATCCTCGTTTTTCTTTAACAATACCCCTAAAAAAGGTAATTCCTGTTTTATTTTATTAGGGCTTATGCCTCCCACTACCAGAGCCTGCAACCAATCGATCAATTCGCTGGTGCTGGGTTTTTTCTGTAGGTTGGGAATGTTTCTTAACATATAAAAGGTTTCCATGGCCTGTTCCAGAAGCCGTTTTTCCACGTTGGGATGGTGCACCCGGATAATCTTCTCCATCGCTTCGGCATCCGGAAATTCAATATAGTGAAAGATGCATCTTCTTAAAAAGGCGTCCGGTAATTCTTTCTCCGCGTTGCTGGTAATTATTACGATAGGCCTGGTCTTGGCACTTATGGTTTCCTTGGTTTCAGGGATGTAGAAGGTCATCTGATCCAGTTCCCAAAGCAAGTCGTTGGGAAACTCCAGATCCGCCTTGTCGATTTCATCTATCAGGAGTACCACTTGCTGATCGGCCTGAAAGGCTTCACCCAGCTTGCCCAGTTTTATATACTGTTTGATATCTGCGACATTATGCTCTCCAAACTGACTGTCATAGAGCCTCTGCACAGTGTCGTACACATACAGTCCTTCTTGAGCCTTGGTGGTTGATTTAATATTCCATATAATCAGTTCCTTATCCAACGCGTCAGCAATACTCTGCGCTAAAACGGTTTTGCCGGTTCCGGGTTCCCCTTTAATTAGCAAGGGCTTACCTAAAGCCATAGCAATATTTACGCTGTTTCTTAAATCATCGGAAACGATATAATCACTCGATCCTGTATACTGAACTAATTTTCTAGCCATTATCCTTTATCTCCTCCAGTCCGCCAGGTTAGCTTGCAGGTCAAATTTCATAGTAACAGATACCCGACCTCTAGTCAACGCGCAGCATTTCGGCCCGCTACAAAGCCGGTAGAAAAAGCCGACTGTAGATTATAGCCGCCGGTATAACCGTCTACATCCAGGACTTCGCCCGCGAAATATAGCCCTTGGACGAGTTTGGACTCCATGGTTTGAGGATTTACCTCTTTTACACTAACCCCGCCAGCGGTAACGATGGCCTCGGCCAAGGGACGGGTCTTGGTTATGGTCAAGGTAAAGCTTTTTAGCAGTCTGACTATTGCCAGCCGTTCGGTACGGCTGATCTGATGACAAGGCTTTTCGGGATCAATGCCGGCCAAGTCAATAAAAACCGGTATCAACTTCTGGGGCAGAAGTTCATTTAAGGCGTTTTTAAAATGTTTGCGGGAATATTTATCAAAATCCCTTAAAACCCGGTCATTAAGCCTGTTTTCATCCAGAGCCGGTTTTAAATCCAGCTTAACAGTGACCGGCTGTTTTTCATGGTACAAATATTCCCCAATATCCCTGCTCATGGATAGAATTATCGGGCCGGAAAGACCGAAATGGGTAAACAGCAACTCACCAAAGTCGCTGTTTATTTTTTTTCCAGCAGCGGTATAGGCGGTAGCTGTCACATTTTTCAGACTCAGTCCCTGCAAATCCTTGATCCAGTTCTCCTCCACAACTAACGGAACCAACCCCGGCCGGGGTTTTATAATGGTATGTCCCAGACTCTGCGCCCACTGGTAGCCATCCCCGGTAGAACCGGTACCCGGATAGGACATCCCTCCGGTGGCAATAATAACGGCATCTGCCGCCATAAAACCTTGGTTGGTTTCCACCCCGGCAACTTTGCCGTTATCCGGCTCAATCCTTAACACCTTAACCGAAGTTATTACATTCACCCCGGCCACTCTAGCGTAGTTATATAAGAGATCCACTACATCTTGGGCATTATCTGATACCGGGAAAACCCGGTTACCTCTCTCAACTTTCGTTTTTAAGCCCCGCTTATTAAAAAAATTCACCAGATCATCTTTAGAAAATTCATGCAAGACACTGTACAGGAAACGGCCGTTGCCGGGAATTGCCTTTATAAAGCTCTCCAGATCCACGTCAGCGGTAATATTGCAACGTCCTTTGCCGGTAATTCTTAGTTTGCTACCTACCCGGTCTTTTTTTTCCAAAAGCCAGACCCGGCCCCCCTGTTCAGCCGCCTGCCCTGCTGCCATCATACCGGCTGGGCCGGCCCCGATTACGATAATATCTTTCATCCTTACCTCCGAAACGGCTTTAAAATATGGTTAGCCAGTCTCCATTGCGGTGCCCTTTAGCGCTAAGGAGGCTGCAGCCTTAACATGTCGAGAGGAACACACATAGATTCATGTAGGGGAGCAGCCCTGCCACCGTGGGCTTCGTTTTAGATATAAATAAATTAAACCCTTTGTCATCTATTTATACCACAGCCGATTAGCGCAGACCAGTTTATACCTGTTTCAAGATAAATCAAACTTATTGTGGACTGAAATTAACCCATCTTTACTCTTAGTTTTTTTTTGGCTTTCATTGTCTATGGCTGATAAACATAGTACAATAGACGTTACTCGAGGGATTATTGAAAGAGAGGTAGGAGGAATTGGAAAACACAGTTAGGACTGGTGTACCTAAATGGATATGGGTGGTTATCATCGCTTTATTGGCCAGCATGTACAGTTATGCAGCCTTTTTTGATCCCACTCGCCCCGATAAGATAGTCGAGGATTTTTATCAAGCTTATTTTACCAAGGATTATGATACAGTCGCCCATGATTTAAGTGTATTCTGGTCAGTAAGGTTCCTTCCCCAATATGCTGAAATGTCCCCGGAAGAATTAGTAAACAATCGTGCCAAGGTCGAAAAGGATATCAGCCAAGTAATTGCCGCCATTGAGAAGGATAACCCTAGCCCTCAAAATTTCGAAATCGAAATTAAGAAGCCCTATACGAAGGTGGGCAACTACAGCGCAGTAGTATTTTATGAGTTTAAAGAAAAGAATGTCAGCCAAGGCATGGAAGCCGCTCTGTTGATTAAAGAAAAAGGCCAATTTCGTATTTTTATCATGTCGCCGGTAGATGCCAAGAGTCTCGACCAGGTCAATGCCTCCATAGACATCAAGGAACTAGATGCAAATTTCAAGGAGCTGCTGGAGACTAAAGCCTAATAATAGACGCGGATCACGCGGATCTCCGCGGATTTACGCGGTTTTATTAGATATTTAAACCACCGTAGCGGAAGCTTTAGCTTCCGGTGGGAAGCAGAGCTTTCCGTATCACGCAACATTTTCATAGGTGGTTGTGGCCTGCGGACATGGGTGGTTAATAAGAATAATCTGTGTAAATCTGTCTGATCAAGGCCAATTTCGTATTTTTATCATGTCGCCGGTAGATGCCAAGAGTCTCGACCAGGTCAATGCCTCCATAGACATCAAGGAACTAGATGCAAATTTCAAGGAGCTGCTGGAGACTAAAGCCTAATAATAGACGCGGATCACGCGGATCTCCGCGGATTTACGCAGTTTTATTAGATATTTAAACCACCGTAGCGGAAGCTTTAGCTTCCGGTGGGAAGCAGAGCTTTCCGTATCACGCAACATTTTCATAGGTAGTTGTGGCCTGCGGACATGGGTGGTTAATAAGAATAATCTGTGTAAATCTGTCTGATCTGTGTTATCTGTGTCTATTAAAACCGCGTTATCCGCGTCTATTCATTTTCCGGTACAATTATACTGCCATCGCCTAGGCGGGAACGGCTGGCAATCGTGGCTCCCGAACTCAGGTAAGATCCCCGTCCGATTCTGCACAGTGATCCCACTACGGCTTCTTTAATAACCGTATTTTCCCCCACTCTGGTATCATTCCAAACGACTGTATTCTCCAAAAATACGTTATCTTCGATATGACATCCCGAGCCGATAACGACCTGCCCTTTAAAAGTAACATTGTTACCCACCCTAACTCCGTTGCCTAACAACCGACCGCCTTGGTTTTCATTTTCCACCAGCTGACCCTGGTAGTTTACGTCTACCCGGCCGCATAAAATATCCGCATGGGCCTGGCGATACGTATTTATGTTGCCCACATCACACCAGTAGTCATCTATGACATGACCGTAAAAAGGGGCTTTTTTTTGTACGAGTGTTGGAAACACCTGTTTGCCGAAATCATAAAACTCGTCTGCCGGAATGTAGGAAAATATTTCCGGTTCAAAAACGTATATTCCGGTATTGGCGGTTTTACTTAATGCCTCCTGGGGCTGTGGTTTTTCTTGAAACTTCTCAATTCTGCCCTTTTCGTCAGTAACTACAACCCCGAATTGTTCTACATGATCTACCGGTTTTAAAGCGATGGTAGCCAGGGCTCCATTGCGGCGGTGCTCTTTTAGCAGTTCCTCCAGGTTGATATCTGTCAGGGCGTCTCCGCTGATGACAACAAATGTCTCATCAAAAAACCAGGCACATTTTTTAACCCCGCCAGCGGTTCCCATAAGCTCAGGTTCAGGGGAATAAATCATGTTCACGCCCCAGGACTCACCTGCAGCAAAATAGTCCCTGATAACATCGCCGTGGTAATGCAGATTAGCGATCACATCTGCAAATCCATATTTTGCAAGCAAATCCAGCGTATTTTCCATTAACGGCCGGTTCGCCATAGGTATCATGGGTTTAGGTATATCGGCTGTCATCGGCATCAGCCTTGATCCTACCCCAGCCGCCATTATCATTGCCTTCATAGTAACCTCCACACCTTGACTAGGCTTCCAGGCGCTTGGTTCGTTCAGCGAATAATTGCCTTTTCATCATCATGTAATTTATGCTGTCGACCAGGGCCTGATAGGACGCTTCGATAATGTTTTCGGAGACACCTACCGTAGTCCATTTTTCATGCTGGTCAGAGGATTCGATCAATACCCTGACTTTGGCAGCCGTAGCTTCCTGGCCATTTAGCACTCTGACCTTATAATCCGTAAGATGCATCTCATTTATTTCCGGATAAACGTCATACAGGGCTTTGCGCAGGGAATTATCCAGGGCATTAACCGGCCCGTCACCTTCTGCCGCGGTATGAACTATTTCACTGCCGATAGCTAGTTTAATCATGGCCTCGGAAATTATCTCATTATCTACCGTCTTTTCCAGGATAATTTTCAGGTTTTTCAGTTGGAAGTAATCTTCATATTGGTTAAACGCCTTACGCAACAAGAGTTCCAGGGAAGCATCGGCTCCTTCAAACTGGTAGCCGTCATTTTCCAGTTCTTTGATTTTCTTGGTTAGCTGCTTGGTTTCGTCACTGTATTTATTTATATCAATCCCCAACTCCTGCGCCTTATACTGCAGATTAGACAGGCCCGCCAGTTCGGATACCAAGACCCGGCGATGGTTACCGACCGCCTCTGGATTAATATGTTCGTAGGTTAAAGAATCTTTCAGCAACGCACTTACATGAATACCGGCTTTGTGGGCAAAAGCCCCGTAACCTACAAAAGGCTGATTGTTGCTGCCCGGCATATTAGCAATCTCACTTACGTAATGTGAGACCTCGGTAAGGTGTTTAAGTTTTCCGTCCGGTAAACATTTAAGATCCATCTTTAGTTCCAGGTTGGGTATAATCGAGCATAGATCCGCATTTCCACAGCGTTCGCCATAGCTGTTGATAGTACCCTGCACCTGTACACAGCCGTTCTGCACCGCAATCAAGCTATTGCTGACCGCACAGGCTGAATCATTATGGGTATGGATTCCCAGTGGTGCAGTGCTCCTGCTCCTGACCTGGTTAATAATCTGGGCAATTTCCCAGGGCATGCAGCCGCCGTTGGTATCGCAAAGAACCAGACAATCTGCTCCGGCCTGGGCCGCCGTCTCCAGTACCTGCAGGGCATAATCAGGATTGCGCTTATAGCCATCAAAAAAATGTTCGGCATCAAAAAAAACTTCAAATCCCTTATCTTTTAGGTAAGCGATTGATTCTCCAACCATGCTGAGATTTTCCTCCAAGGTGGTTTCCAAAGCCCGCAGGACATGAAAATCCCAAGACTTGCCTACCAGCGTAGCCACCTTGACCCCTGATTCCAGCAGAGATTTCATGATGATATCGTCTTGTACCCTCACACCCGCCTTGCGGGTAAAACTAAAAGCCGAAAGCTTGGCGTTTTCCCAGGGATAATCCCGCATGGCCTGGAAAAATGCCATATCCTTGGGGTTGCTGCCTGGCCATCCGCCTTCGATATAAGACACACCCAGAAAATCGAGTTTGCGTGCTATTTTTATTTTGTCCTCCACCGATAAGGAAATCCCTTCCCCCTGGGAGCCATCCCTTAAAGTTGTGTCATAGATTAAAACATCCAACATCTTATCCCCAATTTATTTTCCTCCTTCAATAGACGAGGTTTTTTTGTTTCCCTTGATGGTAACCAATTTGCCTTCACATCCAAGGGGAGAAAATCCCCCTGGATTAAATTATATCCTGGATTACCTGACCAACCCCACAATTTTATTTTATGGCTTAAAACTAAGCATTACTTATATAGCCGGCCACCACGTCTCCCATTTCCACAGTCCCCACCGGCTTACTGCCATCCTCCATAATATCAGGAGTCCGGTAACCCTCTGCAACCGCCTTGCTGACTGCCTGCTCGACAATTACAGCTTCTTTTTCCAAATTAAACGAGTAGCGCAGCATCATGGCTGCAGATAATATGGTGGCCAGCGGATTGGCTTTGTTTTGACCGGCTATATCGGGGGCGCTGCCATGCGAGGGTTCATACATGCCTACTTTGCCGCCAATCGAAGCACTGGGCAGCATACCAATAGAACCGGTCAACATGGAAGCTTCATCGGTCAAAATGTCGCCGAACATATTCTCAGTTACGATTACGTCAAACTGCTTGGGATTTCTGATCAACTGCATGGCGCAATTATCAACATACATATGAGTAGTTTCCACATCCGGATATTCCTTGGCCAGCTCCATAACTGTTTCCCGCCACAGGCGCGAAGTTTCGATAACATTGGCTTTGTCAACTGAGCACAATTTATTTCTGCGCTTGCGGGCTACCTCATAGGCATAACGGACTATCCGTTCAATCTCAAAAGTGGTATAGCTTAATACATCGGTTGCCTTAATGCCACCTTCTACTTCCTGGCGGCTCTTCTCCCCAAAATATAGACCCCCGGTTAATTCCCGGAGAACAATGAGATCCACCCCGGCAATCGTTTCCTCCTTAAGGGTGGAAGCATGGGTCAGACCCGGGAATAAGAAACAGGGACGCAGATTGGCATAAAGGCCCAGTTCCTTGCGCAGCGGCAAAAGCGCTCCCACTTCAGGACGCAAGTGTACCGGCAGTTGTTCCCATTTGGGGCCGCCAATAGCTCCCAGTAACACCGCATCCGACTGTCGGCAGATTTTTAAAGTGTCATCCGGCAGCGGATGGCCAGTAGCATCATAAGCTTCCCCGCCCACCAAGGCTTCTGTATACTCAAACTGGTGATTAAATTTCTCTCCGATAACCTGCAGGACTTTAACCGCCTCGGGTACGATTTCTACTCCAATACCATCTCCTGGTAGTACCGCAATTTTATACATATACCTTCTCCTTCCTAATAAAGCCTTAAACATTTTTAGGTGCTTACTTTGGCACGTACATATTCGATCAAACCGCCTCTATCCATAATCTCCTGCATAAATTCAGGGAACGGTGCGGCCTGATAGTTTTCGCCTGTTCTCAGGTTGGTTATTCGGCCGGTTTTAGGCTCTACTTCCAACGTATCTCCTTCAGATATGGCATCCACCGCTTCTGGTGATTCCAAGATAGGCAAACCTATATTAACCGCGTTGCGATAGAATATGCGGGCAAAGGATTTGGCAATTACGCAAGATACACCGGCAGCTTTGATGGCAATGGGTGCATGTTCCCGCGAACTGCCGCAACCAAAGTTCTTTTCAGCTACGATAATATCGCCGGGCTTTACTTTAACGGGAAAATCAGGATCGGCATCCTCCATACAATGTTTGGCCAATTCTGCCGGTTCAAAGGTGTTTAAATACCGCGCGGGTATAATCGCATCGGTGTCTATATCATTACCAAACTTATAAACCTGTCCGCTAAATTTCATATTAAAACCTCCTGGTCTAATTTTGCGGTTTATTACATATTCTATGGTTCCTTTAATCGATACAGCTTTTTATCCCGGCTGCTTACTTAATTTCCCAGGGAGCCGTTATTCTCCCTTTTATTGCACTGGCAGCAGCAACTGCCGGATTGCACAGATAGACTTCGCTTTCCGGATGGCCCATCCTGCCAACAAAATTACGATTAGTAGTAGCCAGGGCTTTTTCTCCTTTGGCTAAAATGCCCATATGTCCACCCAGACACGGCCCACAAGTTGGCGTACTGATTACCGCACCCGCCTCCACAAATGTTTCAATGTAGCCTTTGCGCAGAGCTTCAAGGTAGATATTCTGGGTACCGGGGAAAATAATTACCCTTAATTCAGGGTGAACTTTATGTCCCTTAAGTATTTGCGCGGCCGTTTCAAGATCCTCGATCCGTCCGTTGGTACAAGAGCCGATAACTACTTGATCCAGCATTACGTGAACGGCTTCGCTAACCGGACGGGTATTCTCCGGCAGGTGGGGAAAAGCCACTAGCGGCTCCATCTTTGCTACGTCATACTCAAAAACGTTTGCATATACCGCATCGTTATCTGACTGATAGACCGTATAAGGCCTTTGGGCCCGGCCTTTGACATAAGCCAGAGTTATATCATCGGGGGCAATAATTCCGTTTTTTCCACCGGCTTCAATGGCCATATTAGCCATAGAAAAACGATTATCTATGGATAAATTAGAAATCGCCTCACCGGTGAACTCCATCGACATATAACGAGCTCCATCTACACCTATATCACCGATGGCATGCAGAATAAAATCCTTGCCGCCAACAAAAGGCGGAGTCTGACCGTAATAAACGAATTTAAGGCTTTCCGGTACCTTGAACCAGGCTTCGCCGGTTGCCATACCTGCCGCCATATCCGTTGAGCCCACCCCGGTTGCAAAAGCTCCCAGGGCACCATACGTACAGGTATGAGAATCAGCCCCTATAACCAAATCACCGGGCCCTACCAAACCCTGTTCCGGCAGAAGGCAGTGTTCAATCCCCATCCGGCCTATCTCAAAATAATTTTTGATTCCGTAATCACGAGCAAATTCTCTTACAATTTTGGCCTGTTCGGCTGATTTTATATCTTTGTTGGGGGTAAAATGGTCAGGAACCAGCGCCACGCGCTCCTTATCAAATACTTCTTTTAAACCCAGCTTGTCAAATTCAGAAATGGCCACCGGGGCGGTAACGTCATTACCCAGCACCAGATCGAGTTTGCAGTTAATCAATTCACCGGCTTCAACGTATTCTCGGCCAGCGTGGGCGGCCAGGATTTTTTGGCTAATTGTCATTCCCATAAAAGGCTCCTCCTTATGTTGTGGAAATACAAGTGAGACAGGGCAAATATTCCTGACCACTTGGTGACCGAGAGTAGGGATACCCTCCGACAATGATTGTATGGATTATTTAGGATTTTAGTATTTGGCGGCCTGCTTGGCCGCCGCAGCTATGTCTAAGCGAATGTTTATCCGTTAGACATTTGCTTATAAATTAAACCTAAGATCCATTTTCGTGTTGTTTTTCATAATAGTACTTATTAATAGCATGGACATATGATTTAACACTAGCCTCGATAATATCAGTGCTCAAGCCGCGTCCATTATATATTTTTTCACCGATTTCGACTTTGGACAATACCTCACCTAAGGCATCCTTGCCGCCGGTTACGGCATGCAGTTTGTACTCCAAGAGCCTTCCATATATATCTGTTATTTTATCCACTGCATGACAGGCGGCTTCCATCGGTCCTGAACCGGTAGCTGCAGCTTCAAAGGGCATTTTGTCTATCGATAATCTTACCGTAGCCGTAGGTATCATATTGGTACCGCTGGATATGTGCAGATACTCCAAAGTGAATTTTTCCGGTACGGATCGGCCTTGATCCTTAAGCAGGGCTTCTATGTCGTCATCACTGATCTCCTTTTTCTTGTCAGCCAGATCTTTAAATAAAGCAAAGGCCTTTTGCAGTTCGGCTTCGCTTAACTCATAACCTAGTTCCAGCAGACGTTCCTTGAATGCATGCCGACCTGAATGTTTGCCCAACACCAGATTATTCTTGTGCACTCCGACCAACTCGGGACTCATAATCTCGTAGGTGGTTCTTTCTTTTAAGACACCATCCTGATGAATTCCGGACTCATGTGCAAAGGCATTGTTACCGACAATAGCTTTGTTGGATTGAATAAGCATACCGGTCAGGTTACTCACCATACGGCTGGTTTTATAGATTTCATTATATTTTATGTTTACTTCCTTTTGAAAAAAAGCATGCTTGGTATACAAGGCCATAATGATTTCTTCCAGGGAAGCGTTGCCGGCTCGTTCACCTATACCATTGACGGTACATTCTACCTGCCGGGCCCCAGCCCTCAGTCCAGATAAGGAGTTGGCTACGGCCAAACCTAGATCATCGTGACAATGGACGCTGAATATCACCTGTTCATTGTTGGGAATCCGCTCAATAATGGTACGCATGAATTTTTCAAATTCTTCAGGCACCGTATATCCTACTGTGTCGGGCAGATTCACAACAGTTGCCCCAGCAGAGATAACAGCTGCTACTACTTCCGCCAGAAAATCCAAATCACTGCGCGTAGCATCTTCAGCAGAAAACTCTACATCCGGACAAAATTGCCGGGCATATTTGACCGCGTCTACTGCCTGGGCAAGCATTTCAGAACGCGTTTTTTGCAGTTTATACTTAAGGTGTATATCTGAAGTCGCCAGAAAAGTGTGTATACGCGGATTTTCCGCATATTTAAGTGCTTCCCAGGCACGTTCAATATCAGCTCGATTAGCCCGGGCCAGGCCGGCTATAATCGGCCCTTTAACCGTTTGGGCAATAGTCTTGACCGCTTGAAAATCGCCCGGCGAGGCTATGGGGAATCCGGCTTCAATTACATCTACTCCCAAACGGGCCAACTGTTGGGCAATTTCCAGTTTTTCTTCCACATTCAGACTGACTCCCGGTGATTGTTCTCCGTCCCGAAGGGTTGTATCAAAAAGGAATATCCGGTTTTTGTCATTCATTACACATCCCGCCCTTTCCTGCAGGGTGAATTTCTAAGATTTATGGGGGGGATCAGGTCTGAGCCTGATCCCGGTTTAGTTATTTCGTTTCCTTTAACCAGGGCATCATGGCTCTAAGCTCTGCCCCCACCTTTTCAATCTGGTGTTCGCGATTCTGTCTTTTTAAAGCGTTAAACTGAGGACGGCCTACTTGGTTTTCCAATAGCCAGTTTTTAGCAAAGACTCCATCCTGAATATCTTTTAGGGCATCCTGCATGGCCCACCTGACTTCCTCGCCGATTATTTGCGGCCCCTGGAGATAGTCCCCCCATTCAGCGGTATCACTAATGGAATAGCGCATTAGGCTCATCCCGCCTTCATACATTAGATCCACGATCAATTTTAGTTCGTGCAAACATTCAAAATAAGCAATTTCCGGCTGGTATCCTGCTGCAACCAGAGTTTCAAAACCGGCTTTGACCAGTTCGGTAGCTCCGCCGCAAAGTACGCACTGTTCACCAAAGAGATCGGTCTCGGTTTCTTCCTGGAAGCTGGTTTCAATAACCCCGGCGCGGGTACAACCGATGCCGCAAGCATATGCGAGTCCCAGTTCTTTGGCCTGCCCGGTATAATCCTGCTCAACGGCAATCAAACCCGGCACGCCGGCACCTTTTTGATACATACGTCTGACCAGATGACCTGGACTCTTGGGAGCGACCATGAAAACATCCACAAAGTCAGGCGGCACAATTTGGCCAAAATGAATATTAAACCCGTGCGAAAAACCTAATGCATTGCCTTTTACCAGATAGGGTTGAATCTCCTCTTTGTATACCCGGGCTTGTATTTCATCCGGCAGCAGAATATGAATAATATCCCCGGCTTGAGCAGCTTCGGCTACAGTCATAGGAGTAATCCCGGCTTCAATAACCTTGTTCCATTCCTGCTCGGTAAACTCATCACAGGGTTTACGTAATCCTACGACTACCTTGACCCCGCTCTCTTTGAGATTTTGGGCTTGGGCATGACCCTGGGAGCCAAAACCCATTACTGCTACCGTCTTGCCATTTAATAGATTTAGATTTGTGTCAGCATCATAATACATTTTTGCCATTAGTAAAATCCCCCTTAAATTGTTTGTTTCCGCGAACCATGGCTATTTTCCCGGTTCGCACCAATTCCATAATACCAAATGGTCTTAAGGATTCTTCTATCGCATCAATCTTGCCCTCATCCCCGGTAACTTCGATTATAAGGGAAGATCTGCCGATATCGACGATTCTGCCTCGAAAGATATCCACTATCTGTACGATCTCAGCTCGAACTGCCGGATCAGCCTTCACCTTGATCAAGGCCAGTTCTCTTTCTACTGCTTTATCTTGGGTTATATCAACTATTTTGATGACCTCCACCAGTTTATGGAGCTGTTTATTTACCTGTTCAATAACTTTATCGTCTCCCTCGACCACTATTGTCATGCGGGAAACATCAGGGTTCTCGGTTCTGCCCACGGTCAAACTGTCTATGTTGTAGCCGCGGCGCCGAAACAAGGTGGCTACCCGGGTCAAAACCCCGGGGCGATTCTCGACTGTAACCGATAGTGTATGCTTATGCATCTTTCTCACCTCCCAGCATGTTATGCAGGGATTCTCCAGGAGGAACCATGGGATAAACATCGGTTTCCCGTTCTACCCAGAAATCAATTACCACAGGACGATCAGTTATCTCCAGGGCTTTTTGCAAGGCCTTATCGACCTCTTCCATTTTGGTAACCCTCATTCCAAAAGCCCCATAGGCCTCCGCAAGTTTTACAAAATCGGGCTGATGACTCATATCGGTGTGGGAATAGCGTCCTCCGTAGAAAAGGTTCTGCCACTGACGCACCATCCCCAGATAATGATTGTTAAGGATACATATTATAACCGGTAAATTATATTGGGCAGCCGTCCCCAGCTCCTGAATATTCATCTGGATGCTGCCGTCTCCGGCAATATTGATCACCCTTTTGTCCGGGAAGGCCACCTGTGCACCGATGGCTGCCGGAAAACCAAACCCCATGGTTCCTAATCCGCCGGAACTCAAAAAGCTGCGGGGATGATGAAACTTATAATACTGCGCGGTCCACATCTGATGCTGCCCAACTTCAGTTGCTATAATCGCTTTTCCTTGGGTCAGGTCGCAAATTTTTTCGATAACATGTTGGGGCATTATACGGTTTTCTTGGGATGATCCGTAACAAAGCGGGTATTCATCCTTCCAGCGCTCAATCGTGGTATGCCAGGGGCTAAGATCCCGGGCCTTTAGACGCGGCAGCAAAGCCTGCAGGATTTCTTTTAAGTCCCCAACTATGGGCACATCTACCGCCACATTCTTGCCGATTTCAGCAGCGTCAATATCCATATGAATGACTTTGGCATGAGGCGCAAAATGAGATATTTTGCCGGTTACCCGATCATCAAAGCGAACCCCCATGGCAATTAAAACATCACATTCGCCAATAGCGTAGTTAGCATACCGAGTGCCATGCATCCCCAGCATACCTAAAGATAAAGGATTCTTGCCGGGAAAAGCCCCCATCCCCATTAGGGTAGTGGTTACCGGAATTTGCATCATATTGACCATTTCCATTAATTCTTCGGCGGCCCGGGAAGCAATCACACCTCCACCGGCGTATATCACCGGTCTTTCGGCCGCATTTATCAGATTAGCCGCGCTGACCACCTGCCCGGCATTAAAACCTTTCATAACGCGGTAGCCACGAATACTAACCTCTTGAACCGGGCCTGTAAATTCTATTTCATTTTCCATAATGTCTTTGGGCAGATCTATAAGTACTGGCCCAGGCCGATTGCTGTTGGCGATATGGAATGCCTCTCTTACCACCCCGGCTACATCTTCTGTTTTTTCTACCAGATAGCTATGTTTAGTGATTGGTAAGACAATTCCCGTAATATCAGCCTCTTGAAAGGCATCCCGGCCGATCATATGGGTGGGTACCTGTCCGGTAATAGCCACCATCGGTATGGAATCCATATAGGCATTGGCAATACCGGTTACCAGATTGGTAGCCCCCGGCCCTGAAGTTGCTATACAAACCCCGGTCTTGCCGCTGGCTCGGGCGTATCCATCAGCGGCATGTACCGCACCCTGCTCATGTCGCACCAGGATGTGTTTTATATCGGAATTATAAAGAGCATCATAAATCGTTATCGCCTGGCCTCCAGGATAACCAAAGACAACATCCACGCCTTCAGCCTGCAGACAACGCAGGAGTATTTCAGCTCCTCTTAACTTCATAGCTATCCCCTCTTTCAAAGATTGTTTTTATAAATAAAATCAGGTGATTTTTTTATAAACTGTTTTAAATAATTTTCTAAGCATTTGTTTACTTTCTCAGCGATTGTTTATAATCAGAACCTGTGCCGATTAAAATAGCGGGCTTTAGATGGCCCGCTATCTTTCAACTATTTACTGATTGCATATCATTTTAAAAATATTGCACCAGTACTGGCTGACTGTACCATCTCTGCATAACGCTTCATATATCCGGTTGTAATTCGTATGTCGGGGACTTGCCATTTTTCCCTTCTGGCTGCTAAAACGGCTTCGTCCACAAGCAGATCCAGCGTTAGAGCTGGAATATCTATTCGTATAAGGTCGCCTTCTTCTACCAGGGCAATATTGCCACCAGCAGCAGCTTCCGGAGACACGTGTCCAATTGATGCTCCCCGGGTAGCACCGGAAAAGCGTCCATCGGTAATTAAAGCTACCTCGCGGTCCAGGCCCATTCCAGCCACTGCCGAAGTGGGGCTAAGCATCTCCCTCATGCCAGGTCCTCCACGCGGCCCTTCATAACGTATAACGATAACGTCACCCGCTTTAATTTTATGGTTTAAAATTGCTTCTATCGCTTCTTCTTCTGATTCAAAAACTCGAGCCGGTCCCTCATGCTGCATCATTTCCGGAGCAACCGCGCCTTTTTTTACAACAGCTCCGTCAGGTGCCAGATTACCAAAAAGCACTGCTAGCCCGCCGCTATTGCTGTAGGGGTTATCGACCGGACGGATTACTGAATAATCAAGCACCGGCGTAGATAATATATTCTCGCCTATAGTTAAACCGGTAACGGTCAGGGCGCTTTTGTCAATCAAGCCTATTTTATCCAGCTCGTTGTATATAGCCTGCACACCACCGGCCCTGTATAAATCTTCCATATGGTGTTCACCCGCCGGACTGATCTTGCACAGATGCGGGACGATAGCGCTGATTTCGTTAAACTGGGCCAATGGAAGGTCAACCCCGGATTCACTGGCAATCGCCATTAAATGCAATACGGAATTTGTGGAACAGCCAATCGCCATATCCATACACATGGCATTTTTAAATGCCGCGGCCGTCATTATATCAGAGGGGCGGATATCCTTGTCTAATAAATCCATGATCTTCATGCCCGCGGTTTTCGCTAAGCGAATACGCTCTGAATAAACCGCCGGTATGGTTCCGTTACCGGGCAATCCCATGCCCAATGCTTCGGTTAGACAATTCATGGAATTTGCCGTAAACATCCCCGAACACGAACCGCAGCTAGGGCAGGCATCGTTTTCCAACCGGGTTAATTCATCTGCGCTCATTTTTCCACCGGCACTGGCTCCTACTCCTTCAAAAACCTGGGATAGACTTACTTTATTATCTTTGCTTAAACCCGCCAGCATCGGACCGCCGCTAACAAAGATTGCCGGCAGATTTAAGCGCGCCGCCGCCATCAGCATACCTGGTACAACCTTATCACAATTAGGTATAAAGACCAGGGCGTCAAACGCATGAGCTGTGGCCATTATTTCTGCGGAATCAGCAATTAACTCCCGGCTGCCCAGGGAATACTTCATTCCGGTATGATTCATGGCAATACCATCACATACCGCGATTGTTTGAAACTCGAAAGGTATGCCTCCGGCCAGTCTAACTCCTGCCTTTACGGCTTCGGCTATTTTATCCAAATTAATATGGCCGGGTACGATATCATTTTGGGAGTTTACAATACCTATAAAAGGACGCTGCATTTCTTCATCGGTTACGCCCAGGGCCTTGAACAAAGAACGATGGGGGGCTTTTTCCAGTCCTGTTTTAACCTGTTGGCTCTTCATGGTTGATACCTCCTGCAAATCAAGGTATGTGAATATAAATTAGAGAATAGACACAGATTTTCCTCGAATTGGGTTTTTATTAACAAAATGCTGTCTGCAACATCATCGTATATACTCAATAAACCGGTTTTTATGCGAAAGTTTAAATTACCACAGCAGCAACTTTAAAAGTGACCCCGGAATCATTTAAAGTAGCCGCAGGGCGTATTGGGAACCCAGGATAATTGGCAGAAAATTAGAAAATAGACATAAATAGTAATTAAAAAAGGTAATAAAAAAACCCTCGCCCTGGTCAGGGACGAGAGTTATTCCCGCGGTACCACCCTGTTTGTCGCTATCTGTCTGCGACCACTTGGAGCACGCATCTACGATGCGCTATACTTCTTAACGGACTTGTTGCGTCCGGCTTCACCTACTAAGTCTGGCGGCCTTTCAGATCGCGGCTCAGGAATGAGTCACCATATAAAATATTGATACCGGTTTTCAGCTACCCCGGCTCTCTGCAATCAATTTATTTCATATGTCAGTTTCCTTCATTGCCTATAAATATATATTTCTATTGAGTATATGGTAAAGCATAAATAGATGTCAATACCTAAAGCAACAATTATTTTTTGAAGGCATTTCCAGCCTCAGTATAATATTTTTAGTTACCAGATCCAGGTCATAAATTATTGGGCCGGTATTATAAACAACCGGTATTTTTTCAGATTTTAAGGCTGGTTTTCCTTTTCAAATTCGACCTTGCGCAGATACTCCTTAAGACCTATACGTCTCCTGTCTCCATTTATATGCCGTTTTTTCTCTTTTTGTTTAATTCGTTTGAACAGGGTCCATAACAAACGCTTCCCCTCTTCTGTCTGACAGGCTTCTAAAGGGCTCATGCCCCGCAGGGTAGGAAGGTTTGAATGGTACCATTTGTTTAAATATAAATCTTTTAGGGCTGATTCCAGCTGCGGATACTGCCTTTTTACATCCAGACTAAGGATGGCAAATATCCCATCCTCTCTTAACTCCAAACCATCGAACTCCAAGGCGTCATACATATCACGTTCAAAATTACGGCGGATGAGATTGATATCCTTCTCACCAAAGGCTGATACGGTTACCCAGCTGCTGCCCAAAATATATTCAGCAAAAAGTCCAGGTTGGTTGGGCTCATCCTCTAATTCATAATACACCTGCAGTTCTCCCTGCAGATCAATCTGCAGGCTTTTTATTTCAGCCAGACGCGCCATTACTTTTGCGCGGTCTTTTATCAGGTAACGGGCCGTAATAAAGCGCATCCCGTCTTCGAAAACAAAGTCACTTACTTCGGTGTCCTCATTAAGCAAAATATCTTCAAAATTAGCGTATTGACCGCTTAAATAGTTGTAGGCGCTAATCAGGTTAATTTCATACTCGCCTCGTTGCACAAGGGCAAAAGTATTATTTTCCATGAACAGGCAATGTAATTCATCCAGGGTCTCAATATCCTGTGATATTACTACAAATTCATCCGCATTAATAACCAGATCCGCAATTACCCCGGTCATAAAGGAAATGCCGTGATTAAAGTCATCTTCGAAACAGGTCAGCCGCATGTGCAAGCCATAAGGAAGTTCCTCCACTTCCCTGATATCGTCCAGTTGATCCAGGACATCAAAGAGATCATCTATATCAATTATTTCATATACCCGGCAATATACCTGCATATTAAAAGGATTTAAGCTGGAATCCGCATCAAGCCTAATACTAGTGGTATTCTCCAAATGGCGAATACACCAGCTACCTGTAGTATCCCTCACAAGACGCATAATATATTCATTATGGTATACTTCGCGTTCCTGCAGGGTGGTTGAAAAGGCTGTTATTTCGGCAAAATCGACAGATGCCCGCACTTCCTCAACCTGACCTTCCATTATTATAGTTCCGGGCAGGATAGAATTATTCAACTGATGCAGCAAGAGGGAATGGTAAGGTTGTTCATTATATAAAATAGACAGAATATAATTATAATCCTGATAACGCAGAGCATGAAAAAAGCTGTTGCCTAGCTGCCGCGGAGATAAACGGGCACAAACCTTCCTTAGAACATTATTAGTGTGGGCAGGCGGGAAATCAGTATCATCATCCAAATACTTCTGATATAAGAATTTGCCCAGGGCTGGCCGGGTCATATAGCGTACATTTAATTTGTAAGCTTCACATAATAAAAAGCAGCCTTCTTTATAGCTTAATTCAATCATGTCGCTAAACAACCCGCGATCTTTTTCATACTGGCTGATGGAAATTTCGTTGACAATGAAGAAACTGTGGATACCATCAGAACTGAAAGTAAGAAAAAAACACTCCACATATAGTTTGTCCTTCCCTGTTTCCCAGGCCATATCCAATGTCATCCTGCCGGTATGGCGGCTTAAGCTGGCAAAAGCTTTGTAAAATCGCCCCATGACAGGCTGTTTATAATCAACATCTAAACCAGCCAGTCTGTATTTAGTCAGGGCTCGGTCACAAATGGCTTCATATTCCTTGCCATACTCCCATTTTAGCAGGCTAAAAAAATAAACCATCTGTGGATTGTAAAAAGAACTCAAACCTTCCAGGACATCATTTTTTATATCTGCAGGAATTTCCTCCAGCATTTCCAAAGCCAGCAGGCGGCCCTCATTGGTTTCCATCAGCCCGACTATGTCATCAGCCAGGCTCTTTAACAAAGGCCTGTAAAAGTTTTTCTTGTTGCTTTTCATTTAAT
This sequence comes from Syntrophomonas zehnderi OL-4, assembly GCF_000983115.1. Lineage (GTDB taxonomy): Bacteria > Bacillota > Syntrophomonadia > Syntrophomonadales > Syntrophomonadaceae > Syntrophomonas_B > Syntrophomonas_B zehnderi. The sequence goes on from NZ_CGIH01000032.1 coordinate 86,488, forward strand.
TCCCCTATAATGTTTCTCAATTTATTAACTGTAATGTACCATTTCGATTAATAGATAGCAAATACTTGCCTTAACTTAGTGGTAACGGATTATAATAATAATATATGGGACGGCTATAATTAATACAAATTATACCGATATGTATATTTAGCAAGAAAATAGTGTGTTTACAGCAAAATAATAAATAAATAGTTTAATGAGCAGGAAGTAAGTAGGAATATGGAGAAATATCAAAGATAATAATATTTGACATTAAGGTGATACGGTGAGAAGGATAAATATAGAGGATTTGGAAGCCCAGATGCAGGTTGGCCGGAATATATATAACAGTGAGGGGCGGGTTCTCTTGAGTGCAGGAGCAATTCTTACCGAGTCTTACATTGCCCGTTTACGTGAGTTGGGCATCCCTTCACTGTATATCCGCGAAGATAATCTGCCAGATGTCCTGGAACCACCGGAACTTATTTCCGAGCAGACGCGCATTGAAACAACTAAAATTGTAAAAGATAGCTTTAAACAAATGGAAACCGAGCACAAGATTAATATCCGCCTGGTACAAACAGTAGTCAATAACCTAATTGATGAACTTCTGAGTAATCAACATCTTTTGTTAAATATGACAGATATCCGCTCTTATGATGACTATACCTTTGGTCATTCGGTCAATGTATGCGTTCTGTCAATCATGACCGGCATAACGATGCGTTACCATGATTCCCGGCTGAAAGAACTGGCTATAGGGGCTTTGCTGCACGATATTGGTAAAACAAAAATAAGCAAAGATATCTTAAACAAAGACGATGATTTAACCCGCGAAGAATATAACGAAGTCAAAAAACATACCGAATATGGCTTTGATATGTTACGCCGTCAGGATGAACTGTCATTGTTCTCGGCTCATATCGCCCTGCAGCACCACGAACGTTGGGATGGCAAAGGGTATCCGCGGGGTTTGGCCAGGGAAGATATACATGAGTATGCCCGTATAGTTGCTGTGGCTGACGTCTATGATGCCTTGTTGGCCGACCGTCCGTATAGATCGGCCTATACCGTGAACCAGGCTCTTACCATCATGAAAAGAATGTCCGGCATCCAGCTTGATCCCCGCTGTCTTACGGCTCTTATAGCTAATATAGCGGTTTATCCCATAGGCAGCTTGGTTGAACTGAACAACGGCTCGATAGGTATTGTGGTTGATGTTAACAAGGAGGCCCCCACCCGTCCGGTCGTAAAAATAATTTTTGATCCGATTAGCCGGCGCATCTATCATTCCCATGAAATAGACCTTTCCAAACTGTCAACCATTATTATTATCCGCTCACTGAGCGAAGAAGATTTTGCCGAATTGGTAGCCCGCTAATGCCTGGACACAGATTTACATAGATTATCACTGATTTTATTTTAAATTTATAAATTAATAATGCGCTATCTGTACCATCATCGCATATGCCTATTTTTAATTAAAGAATGATAGGGAACGATTATAAGGCGTTTCCTATAGATTGCCGGGTCGTTATTAAGATTGTGTAAATCGGTTTGATCTGGTTAATCTCATTTATTAAACCGCGCGAATCAGCGTTATTTGCGTCTATTTTCTTGGAATGGAGGTTTATTATGTTTTGGGAAAATGCCGGTGCGCAAAACACCGCCGCAACTTTGCAGTTAGCCCTTGAAAAAGGCCGGGAACTGGGAATTAATACCTTTACCGTGGCCTCCTGTACTGGTGAAACCGCTCAGGGACTCGTGTCCTTAGCGAAAAATGCTCGGATTATCTGTGTAACCCACCAGGTTGGTTTTCAGTCCCCCGGGGTCGATGAGATGGAATCTTCCACCCGGGAAAGTCTTAAAGCCCAGAATGTTGAAATATTGACCACCACGCATCTGTTTGCCGGTGTAGACCGGGCATTGCGCTTTCAATTCAACGGGATTTATCCGGCTGAAATTATGGCTTATACGCTAAGGATTTTTGGACAGGGAGTTAAAGTAGCCGTAGAAGTAGCCTGTATGGCCTTGGATGCCGGTTTGATACCTCATGGGCAGGATATTATATCGATAGCTGGGAGCCAAAAAGGAGCAGATGCCGCTTTAGTTATCCGCCCCGCCCACTCGGCTCATTTTTTCGAGACCCAGGTCAAAGAGATTATCTGCATGCCCAGGAACAAATAAAATTAGGGTATTGAAATACCCGTCATAGGTTATTCCCTCACTTCGAATATTTTTTACTAAATAAAACCTGCAATATAATTATTATATTTTGTAAAAGATATCTTCAAAGGAGGGATATCTTTTGATAAAAGTTAGCAGTAAACGAAAAGGAATGAAATTCGAGGATTTGGCTGTCCCGATAGCATTTATTAATGGTCTGTTTTTCGGCGGCTATGCCTTGCGAAAAATCAGACAGTATTGGGAAGGCGGCCCTCGCGATTAGCCGCCGCCTCCTTTACTTATAAAGACGGGCTCACAAATATTTGTGAGCCCAATTGCTTTTAATTAGACATGGAAAAAGCGGCTACTTAAATAATGAACGAGGTTCATATTATTTTAGGGGCAGGGCTTTGATTTCCCGCAGGGTATCCATTTGATTTGCTTTGATCATATCGGGAGACAAGGTGTATACGGTGTTGCCGATATACATAATCCGGGCAATACTCTTAGCCGGATCATTCCAATAGTGACCTGCCTTTTGATAGTCATCTGCTTTTAGATGACTGATTTTCCCTTTAAACTGTAAACCATTTTGCAGATCTACGTTATAAATATATGCCCCCTGGAAAGTAAAGCTTCCATATGCAGGGATATTCTGTCCGGGGTGGATCTGGGATTTATCAATAGTCATTACTGTAACCGGAAATGCCAACATATTCTTCTCTTGGGAAAACAAAAGGGCTTTATGGTTTCTTAATAATTCGGAGTCGGTTCCCCGATCCCCGATAATTACCTTACTCATTTCCACCGGTTTGCTTACATCGGTAACATCAAAAATAGCAATCTTCATCCCCTGGTAGTAGGCCATGCTCTGGCCGTTAAAACCAGAGGCTTCAACTGTATCCTTGCCAAAACCAATTATATGGTTCTCATCATAAGGATGCAGGTAATCACTGTAACCGGGTATCTTAAGCTTGCCTAAAATTTTCGGCTGGGCCGGGTCTTTTAAATCCAATACGAAGAAAGGATCCACGTTTTTAAACGTTACCATATAAGCTCGGTTGCCCATGAAACGAGTGGCATAGATTCTCTCGCCGGGCGCGATGTTCTCAATTTGCCCAACCGGCTGCAGATTTTTATCGAGAATATAAACATTATTGCGGGATATGCTACTATCGTTGGCGTGATCCTCGCTGGTGGTAGCGATACGAAAATAGCCCCGGTGTTCGTCCATGGAAAATTGGTTTAAAACCGTTCCGGCAACCTGGCCTTCTCCGGCGTAAACCAGCTTGGAGCCATGCCAGCCGAATTTATAAACCTTGGTCTGGCTGGTGCGGGGAGCAATAATTTTATTTTCAAGCCGGGGGTTTGGATGGGGTCTGTAGTTATAGTCACTTACTGCTACATAAAGGTTTTGAGCCGATGCATATACAGTTTCCCCGCTGCCCAGGTAGGTCTTGATATCAGCCGCCTGTTGGGGCAGCTTCAGGTCAATTGAGCCGACTACCAGATAGTTGGGATAAATACAGCCGGGAAAATAACGGATCGTTTTTATATCCTGGGCTATCAGGCGCTCATCCTTTACAGTATCGCGGCAGAGCGGGGTGGCTGCCTGCCCATGCTCGAGCGCATAATAATTGATATGACAGTTGCTAAGCAGATAAAAAGCTGAACCTACTTTCCGTGAGGAAAGGTAATTCCCTTCCAACTCCAACCGGCGTATTTGGGTGATATTGTTCTTATCCTTGATATTATATACTACGGCCCGACATAATGAATAATTATGCGGGGGATAGGGAGGTCTTATTTGAGGTGAAGATTGGATCCTATAATAATCATCAGCCGGTATATTCTGATAGGAGTTGCCGATTACTATTAGCTTATCTCCGTCCAGGTATAAGTCAGCCGGAGTAAAATTGGCATCGCTGAATTTAATCGTATTGACCACGCGCATCTTAGCGGCCGGAACCGCACTGATTATTTGCACACAACCGTCGTTTACCTGGTAAATATATCGGCCGTCCGTTTTTATCAAGTCACCTTCATCGACTCCCTGCACCTGGGTATTGGTTTGCGAATAATCGGTAATTTGTTTTGATTCATCGGTTGCCTGGGCCACTCCATCCAGGGTTGCTTCTTTCATCCCATATCGATACAACCCGCGATTTTCTGCCTCTTTAAGCAGGCTTATAAGGTTTTCCAGGGAACCAACCAGCGGCAAATCCTGGGACGCGTTAGTATTAGCGGAAGTTCCAGGTTTGGCAGTAAACCCATAGGCCACACCGCCCAGCCCCAATAATATTACCAACGAAAACACCGCCAACCGGAAATACTTTCTTTTTGTTCCAGAATTCATCACACCCAAATCCTTTCCTTTTTCATTATCAGTTATTACGCTGTAAAGACCTAATTCTTGCAGTTCCCGGCTATTAATAACGGAAGAAGTTGAAGACAAAAAAAGAGAGGCGCAAACCTCTCATAATGTTCATTAGCCGGCCATGGCTACAGAACCAACAGCCATGGAAAACATTGGGATAATACGTTTTAGGGAAGCTAAAGCTTCCCAGCGGAAGAAAAAGCTTCCGCTACTACGCTTAAACATATTGCCTCAGTAAGAATCTGATCAGGCGGAAGCTAAAGCTGCCGCTACTTTTAAACTGGAATGGCAAAATGAAACCGCGTTATCCGCATCTTTTGCTTCTAACTATTTTTCCTCTGCGAAACCAGCCTTAACGACCGGGGCAAAAACCATTTGCGCTACCTTCTGTCCAGGCAAAACCCGGATAGGGTTGTCAGTTACGTTTAATAATAATACCTTAACCTCTCCTATATGTTCGCAATCAATCGTTCCGGGTGCATTAGCCACTACAATCCCCTTGCCGGTCATCCCGGCCCGACTGCGAATCTGAGCCTCATAGCCGGGAGGGATCATCATGGCAAAGCCGGTAGGAAAACTCTTTACTTCATTTGGATAGAGCACGACTTCTTCCTGAATTGCTATCGCCAGATCACAGCCGGCGGCACCTTTCGTCTCATATTCGGGCAGCTTGGCCCAACTGACCAGTTTCTTAAACTTTACCTCAATCTCCATAGTTTCTATCCTCCTATACCACTTATGACATAGTTTGTTTTACAGACAAAGATTCTTGGCTATGCGCAGAATTTTCGGTTCGATTGAAAAATCAATCCTCCCATACTTCTGCAGCCAGTTTATCAATTTTTTCTTTTCTTAAAAGGGTGACTTCATCATCTACTATCCAGCCGTCAGCCTGTTTCCTTATCGCATCTCCTTCCCGAGCGTTGGCAGGGAGATCTTGGCGATCAATTTTTAACATGCCCCGCTCCGTTTCAATAATTGCCAGAGAGCCTTCAAAACGGTCAATAATTCCCTGTTTCATTTTTATTCACCATTTTCTTTAGAATTTGTTTTTATCTCAATATTATTTTTACCATCGGCAAAAACTACTATTGTACCCTGTTTATCGGTGCGCAGGACGTTGATATCGGCCTTCTTTAACCTGGCCAGGACTTCCTTATGAGGATGCCCATAGGCATTATCTTGACCGCAGCTAATCACCGCATAAACAGGTGCAACCGATTTTAAGAAGCGTCTGGAACTACTGGATATGCTGCCATGATGGCCTATTTTAATTATATCGGATTGCAGGTTGTAACCTGCCGCCAACATATCTAATTCAGCTGTTTCAGTAGCATCGCCGCAGAAGAGAAAGCTTTGCTGTCCATAATCCAATTTAATAACGGCACTAAAATCATTAAGGTTTTCGTAGGATCGGGCAGGGGACAGTATCTGGCAGTTTAAATTCGTTACAGGTATAGTAACCCCCGCCTGGGCAGTCTTTACTTTTAAGCCCCGTCCTTTTATAGCCTGCAATAGATCCTCATAAGTCTTGGTGTTGTGAGTGACCCGGGGCAAGTAGACGTTTTCTACCGGGAAATGATTAACTACCGCATCCAGCCCTCCGATATGATCCTCGTGGGGATGCGTTCCTACCAATACATCGATTTTCTTCACCTCTTGGGAGGCCAGATAATCACATATTAACCTTTCATCATCATTGCCGCCCCCATCGATCAGGATATTTTCTGCAGCGGGGGTTTGAATTAATATGGCGTCACCCTGACCAACATCAATATAATGCACCTTCAGCAGCCCGTCATCGGACAGAGCGGACTGAGGTTCGGACAGGGCAGGCTGGCTTTCCGGCGCATAACTATCAGAAAGCAATAAGTTGCTGCATCCACCCAGCAGTAACACGCCCAGAATAATACCAAATATTGTTTTTTTGTTCAAGTCTAATCCTCCACTAAACTATATTTTGCTGGAAATTGATAAAAGCGTCTGCCAAATCAGGATCAAACTGCTTACCGCTCTTTTGGCGGATCTCCTCTAAAGCCTCTTCGGGTGAGACGGCAGCTTTATATACGCTACCGTGGGTCATTATATCATATGCATCTATTATACTCATAATCCGAGCCAATAAAGGTATCTGTTCCCCCCTTAAACCTTGCGGATAGCCGGAACCATCCCAATGCTCATGATGAGTCAGAATAGCTTCAGCTATGGAGTGGATTTCGGGAATAGAACGGGCCAGACGATAACCGATTTCCGGGTGTTTTTTTACCTTCTCGCATTCCTGGGCATCCAAAGGCTCCGCTTTCAGAAAAATCTCCTGAGGCAGGCCTACATTGCCGATATCACGGAGGTAAGCCAGCAAAACCAACTCATCTATCTCCTGTTTATCCAGCTTAAGGTTCTTACCTATCTCCATTGCCAAAGCCATTAATCTCTGAGTACGAGCCTCATCTTCACAGTTGTATCTGCGCAGGGATTCCTGCAGGCTGACTAAGGTTGAACTACGATCAGCCTTGGCGGCTAACAACTTTTTGGTATACATGTAGTCTTCGGCCATACTAAAAATTTCTGCTATTTCCTGGAGCATATTTTCCCGGGTAGCTGTACCTAAGGCAATGCTAAGTTTAATCGGTTCATGGTCGGCTTCCTGACAGCCTTGGCTGATACGTTCACATATCCTCATGGCGGCCTGGGCACTGGTGCGGGGAAGGATAATCAGGAATTCATCGCCGCCCCAGCGCACCACGATGTCGCTGTCCCGGCAGCAGCTTTTGAGCGTCTGGGCCGTTTTAACCAACAAACGATCCCCTTCCTGATGACCAAAAACATCATTGGTGAGCTTTAGCTCATTCAGGTCGCCGATTATAAGGGACAGGGGCAGATATGCCTCATCATCCATTTGCGCCAGGATCATGTCGGCATAAGCCCGATTATACAATCCAGTCAGCTTATCGTTATAGCTTAAATAATGTATCTGTTCGGCGGCCTGCTTTTGAGCGGTTATGTCGCGCATAACCATTACCATTCCTAAATCCTGGCCATCCTGGTCACGGATGGAGGCAGCGTTGTTTTCCAAAAAACGCCGCTTGCCGTCTCTAACAATACATACCATGTTATCATTTATCTCGGCCGTTTGGGTTGTAATACGTTCATTAAAAATAGTTTGAGCATCATTACAATTTCCCATCTGCTCAACGTTATTTAACAAATCGCCTAAATGCTGTCCCACCGCATTTTCCGGAGACCAGCCTAATATATCGGCAGCCACCTGATTAAGAAACAGTACCCGGCTGTCAGCATCGGTTGCAATAACCCCTTCACAGATTGACTCCAAGGTAACCGACAACCATTCCTTTTCGTTCTGCAGGGCGAGCTCAGCTCGGCGGCGGCGGGTGGTATCAACCAGCAGGCAGGCTATGTTACGGTGATTAGGACGAAAGGCGAAGACTTCGTAATAAGCATCCAGGGAGCGGAAATAGCCTTCATATTGTTGAGGCTGACCGCTTGATGCAACTTTTCTTAACAACTGCCACCAATAATCCTCTATCATATACGACTGTTCAGACATCAGACTGCCGATTATCTTGTTTTTCTTAACCCGGGCGGTTTTTTCATAGGTAGGATTAACATCCAGAAACTTAAAATCCTTGGGAAACTGGTTTTCATCATATATAATCTCCCAGAGGGCAAAACCCTCCTGCATGGAATCAAACAGGCTTTGATAATATGCTCCCGTTCTGCGCAAAACACCTTCTTCTTTTTTTCGAGCCGTGATATCACGCGATACCAATACTGCCCCCTTAAAAATACCCTCTTCGAATATAGGGGCGCCAACCGTTTCCAACCACAGATAATTACCATTTTTATGCCGGTATTTATACTCCAACTGTATTTCATCCTTACCTGAGCGTAGTTCTTCCATCGCTGCACAGCCGGATTGATAGTCATATGAATAAATATTTTTAAATATATTTTCTCCCAACATCTCCTCGATATCATAACCTAGTATTTTTTGGCAGGAAGGACTAATATAATTAATGCTCAGGTCAGCATCAGTCTTCGCAACAACATCCGACATATTGTCCATAATTTGCCGTAAAAGTCTCTCATTATTTTGATTTGATTTATACATCCCAGACCCCCATAGATTAAGTCTATATATATGTATAAATTTTTAGATAATTAAATACCTTAGTCCCTGTTAAAATTTATTTTTTTTTGGGGCTTTAGTATTTTTTTCAGCCAATACAAGATAAATAGCTATATCTATCAATTATAAACGATACAACCATTTTGTACCATGAAGGTTTAAATAATTAATTCGGGACTTTTGTCGGGTGTCAGTAAAATATTTGCGACTTTTTATTCAAATTTCCCAATAGGCTCAAATATTTTAGACATGAAAAAATGTCCGATTCCCTATCTTTTGCAAAACCGGACATTTTTATCATTCCGCTTTATGGTTTAATAACTCTTCCAGGGTTACGAACCGATATCCCAGTTTTTGATACTCTTTGATAATAAGGGGCAGGGCTGCTACGGTTTTATTACGATTTAACCGTCCGTCATGGGCTAGGATAATCATTCCCGGTTTAGCGGATTTAATTACCCTTTTAGCCATCTTTAAAGGGGTTGCAGCCCGGCTGTTTTCAACACAGATAGACCACAATACGGTTTTGTATCCTTTAGCTTCAGCAATCGCAATCGTCTCCCGGCGGAATAATTTTTTAGGAGGTCTGAAAAATTGAGCTTTGGTACCGGTAATTTTATATATTACCTGGTCGTTTCTTTCAATTTCTGCTTCGATTTTTAAATGACTGGCCCGGCTTAAATCAGGATGGGTATAGGTGTGGTTTTCCACCTCATGCCCGGCTTCTATCATCCTAATAAGCAATTCCGGGTAAGCTTGGGCATTTTCCCCTACCACGAAAAAAGTCGCCTGGAGCTGATAGTTTTTAAGTATCTCCAGGATAGCCGGGGTATATAATGGATCCGGCCCGTCATCAAACGTCAAAGCTACTAATTTTTGGCCGTTGGTATCAACCCGGGTGATCAGTCTTTCGTTCAGGCTATCGGTTTTATAAATAACCCGAGAAATCTCTGAATCCTCCCGAAAAAAATAATGCAACCTATAGAGCTGCGATTGTAACAGAAATAGGAGCAATATCGGTATGATGACGTAGAGAGATCTTTTTATTGATTTCACGTTTATAACCATCCCCGCGTATAACGCTAATTTTTCGATTAAAGCAAATTACTAATTATCTTGCTTAACCGTATTATTTAGCTTGTGCGGTCATGGTTATTAATAAACCCGGTTGTTCATTACAGCCGACCAGGTTTTATGGCAACATACCCAGTATTTGCATGACTTTTTTCGTATACTACCCAGGTATCGCTTAGAAAATCATGGACACAACGTTTATCAGCATTAAACCAACAAACGATATAACCCAGGTTAAGGCCCATTATCTGGGACAGGCTGCGGGCCACCAGTTCCCGGAATATTACCGTTATCCAACTCAAGGGCTCTCCGCTGGCCTGGACTACTTTAATGCCAAAAATCATTTTACCCAAGGTTTGTTGAAAATAATAGGTCATGAGAATAAAATAAAGAGCACCGGTTACACCCAGGAAAAGCGCGTTGATATGCAGCGATTCCCAAACCAGTTTATTATTAGGGCTAACCGGCAGGAGCAGGCCCCAAACGAATGCATTCAAGGCAGCAATCACAATCAAATCAACTACAAAGGCACACAGGCGAATCCAAAAACCGGCCGCCCGGTACATGACTACGCCGGTATCAGCAAGTGCTGCGTCAACTCCAGCAACCTCGGGATCATTTGGTGCTGGCTGCTTATTAATCCAGGAGGTGTTTTCCCGATCTTGATAGAGCAGTTCAGGGTTATCATTAACTGCTGTTTTATTTTTTTCTGTTTCTTCCTGCTGACCCGCCTTAAATTCCTGTTCCCCTGCGGATACTCGTTCATCATATACCGTCATGGTTTTACCTCCTAAATGGCTAATTTACCATATACATTACTACCGGGGAACGATCCTCATCAATTTGCTGCTTCAATCCCAAAATATCAAACGCCGGGGTTTTAAAGGATAAAAGCCAGTTCCATATATTGGGTACAGGGTTGGAAAAAAGCAATACCCGGGGATCACCGGTGTCAGCCAGGCGCGCCGCACCTTCTATCGCTGTATCCAGATTGCCCAGTTCATCCACCAGCCCCAGCCTTTTGGCCTGGGCTCCGGAGTAAATCCGTCCATCAGCCAGTTGCAGAACCTGGCTGCGCTCCATCTTCCGGCCTTGGGAGACAACATCAACAAAGTATCCGTAACTTTCATTCACCAAATCCTGCATAATCACCTTTTCCTCTTCATTCATAGGACGCATGGGGTTTAATAGATCCTTTTGCTGTCCGCTTTTGAAGGTTACGTCTTCAATACCTATCTTTTGAGCCAGCTGGTTGTAATTATAGGTTCTGATAATAACCCCTATTGAACCGGTCAGGGTATTGCGGTTGGCATATATTTTATCAGCCGCCATGGACACATAGTAACCGCCCGAAGCCGCTTCCTGGCTCATGTATACCACCAGGGGCTTCTTATAGCGGGTTTTTAGTTCCAGCAGCTGGTTATAAATCTCATCACTTTCGTAAACACCGCCTCCGGGTGAATTCACCTGCAGAACAACGCCTTTAATATCAGACCGGGAGAATACCTCCTGCAACTGTTTCAGGAAAGCCTGATGATTATAGAAATCCATATTGGGACTGCTGGTCATATTTTGCGCAATTACCCCTTCCAGCTTTATTAAAGCCAGGGTTTTGCCGCTGCCTTCCTTATAAGTCTGCACAGTCCAGGGTTGTCCGAGTTCAGCGGCGTTCAAATAAGCCTTAAAACCACCGGTACCCTCTGTTTCTGCCAGGTTGGTTTTGGTTAAACTGACTGCCCATACAATCAATAATACAAAAAATATAGCCAAGGCCCACCATCTTTTCTTGTTCACAGCTTTGCTCCTTTCTTTTGGGCTTTCGTTTTTAGTTTTGCTTATTATACCATTTTGCAGGCTTTTTCTTACCTGTCAAACCTTAGCATCCAGCCGCAAATAATTCCACCCAGACCAGCGATAGTCCTCAAACGACTATGCCAGCTCATCTTCCAGGTTTTCCAGACCTGTCATTTTTTGATCGTCTTGGGCCGGTATTTCCTGCACCTGTTTAAGCCGCCTTTCTATAGTTCTTGATTTGCGTGAAGCTGTTTCCAGACTGGAGCTGGCTTCGTCCAGTTTTTTGCGGGTCTTGTCCAAAATTTCCCCGAACTTGGTAAACTCAGTCTTAACCGCCCCCAATAACTGCCATACCTCGCTGGATCTTTTCTCAATCGCCATGGTCCGAAATCCAATCGCCAAGCTGTTAAGTAAAGCGGCCATGGTACTGGGTCCGGTAACAATAACCCGATAATCACGCTGTAGAACGCTAAGCAGGTCAGCTTGTTTTACGACCTCAGCATACAGGCTTTCGGTCGGCAAAAACATGATGCCGAAATCGGTGGTATGAGGCGGTTCCACATACTTGTCGCGGATATTTTTAGCTTCCTGTTTGATCCGGTTGACCAGATGCTTTGCGGCTTCCTCCGCCAGGGACAGATTCCCCTCCAGGGTAGCATCCATCAGGCGCAGGTAATCTTCCTGAGGAAACTTGGCATCAATAGGCAGCCAGATATATCCTTCCTCAGAATGTTTGCCGGGTAGTTTGACCGCAAATTCCACCCGCTCATTACTGCCGGGCCGAGTAGCCACATTGGTAGCGAATTGATCCGGGGTCAGGATTTCTTCAAGAATCGCCTCCAGTTGGATTTCTCCCCAAATCCCCCTGGTCTTGACATTTGATAAAACCTTCTTTAAATCTCCCACCCCGACCGCCAGGGTTTGCATCTCTCCTAATCCCTGGTGTACCATTTCCAGCCGCTCACTGACCAGTTGGAAGGATTCTCCCAGGCGCTTCTCCAAGGAATCATGCAGCTTCTCGTCTACCGTAGCCCGCATCTGCTCCAGTTTCTGGTGGTTATCCTCCTGTAGAAATTTGAGCTGATTCTCCACCGTGGCACGCATTTTATCCAGGCGATCCTCCGTGGTCTGAATCAAGCTGCTTAACTGCCGAGAGAATATCTCCAATTCGCTTTTTTGCAGTCCAGCTATATCACTCATGCGTGCCAAAATGGAATTCTGAAAGCGCATAAAAGAAGTGCCGGTTTCCTCGCGGGCATTTTTGGCATTCATGTTCTCTTGGTTGCTAAGAGCCGCTATCTCCGTGGTAATTTGCGCTGCCAGGCCGGCCTGGATTCTCTCCAAGGCTCCCAGACGGTCTTTAAGTTCTTGATTTTTACGAACTGACCTTATTTGCATAACTATTAACGCCAAAACCAGCAACAAAATAACAACATTTAAAATAATCCCCGGGCCGTTCACATAATACCCCCTGTTCGCTCCTGCTGTATCGCCTGCAGAAACGTCATTATCATTCCTTGATTATCCCTAAGTTACTACAAGTGCTTATAACTGTAAATCCTCTGACCATATATCAAGCTAAATATTGACCCATTTTTTAATACTCCTCCAAAAAAGGAGGAATATGGCATTATTAGGCGAAAGTTTGCCTTATAAAGTTTTTTTGAATTTAGGATTAGCAAATTCCCCCACCACCCCTAACCAAACCGTAGGATCAAGAAGGTTTCGTGAAAGCTCCAGATGGTTTTAATTATAGGTCATGCAAAACTAATTTTAGCTAAGGGTGTGATTTTAATGACGAAAAATGAGCGGTTATTTATTTCTCCATTGCCGCGCTACGCCTATTGGCTTTTTCTGCTGGGGATACTGATTAGTATTTTACTGGGCCTTCTGTTTTACCGGCAGGTCTCAGCGATGGTTCAACATCAGGCTGAAGCTGAACTCAAACGATTATCAGCCTCAACCTCGGATCAATTTCAGGTTTATCTGCAACAGACGGAATATGGCATGAATCAAGCAGCAACCGAACAATATATCCAGACCGCCATTGAAAAACGAGATGCGGAAGTTTTAAACCAATTGCTGTATGGCTGGCAGCAGAATCGTAATCACGCCGAATTATGGGCAATCCTGGATAAAGATGCCCGGATTATAAGTACCCTGCGGGGCAGCTCCGATAATCATAACCCCCTTTCTTTGAACGGTCTAGCCCTACGGGCTATGGCATCCGCAAACCCGATCGTTTCCACTGAAATTATTAATAAGGAAGAACTGGCCCGGGTGGGACGAAACGTAAGTGACCGTTTGGAAAACCACCATTTGCTCAAGCAAGAAGGGGTATTGACCCAACTGGTAATCGTGCCGGTACTGGGAAAAAACGGCCAGGTACTGGGCGCATTGTGTGGCGGATTGGTGTTAAACGATAACCAGGAACTATTGCGCAGCCTATTCGGCAACAGCCAGGCCATGCATGCGGTTTACCAGGATAAACAATGTATCGCTTATTTCACCAATGACAATAAAGTTAGCTTTCCTGAGCAGATCAGCCCGGCCATGACCAAGTCCTGCATTTTAGATGGACAGGCTTGCCTGGGCCAGATGCAGTCCGATGGTGATACCTATGTGACCGTTTCACGTTATATTTTTAATGCCCAGAACCAGGTAATTGGCTACCAGGTACTAGCCCTGCCGCAAAGTCAGTACAGTCAGTTGCCTGCTTGGGTTGCCAATATTTCTTTGCTGACCGGTTTTCTGCTGGCCATATTTTCGATCATCGTAATCGGTAATACCAGCCGGATAAGACAGCTTTTTGACCGTGAGCGTCAACGGGGCCAGGAAAGCTATTATCTAGGCATGTTTGCTCAGAAACTACAGGAATGTACGGATGAAAATGAGGTATACCTGCTGTTGAAAAAATACCTTAGTCGTGATCTGGATGTTATCCAGATGGAATTTAATATAATCAGTGCTGATGATAATTGTATGGAGAGTATCCGCTTTACAGAAAACGATCAGGTCTCCCGTGTATATCTGAATCAAAGTAAATGCAAGCCCGTGCTGACCGGCCGGATCAACATTTACAACGATGATCGTGATCTGCATTGTAACCAGATAGATACTGACCTCATCAAAAGCCATGTCTGTATTCCTTTTCTGGCTGGCGGAAAAGTAGCCGGCGTAGTCGGATTAGGCAGTCCGCAGGAGCAGTACTGGACTCCTGGCCGCATAGAATATCTAGACGCTTACCTAAATCTAATTGGGCCGACCGTTACAAACATTCGTTTACTAAAGCTACTCCAGGCCAAGGCTTTTGAAGACCAGTTAACCGGCTTAAAAAACCGCCATTTCCTGGATCAGTATCTGTTGGAACAATTGGCCATCGCTGAACGCTATAAAACAACCCTCTCCTTGTTGATGGCGGATATCGACCGTTTCAAATTGGTTAATGATAATTTTGGACATGATGCCGGTGATCTGGTCTTAAAAGAAGTAGCCGCTGTAATACGCGCAGCCGTACGCGAGTCCGATCTGGTAGCCCGCTATGGAGGGGAAGAATTTGTGCTGGTACTGCCCAACACCTCAACCGATGAGGCCGTTTCATTGGCGGAACGTTGCCGCCAGGCGGTAAACTCCCTGCAAGTCATCCACAACGATTATAGCCGCATCATTAGTGTGACTATCAGTATCGGGGTAGCCAGCTATCCCCGCGATGGCAACAGCCTGGAAGCACTTTATAAGTTGGCTGACAGTGCCTTATACCTGGCTAAAAACCAGGGCCGCAATCAGGTGCGTACAGCCCAGGAATACCTGGCAACACTCCAACGAACCGGCTGTGATGATTAACCCCATAGGCTCCCCCAAAACGGTGATTTTAAATAAATGCAAATAACTTAAACGTCATAATTGAAGGGCTTGCGGAAAATAATAAATGGTTTTAAAATAATTATTTAAGTAATACGAAAAAACGTCAGCAGCAGTTTAGGATACACCTTTAGGTGTGTCCTAAAATTATCTCCAACAATAATGGTAAGGGGGCCTGGCTTTGCTGAAACATATTGTCGGCAACATATGGTTGGTTGCTCCCCGCGTTCCTAAATATCCTTACGGCAACTGCCTTTACATTGACGATGAAATACCGGCTGTGATAGATATGGGAGCCGGGGGAAATGCCTTTGCTGCAGTACCCCAAGATAGGATTAGATTGGGATTAATCAGCCACTTCCATTTTGATCACCTGCATGGAACCGGTTTTTTCCCTCATGCAGAGCTTAAGGCTGGTTTTGAAGAACGATTGACCTATACCGACCAGGACGAATACATCAGGTTTCATGGATATCACCTCTGGGATGAACTTATGCCCGGCAACCCCCGTAAACTATATGGCAAAGTAGTAGCCTTGCCCGAGGATGTTCCTATCCAGCCCGGTTTCAGGGTCATTCCCCTGACCACCTTCACCGATATGGAAATGAATACACTCGGCAAAACTACGGTTCAAGCCATCCACCTGCCCGGTCATACGGCTGGACATTATGGTTTTTATTTTGCCAAGGAAAACCTCTTGTTTTCCGGCGATATCGACCTGGTCAAAACCGGGCCCTGGTATAACAGCAATAGCGGCAATGTCGGTGACCTTATAGCCTCAGTAAACCGCATCAAGGAAATAAACCCCCGCATACTGGTTCCTTCCCACCGCCGTATGCAGACCGAAGCCATACCTGACCAACTGGCTACCTATGTTCAGGTGGTTCTTGACCGGGAAGCAAAGATTTACGAACTATTAAAAGAACCCCGCACTATTAGTCAGTTAGCCGAATACCGGCTAGCTTTTCCTGACCGGCAAAACGACTATGAGGCCTTTTGGGAGAAGATGACCGTAAGGAATCATCTGCGCCATCTTATGGAATCCGGAGCGGTCGCAGAAATCGAGACCGGGGTTTATAGGCAGATATAAGGGCCCCTTCAATTTAATGGAAATCCATCTCATTCTTAGCTAAAAAAGAGGTTTTTAAATAGAAAAAGAGAATATAATGAAATTACCGAGGTGATTATCGGAAGCATATCATGTTAAAGGGGGGTATCCTGAATTCTTTTGGTCTTTATGATGAATTCAGGATAGGTAGATCATGCATGATTTAATTGAAGTGATTGGCATTAATGCTGACAACTGCCTTAACTGTCATCAGTGCATTGCCGTCTGTCCGGTAAAAATCTGCAGCGATGGCAGCGGGGAAGTCGTTAAGTTTAATAATCATTTATGTATTGGCTGCGGACGATGTATTGAGGCCTGTATAAAAAGCCATTTCGGGGTGACCGAAAAAAGTGCCCGCTTCCCGATCGATGACAAGGAGGCATTTCTGGCCTCTTTGCCGGAAGGCGATCTGGTAGCACTGGTGGCGCCTTCGGCCCAGTCTAATTTTGATCTGCCTAAATTAATTACCGGCTTAAGGCTCCTGGGTATAAAGGCCGTTTATGATGTATCCCTGGGTGCCGAAATCGCTGTGGAATGTTATCATAAAGTGATCCAATCCGGCACCTTCAAACCCCCGCTTATCGCTCAGCCTTGTCCAGCGATTGTAAAATACATTGAACTGCACCATCCGGCCTTGATTCCTCATCTGGCCCCGGTAGGCAGCCCGGTTCATAATCTGGCTGTTTATGTAAGATCCCTGCACCCCGATGACAAGCTGGTTTTTATCTCGCCCTGCCTGGCCAAGAGGAGAGAATTCCAGGATAGTCAGGCCGTGCAATTTAATGTGATTTTTCAATCCCTGCAGGAAATATTTAAAGAACATCATATTGAATTATCGCAGCTTAAGGACGGCGATTTTGATAATATAGTGCCAGCCGGGATAACTACCAATTTTTCCAGCCCCGGTGGCCTTAAGCAATCTTACCTGCATAAATACCCTGAGACTCCGGCCAGCCTAATAACCCAGATTGAAGGACCCATTGTATATGAAAAATACTTTAATGATCTGGAAAGATCCATTCGCAAGGGCAATTCGGATCTGCCCCTGATCGTGGATGTACTTAGCTGTGATCAGGGCTGTAATATGGGGGCTGGCTGTATAAACAGCCACAAATCAATCGACGCTATTGAAACCGCCGTTATCAGCAGAGCCGAAGCCAGCAGCCAGGATAAAACTGCCGCGCAAAAACGCCAGGCTTTCTTGGAGACCAGTATAAAGCAGCTTGATTTTGAGTACCGCAGCTACCAGGATCTGTCTTATTTGAATAAACTCAAGATGCCTACCCCGGCTGAATTGCAGCAGATTTATAAAGATATGCACAAATATGAGGATAAAGATTTTCGCAACTGCGCCGCCTGCGGCTACAATTCGTGTTTTTATATGGCTATTGCCGTTTATAACGGTCTAAATAAAGCGGAAAACTGCCACCTCTACCAGGAAAAAGAGCTGCTTAAGGAACATAAGGCCTTAAATGATATGGTAGACGAACTGGAAGCCTTGAATCTGCAACTGGAAGAGCAGTATCACGAAAGAAAGCGCCAGGAGCAAATGCTGGTACAAAACTCCAAATTGGCCGCCATGGGAGAGATGATCGGCATGATTGCACATCAGTGGCGTCAGCCTTTATCTTCTATCAGCACCCTGGCCGGAAACCTGCAGGTATACCTGGATCTGGACATGTTTGAGAAGGATCAGTTTATAGAACTGCTGACCGATATTAACAACCACGCCCAGTATCTATCTAATACGATTAATGATTTCCGGCATTTTTTCAAGCCGGATAATCCTCAGGATACCATACTGATGGATACTGTCATTGAAAGCACCCTGACCATTATAGGCAAATCACTGGAATATAAGAATGTCAAACTTACCAAGGAATATGTTTTTACCCAAACCATCTTAACTTACCCTAATGAACTGATGCAGGTTTTTCTTAACATCTTGAAAAATGCCTCGGATGCTTTTGTGGACAATGAGATCGCAGTACCGGAGATTATCATTAAAGGCTATGAATCCGACGGTTATCAGCGGGTTGAAATCTATGACAATGGCGGCGGAATACCTGCTGATATTATGGATAAGATATTTGATCCTTATTTTTCTACCAAGGGCCCCGGCATAGGTACTGGACTGGGATTATATATGTCTAAAATGATCATCGAAGAACATTGCCGCGGTCAGCTTGAAGTCAGAAATACCGACCAGGGAGCCTGTTTTACGATCGCGTTGCCTTCTTTAATGGACGCGGATAAACGCGGCAACCTTAATAGCGACCGTTAGGGAAACAAGGAGAATACCTGATGATAGACACTAAAAAGCTGAAAGACGCGGCCCAGATCCTTAAAATACTTTATGTCGAAGATGATCGGGAACTCCGTAATCATACCCAAAGGTTATTGTCCGCCTTTTTCAACCACGTTGATACCGCTGAAAACGGGGTGGAAGGCTTAGATAAATACCGTCAGATGACTTACGATCTGGTCATAACGGATATCAATATGCCCCTGATGAACGGCGTGAAGATGGTGGAACATATCAAGTCTGCCCACGCCCGGCAGGTCATTATAGTAATATCGGCCCATGATGAATCCAGTTACCTGCTGGATTTAATCAATCTGGGAGTTGACTATTTTGTCCTTAAACCCCTGGATATCAATCAATTCCTGGTGGTTTTGGAAAAAGCCGTGCAGGTATGCAAACTCATGCATATGGAACAGCAATATAAAGTCCTGCTGGAGGAAACCGTCAATAAAAGAACTCAGGAACTATCCGAGGCACTGGCCATGGTTAATGATTTGACCGGTGAATTGGTCTTTCGTTTGAGTGCGGCCACTGAATTAAGGGACGCCGAGACCGGGATGCACAATAAACGTTTAGGAATCTATGCGCCCCGGCTGGCGCAGGAGCTTAACATGCCTCAGGATTTTATAGATTCAATCGCTTTTGCGGCTCCTTTGCACGACATCGGCAAGATCGGGGTCGGGGATAATATATTGTTAAAACCGGCCCCTTTAAGCGCAGAAGAATTTGAAATCATGAAAAAGCATACCATCACGGGTGCGAATATACTGGCCAATTCCAAACACAAGAAAATCCAGATGATTGAAACCATTTCCCTGACCCATCACGAAAGATGGGATGGCTCAGGCTACCCACTGGGTTTAAAAGGTGAGGATATACCCATCGAGGGCAGGATCGTAGCCATTTGTGATCAGTATGACGCCTTACGGAGCAAACGCCCCTATAAACAGCCCTTCTCTCATTACCGGGCCCTGGAGATCATCTCCCGGGGAGATGGCCGCACCAAGCCCGAGTACTTTGATCCGCTGATATTGGAGACCTTTTTAAGGATTAACGACGAATTTAATCAAATCTTTAATGAAAACCAGTAGCGCCCTTCTACATCTTAAAGTCCTTTTAAACCCACTGTAGGGGAGGCTTTAGCCTCCCCTACTAGAATGACGTAATTAAAATATTGTGTAACCTCCATCTACTGCGAAAGCTGCCCCGTGGACATAAGATGAATCATCGGATGCCAGGAAAACAACGACTTTGGCTATTTCTTCGGCCTTGCCGGCTCTGGCACTGGGGGAACCTTTGATTTTCATGCATACGGGATGTTCAGGAACAGCCAGTACCTTCTGAATCATAGCCGTATCTATAGGCCCGGGAAGTACAGCATTCACCCTTATACCGGCCTGTCCCACCATAAAGGAAAGCTGTCTGGTAAAGCCTAGAAGACCATGTTTGGAAGCGGTATACGGCAACCCTCCCCGGCCCGCAGCGGTGGAAGCCATTGAAGCAATATTAATAATATTACCTTTACCGTTTTTGGCCATTTCAGCAAATACCCTTTTGCTGGCTAGAAAAGGCCCCCGCAAATTGACAGCCATTAAATGATCCCAATCATCGGCAGTAATATCGGTTAAGAAGGCCAATCCTCCGGAAATTCCGGCATTGTTTACTAAAATATCTACCCGGCCAAAAGTATCTACGGTTTTGGTAACCAGATTATCAATATCGGCTTCGCTCGCCATGTCAACTTTAACAAAAATAGCTTCGCCGCCTATTTCTTTAATCATATCCACAGTTGCCAGGCCATCATCCACAACGATATCTGATACAACTACTTTGGCTCCCTCACGAGCCATTTCCATGGCAGTGGCACGACCGATGCCATTGCCTGATCCGGTAACAATAGCAACCCTGTCTTTCAATTTCACATCCTCCACTCCTTTGGTACCGTTAGGTTTATACCTGCAAATTGTCCGTTGAATACGGCTTTAATAACCTTTGTATTCAGGTTTCCTCTTTTCAACATCAGCCAAATTGGCTTCTTTGAAGTCTTCACTGAGGGCCCCAAGACACAGGTAATCGGCTTCAACCTGGAAATAGGTTTCCATAGTATAATCATGCATACGGTTGGAGATCTGCTTGATATGGTTTACGCCCACCGGTGACTTGGAAGCAATCTTGTTGGCCAGCTCCAGGGCTTCTGCATAGGCCTGGTCAGCGGGAACAACTTTATAAACCATCCCCAGATCCAGCGCTTCTTGGGCACCGATTGGTTCTCCGCACATGGCAATAGCTTTGGCTTTCATCGGCCCAACCAGTCTCTGCAATGCCCATAGTCCGCCGGTATCAGGCGACAAGGCGTAATTAACGAACACTTGCCAGAAATAGGCTTTCTCGGATGCTATTACTATATCGCTGGAAAGCAGCAGGTTGCAGCCTCCACCTATACAGCCGCCTTCAGCCAGCCCAATAATCGGTTTCGAAATAGTATACATTTTTTTAATCATCTGGGATATTTCATACATTACCTCGCGGCCTTCAGGCAGGCTATTGGCCAGCTTGCTTTGGATAATCTTCAGATCGCCGGGGCCAAATGATATATCCCCGGTGCCTCTAACGATAACCGCCCTGATATTCTTATCCCAGTGGACATTGTTCAGAGCATCGGTATATTCCTCGATCAATTGTTCGCCCAGCCGGTTCCTGTTCTGGGGGCAATCCAGGGTTATGGTAGCAATATGACCCTCTTTATCAACCTTTACTACGTGGTCAAATGTTTTTTCATATGGATACATCTTAAAACACCCCTTTTTTATTATTTAAGCCGGAAGTAACAACTAATTCAGACTGGTCATCTGCTTTATGCATTAAACCGTTTTATTTTTTATCAACATCGCAATATTATCCATCAGAGCCTCCACTGAAGCGCCGCCGATAGCCATGACCTTGGCATCTCTCCAGAAACGTTCCACCCCGGTGTCAACCACGGTTCCAACGCCGCCAATCAGTTGTATGGCCTCGCGGGCAACGTATTCGGACACCTCAGCCCCTTTGCATTTTAGCAAGCGCCCTCTGGCCAGTTCCATACTGCCGGCATCCCTCATGGCATAGGTGCTGTAAACCAAAGCCCTTAGGGATTCGATTTCTCCCCACATTTGGACCAGCTTGTGGCGGGTTACCTGGAAACGGTCAAACATGCTCTTACCCTTTTGCATTCTCTCCAGGCTGTATTCTAAAGCCATTTCATAAGCCCCTTCTGCCATGCCCAGGCTGACCGGCCCACAGCTTAAGAATTCCGCGGTTGCGCTGACAAACATGGCCTGCAGGCAGCCGCCCAGTGGCCCCAGAAGGCTTTCTTTGGGGATCCGGCAGTTTTGGAAGGAAATACTGCCTGTATTGGAACCATGCCAGCCTAATTTGTGTTCAGGTTGCCCGATAACAAAACCAGGTGTACCGGCTTCCACGATAAAACAGCTCATACCCGACTTGGTAGCCGGATCAATGTCGGAAGTAAGCGCCAAGACTATATAAACATCAGCCACACCAATATTGCTGATTAATACCTTGTTGCCGTTTAAAACCCATTCATCACCGTCCAGTACCGCCCGGGTGGTGAACTCAGCTTGGTTGGATCCGCCAGCCCCTTCCGTTGAGCCGCAAGCCAACATGATTTCACCGGTGGCAGCCGGAGCCAGGTATTTTTTCTTTTGCTCGGGAGTTCCCAACATTTCCAGAAGACCCCCGGCCAATAAACTGTGAGCACCTATGGCTACGGTCAAAACGGGCAGGCTCTTGGCGATTTCCTCCATAATCAGTGCCAGGGTAGTTTGATCCCCGCCTAATCCGCCGTATTCCTCAGATATGGTCACTCCTAAAAAGCCCAGTTCTCCAGCCCTCTTGAATAACTCCAGCGGGAATCTACAGGATTTGTCGATTTCCAAAGCCACCGGCTTTACTTCGTTTTGAACAAAATCGCGGGCTACATTCAACATCAGTTGTCTTTCCTCAGTCATATACCACATGCTAAAACCTCCAATTAATTTATTGCCGTTAATCCTTTGCTATCTGTGATAAGCCCGAGCATCCCTCCCCCATAGTTAAATACCTAATCTGTGCGCAGCCAGTCTTATCCCTGCCGAAAGCTAACCCCAAATGTACCCCGGGGATACTCCCACTTGACAATCCCTTTGTTCTTGCACATGATCCGGCAGGTACCGCACTCCAAACAACCGGCATAATCAAAACTGATTTCGCCGTTTTTATCTAGTTTGTAAAGCACCGCCGGGCATACAAGCAGACACGGTTTTTCAACACAGCCGGCACATATGTTTTTATCGAGTACGATATGGGGTACTTCTTCATCAACATTAAAACGGTTAAGACTTAAAAGCTCTGTTGCAGTCTTTTTTTCTATGCTCATATCGATTTATACCCCCTTAGAACATCTTTGAACAATTGCCACATGGATACTCCATTAGATTTGATGACCTCTTTGGTATTTTTGATGAGGCTGTTCGGTTTTTGACCATTTACGGTAAAGAGGCGCTCAAATACCCCGACAGCTATCCGGGGATAGCTGGAATAAATGCGAGGTATGGCTAATAAATCAGCATAACCATCCACCGCCTGCATAGTGGGCAGCAGTTCTATATTTTTCAGCTCCTGCAGGTAGGCCGGGCCAACCTGGTCTGAAGCCGAGGTATTAAGCACTGCCCGGGCAGCGGCTACCCCGCTGACGATAGCCAGATCTATCCCTCTGATGGAATAACCGGTGTTGATGACAAAACCAGCCGCATCTCCGATCATTAGAAATCCTTCCCGGTATATTTTTTGGGGAATCCCCCGATAGCCTTCCTCACTGACTAAATGAGCACCATATTCAATGGATTCACCTCCGGCTATCAAGGGATATATAGCCGGGTGCATTTTTAAATCCTGAAAAATTTCATGAACGGATTTACCGTGCGCTGCTGCTTCCTCAGGCATCAAGACACAACCCAAAGAGATGCTCTCCCGGTTCGTATACAGGAAACCGCCGCCATGAATTCCTTCTGTGCAGCCTAAAATCATACGGGCTGCACCTTCATCCGGTTTCAGGTTGAAACGTTCCTGAATAGTATCAGGCGGCAGTTCTATAACTTCTTTTATGCCTACCCCTACCTGATGAGCAGAAATATCTTTTATAAGCCCGGCCTTTTGGGCCATAAAAGAGTTTACTCCGTCAGCCGCAATGACTACATCGGCATACATCTCATCTTCACCAGCCACCACGCCGATAATTTTACCGTCCTTTTCAATCAGATCATCTACTTTGACCCCACAGGCTACCATAGCCCCAATTTCCTCTGCCTTGGCAGCAAACCATTCATCAAATTGGGCTCTTAAAATACTGTATGATTGTGGAACCTGCCCCTCCCGGTTAAAACTCGGATCATGATAATCGATGCTGATCGCTTTATCCTGGCTTAATATCATAATCTGTTCATGGGTAATTTTCCTTTCCAGAACAGCTTCTTCGGTCAAGCCCTTATCGACCATTTCCAGGGCATAGGTATATAATCTTCCCCCGGTTACGTTTTTGGCACCCGGGGTTTCGGCCCTTTCTATGACCAGTACTTCCTTGCCGGCCTGAGCCAGGATATAGGCACAGGCTATGCCGGCAGGCCCGGCCCCGATGATGATTACATCCATTTTGTCGGCTTCACTCATTTTCTCTTCGCCCCTTTTTAGTGTCACAAATCAGAACAGTATGTCAGATAACCCCATACCTACTATCAGCTTGACAGATTAACGACTACCATCCATTTAATTATGGTTGGAACTTAAGCTTTTAATGTCTCGGTCAACAGGGGAATAATTTCGTACATGTCACCCACGATACCGTAGTCAGCGAATTTGAATATAGGCGCTTTTTCATTGCTGTCTATGGCTACGATGAACTGAGCATCACGGACTCCAAATATATGCTGGATCTGACCGGAAACGCCCATGGAGATATACAACTGCGGTTTTATGACGGCTCCAGATATACCTATATACTGCTCTACCGGCAGCCAGTGCCTTTCTTCGGAAATACCACGGGTGCAGCCTAATTCAGCGTTAAGCACATCGGCTAAATCCCTGGCCATCTTAAGGTCAGCTTCCTTTTCCAAACCCAAACCAACACAGACTACGCTGGCAGCCTGTTTTAAGTCAACGCCCTCTTTGGTAATGGGGGCGGTTTCTACCAGGGTTACCCGGGGATCGGCTTGAACTGCAACGGTTTTTATTTCTGCCTGGCCGCTTACAGGTGAAAATTTTCCTCCGGCTACAGTTACAACACAAAATCCGCTGATGGTTTCGCTCTGGACTACAGCTCCACCGTAAATAATTCTCTCGGTATTAAGCTGTCCATTGCTGTAGTCTAAGGCGGCTACATCACTGACCATTCCGCAATCCAAATAACCAGCTACCCGGGCTGCCATATCCCTGCCGCGGGCAGTCGCGCCAACTACCAAAAGTTCAGCATCCTGCTCTTTAAGATAATCTGCCAGGGCTTTACCATAGTTTTCCGGCAGAGGGCTGTCTCCTTTTAGATAAATGACCTTGTCGGCACCCCTTGAGGCCAATTGATCAGCCTCGGCCTGACTGAAGCACAAGGCATAAGCTGCCTGACCGCCGCTTTTGGCAAAACCGATCAGTTCAGCGGCTATTTCTAGTCTGTCACTATATACATAAATGCCGCTCATTATAAAACCCCTTCCTTTCTTAAGGCTGCAGCCAGTTCTTTCACCCGGCTGACGGAATCGCCTGCATCGAAGATGATGTTCTTGCGATTCATGACATAACCCTTGACTGCAACGACCTGGTTCCTGGGTTTAAAATCTATACCCAGATCAGCAGCCGAGTATTCGGTGAGGGGTTTTTTGCCAGCGGCCATAACTGCTTTAAGACCAGGGAGCGGTGGGTTATTGGCTTCCGGCAATACAGCTACTACGGCTGGTAATTCAACTTTTACAGTCTCCAGACTATCCTCCAGTTTGCGGGTAGCCACCAGACTGTTGCCCTCAAACGTCATTATAATAACGGAGCTTATAACCGGCAGATTTAAAATTGCCCCGATCCGGGGTGCAATCTGGCGGGCGTAAGTGTCACTGGCACCTTCCGCACATATAACTAAACTAGAATCACCGATTTTTTGGATGGCTGCAGCCAAAGCCCGAGCTGTAACAGCTCCGTCAGCCTGGTCAGCTTCAGCAGCCTTGACCCAATAGGCTTCTTCCGGGCCGCGGGACAGAGCATCTTTTATGGATGGTTTCGCGCCTGCGTTGCCAAATGTCAGGGTTACGGCCTGACCACCTAATTTACCGGCAGCTTCAACGGCTGCTTCAATCGCATTTTTATCGTAATCACTTATTTTCCCTTTGGCTTTGGTAATATCTACCGACTGATCTGGATTAATCCTGATATCCGCTTCATCAGCTACCCATTTGTAGCATGCAATAATCTTGGACACGTTATTGATTACCTCCCTTTTATGATTAACCTGCCACTTACGGTTCGTTAGTATACAGACCTTAAACCTTATCCTGCCCCGTTTCCCGCCGAGGGTTGTATATTAATATTGCAATTTATGTGCCAACTATACATGCCCTAATTGGCGGCCTTTGCGCCTGCTCATGGCCGGAAAAAATGTAATCGTAATCAGCCTGGATTGTCCAGCAACGTATATATCGCACTTATCGCTGTAACAGCAATCATACAGTGTAACTGCCGGCCATAATTAACACAAAAAACCCAGCCTTGTAATCAGCTGGGTTTCCGGTTTTTCTATTTTTATTTAAGCTTCTCGGGCTTAACCATTTTTAATCTGCATCCGGTCAATATTAAATGCCTTGATTTTCCGGTATAGGGTCTGTCGGGTTATCCCTAAGGCGTTAGCGGTATGGGTGATGTTTCCATTATAGATGCGTAGCTGTTCCTCCAGGGCTTCCTTTTCCATCTGTTCCAGGTGTTCTTTTATTTCCTGGCGGCTAGAATTTTTGGTCGGCCGGTTTCCGGGTAGATTATCGAGATTTAAATCTTCACCCTGACGCAGAATAAAGGCGCGTTCAATGGTATTGGCTAATTCCCGGGCATTGCCCGGCCAGTCATAACCCGACAGGATTTCTATTTCCCGGGGCTTTAACTTCAGTCGGGGCAGGTTATTCTGCCGGCATTGTTCAGCCAGCAGGTAATCAGCTATCAAAGGGATGTCCTCCCGGCGCTGCCGCAAAGGGGGTATTTGAATATTAATGACGTTCAAGCGGTAGTATAGATCTTCTCTAAATTTACCTTGGTTAACTTCATCCTGCAAGTTGCGATTGGTGGCAGCAATGATGCGTACATCAACCTTTTTGGTCTGGTGACCGCCTACCCGGGTTACGGTTTTGTCCTGTAAAAACCGCAAGAGGCTGACCTGCATGTCCACCGGCATTTCTCCGATTTCGTCCAGAAACACGGTTCCCCCGTCAGCCATTTCAAATTTTCCCGGACTGCCCCTGCGTTTAGCCCCGGTAAAAGCTCCTTCTTCATAGCCAAACAACTCGCTCTGAATTAATTCGGCAGGAATGGCACCACAGTTAATCGCAATAAACTGTCCGACTCGTTGGCTTTCCTGGTGAATAGCCAGCGCAAATAATTCCTTACCGGTACCGCTTTCACCTTCCAGCAAAACCGTGGCAGCCGTCCTGGCGGCCCGTTTAGCAATCGATTTGATCTGGTTTATTTCCGCACTGTCGCCGATAATGGTATCAAAAGGCGAAACGTTGGCAGGTAATCGGCTGGTCACTGGGGGCTGGGCAGGCAGCAGCCGATCATTTAATTCATTAAACAGGATAATCATTTGATCACTGTAAGGGGTATTGATCACCTGCTTGGATATCACATGACAGGGAATTTCATTGTCCCAAAGCCGTAAATTAAATCTGCTGCGGTGCTCAGATTGAATAGCATAAAGATCATCACCGGGGCTGGTTGCGGCAATCAGACTACTGATATGCATACCCTTGAATACATTTTTATCGGGGATAGCCAGCAATCTTAAAAACTCTGCGTTAACATTGATCACCCGGGCGTTCTCGTCAAGCAGAACCGCACACTCGGGTATGGCGTTCATGAAAGAACTGGTGTATTCATCGATCATGAGCATGTATTTATATCTTTGCTGTACCAGTTGGGCGGCCAGATAAAGTATATTAGACATTTCCACCGATATGGGCCGACTGTCGCTTAATCCCCAGTAAAACTGAATTTCCCCGGACTCGTCAAAGATGGGAACTAATTGCGATCTGATGCCGTTGTCATAGTTTACCTCGACCGCTTTGCCTGCTTGAACCAAATCTTTCAGTTCATGATTATTGTTGACCAATTCAGCCGCCGGACAGCAATAACCTATAACATCATCGCTGTGGCAGGATATGATAACACCATGCGGGTCAGTAACGATCATGCGGGTGTTTTTGTCAAGCCGGGACGAAATATCTTTGAGCAACGGTGATACCAGCGCAATCGTTTCATAGGATTGCTCCAGCTTTTGTTGCAGATCATCCTCCTTAACCCGTTGGTTATAAAAACCAACATTAAGCTCAAGCCTGTTCCTTAACAGGTTTTGCTCGGTTTCCAGCCTGATTTCTTCAGGTATGACATGGTTGTGCTTGATATCATCCCACAATGTCTCCAATTTGTTCTCACGCGAAAGAGTTATCACCGTATCACCCCTAATTGCACAAACAAAGCGACAAAATATTCAGTATATATTTATAATACTACACGCAACCAAATAAATCGACCCGCAACCAGGGGGACGGTTCTTGTGGCTGGTAAAAACCCGCCAACCAGGGGGACGGTTCACGTTTTAATAGGGGTGGTTGTGGCCATGAGGGGTTAGTAGTGGAATGTCAGAGAGACGGGATTGTTAATAACCCCGCCCCTCTGGTATTCAATATTTAGCCTAAATATCTTGTGCCAATATAATCCGAGGACTAGAAAGCGATTTTATGATCGATGATCTCCTGGTAAACATCTGCATTAAGCGCAATATAGCGTTCCTGCTGCGGGTGCAGAAAATATAACGAATCTTTTATTATACCGGGGTCAAAGCCCTCTTGCTGCAGCTTCGTTTTTAATTGTTTAAAACTGTTGGTGGAGTCGATTTGATCTCTAAAGCGCAGGAAATAAGGTCGTGCATAAACAGGCAGGTTTTGACACACATGCCAGGCAAAGGCCTCCAGATCCAGACTTTCCCCTTCCAGAAGTTTTACAGCCGCCATCCCACAGCGGCCTTCTGTGCCAGGCACCTGCACTCCATAAACATTACTGTCTTCAATTTTGCCGAAGCTGTTTAATATATCGGCTACCTCATTGGTAGATACATTCTGACCTTTCCAACGGAAGGTATCCCCCAGACGATCTACAAATGATACCCATTCACCTTTATACACCTTGACCAGATCGCCGGTATTAAAATACTGATCTCCATTATTAAAAACATTACGCAAAATTTTAGCCGCGGTGGCCTCAGGATTATTCACATATCCGGCAAAAGGCGAACGGCCGTTAATTTCGCAGATCAGCAAGCCGGTTTCACCGGGCTGACATTTAATTACCCGGCCCTGCTGGTCTTTAAGGATGGTTTCATTTTCCGGATCGTAACGGATTACCTCGCCGGTTCTAATCCCAAAAGTTTTTAACCTGCCTATCATTCCCGGTATTTCTTTCAGGTTAATAATCCGCGCCACCCCTTCGGAGGCTCCGTAGACTTCAAATATATGTTTGATGCCGAAGCGGTTTTTAAACGCCGTCCAGTAATCACCGCGCATCCCGTTGCCTAATATGTATTCCAGCGTATTGTCTAAATCGTCGGCTGTCGGCGGCTGGTTGTTAAGATACCGACACAGTTCACCTATATATATGAAGTGGGTAGCCTGGTATTTTCTTATATCCTTCCAAAAATTGCGGGCGGAGAATTTGCGGCGCAAGGCAAAGGTACTGCCATGCACCACGAAACAGGCAAAAGCGATATTGCAGCCGCTGTTATGATAAAGCGGCAAACAATTGTAAAGGATATCTTCGGGCAGCATCCTTAGACCCAACCCCCCAGAACTAAACCCCAGTGCAATCCAGTTCTGATGTTTGCTGGCCGTAGCCTTGGGCAATCCAGTCGTCCCGGAGGTATATATGTAGTACAGCAGATCATCGGAATTAATGGTGGCTGTGGTGGCGGGATTATCAGTTGGCATATTCTGTAGAAGCTTATTAATTTCTTCATAAGGTACTGCAGATGGTTCCAGGGTGCAATGGTCGTTTTCCACCCATATACGCCCCGGCTCCTGGAGGTTAATATCATCATAAACTTCCTCGAAAGCCGGCAGGAGTTCATTGCCGACGATGATGGCCTGAGCCTGGCAGATGTTGATGGCATGGGCCAGAACCCTTCCCCTTACACCAGTATTGATCAAGGAGATTACAATGCCCAATTTGGATAGTCCGGCTACAGCAATAAGGTATTCCGGACGGTTATCCATCAAGAGGGCAATAACATCCCCCTTTTTAAAGCCTTGCTGTTTAAATAAATGGGCATAACGGTTGGCTTCCTCGTTAAACTGCCGGTAGCTTATTACCTGATCTTCATAAAGTATGGCCGGGTGGGATGCTCTTTTTCGGGCCTGCTCCTCCAGAATCGATCCCAGTGATATCGGTTGCGGTTTGCTTAAAGATAACAGCATTTGTAAACCCCGGTATTTGGATATCTGTCTGCGAATACTCTGCATCTTGTCTCCCCCTCCCCATAATCGGCGCAAAATCTGCACTGTCAGGTCGGATATTAGACTATTCTCATGTCAAGATATAAAGATAGAATACTAATCCCCCCTACAATCCAACCCAGTCTTACATAAAATTTTCATAATATACATATTCTCCCTATATAATTAAACATTATTATACGAAACTCCTCCCTAAAGAAAATTTTTTTCTTGGGATTACCAGGGGGACGGTTCTTGTGGCTGGTAATTTTTCGGCACCCGCTCATAGCCTTTATTGTAAACAACTGATTACGAGATTTTTCTTACTAACCCCCCATGGCCGCAGGCCACAACCACCTATGAAAATGGTTTGCGATACGGACGGGGAAGCTTTGCTTCCCACCGGAAGCTAAAGCTTCCGCTACATCGGAGCGGCCAAAGGCCGCCCCTACAAATTGCCGATTCTATTGAGCATTTACGATTATGCTGCTAATAGCGATTATCTGTGTCTATTAAAACCGCGTAAATCCGCGGAGATCCGCATTATCCGCGTCTATTAGAAATCTATTTTCTAACTAAATGGCTCGCGATACGGACGGGGAAGCTTTGCTTCCCACCGGAAGCTAAAGCTTCCGCTACAGAGGAGCGGCCAAAGTTCGACCCACAAATTGGCGGTTCTTTTGAGCATTTACGATTATGCTGCTAATAGCGATTATCTGTGTCTATTAAAACCGCGTGAATCCGCGGAGATCCGCGTTATCCGCGTCTATTAGAAATCTATTTTCTTACTAAATGGTTCGCGATACGGACGGGGAAGCTTTGCTTCCCACCGGAAGCTAAAGCTTCCGCTACAGAGGAGCGGCCAAAGTTCGACCCACAAATTGGCGGTTCTTTTGAGCATTTACGATTATGCTGCTAATAGCGATTATCTGTGTCTATTAAAACCGCGTGAATCCGCGGAAATCCGCGTTATCCGCGTCTATTAGAAATCTATTTTCTTACTAAATGGTTCGCGATACGGACGGGGAAGCTTTGCTTCCCACCGGAAGCTAAAGCTTCCGCTACAGAGGAGCGGCCAAAGTTCGACCCACAAATTGGCGGTTCTTTTGAGCATTTACGATTATGCTGCTAATAGCGATTATCTGTGTCTATTAAAACCGCGTGAATCCGCGGAAATCCGCGTTATCCGCGTCTATTAGAAATCTATTTTCTTACTAAATGGTTCGCGATACGGACGGGGAAGCTTTGCTTCCCACCGGAAGCTAAAGCTTCCGCTACAGAGGAGCGGCCAAAGTTCGACCCACAAATTGGCGGTTCTTTT
>NZ_CGIH01000032.1:118385-122031 GCF_000983115.1 Syntrophomonas zehnderi OL-4
TCGCGATACGGACGGGGAAGCTTTGCTTCCCACCGGAAGCTAAAGCTTCCGCTACAGAGGAGCGGCCAAAGTTCGACCCACAAATTGGCGGTTCTTTTGAGCATTTACGATTATGCTGCTAATAGCGATTATCTGTGTCTATTAAAACCGCGTGAATCCGCGGAAATCCGCGTTATCCGCGTCTATTTAAACACAAAAAAACCGGGGGATTGCTCCCCCGGCAGTATCTACCCAAAGTACTCTTTCCAACGTTTATCCACCTGTCGGACAATATCTTCCCGTGGTTCCAGGTCAGCCGGGTACATACCCTTCATCCTGGCATCAATTATAATCGGCAATTCATAATGGATATAATTTTGCCGCAGTTCCTGCTGGGCATAGATATCCATGGCCGGGTCAAACCGGGTAAAGACAGTCCAGAGAAATGAGGTTTGGTCTTTTATGTGATCTACATCGTCAACCAGGATCACCAGCGGCCAATCACATAAATCAGGTATCTCCTGGCGGGCAATCTGAGCGGCCAGTTCCGGCCCCTGGTCGAAAGTCTGGCCTGAAACCAGCAAACATCCGGCACAATACGTTTTTATCTTCGTGATACCCGGCAGTGATCCTCCCTGGTATTCCCCAGGTAGTTTCCTGATCGGTGCGCCGATACCCAGTAAAATTGCCTTACTGCCCTGGTTATACGTCCGTCCAGTATAATCCAGGGTATCCATAGCGGTCTGGTTGATAATAATCAGATCCCGGGAAGGGTTAAAGCGCAGGAGGATGTTTTCCAGTAATTCGGCAAAGTTCTTTAGATCCTGCTCCACGTTGGTAATTAATAAAACCTTGGTCAGACTCAGTTGACCTTCACCGAGTATCCTAAAACCGTGCGCCAAGGCTTCCCGATAATAGCTTTCACGGACAACGGCGGCACATAAGGTGTGGAATCCTGCTTCGGCATACGTCCACATAGACTTTAAGCCGGGCATAATTAAAGGGAACAACGGCGCTATTAACTCCTGCATCCATTCCCCGATATAATAATCTTCCTGGCGCGGCTTGCCCACAATGGTAGCCGGGTAAATAGCATCTTTCCGATGATAAAGCTGTTTAACATTAAACACCGGAAAATCATGTACCAGAGAATAATAGCCGTAATGGTCCCCAAAAGGCCCTTCCGGGTGCCTGATTCCAGCCGGTACCTGTCCGCAAAGGGCAAATTCAGCTTCGGCAATCAACGGATGGGGATGGTCTGGAGTCTGTACGGTGTTGATTTTGCTGCCCAACAAAAAGGAGGCATAAAGCAGTTCCGGCACTGGTTCCGGCAAAGCTGTAATCGCTGCTACCGTCAAGGCTGGCGGCCCGCCTAAAAACACGGTGACCGGCAGGTTTTGTCCTCTTTGTTCAGCTGCGTGGTAATGAAATCCGCCCCCCTTGTGGATCTGCCAATGCATACCGGTTTGATTGGCAGAATATACCTGCATCCGATACATACCCAGATTGTGTTCTTTGGTTCCAGGTTTTTCGGTATAAACCAGCGGCAACGTAAAAAATGGCCCCCCATCTTCCTGCCAACTGGTGATAACCGGCAGTTCATACAGATTTATGTTTTTTATCCGCTTTTCCATTACCGGGGCCTGACGGGCTGTTACCGGCTTCGTTCCCAGCTTGAGCAAGTCCAGCAGCCAATGGCGTTCCTCCCACAGGGAGTTAAACCGCGGCGGCAGCAGTTTATCCAGGCTTGAAATGGCGCTGCCAATAATCTCCTCCGGCCTGGTGCCAATCGCCATCTCCATCCGTTCCATGCTGCCAAACAGATTCGTAGCCACCGGGAATCTGGAGCCTTTGACATTGGTAAACAACAAGGCGGGGCCGTCATTTTCCACCACCCGGCGGTGAACCTCGGCTAACTCCAGATAGGGATCGACCTGAGCCGGAACTTCGACAATCTGCTTTTCCTTTTTCAACTGGGCAATAAAGCTCCTCAGGTTTTTATGCATTATTCTGCTCCCTTAATTCTTTTATCTTGCTGCATAGCAAGTCGGCTGCCTGACGGCAATTTTCAAGCAATCTTTCAACTTCCCACGGCTGAGCCCGGTCGATGTGAATACCTGCTGTAACGGCCGTAGTTTGACCCGTTTCCAAACAGACCTGACGTGCGACCAGGGCAGCTGCTTGATCATCCTTATGACCTACCCGGGGAGTTATCCAGGTATCGCAGGACATTTGGGAGTTGTTAATACTTGGGCGAGGCACACTCATAGCCATACCCCCCACATGAGGGCTCTCCCCCCCGGTTAAAGTTATCGAAATGCCATCGGCAGTAATAAGCACCAGCAGGTTTATTATGTATCTGTCCTCACCGCAGCTTAGTTTTACTACTTCCTGATACATATAATCACCCGCCTCTAGTATTGCTTCGAGAATATCATGAAATAACCTGCTTTAATATTAAAACCTTTTAGGCTGAATAAAAACGACCTATAGACTAATGATTTCTTGAATATAAACCCATTAAAAAGCCCATTATATAATTTTTTGGCCATTTTTTCCCTTAAATGGTAACCATTTCAACCTGTTTTCCATATGCTATGGTAAACATTGAAAGGGGGTTATTTAATGCCTTGCAGACGCAAACACGTCCATTACTTCAATGGGGTTACCACCCGGAATCACCGACATCGCCATCTGTTTGCTGCCCTAACCGGTGAAAATTTGATGCCAATGGCCAACGGCAGACATCGCCACCGCTATAGCACCAGAACTGACCGGGTTTTTGATCACACGCATCATTTAGGCAGGTTAACCGGCCCCAATATTAATATCGGCAACGGCCAACACATCCATCGCGGTTGGGGAACGACCAGCCGTAACCTTGATCACCGCCATCGTTACCGGTTCACAACCCGCCGTAATATGCCTATCTAGTTTAGACATGGCAACATGGTTTATGTTTAGCTTAAACCGTTTTGGCCTAAATCAGCATCATGCGCGCCAATCCTAAAATTAGAAGCCGCCGACTGACAAACGGCGGCTCATTTTAGGCGGAGTTTTTTCTAGTGTTGGTGATGATTGCAGTCCGGGCCATGCTGATGATGTCCACAGCATCCCTCTTGACACACATGGGTGCGGCCCTGGGGTGTAAATCCGGCTCCTTCCAACTGGGTCGTAAGCTGCCCCCGAATGCCTGCCAGATAAACCTTATATAACTCCTGCTGTTCTGCCTTCTCGGCCAGCGTCAGTCCCTCTTGCTTCTTTTTCTTGGCCAATTCGTTTATTCGCTTAATCATATCTTCGGTTATCATACTAACACCTCAATTTTTCTTTTTCAGGTATATTTTGCCCTGTTCAATCAGGCTATAAACCCTTTCCAGGGCAGATACCGCTATTATACAATATTAGAACTGATAATAATACTGCCACCAAGGTGTCGAGGGGACGGTTCGAGACCACTGAAAAAGTAACCCTTTTAAGCCGCCCTGGCGGCTACCCACAGCCCATCAGGTAGGTTAATCTGTAACCGACAGAATAAAAACCTCAAAATAAACGAAGATAACCCTTTTGAAGCGGATACCAGTTTGGCTATCCGCTTTAAGTTTACCGCCAGGGCTGTTAGTTTGGCCTGAATGCGGATGCTTCGTAGACCATAGCCTTTGGCTCG
>NZ_CGIH01000032.1:122041-123038 GCF_000983115.1 Syntrophomonas zehnderi OL-4
AGTCAGCCCTGCGGGCTTCTATTTTGCGACACTAGCTGCCAAACTGGCAGCGTTGCAATGGCGGTATCCGCCATTGAATGAAGTAAATAAAGAAATATGATTTCCTGGTGACAATGGCGGAGAGGCCACACCCGTTCCCATCCCGAACACGGCAGTTAAGCTCTCCTGCGCCGATGGTACTGCAGATTCTGTGGGAGAGTAGGACGTTGCCAGGAATTATTTTTTTCTGTTGTCAAGGGGACGGTTCTCTTGACACTTTTTTCCTCCTCCTAAATTAATTATTGTTAGGGTATTCCAACCACTTAATATACTTTGATATCCATCCATCGTATCCTTCACCTTGGGGTTGCTTAAAAAATAAGGGCCAATATATTAGAATACTGAATAGAATAAACCAAGCCAATCCTATAAGAATTCCGGCAATGACTGATTTATTGTTCTCAACTATAAAGCCTATATAAATCGAACTTAACATAATCCATGGTTTAAAAGTATCCCTACGATTCTTGATAATGAAAGAATGATTTTTGTTTTTGCGTTTCTCCAAGATATAAAAAGCAGGTAAAATGGTTACTATTGCAATAATAGCCAAGCTAATCAGATGAAACAACAATTCATTTGACATAAATCCCGAGCCTCCAATATTACTGATATTATATTGGTGGGAGCCTATTATTTAGTTATTTAAGGACAATATCCCCAACTGACACAGTTACTACCACAATCAGCGGCAGCACCTCCAATCACGCAGGCAACATTCACATTACAGATTCCTGCACATCTAAGGTTGTCAAGGGGACGGTTCGAGACCACTGAAAAAGTAACCCTTTTAAGCCGCCCTGGCGGCTACCCACAGCCCATCAGGTAGGTTAATCTGTAACCGACAGAATAAAAACCTCAAAATAAACGAAGATAACCCTTTTGAAGCGGATACCAGTTTGGCTATCCGCTTTAAGTTTACCGCCAGGGCTGTTAGTTTGGCCTGAATGCGGATGCT
>NZ_CGIH01000033.1:0-18664 GCF_000983115.1 Syntrophomonas zehnderi OL-4
GTGCCCGCAGGGTGCATCCTTAATCGTTGCCTTTAGGCAACATACGTGGTGCCCGCAGGGTGCATCCTTAATCGTTGCCTTTAGGCAACATACGTGGTGCCCGCAGGGTGCATCCTTAATCGTTGCCTTTAGGCAACATACGTGGTGCCCGCAGGGTGCAACCTTAATCGTTGCCTTTAGGCAACATACGTGGTGCCCGCAGGGCGCATCCTTAATAGTTGCCTTTAGCGCTACAGAAGCTCACCGGCAACTATTAAAATCTATTTTTTATATTTTTCAGGCAGCCACCTGTTTACCAGTTCCGGATTTTCTTCTGTCCATTTATGGGCAGCTTTCTTGCTGTCCGAGCCGTACTCCAATGACAGCAGCATAGCGTTTTGAAGGTCATCGATGCTCCATTTGAAGTTTTGTAGAAACTCATATACTTCCGGCATATCAGTCTTAAGTCCGGGGCGGACAATCGTTGCGATATACTCGCTGTCTCCATAAATATTTTTGGGTTCATCCAGGATCTTTAAATCCCAGCGGGCAAATTTCCAATGAGGGATCCAACCCGTCACAACTATCCATTCGTTTTTGTCAATGGCGCTCTTTAAGGCAGCCGTCATAGTGGCATCGGTGCCTTCAACCAGTTCATAATCCAATCCGTATTCATTAATGACTTTTTCGGTAAGCTTCATATATGAAGCACCGGGATCGATTCCGATAATCTGACCCCCAAAATTCTCCTTCTTGGCATTTAATTCCTCTACGGAGTCTATGGTAACATAGGCGGGTACCGTCAGAGCCAGCTTGGCTCCCTCACAGTTGGGGCCCAGATTTTCAATCTTACCCTGCATTTTCTTTAGATAGTTTTCATGGGTAATCGGCAGCCAAGCAGTTGTCATGGCATCAGCATCACCGCTGGCCAAGGCCTCATACAAAAGAGGTGCTGATACGGGAGTTAATTCCACCTTATATCCCATCTTGTTTTCCAGAACATCAGCAACCACATGAGCGGAAGCAGTCGCACAAGCCCACTCTACATATACCAGCCTAACCGTATCTTTACCGGCTTTATTTTGGGGAGATTTACCGCCCCCGCACCCCACCAGGGTAAAAGACAGCAGCAACAACATGGCGATTATAGGAATAGTATTATTTCTTCTTGATATCTTCATACCTACCCCTCCCTAACCAAATCAATAATAAAAAGAGACATTTGCCTCGGCTCATTCCTGCTCAGTCCATGCATAACACTGCCCAAACAGGTTTATTAATAAGCAAATGTCTCAATTATTGCTATAGCGCATTTTAAAATACTTGGATCAACCTCTGCGGACAGCGGTTTTTTGTGCTTTGATTAACTTACTTTTTATATTTATCAGGCAGCCAACTGTTTACCAGTTCCGGGTTTTTATCTACCCATTTGCGGGCAGCTTCTTTACTATCCGTACCGCTCTCCAAAGTCATCAGCATGGCATTCTGCAGGTCATCAACATCCCATTTGAATTTCTTTAAAAACTCATATACTTCAGGCATATCTTCTTTCAAGCCTGGCCGAACGACTGTATCGATATGTTCCGCTTCTCCTAAAACTTTTTTCGGATCTTCCAGGGTTTTTAAATCCCAGCGGGCAAATTTCCAATGAGGAATCCAGCCGGTAACCGCCACCCATTCATTTTTGTCAATAGCGCTCTTTAAAGCAGCCGTCATGGTCGCATCACTGCCTTCGACCAATTGATAATCAAGTCCGTAATCCTTAATGGCTTTTTCGGTCAGTTTCATCACCCCGGCACCCGGGTCGATCCCTACAATCTGACCTTTAAATTTATCCTTGTAATCATTCATTTCATCAATGGAGTTTATAGTAACATATTCCGGCACTACGATAGCCAGCTTGGCTCCTTCGCAATTCGGCCCCAGATTTTCTACTTTTCCATCGACTTTTTTCATGTAGCTCTCATGGGTAATCGGCAGCCAAGCAGTTGTCATGGCGTCTGCATCGCCATTGGCCAGGGCTTCAAATAACAAGGGGGCTGCTACCGGGGTTAATTCTACGTTGTATCCCATCTTGTTTTCCAGAACCTCAGCGACTACATGGGCTGAAGCCGTGGCACAGGCCCACTCCACATATACCAGCCTAACCGTATCTTTGCCAGCTTTATTTTGAGGAGATTTACTGCCCCCGCATCCCACCAGGGTAAAAGATAGCAACGCCAGCATACTTATTAGTACAATCATTTTTTTGTTTTTAAACATTTGACTTCTCCCTTCTGTTTAATCTTCGTTTTTACCGAAGCTCTGGGTAATACGATCCAGCAATATAGCTATTACAACAATTGCCAGTCCGGCCTCAAAGCCATTTCCAATTTCCATGCGCTGAATCGCCCGCCATACCTCACCTCCTAATCCTTTAGCACCGATCATGGCTGATATGACAACCATGGAAAGGGACAGCATTATACACTGGTTGATACCCGCCATAATCGTTGGTCGGGCTAAGGGTAGTTCAATTTTAAAAAGCATCTGATGAAAGGTTGAACCGAAGGAATGACCAAGTTCCACTAATTCTTCCGGAACCTGTTTAATGCCTAAATCAGTAAGCCTTATAACCGGTGGCATTGCAAAAATGAGGGTAGCAATGGCAGCAGGCACAACCCCCAGACCAAAGAACGTTACAGCCGGCAACAAATATACAAAGGCCGGCAGGGTCTGCATAAAATCAAGTATGGGAGTAATAATCTGGTGGGCGGTATCGCTCTTGGCCGCCAGTATCCCCAGGGGAATGCCTAGTATTATGCACAGCACAACTGAGCTGATAACCATAGCCAGCGTCTGCATGGTTGCTCCCCAGAGGCCCACATTGTAGATAAGGTATAGGCCAATTATTCCAAACAGGGCCGCTTTCTTGTTTATAAATCGCCAGGCCAGCAGCGCTAATATAAGGATCATTAAAGCCGGGGGGATAAAGATTAATAAATCCTGCAGGGAAATAATAAAACCCTTTAAGAATTCGCTTAATGAATCAAAGCCCCCTCCCCATTTTATTTGCAGATACTCAATGCCAATGTCTGTCCAACGGTTTATCGGAATCCTAGGCAGTAAATCCATCATGTTCCCTCCTTTCCCCGGCAAGTCCAGCAATTACCGATCCTCTGACTAGAACCCCTTTTAGTTTTTGTTGTTCGTCAACCACAGCAATTGGTATCCGGGTATAAGCCATTACTTCCAAAATCTCGGCCAAAGGAGTATCGGGAGCAACTACCGGTGCTTCCTTACGTATACCTGGATCCAACAGCCTTTCTCCCTGCTTGGCCATTTTAGAAGCATCCTCAGCTAAGATATAACCTATATATGCACCGTCACGATCGGTTACGAAGAGCCCCGACATTCCGTAACGCTCCATTATGCGTAAGGCCACCATCGGCCCGTCTTTGGGGTAAATCACCGACCGCGGCTTAATCATTACTGAAGATGCTGTAAGCGCTTTACTGCGATCCACACTTTCCACGAAGCGGGCTACATAATCAGTCGCCGGTGACATTAAGATATCCTCCGGGCTGCCCATCTGTGATATTTCGCCGTCTTTCATAATGGCAATCCTATCTCCGATTTTAAGAGCTTCATCTAAATCGTGGGTGATAAAAAGGATGGTTTTGCGCAGTTTCTTTTGCAGCTCAATCAATTCATCCTGCATTTCTTGGCGAATCAGCGGATCCAAGGCGCTAAAAGGTTCATCCATAAGTAAAATATCCGGATCTGTGGCCAGCGCCCTGGCTATTCCAACCCTTTGCTGCATTCCTCCGCTGAGGTTCTCCGGATAATATTCGCTCCATGCCTCTAAACCCACCAACTCCAAAGATTGCATGGCTTTTTCCTTCCTTAGTTCCCAGGTCATGCCCTGAACTTCCAGCCCGTAAGCAACATTGTCTCTCACGTTTCTATGCGGCAGAAGGGCAAATCTCTGAAAGACCATGCTCATCTTGGTCCTGCGGATTTCGCGCAATTCCTGTTTGCTGACCGAGCTTATGTCTTGCCCATCGATAATAATCGTGCCTTTGGTAGGTTTGTTCAGTCCGTTCATGCATCTGAGTAAGGTGGATTTGCCGCTGCCCGAAAGCCCCATTATGACAAAATTTTCACCTTCTTCAATCGAAAAGGATACATTTTTAATTCCCACCACATTTTTCGTTTGTTTCCTGATGGCATCATTACTGTACCCGTTTTCCATCATCTCAATCGCTTTTTCGGGGCTGCTGCCATAAATCTTGCTTAAATTATTGACTTGGATTTTAGGCATAAATATCATTCCTCTTTCTAAATAAATAAACCACTATCAACCGCCTGAGGTTTACATAATCAAGCAGCAAAAAAAGTTGTATAAATTAGTTAAATACCCCTTTGATAGACTTAAAATGCCATTTGTTTTTGATTTTATGCA
Organism: Syntrophomonas zehnderi OL-4; assembly: GCF_000983115.1. GTDB lineage: Bacteria > Bacillota > Syntrophomonadia > Syntrophomonadales > Syntrophomonadaceae > Syntrophomonas_B > Syntrophomonas_B zehnderi. Next base: position 4,424 of record NZ_CGIH01000033.1, read on the forward strand.
AAAATAACTCATAATCTAATTCGAAAGTTATAGTTATAGTTATTTCTAATTTTGCATGTCTTAATTCGTACCAGCGGTAGATATTTAAAAGCAATATTTTTTAACAGGGAAGCTAAGGAAAGCTAAAAAAAGAAGCCATGAGACACCTATATTAGGCATATTTGCAGGCACACAATTTTTAAATCTCCCCTGTACGCGCTTACGAGGTTAGCTGTCGGGTTCGGTTCAGGAATCCCTACCAGTAAACTGGATTCACCCCAAAAATAATGGTTCCCCCGCTCCTGAGAAGGCCTCAGGATTAAGCATATGAGAATTTATAATTGCAATAAAATATATACTATAAAATTTATCATATATTATACAGTATAGGCAAATATAATCAAACTTTTGTTGGCTTGGAAGTAATTGGTTTAGAGGGTTAGGTCTAAATTTTCACTCATATTCTGTATTATTTTTGCAATTTCGCGCTCTGACTCTGATCAATCATTAACTCAAAGGGCACTATCAAGGAGGGGTTCCCGTCCCTATACATTATTAGAAACGAGAAAAGCCTTTTGCGGGACAGTGACATCCGTTTAAAAGCACTTTTTAATAACACTTTTTAAGTTTTAAAGACCCGCCTAGGGCGAGTCTTTAAATAACTCCGATCATTTCCAGGATCCTTTCCAAATCTTCTTCATTATAAAAGGTTATCTCAATTTTGCCGCCTTGCCGTTTACGATTTATCTCGGTTTTAGCCCCCAGATGTTTTTGCAGGCGTTCCTCCAAGTCAGCTAATTCAGGAGTTTTTGCCGTTGCTTGCGGTGGTTTTTCTTTTTCAAAGCGAACTAATTCTTCCGTATGGCGAACCGTCATCTTGCTCTTGGCGATTTTCTGGGCCGCTTTTAGCTGGGCTTCAGGGTCGTTTAATCCTAGCAATGCCCGGGCATGCCCGGGAGCGATTTTTTTGTTCTCAACCAGTTCTATTACCTGGGGGGGCAGGGCCAGTAATCTCATAGTGTTAGCTATATGCGTACGGCTTTTGCCGATCTTCCCGGCCAGTTTTTCCTGGGTATATTGATGCTTTTCCAGCAGGTTTTTGTAGGCCACGGCCTCTTCGATAACGGATAAGTCATCCCTCTGCAGATTCTCAATCAGGGAAATTTCCGCAGCTTCGGCATCCTCCATTTCCCGAACCAGAGCCGGTATTGATGTTAGACCAGCCATTTTAGCTGCCCGCCAGCGGCGCTCCCCGGCAATTATCTCATATCCCCGGTCAACCGGCCTTAAAAGTACCGGCTGCAGAACACCATGTTCCCGGATGGAATCGGCCAATTCTTGGAGCAGTATCGGATCAAATCTTTGCCGGGGCTGGTTTTCCTGGGGAAAAATCAATTTAATATCTATACTGGAAACTTCAGCATTTTTATTTTCATCTTCTATGGAAAACAATGCCTCTATACCCCTACCTAGACCTCTTTCTGGTTTGGCCACGTTTAATCACCTCCCTAGCTAATTCTTCATAGGCCTCTGCGCCTTTGGAACGTGGATCATATAAGGCGACCGGCTTGCCGTGACTAGGTGCTTCACTCAATCTGATATTGCGGGGAATCACAGTTTGATATATTTCGTTGCGAAAATGCCGTTTTACTTCATCAACCACCTGAATGGAAAGATTAGTGCGACCGTCAAACATGGTAAATACAATCCCCTCAATTTTCAGTTGGGGATTTAGTCTTTTTTTGACTAATTGGATAGTATCCATCAGCTGACTTAATCCTTCCAGGGCGTAATATTCACATTGCAGGGGAATTAATACTGAATTGCAGGCCGTTAAGGCGTTAATAGTCAACAATCCCAGGGAAGGCGGACAGTCCAGAATAATATAGTCATATAACTCCTGCGCATCCAGCAAGGCTTTTTGCAGGGTAAATTCCCTGCCTTCACGCGCCGCAAGCTCAACTTCTGCTCCGGCCAGCTGAATAGTCGCCGGAAGTATAAACAAGCCCTCTACCTTGCTGCGGGTAATCACTTTATTAATACTAAAATCTTCTATTAGGAGATTATATAGACAAAAAGGAAGCCTTTTGCGGTTAATTCCCATACCGCTGCTGGCATTTCCCTGTGGGTCGCAGTCTACCAGCAATACCCGGTATCCTTCCATGGCCAGAAATGCAGCCAGGTTTATTGACGTAGTTGTTTTCCCAACCCCACCCTTCTGGTTGGCAACTGCAATTGTTTTCGCCATTTAATGACCACCTTTCCAAACACCTGCATCATTAACATTCTACTACCATTTTTAGAATCCTTCCTTATTTTTTGATTTGGTCTGCTGGAAACCTGGCTAAAGCAAAAAATCCCTTTATGAATTTTTTTCCATAAAAGTATTGTTCCGGAATAAATATCCGGATATAATAAAAACAATGAAATTTATGTTTTCCATATTTTGTATGGTGTGTAGTTTATACCCATAAGATTTGCTTAACATTTCCAAGGAGGTGACTAGGCTCTAATTATTATACAAATGTTTTTTAAAAGCACCAAATTCGTAAACATCACAGGCTTTATCGCATTTGTTTGTTAACAATTATTCACGTAATTATAAAACCTACAAAAGAAGGGGGATATGTGCGTGTCTTCAAAATTTCAATATAACGAAAAGGCGCTCGAGAATCTTCGCATTAAAGACACCAGTATTCTGGATCACCTCATCGACCATCAGAGTTTCAGGGAAAACTCACTTAAAAAAAATCGCCGCAAAGAAGACAAACGTATGAGTTTGAAAGACGCGATTGCCAAATATGTCGATGATGGCGATATCTGTACCGATGCTGGTTTTGCTTATGTGCGTACCCCAATTCAAGCCTATTTTGAAATAATGCGCCAAGGCAAAAAAAATCTTCATTTCATCGGCTCACCCAATACCAATCAATCATATTTAATGTTTAAAGGTTGTGCCAAATACTCCCACAATTCCTATGTAGGTGCCGAAATGCGCGGCACGGATCGTTTATATGTACGTAATATCAAGCAAGGCCGAGGTATCGTTTTGTCAGAGTGGGGACACGGTTCTATGGGACAGGGATTCAAAGCAGCCCAGTACGGCATGCCCTTTGTGGCCTCCAAACAATTATTAGGCTCGGAAATGCTTGATTACAATCCCTATGTTAAAGTAGATACCGATCCATTTACAGGACAACCGGTGACTTTAATCCCGGCACTGCACCCGGACGTTACCATTATTCATTGCCAGCAGGCTGATATGTTTGGCAATGCCAAAATTTTCGGCCCTGCTGTAAATGATATTGCGCTGGCCCACTCTGCCCGAAAAGTTATTATTACCTGTGAAGAAGTCGTTCCTGAGCTGCAGCTGCGTTTTGACCCGGCTTTTACCGTTATTCCCTTTGTGGTAGTTGATGCCGTGGTCGAATTGCCCTTTGGGGCACTGCCCGGAGCCTGTCCTGGTTATTATTATTGGTACCGTGAATGGTGGGAATGGATATTTAGAATCGCTTCTAAAACCGATGAGGCCATGGATCACTATCTACAATACTGGGTATATGGCTCGGATGATCAGTGGGGATTCATCGACAAAATGTCTCAACATATGGGCGGTTCCAGCTACCTGCACAATCTGAAACGATTGGAAAGAGCAGAAGAATATCTGATAGAAGACAAAGGGGTTAGCTTTGACTATCAGATGGTCATTCCAACTAGTGAAGGGGGCGTTTAATATGGCAATAGCACCTGCCAATCCTTTTGAACAGCTAGCTTTTAACCTAGCCTCACTAATTGAAGACGGTATGGTTGTGTATGTGGGTACAGGTCTGCCCATGGTGGGGGCCTTACTGGCCAAAAAAACCCATGCTCCAAATATTACCATGGTTTACGAATCGGGTGGGCAGGATCCTTGGGAAGGCCCTATGCCCTGGTCGGTAGGAGGAGCCGCCACCTTTAGAAGATCCGCCCTTACCTTGGAAATGCCCCATTCGTTTGCCATGGCGGCTAACGGTTATGTGGATATTTGCTTCCAGGGTGCTGCCCAGATAGATATGTACGGCAATTTGAATACCCACTTTATAGGGGGCGGCTTTCATGACTTCAAACATCGCCTGAGCGGCAGCGGGGGAGGAAATGATCTGGCTTCTTTGACAGAAAAAGTCGTTTTAGTGGGACTACAGGATGCCAGTAAATTTCCAGCCAAACTCGACTTTTTAACCAGCCCCGGACACCTGACCGGCGGCGATAGCCGACAAAAAGCGGGTCTGTTAGGACAAGGGCCTATAGCTGTCGTCTCCCAGCTAGGTATCATGGACTTTCATCCCGTAAGCAAGCGCATGCGCATAAAAGCAATAAACACCGGACTGAACGCAGAAATATGCCAGGCCTGCACCGGTTTTGAATTATTAATGCCCGATGGAGAAATAGAACAAATCCCGATTCCGCCCGATGATGTCTTAACGGTGTTACGCGAAGAGGTTGACCCGCAAAAAATATTCATCCAATTCCCCCCACGGGTTAAATAGGCTTTATATTCCCAAAGGATGAAAAAGGCCACCCGGTATTATAGGGACATTTGGGGGAAGCAAACTGAATACGGAAAAGCAAGGGTGGGAACCAATATTGGTTCCCACCCTTGCTTTTCCGTATATGGGTGTTATTTGCTTTTCCTTACGCCGTCTTCGTCTGCTTTATATCCTCCGATTTTTTCTTTTAAGCAAGTTTAGCGGCATCGCAAATCACTTAACGGGCACCATCACCCCGTCCTTATTAAAGTAATAGCGTTTGTCGCGGATATCCAGCCAATATACAGCAGCTTTGTTTCCTGCGTAATATCTCCAGTTGCCGCCATCTTTGACCCAGCTGGTTTTCAGCGTACCATCGGTGTTAAAGAAGAATATGGTTCCATCGATGTTCTGCCTTCCGCTGAGAGCCTTGCCATCCTTGTAGTAGAACCACTGTCCGGCATCATTGAGCGCCCAGCCCTGCGCTGTGGCTGGTTCGATAGTCAGCTTGATATAGCGGTAAAGCATAGAGGAAACCTCCGCACGGCTGGCATTGGACTTTGGATTGAATCTGTTGTCCGTACCGCCCGTCATGATACCCGCCTGCTGCATGGCTGTAACCGGCTTTTTGTAGGCGCTGCCGATGCTGGATGCGTCCGCATAGGCGGTGGCATCACGGGTTACAGGCAGTTTATAGCCATTGGCTTTAGCATAGTTTGCAATAATAACTGCAATTTCCTCACGGGTGATTGCCCGGTCGGGCGCAAACTGCTGATTGCCGATACCCTGCACAATGCCTTTTTTGTATGCCCACTCGATGTAGGGGCGGAAGCTGCTGTCATCTTTCACATCGGTAAAGCTATTGGTGGTGTATGCTTTCACATCTACGCCTGCCAATCTGCCGAGGGCCGTTACCAGCATTTCTCGTGTCATGGCGGTATCAGGAGCGAAAGTGGTTTTCGATGTGCCTGAGAGCACTCCTCTGCCTACCACATAGTCGATGCTGTCTTTGCCCCAATGGGTGGAAATGTCGGTAAACTTGCCCGCAGGGGCTTCGTACCCTACGCCGTACACCGAGAAGTGGTTGGTGCCCAGCAGGAGACTTCTGCTGTTCGGGTCATAGGCCGAACCGGGGATGCGGGTGGCATTTCCCTTAGCGTCCACATACACGCCGTAAAGATAGCCCACGGCCTCGTTTTTGCCTGGAGTGTAGAGGATGGACAGGGTTACCGTGCCGTTCCCAAGACTGGAAATATTCTGCGTTTTTCCGTTTTTGTCGGTATAGCTGATGGTAATGCTATAGACTGGACGGTTGCCCAAAAGTGCCTTAGCTGTCTTGGAAAGCCCTGTGACTGGAGTGAAGCTGATGCTGATATCCCCGCTACTCTGTTTCTGGATCTCCTTTAGTGCGTCCAGATCAAGACCGAGGGATACCGGTGCGCCGCTGATTTCAAGCTCAGTTACCCCAGCACTTACAAGACTGTTCAGGGAATTTCGGGTCAAGGTTGCCGCAAGAGAAGTCATCCCCTTTGGCATTGTAAAATTCAACGCCACCGATATACCGTTTGTGATTTTGCCCTGCGCCTTTGCATCAGCCTGTGCCTTAAAAATAGCATCGGCTACCGTCTTGTCAGGGATAGATGCGCTGGCTGCGCCGTTTGTGCCGGACGTGGCAGTTACAGGAACCACCGCCGTGACAGGCTGGTGGGGACTCTTTTCAAGAGCTGTCGTAATGGTCGAAGTAGTGAGGGTAACGGGAGAACCACCACCACTACCACCACTTCCGTTATAGCTCCATTTAGCCGCAACCGTCAGATCAGAGCTAACATTATCAAATGCTTTATCCCAACCGATAAAGGTATAGCCTCTGCGGGAAACAGTAGGGGCTATTGCCGCACCGCCCTTCGCGATAGACTGTATCAATTCGCCGCCGCCTGTGCGCGAACCCCCATTCAGATTAAACGTGACCGTATAAGTCTGTTCCGCAACGGTAAGGGTACCGTTCGTGCGAGCCGTAATGGTGTAATTATCCGTTGCCGTGCCACCTGTAAGGGTAATGGCGTAACTGCCCGGTGCATTGCCGTCAAAGGTCGGGCAAGCCAGTACAGGTTCGGCGCTTAAAGCGTCCGCTTTGGTCTTGCCAGTGGGCAGATTGCTAATTGTATAGGTCAGTTGGGGAAGGCCCCCTCCCTTTATGATCGTTTTATTGTCTGCGGCAAGGGCAATCTGCCGCTTTTCGATACGCTGTCCTGTTACGGACAGACCGCCACTTGCCAAGGAATAATTATTGGCTTTTGCCGTATTGGAAAGCGACACCGCGGCGGTTACGGTCTTGTTGTCGCCCGCATCGGCGCTGTTAAACTGTACACCTGTGACGGTGTAATCAGTGCCATACGTCAGTTTTTCGCTGAGCTGCAAGCCGTGGAAGTTCACGTAGGCGACTTCTGCATCGGTAGTACCATCGTAGGTCTTGGAATTTACTGCGGCACTCGCAATCGTTAGAGGTGCCTTGCCGATAGTATAAGTAGCCGTCTTTGTCCCCTTGAAGCTGCCGATGCCGGTAATGGTCAGGGTCACCTCTCCGGCATTTGTACCCGAGCTGGTACCGCTGCCGTCTATGCTGGTTATAGAGACGGTATAATCCGTGTCTTTCGTCAGTGTTTCGCCGTCAAAGCTAACGGTCAAGGTTGGGATTTGCTCGCTGCCGTTATAAGTGAGGGTGGCGACCGTGCCCACTGTGGCATACTGAATGTCCCGTGAGATCAGGTACAGTCCGCCCTCGCCTGATTGCCCCGCAAGCCCGGTCAGTATAGGTAGTTTGTCTTTTGCAAATGTCCAGACCGCGCTATCCCAAGCGGGGCTATCCCAGTTATCCGCCGCCGTCCAGAAGCTGCCGCCAAACAAGGTCTGTGAGGTCACATCCGCGCCGTCCTTTGCACTTAGACCCTTATTTGCCCATGTGCCGGGAATACGGCTGTAGGCGTAGCTGTTCAAGAGGGTGCCGGAGGTGTTTTTGCCCACCACGCGTCCAAAATTGTATGCGCCTGCCTTGATGGAAGGGCAGAGCGCCACACAATTTTTCACGGTGCCTTTGCTGAGAATGCCCAGCACACCGCCAACATACCCCTCCGAATCCGTCCCCAGAACGCTGCCGGTACTGTAGCAGTTTTGTGCGCTGCCGCGAACAACGCATCCTGCCGCACCTCCGACATAACGGCCACCTGTGACGTTTCCGGTGCTGTAACAATTTTGCACGGTGCTGTCGCTAACCTCTCCCGCAACACCGCCGATATAGTAATTGCCGGAGATGGTACTGTCACTGTAGCAGCCCTGCATCTTAGTAGCAGCATGTTCAAGACGGCCTGCGATGCCACCCACATAGTCGCCGGTGCTGGTTACGTTTCCGCTGCTGTAGCAGTTTTGAATCGTGCCACTGGAGACATATCCCACGATGCCGCCGACTTTCCCGGTTCCTGATATGTAGCCGGAGACGGCACATTTTTCTACCTTTGCTCCCCAGGTATAACCTGCTACACCGCCAACAATCTCATTTCCGCGAACCCTTGCATCCGATATGCGCAGCTTATGCACCCTGCTGTCGATGAAAAGATAACCGAACAAGCCGATGTTAACAGAAGCTGAACGGCTGACCACCAGCCCGGTGATGGTTTTGTCATTGCCGTCAAATGTTCCCTTAAATGGATTGGCTGATGTTCCGATGGGCGTCCAGCCCTCCCCACTGGCGTAGGCAGAAAGATCGAGATCATTTTGAAGCTTGTAGTATCTGTCCGGATTTGCATAGGGGTCGGCTCCCGCATTCACCAACTCCGCCAGGTTGGCGAGGTCGGCGGCGGTTTTGATGAGATAGGGGTCGTCCTCGCTTGTGCCCGTGCCCGTGAAGTAGCTGCCGCTGATATGGGAAGGAAGTGTATCATTTTGTCTCGCAAGTCTCGTGAGCACCGGCAGCTTGCCTTGCTCAAGCGTCCATATTTGCGCATCATTCCAACCCTTTAGTGCCCCGGATGTCCACAGAGTTTGTATGGCAGCGGCATTCTTGTCCTCGCCATCTGAACTAATGGCGGAGCCGGAAACTGTGGAGCCGTTTACATCCATGCCGCTCCATGCGTAGTTTTTATTATTAGGGTCGCCGGATGCGTTGGCAGTGATTTCCCCCGCAATACGGCCAGCGGTGATACCTGCAACCCCCGCGCCCAGCGCGGCACTTTGTGCGATTTTTGATCCGGTGTCAACCTGACCGGCAATGCCGCCCGCATAAGCACTTTCTCCAGCCGAGGAAACATCGGTAACGCTGACGCAGTTTGTAACAGCCCCACTTTGATCGAGCCGACCGGCGACTCCCCCCGCAAAAATATTGGGGGGGCTGGTTGGCGGCTCGGAAAAGCCTTTGGCCTTAGCCGATACCGTCCCATAAAAAGCACAATTGTTAAACGAACTGCCCTGCTCCAGCAAGCCAACCAGGCCACCTGCGCAATAGCTTCCGGATTTTCCCGCTCCCGTAACGGAACCTGTGCCCGCACAGCCGAATATCGTGCTGCCTCCGTTTACTTGACCCGCCAGACCACCGATTTTTCCGTCCATGTAGTCTGTGTCACCATGCAGGTAAAGGCCCTCCAAAAACAAATCGTGAATGATACTGGCTGTCACCTGACTAAAAAGACCAATGTCGGTTTCGTTGCTTCGGTTGATATACAGCCCGGTGATCGTTTTGCCGTTTCCGTCAAAGACAGCGTTTACAAACTTCTCAATAGGCGTCCACCCTTTGCCGCCGTCATAATCCTTGCCGTAAACCGAGAGGTCGATGTCGTTTTCAAGACGATAGTATTTCTTAACGGAAAAATCACCGCCACTTTTAAACATATCCGCCATATATTTTAGGTCGGCGGCGGTTTGGATGCGATAAGGGTCATCGCTTGTTCCTGCCCCCGCAAGCCCCGTGATAGGTTCTGTGATATAGGCGGGTAGGTCAATCGCTGCGCCGAAGCCGGGCAATTTGCCTTCTTCATACGTCCATGCCGAGTCATTGTTGAACAATGCCTCAAAGAAGCCTGCCGCCTTGATGTCGGCTGCTGTTTTGGGTTCACCGTCCACCTGATCCGCGCCCTCAACAAGGGATTTTGTGCTGCCGTTTTGTGTCACAGTCATACCGGAAAAGGCGATGTTGCCGGAAAGGGTGCCTGAACTATTAGATCCCACCACGCGCCCGACATAATGTGTGCCAACAACCGAAGAATTAAAAGCAGCGCAGTTTTGCATCGTGCCACCGCTAAAAAGGCCTGCCAGACCACCCGTTTGAAGTGAATTCGGAGGCGCAATACTGCCTAAGACGTTGCCGATGACATAGCAGTTTTTCACTGTGCTGTCGTAGACACCTCCTGCCAGACTGCCGATCATAATAGAGCCGGAGACGCCGCTTGGAGGAATACCGATGACACTGCTTGCGGCGTAGCAGTTTTGTACCGTGCTGTTGAGATTAACATAGCCTGTCAGTCCTCCAACGGCACTTCCGCCGCTGACACTGCCTGTTGCATAGCAGTTTTCCACCGTGCCACCGCTAACCTCTCCCGCCACAACACCGACATACCCTAAGCTGGCTACGCTTGTTCTTACGATGCCGAGATTTTTCACCAATGATCCGGCGCCAATAGATCCGAACAAGCCCTGATACTTGCCGCCGGCACGGTCGATGGTCAGATTGCTGATCTTGTGCCCGTCACCGTCAAAGGTTCCTTTAAATTTGTTGAGCCTATTGCCGATGGGCATCCAGCCCTCGCCTTTGGAGTACGACGAGAGGTCGACGTCGTTCATCAGCTTCAGACTGACCCGTGCGCTCGCATCATTAAATAAAAACCGCTCCAGACCGTTTGGACGGACATTCACCAGCGTGGCAATTTCGGCAAGCTGTGCTGCCGTGGTAATTTCCAGCGGGCTGTCTGTTGTGCCACCTCCCGCCATGCGCGCCGCCATCCGCCCCGCGCTGACTGGTATGAACACGGTCATGCGGGGAGGCTCTACACCCTCCGTGGCGTTATAGCCCTCGCCCAAAACGGCTGTAAATACATACAGCCCCTGCTGAGGATATTCTTCGTCGTAATCGTGATCCGCCTCCCATGTCACTGGGATGTCCACCATCTCGCCCTCGACCGTACCGCTTACGGTTTTCGGGAATTCCGGTGCGGTCGTGTTTTGCCAGCGGATATCTTCGGGCAGCTCGTCAAAGGCCGTAACTGTGCCTGTAGGGACAGCCGCATTTACGGACACAGTGATTGCCGGGACTTCCACACCGCTGGCAAGGGTAAGTCCCTCCGGCAGCTCAGGCGTAAAAACATATGTGCCCGCTGCTTCATCGTTGTATTCCGGTGATGAAACCCATGAGACAGGCAGGGGAACGCTGATTTCATCTATGTTGTCCTCAGTTTTCTCCATTGGCTCAGCTTCAATCGCTGACCCGCTTACCGAATCGATGCTGTCTGACTCCGGATCAGCTCGACCGGAATCCAGCGCCGGTTCTTCCGAAGTTGCAAGCCGTACCGTTGCCGTAAGGGTATCCGGCAGCTTCAAATCCGCCTGGGATGTACCAAGCGGCATGCTCCGTATTGCGATTTCCGACCCCAACACCTCAAAAGCAATAATTTCACCGCTTGTGCCATTAGGGAATGTAGCTGTTTCAGCCAGCGCTGAGACAGAAAACATGCCCGCAAACATGATGACAGACAGCACCATAGAAGCGAACCTTTGCCTTTTTTTATTTTTTCTCATATTCTTCCCTCCGTTTTTTTAAAAAACTCCTATCGAATCCACAAATTACACTACGAACTTTGTTAGACAGAATTCGAAGAAGTGCAACTGCTTTGGGCTGACTACTTGAATTAAAGAATGACAAGTGCTATATTTCAAATGTGTAACCCTGTTTAATTAACAGGGTTACTGACTTAGTTTATTATGCTTGTTTTTTTCTAAAAAATCAATATAGGAGTGGAAATATGAGAGAGAAAAAACTCGACAAGAGGAAGGCGCAAGGAGCTAAAACGAAAAAGAAACTGTATGAGATTGCGGAAAGATTATTTACAGAGCGTAATTTTTCTGATGTTAACGTAGAGGACATCACCGATGAGGCTGGTATTACCAAAGGTGCCTTTTATGTACACTTCGAGTCCAAGGACGCGCTCATCGCCGTTTTAATTGCAGACTACGCCTCCCAAGCCGATACGGATTACAAGACCTTTTTGGAAACGTTGCCTGATGATATGCCAGCTTCAGAGGTACTCCTTGCTCTAACTCAAAAAATAGCAGAAACACTTTTGAATACCATCGGCTGCGAAAATATGAAAAAGGTTTACCAAATGCTGCTGGCTGGAACCGTGGATACCGAAGCGGTGAAAGGTTACAGCAGAGAGCTTTACACGCTCTTTCATAGTGTATTGGAAAAAGGCATCCACTGTGGCGAACTTGCATCTTCGTTGCCGTTGGAGGAACTTTCCCGGCATTTTGTGATGGCGATACGGGGCGTCAGCTATGAATGGTGTATCCGCTATCCTGACTTTGATTTGAGGGAACAAGCGGTTGAGCATATCCAACTGCTGATTGAGGGAATTACGGTATAAAAAGGAATTCAAACAGCATTTTTGCATTCAGTTAAAAATCCCCCGGGAGATCCCGGGGGATTAAGCTTTGTGCTTATGAAGCAGTTTTAAGGGCTTGAATAATTACTGTTGCGGCTTCTGCTCGGCTTGCCTGGGCCTGAGGCCGGAAGGTGCTGTCAGGATAGCCGTTAATTATTTTGTTTTGACTGGCTGTTGCGACTGCTGTTTTCGCCCAGGGGGAAATCTTGTTGCTATCCGCGAAGTTCTTACCTTCCGTTGATTCGGCTAATTTAGCAGCTTTCACAATCATGGCTGCCATCTGTTCCCGGGTAATCTTATCATCCGGCCCAAACTTTGTTGTGCTGTAACCGCTGACTATACCGTAGCTTGCAGCAATAGCAATGGAATCCTTAGCCCAATGATCAGCAGTATCGGCAAAGATCTTTCCGGTTCCGGCTTCTAGTTTAAAGGCCTTAACCAGGATAGATGCAAATTCAGCCCGGCTGATGTTTTTATCCGGCTGGAAGGTAGCATCAGGATACCCGCCGATTGCTCCCGTGGCGACCAGTTCTGTAATAGCTTTTTCAGCCCAGTGTCCTTTGATATCCTTTAATTCAGGGACTGGTTTGGGTTCCGGTTTTTGTTCTTTTTCTACTGCCATTACGGCAAACTTGGTGAAGTGACTTACTTCTCCACTTACCGTTCCTGCAGCCAAATCAACCTTAACATTGTCCAGTGGAATCCATTTGTTTTCCTTCTCGTCCAGGTAACAGATTAGCAGATCATATTTGGTGCTATCTACATTGGATTTATTAAAGCTTAAGGTTATGGTAACTGGTTTGCTGAAATCTCCTGCTTTGTCTTTTATTATTTCAACTACATAACTAATGAAGCTACTCTTGTTATTTAGCGGCAACGAAGCGGTATCAATAATTTTCTCTACAGTGACCTTGATATCGGAGCTAACTGCGTTAGCTGGAATAACTATTGTAACGCCAGATTCGCTGATTCTACCGCCCAGAGCTGAAATAGCCTGGTCAGTAATAGGTGCTTTTCCTCCCCCAGAGTTAGTGGCAGTGGAAGCTTCCGTAGTAAACTCAATTACTTTTTCTTGGCCCAGTATAGCACTGTTATTAGCTGCCATTTCCCGGTTGATAACAACCTTATAAGTGGTATTCCCGGCCAACTTCTCGTTTAGTGCCACTACTAATGTTCTTTTCTTCGTTTCGGATTTCTGGGTTCCATCAAGCGTATAGAAGGTATTCATTTCATCTCCATCGGAATCGTCGGAGATTAATCTTGCTGATGTACTAACCAGTTTACCGGAGTCTTTTTCATATACACGTACACAGTCTGCGTTCTTATCATTCCTACCCAGGACTTTTAGGTCTGGATCAGCACTTTTGTTATAGAAATAGTTCACGTTACTGCTAAATACTAATAAAATCTCCTTTGTATCTAGTGGAACTCGCTGGTTGGTGATCTTATGAACCTGGTTCTACAAAAATGCTGGTTATTAAACTGCCATCGGTGGTTTGGCATATTTCTGCTTTATAACCGTAGAAATTTTGAGTCTTGCTTTTGTGGCCTACTCGGGCATCTTTGTCAACCAGTGAACGGATGCCTTTTTGCTCGATAAACAGATCGCTTCCTAAAACCTCCTAAGCTTCCTTCGTTGCTATAATAACTTCTTCTGAGGTTTCTTCCTGAACTTGTTCGATCAGGCCTTCCAGGTAATCTTTCATAACCTGTTTGGCTTCAATATGATCTTCTATCTGAGTATAATCGGGTATCTCATATTGTTCCTGTCCCATGGCCTTGAATATGTTTCTGGCCAAGTGCTTCATAATACGTTCGGGTACTTTTTTAATGATGTTGGCTTCAATATGGGTAGTATCAATAACGATGCCGTTGCTGCTTTTGATTAGGCCCCTTTCTACACATTGCCTTACGATTTCGGTAATGATGGCATCCATGCTAATATCCTTTAAGCGTTGGGTACGGAATTTGGTTAGCAGGCTGGTTTCAGGCAAGGGGTCTTCGGGGTTAAGTCCTACAAACCATTTATAAGCCAGATTTACGCTCAAATCCTGTATTAACTGTTCATCAGACAGGTTGTATAGATATTTTAATATTTGTATTCTTAGCATCATCTC
>NZ_CGIH01000033.1:18674-24158 GCF_000983115.1 Syntrophomonas zehnderi OL-4
TTTACGCTCAAATCCTGTATTAACTGTTCATCAGACAGGTTGTATAGATATTTTAATATTTGTATTCTTAGCATCATCTCTGGCTCTTTTGCTGGTCTGCCAAAGTTTTTACAATATCTATCTGCTAATAAATCATTAACAAAGCTAAGATCTATGGCGGAATCTATTTGTTTGAGTATGTGATTATCCGGAATCATTTGGTATAATGCGGTATAGAAGCTGTTTTGTCTAAAGACGTTTTTAACTAACATAAAAAGCATACCTCCTTTAGTTAATTTTGTTTTCGCTAACCAAATTATACCACAGGAGGGTATGCTTTTTGTGCTTTAAATGGACTTTTTCAGTGGTCTCGGACGGTTCTTCTGACACTATTTACGGGGTCAGCAATTGTTCGAGATACCGCCATTCTGTCGATCTAAGCCTATTCTTTCGGTCAGAAAGTTGAGTTATTAAAATATTAGTCCATTAATATTTTTTCCGGATGAGTATAAATACTGAACCGATTACCACGGGCAAAACCCACTACGCAAAGGTTCAGTTCTTCAGCTAATTCCAGGGTCAGCTCGGTCGGAGCTGCCCGTGACAAAATCACAGGTATGTTGCCGCGGGCGGCCTTGATCAGTATTTCGGAAGCCACCCGGCCGCTCAACAGCAGGCATTTATTGAATGTTGGCAGATCATTCAAAAAGGCATATCCCAAAACTTTATCAACGGCGTTGTGTCTTCCGATATCATCATAATGAATAATAATACCGGATTCGTCAGCTAGAACCGCACTGTGCACTCCTCCGGTCAAGCGGAAAGACTCCGCCCTTTGCTCAAGTTCAGCCATCAAAACCTGAATCTGTTTAAACGGAAGAAGCCAGTCGGATTTTACCGGCTGCAGTTGGCGGGCATCATTAATAAAATAGAGGCCGGCGCGGCCTTTGCCGCAGCAACTGGCAATATGCCTCCGCAAAAAATTATCGGTTTGCGCAATGGGTTCATAGGTCTCGATCCAAACCAGGCCATCCTCTTCGCGAAGCCGGATGTCTTCGATCTGCGAACGGGCCTTCAGCAGTCCTTCACTGAGCAGGAACCCAACGGTAAGTTCTTTTAGCCCTCCCGGAGAGCAGATTAAGGTTGCCAGTTCATTATGATTGAGAAAAACCGTTAAAGGTTTCTCGGTGACAACCGATGCTTCTTTTATCTCAACATTTTCTCCATTGAACATTAATATTTCCCGGTTTACATAAAGCGGCCAACCTGACAATTTATCGGCCTCCTTCCGAATGCCTTATTATTCCTGTAATATTTCTCTGAACAGGCGGAAGCTTTCTGCTGCCAACCGCGCACCTGCATTCTATTTTCTGCAGAAATCGATGCAATGTCCAAACCATACAGAGCTTCTCCCAGGTCTCGCGCGCCGCAGACAAAAGGTATATTGAACCGGTTTTTATCAACATGGTATTTATCGTCAGCCGGGGTAAGCACTTCACTCTCGTCAATATAATCGATAGTACAGTCCCGCTTGAGCGGCCACACTGGTATGCAGGGTAGCCCAAACATGCTTTTTGATCCATTCCAGAACTTCGGACAGTTCTGCCCAGTAAATCCGGTCTTCATAATCAAGAGAAGTTCGACGGGCGCTCCGATTATGATCATGCCGTCCATCGAAAAATACCTCTCATCCCATATCTAAAAGTTTCAATTAATTATCCTCTTTATCGTACCTCCCCCAATCACCCGCTCGCCCTGGTAAAAAACCGCCGCCTGTCCGGGAGTCAACGCCCTTTGAGGATAGTCAAAATCAATCCTGGCTTCATCTGAATTAAGGGGGGTCAACGATGCCGGCTGGGCTGAGGCGGTGTATCTGATTTTAACCTCGAGTCTGCGCTTCTCAAGCTGCCAATCCCGCGCAATATAGTTGATCTCATTAACTAAAAAGCTCTTGCCGTACAAGTCCGAATCGCTTCCCACCTTTACGGTATTGCAGTCCGGATCAAGCCCGGTTACATACACCGGGCATCCCATGGCTAAACCCAAACCCCGGCGCTGGCCTATAGTGTAATGATAAATCCCCTGGTGATAACCAAGGACAGCTCCCTTGGAGTCTACGATAGATCCAGGCCGGGGCACAAGTTTAAGGTGTTTTTCCACAAATTCGGCGTAATGTCCCTGGTCTACAAAGCAAATCTCCTGGCTCTCAGCTTTTTCCGCTACTGCCAGCCCCCATTGCCGGGCCAAATTCCTAACTTCCTCCTTGCAAAACTCTCCCAAAGGAAACAAGGTATGCTGAAGCTGCTCTTGAGTCAGGCTGTACAGCGCATAACTCTGATCTTTGTTCCGGTCTTGGGCCTTGAGCAGCCGGTATTGGCCGCTTACTTTATCATAATCGATACGGGCGTAATGACCGGTAGCGATAAAGTCGGCTCCCGTGGCCAGGGCCTTCTGCCGGAAAGAAGAAAATTTGATATAACGGTTGCAGGAAATACAAGGGTTTGGTGTTCGCCCTTGCAGATACTCCCCACAAAAATAATCAATAACCCGGGATTCGAACTCATCCCTAAAATTCATGACATAATGCGGTATACCAAGCTTCCAGGCCACCCTTTGAGCATCATTTACGGCATCCAGACCGCAGCATGTCTTATTGGGCTCTTTTACCAAAGGCCAAATTTGCATGGTAATGCCGGTAACCGCATAGCCCTGTTGTTTAAGCAAAAGGGCGGCCACCGAGCTGTCCACTCCACCGCTCATGGCTACAAATACTTTCTTGGGCAAACCTTTCTTCCTTTCCTGGCAGTTGTGTACAAGGGGGTTAGATCAAGTACTTATCTATACTAATTTTATAGGTATTATAGTGTATTTAGTAATAAATTTCAATCATTTTGGAAATAGGGGGCAAAGGTGTCAACGGGGTGTCAACGGGACGGTTCGAGATCACTGAAAAAGTAACCCTTTTAAGCCGCCCTGGCGGCTACCCACAGCCCATCAGGTAGGTTAATCTGTAACCGGCAGGATAAAAATCTCAAAATAAACGAAGATAACCCTTTTGAAGCGGATACCAGTTTGGCTATCCGCTTTAAGTTTACCGCCAGGGCTGTTAGTTTAGCCTGAATGCGGATGCTTCGTAGACCGTAGCCTTTGGCTCGGTCTAGTCCGTGGAATCGTTTTAGTTCTGCATTCTTGGGTTCGATTTTAGCTCGCTTGCGGAATTCTTGAATGAATTCCGGGGTTTTAGCTCTTTGGCTGTATTCATATAACTCTGGGGTATTTACGCTGATGGTTAAATAGCTTGCCTATCCGCTTACTTTTACCTATACATTCAATTCGTCTAGGACAGCAATCGGTCAAGACAATCACTTTATCTGAAGTCTCTTTCATAGGTGAAGATAATCTGATCTATGGCATTCAGTCCAACATCACTATTGATACAAAGAAGGGGGAAGATATTCCCGCCGGCAGCATCACCATTACTGCCAAGACTGATCATTACAAATACCATGGCATCAACATAGTCTTGCCTTCCGAAGCCCAAGGTGCTCCAAGTAAATAAAGAAATCAGATAGAAGTCATTACAAAGAGCCAGCTGTACGCGTTTTTACAGATGGCTCTTTTAATTAGGTCCCCAGAATGATACGGCTGAAAACCGTACTCAATTCGCGCCGGAATCATAGTCCTGTTTCTACTATACATGATGATTGGTTTCAATATTAAGACTTTTGCATAATAGCACAAGTCTCAATTAACTGTCGAATGCGAGTGAGAATTAACATTACGCGTAAAGGACTGCTGGCGGCCATATTTTATTGTATCCTTGGGGCAAACTTGAGTACACTGGGTACATACCAAACATAGTCCTTTATCGATAAAGGGGTAATCTCTGGGATTTTCTTTTATGATTGCCCCTGCTGGACATACCAGGCTGCATTTTTTACAGCGAATACAATTTTCTTCGTCAACAACGAAAGAGTTCCTCGCTTGTGATCCGGTTAGGTTTAAAATGGCACCATAAGGGCAGAGATATCGGTGCCAGAGAGCAGGGACGAAAAATAAGCTTAATCCTGTCCCTATAATGATCCATAGTAACAATACGGGAATTTTCTTGCCTGTAAGCAGTATGCTGAGCATGGTTGCTATAAAGATTAGTACCATGGTTACCCGTACCCATTTATTTTTTACCCAGTCCGGAATGGGTAGCCTCTCTATCCCTATTCTGCGATAGATCCCATCTACAATTTCCATGGTAGTATTAATGGGACAAAGCCAGGCACAGTAAAACCGCCCCCACCAGAGTGCGCCTGCTAAGCCAGCCAGGAATAGTAAGATCCAAATCTGCTGTTTACCCTGGATAATGAGAAAAACAAACAAGGCCAGGAAAATGATCTGTATACTACGTCTCCATTTCATTGGCTTTTATTCCTCCTTTGATCGTATCTGTATTGTGTTTTTTTCTTCATATAGATTAAACTAGTTTATAAAGAAAAAATCGGTACCCTTGGTTACCGTCAATGGGGAGTTGCATGATAAAAGAAAGCTATTTACCAGTTATCCAAACTAATCCTCTTTTTCAGAAACTGAGTCAGGAGGAACTGCTTTTGCTTGCTAATACGATGAGTCCTATTAAGGAATATAGACGGGGAGGGATTATACATCTACAAAACGAACAGTGTTCATCCTTAGATGTTATTTTAGAAGGGAACATCGTAATCCAGAGGCTGGATGAGGCTGGAAAAGTTCTTACTGTAGCCGCTTTTGCTGCCGGGGATACGTTTGGGGGTAATCTTCTTTTTGCCGACCAGAATAGATTTCCTATGACGGTGAGTGCCAGCAGTGATTGTGTCATCCTACATCTTGATAGGCAGCTGCTTGTTTATTTCTGCCAGAAAAACCAGAATTTCTTTATGGAGTTTGTCCGTACTATATCAAACAAGGCAACTCTGGTCAGCGATAAACTAAATACGGTAGCGATGAAAAGTATTCGTCAGCAGATCATTGATTTTCTGGCTAAGGAATCTGTGTTGCAGGGCTCCTTTACTATTGAGCTGCACCTGAGCAAAAAAGAATGGGCGGAAAATCTGGGTATTCCCCGTCCATCTCTTTCGCGGGAGTTGAAAAAAATGAAAGAGGAAGGGCTGATTGATTATTCCCGTAATTGGATTAGCATTAAAGATGAAGATATACTGGCTGAACTTTAGGTAAATCAGGTTAATGCTATGTTGATTATTATTACGGCAGGATACCCTTCCCTCACCGGAGTAGGTGGAGCTCCTTACCAGTATATTAGAAGCAATAGGGAGCGCTATTCTGGTATTGCCTAGACTGCATCCCATAGCCCGTTCCTTTTATGATTTCGCTCCCTTAAGAGCAGATATGTTTCCTGAAGCTGCTTTTATCTATATGACCGACTTGGAGAAAATTGCCTACCGCCATCCTTCGATAAAGTTTGATATGCCTGATTTACAGCTAGGGAATAAAATCCTTTCAGGGGGGGTTACTGGG
>NZ_CGIH01000034.1:0-27148 GCF_000983115.1 Syntrophomonas zehnderi OL-4
AACTATGATTGCATCTGTTATCGCAGTTAACCAAGATAGCAATACGCAGTCGCTGGCTGCATAACTTAAATCTATCGGGTTTTAAAAGAACAAAATACTTTGAAGGGGGTACTATGTCCTTTTTCGGAAATTGTCATAGTCTGACTGTTATATCTTAGCCAACATGGTAATAAATGTTATTGCTAATTATAACAGATAGCTTTGACTTATCTTTTTTCGAATATTTTTTTGAATTATGCAAAAGTCTCAAGTTAATAACAGCGAACGAATTAAACTTCTGACCTTCAGGCAATTTTTGCAGACAGGATTGTAGAACTAAATATCTGCCAAAAAGGTTAGGACGGGGATGATTTCGGGTTAGAGAAAGCTGCAAAGGTACTTAAAAAGACGCAGGGGGTTAAAAATGGCTGAAAAATGCTTTAGAAATTTCACTTTAATCGACACGAAAAACGGTGATTGCTTGGATAATATCACCATGATAATTGAGAAAGACGAAATCACCGCTCTCGCTGCTGATTCAGACCTCAAGGCAGAATACGAGTCCTCCGGTATGGACGTTATTGACTGCACCGGAAAATTTATAATGCCGGGCTTATGTAATGCCCATGTGCATATTATGTTTACCGGAGAAAAATTACCGCGGGCATCCTCGCTCAACCACAAGCTGGTTCAGTTTTTAGCTGGCCTGCCGGTTATTAGAAATATTCTCATGAAAAAACGCCAACAGGTCTTGAAAACATCGTTGAATTCAGGAATTACGGTTCTTCGCGTTCTGGGAGATGTTAACTGGGGTGATATCAAGATTAGGGATGAGACTAACTCGGGTAAAATTTTCGGACCGCATATATTGGCAGCGGGACGATCAATTACCCCGGTTGGAGGACATGGGGCAGCCATGTCCTATGTAGTAAACTCTGAAGCTGAGGCTCGCGCTGCCGTAAAAGAATTATATTTAAGGCGGGTTGATTGTATAAAGGTTTTGCAAACCAAAGGAGTCACTGACGCAGATGATCTTGCCAGTGTCGGTGGCCCAATTATGCCCAAGGCCATTTTAGCTGCAATAGCTGATGAAGCCGACAAGTATAATATCCCAGTAACAGCACATTCAGAAAATAGTGAATCAGTACGGGAATGTGTGGAATGTGGGGTTAATATAGAACATGGCGCAGAGATTGATGAAGACACCGTATTGATGATGAAGGAAAAGGGATTATTTTATTGTCCCACTATACTGGCCCCCAGAGTTTACCTGGAGACCCCTCCTGAGAAAACCGGTTTGAGTGATTTGCACATAAAAGCAGGAGATATAGTTGAAAAGAAAATGGTTAATGGACTGAAATCATTAATAGAGTATTCCCAGAAGAATTTTGGAAGTAAAAACTGCCTTATTATTGCAGGTTCAGATGCTGGTATACCTATGTGTCTGCATGATAAATTCGCCCGGGAACTAGGATTTTATGTCGATGAATTTGGTTTAACACCTATGGAGGCAATTCAAACAGCTACCTATAATGCTGGATTAGCCTTGAGTATAGCGGATAAATATGGCTGTTTGGAAGCAGGAAAATGGGCGGATTTTCTGATTTTCGATAAAAATCCTATGGATAATCTAAATATCTTGTTAGAGCCTTCCAGATTTGAGGTATGGTGTCGAGGTACGAAAGTAATCAAAAACTAGCACCCGTTGTGCCTTTTAATTGGCAAAAAGTGATCTGGCAAGTTGCAGTTGCTTAGGCAGGTGCTTCTGGTGCCCCTTCTCACTTAACCTGACCTTATACCAGTTTAAATTGCCCCGGCCGAGTGCCGGGGCATTATTTAACCATACCTAAATCCTTGCAAACGATTTTTAATCCCGTTGCGTTTTTTCACCTCTTTGTCAAATGAAAGGTTATAATTGGGTTGAATGAAGTGGAGAGTGAAATAGGTTCGATTAGGCAGCGGAGTCAACCATCCGCTATGCAGCAATGGAGGAGTATTATGACTTACTATTACGAATTCGTCTATCCAGAAGGGGAATTTCCGGTCAAAGCCAAAATACATAGCGTGGACGAAATTGAGTTACACTGGCATAAACAGGTGGAATTTATTCTAGTGCTAGAGGGGACAGTAAACATTCGGCTTGGCCAAAAAAAATATCTTTTGCAAACGGGCGATTTTATTTTCGTTAACTCCAATGAAGTTCATAATACGTTCAAAACAGAAGAACAGAATTTACTTTTAGCTGTGCAGATTAACCCCGCATTTTATGCGTTCATATATCCTAATTTTACCGATTTTTATTTTGACTGCAATTCATTTGGGCAAAATGATGCTGTTTTGCATCGTCATGCTAATATCAGAAAATATTTGGCTCGAATCTCCTGGGAGATTAGCCGACGGCAGACAGGCTTTCGCTCCAGAATCGGCAGCTATCTGTTTTTGCTGGCCGGAGAGTTGATTGCTTTTCCGTTTTATAATAAGGCCGACTTAGATAACGCAATTTCCGATGAGGATCTGAATCGACTGCAAAGGATAACCAATTATATCGAACAGCATCTGCATAGAAAGCTGACCCTGCAAGAAATAGGGGAAGAGGAGCATCTAAGCTATTATTATTTATCCCACTTCATTAAAGATAAGATGGGCATATCCTTTCAGGAGTATTTAAAAAAAACCCGAATGCAGAGAGCGGTTGAGCTTTTGCTAAGCAGTGAAAAAGCATAGCTGAAATTGCTACTGAGACAGGTTTTACCAGTGCTGCGGCTTTCCATATTTCTTTCAAGAAAGAGTTTCAGGTGCCTCCCGGAGAGTATAGAAATCTAATCAATCACCAGCATCTAGAGTACAATCCCAATCTGCAGTATATGACACCTAAAAGCGATATAGATAATGATGGTCTGCAGTATATGACACCTAAAAGAGATACAGATAGCGATGGGCAAAATATTTTCTATCCCCCCGATGCCTCACCCCCCATCAGAAGCAGAACTTATCTGGACGTAGATCGACAAGCCGCCCTAAAAACCCTATACGGCTATCTGGATGCCGAAAATGCTGATCAAACCGAACCGGGGTATCATGAGCCAAATTCGGGCAAGGCAAAGTTGTATACCGCCGTTGACAGCGATCAGCCAGGACAACCCTGGCAGCCTTATTGGAGAAAACTAACCAGTTTCACCAGGGCCGCTGAAGGTCTAAGAGGCCGGTGGCAGGAGCAGCTGCAAGAATTACAAACAGAAATCGGATTCGAACATATAAGGTTTCATGGCATATTTGCGGATGAAATGATGATATACCAGACCGATCTGAAAGGGAACGTGTCTTATAACTGGACCTATGTAGATAATCTTTTGGACAACTTTTTAAAAGTTGGCATCAAACCGTTTGTGGAGTTGGGTTTTATGCCGGCTGATTTAAGCAGATCCGAGGAAACGGTTTTTTGGTGGAAAGCCAATATTTCACCACCTAACGATATAGTGAGATGGAAAGGATTGGTAGATGCCTTTATCCGCCATTGCATTAATCGCTATGGTCTTAATGAAATAGAATCCTGGTATTTTGAAGTGTGGAATGAACCGGAACTTACAAATGTTTATTGGGCCGGCACGCAAGAAGAGTACTTTGACTTTTATAAAGAAACCGTTTTAACGGTAAAAGCAATCTAGCCCCGCATCAAGGTGGGAGGGCCTGCCATTACTGGTCAGGCAGCCATTGAAAGCCCCTGGCTGGATGATTTCCTGCTCTACTGCCGCCGTGAACAAGTGCCGGTAGATTTTGTATCCCTGCACCTTTATCCGGAGCGTTATCCCGACCCAGAAAAAGACCGTGAGTTGATGGACAGTTTTATTAAAAGCGACATCTCATATGAGAAAAAAAACCAGATGCTGGCTGGTATTCCGCGTATATACAATGGGCCTGATTATACCCGGCAAACCTTGCAAACAGCCCGAGCCAAGATAGAAAAAGCTTGGGGCAGCCTGCCGGAAATATGCATCACCGAGTGGAATGCGTCTGCATACAATCGCAATCTGGTTCATGATACGGTGTTTGTGGCCGCATTTATTATTCATAACGTAGTCCAATGCATCGGTCTGGCTGATATGATGGCATACTGGACTTTCACTGATATTAATGAAGAAGTCCCTCTGGGGAATGCGCCTTTTCATGGCAGCTTTGGGCTGGTAAACAAAGACGGCGTAAAAAAAGCTTCCTATTTTGCATATTATTTTCTGTCCAAACTGGGTGATCAGATCCTGGAAAAAGGAGAAGGATACATTATTACTAAAAATCAGTCCGGGATACAGATACTGCTATATAATTTTGCCTATTATGATCCTTTTTTTATGACCGGAGATACCTCTGCCCTGACGGAGACGGACAGGTACCGGGTCTTTGAGGATAAACCAGCTTATGAAGCCACCATAATGCTAGCGGGACTTCAAGGTGCCTACAAAATAACCCGTTACCGCTTGAATCGCTCCCATGGTTCTGCTTTTGACAAATGGGTGGAAATGGGTGCCCCGCAGGATATGTCCGCCGAAGAAATCAATTATTTAAAAAATCACAGCTTTCCCGAAATGCAGGTGAAAGAGGTGGTTCTGACAGGGGAACATAAAGAACAAACCACCCTGCCGGTTCATGGAGTAGAATTAATCCTGCTGCAAAGAAAAATCTAGTCCCCTCGCCAATGATCAGCCAACCCTCCTTCCGCGTAGCCACCGTAGAGGAGGCTTCAGCCTCCGACCGACTGTGATCCACCGTAGAGGAGGCTTCAGCCTCCGACCAGCTCTCCTGCTGCAGATCCTCCGACCAACTGCCGCGACCTGCTGCGATCCACCGTAGAGGAGGCTTCAGCCTCCGACCGACCCGCCCACATAGCCTCCGACCAACTATCCTATAGCTACCGTAGAGGAGGCTTCAGCCTCCGACCGACCCGCTCACATAGCCTCCGACCAACTATCCTATAGCTACCGTAGAGGAGGCTTCAGCCTCCGACCAGCCTCTCCTGCTACAGATCCTCCGAACGACCATTCTATGGTGGTGAGCACCCAACCAAGGTTTACGGCAGCGGTCAATTTCCCGATTCATTCCAAATTTTCCCCAATCCGCTGACCTTTAAACTCACTTTATGTAAAAACAGCAAGAAAAGATATATATTATGGCAAAAAAACCAGATGTACGTAATGGCGGAATTTACTATATTGAAGTATGACCATAAAATATGGTCAGAAAAAATTAAGGTGAAAGGAGTGAACTTTTCACAAAAAAAACAGTTTTGTGAAAGGAGAATTCTTATGAAAGGAGATTTTTGATGAGATATTTTTACGCCCAACGCAGACACCGAATTGGTATGGTGATTCTGCTGGCCTTCCTGCTGCAGATTCCTTTATCCGCCTATTCCGCCTTTTCCTATGCGGATACTGGCTCAGTTGTAAGTACTGACGTAATAGAAAAGATTACTGCAACAAAAGACGGAGTTGAACTAAAGGATATCGAAAATTATCGCCCCGTAATGGGGGATGAAATCGATTTAAGATTCGACTTTACATTGCCTGACAAACATCCTTATGAAGCAGGTTCTACATTAACCTATACTTTACCTGCCCCGTTAAAGCCTGCCAACGGATCCGGGGAATTAAGCAACGAGGCCGGAGAAACTTATGCCACGTATGGTATTTCTGAAGGAAATGTAGTCATTACGTTTAATGAGAACATTCGTTTCCAAGGCGAGGAAGGTTCGGGAGGCCTGGAAACAAAGGGCTGGTTTGAAATTACGGCAATATTCGAGGCTGATGAAAACAACACCGCGCTTGAACAAGAACTTACCCTGCCCGGAAGCGGCACAATTACGTTAATATTTCAGCCGCCAGGCGGAGAAGTAATAGCAAAGGGTGTTGCTCCAGAAAACAGTGGAAATAGCAGCAGCTATGTGCAATGGACCGTAGATGTTAATACAGTGATGGATGACCTTGGTGGGGGTAAGGAATTTACTGACACCCTTATAGGGAATCACCAATACGACCCTACTTCACTAAAGGTGACAAGATTGGAATTAGGCAATGATGGGTCAATTCTATCATCTAGGGATGTAACCGAAGATTATCCGCAATTGGCTGCTGGTGCAACAAGTTTTACCTTAAATCTTACCGGTAAATATGCCTATAAAATCGAGTACCGAACAATTCCCGGGGATACAGAAGATGCAAGCCAGACGATCAAAAACCAGGCCAAGTTTAACGGGAAAACAGACTCTAAGTCAACCACCGTCACGTATGGCGATCCTTTGGCCAAAACGGTTAGTAAATCCGGTGAAACCGCCAACTGGGAAATCAAAGTAAACGGCAACCGTAAAAATCTAGCCGCTGGGACGACAATTACTGATAGCTGGAATTCTGGCAAACACGCATTAGTACCGGGCACATTCAAAGTGAATGGCAGTACTGATCTGCCTTTAGGCTTAACTGTGGTTCATAGCGATCAAGGTTTTGTATTAACTCTGGGGCAGGATATAAACGAAGAATTTACAATTACCTATTCAACCCAACCAAAAGACTTGGTAACAGAAAACAGTGATGTTACTAACGAAGTTAAGCGCAGTGACCGGGAAGACAAAAAAACTATAACGGCTCAATATCGCCAAAATGTTCTGTCAAAAACTAATTCCAACATTAACTATCAGGAAAAAACAGTTGACTGGAAAATCGTCTTAAATAGTGCCGGTTATAATATGGCTTACCTCGTATTAGAGGACACCTTTGTTCATAAAAATTTAAAGATTGTCGATGGAACATTTAAGGTGCAGATGAACGGTAAGGATCTGCCATATACACGTACAGACAAAGATGGAGATGTTGCTGGCGATAAAAAGGGCGGATTTACACTAAATATTCCTGGTCCCATCACAGCACCGGTCACGGTTACCTATACCACCGAGTATGATGTCCGGGGCGTAGATAACCTTGATAAATACGCAAATACAGTAGGACTTACTTGGCAAACAAATGATAAAGAGTATTCTACAACTGATGTTACCAGTACCGTTACGATCAACCCCCAGCAAAAGGGTAAAGGTTATAAAACGGGAAAGATCATTCTGTAACCAATAAGGCGATATTAAGCGGTGCTGACGGCTATAATGCTGATTGGACGAAAACGGTAACTGTCAAACATACCAAGAATTTGATCACGAAAGGTTATAAGCAAGAAGGAAAGTCGGCTAAGCTGCACTGGACAATTAAACTGAACTGGGGTCAATCCGAGTTAAGTGACGTAGTGATTACCGATATAGTTGGTCAAGATGCCCAAGAAAACCCAAACCAGATGATCTATAAAGATAGCTTTAAAATTTATGAAATGAAATTTACTGGTTCCAATAATACCCCTACCAGGGTGGAACCTGGCTATTCCCCGGGGACAATTGGTGATGGGCTATATTATGTAACCTTTGACGACCCGGACTCGACCTTTAAAATCGTCTTTAATGAGCCAATTACTAAAGCCTATACGGTAGAGTATGACAGCTATTTCCTCGGGGCATCGGGGGACAAGCTCGAGAACCAGGCCAAGCTAACCTACAAATCAAAAGTCACCAATAATGGTGAAGACGAAGGAAACAGCAGTAATGCTTCATTCACGTTCACTGGCGGTGCCTCTGCCGAAAAGGGTCAGCTTGAAATTACCAAGGTTGATAAAGACGATCCAATTAAAAAACTGTCAGGTGCTGTCTTTGAACTTTGGAGCGCTAAAACTGGCGGATTTCTGATTGAGCGGGTTTCGACAGATAATGACGGTGTTTACACCTTCACAACCAAGGTTGGGCGAACCGACTACTATTTAATAGAAACCAAAGCCCCGGAAGGTTATAGTCTGGACGAATCACCCTATAAAAATCTGACCAAAGTTACGATTGGACAACCTTTGCAGCCGTTAACTGTCACAAATACGAAACTCGTCCGGGCAGTCACGCTGAAGAAGGTGGATAAAGATGATAAAAGTCCCCTGGCAGGAGCACAATTTAAACTCTATGATGCCAATACTCATAAGCAAGTAGAGGTAAAGGATACAGCAGGAAATATTGTGCCACAGCCTTTTGAAACGAATGAATTCGGAGAAATTACGGTGGGCAACCTGGCCCCGGGTACATATTACTTCGAGGAAACAGCGGCGCCGCATCATTACCTGCTGCCGGTTGAAGCAGCGCGTAAAACCGCCGAATTCACAATCACAGACAACCAAATTAAAGTCATACAGGTAGAAATGAAAAATACACGAGGAATAGGGAAGATTATCATCAAAAAGGTTGACGGAGCCAATAACTCTCCCTTGAAAGATGTTGTGTTCAACCTGGTTAAGAAGTTTAATGATGGCTCACAGGTCATGACTGCCACAACGAATGAAGATGGTATAGCTGAGTTTCGTGATTTGCCATATGACACCTATATCCTAACAGAAGAAAAGCCCCATTCCGGTTATGCCCTCCTTACACCACAAGAAGTTGCGCTGGATGGGGAACAAGATGCAGTTGAACTAGTTTTAACAATTAAAAACAACAAGAAAGACCATTCGGTAAAACTAACTAAATATAATGCGAATAAAACCTTAACCCTTAAAGGGGCAGTCTTTGAATTAAGGAAAGAAACGAATGGTGTTTACGAAGTTGTGCCGGGGATAACTGCTGAGCAATTAACGACTGATGACAATGGCGCACTTTGCCTAAAAGATCTGCCAGCCGGAAAGTACCATTTAATCGAAACCAAAGCACCGGCCGGCTATAGGCTAAACAGTGACCCGGTTGCGTTTGAAATTGAGGAAAATCAGATTGCGGCTATCCAACTTGAAAAAACTAATAGCAGAATATCTAGTGGCGGTGGCGGTGGCGGCGGTGTTAACCCGTCCGACCCAAAAGATCCGGGAGATACTGACAAACCAAAAGATCCCGATCCTAAACAACCGCAAGAACCTGAAGACCCCGCCGGCCCTTCAACTCCAGGAACACCACCCGGCGGCGGGAATGAATCCGGTGGAGGAGGAAATCCTTCCGAAGACTTTGGCATCAATGAGGGTCTACCATTGGGAGACACGAATGCAAACAAAACTTTACCCAAGACGGGCGAAAACTCCTATCTTCCTTTCTATCTGCTCGGCTTTGCCTTGCTGATTTTAGGAGCGGGAATAGGACGCAAACGGGTTTAAGCCAAGACAGTAAGAGGCAGAGGCGACTCTGCCTCTTACTATTAATAAAGAAAATAGACGTGGATCGCGCGGATTTGCGCGGATTCACGCGGCAACCTTAATTATGAACGAAGTTCATATCAGTAGTACCCGTAGGGTGCAGCCTTAATTATGAACGAAGTTCATATCAGTAGTACCCGTAGGGTGCAACCTTAATAGCGACCGTTAGGGAGCACCAGTAGTCCCCGCAGGGGGATTTATCTTTAATTAACAAAACGCTATTAGCAGCATCATCGAATATGCTCAAAAAACCCGGTAATATGAGCAGGGGCTTTAGCCCCAATAACCGTAGCGGATGCTTTAGCTTCCGCTGGGAAACCCATTAAAAGATATGCAATAAAACACGATTATTTACCCTGGTAGCGGAAGCTTTAGCTTCCGGTGGGAAGCAGAGCTTCCCCATCCGTATAGCGCCACCAATTTAATAGTTGGTTGTGTCCTGCGACCATGGGGGGTTAATAAGAAATAAGGCGGTATAGGTATGTCAAGAAAAATCCTATCCATATTATGTATTTTGCTGGGGTTGCTCATACTGCTTTACCCCTGGGGCAAGGATTGCTATCTAAACTACCAGCAGCAGAAGATTATGCGGGAATGGCAGAAAACTTTCCAACAGGTGGCAGCCGAGAAGAAAACTTCCTCAGATGCCTTTAAAAACTCCCGGGAATTATCTAAGGCTCGCCAGCGAGAAGCTGAAGAACAGGCGCTCCGCGCATATATTGCCAAACATGTGGAGGGCGTAATAACCATTGACAAGATTGGTTTAAAACAGCCCATATTAAAGGGTGTCACGGCGAAGAATCTAGAAATATCCGTTGCCAGTTTAAAAAACACTGCCCGGGCAGGAGAGGTAGGAAATTATGCCCTGGCAGGCCATCGCAACTATGGCTATGGCAGAAATTTTAACCGCCTTGATGAGTTGCAGGCGGGCGATATTATAAAGGTGGAAAATAGTCGTGGACAGTACCGTTACGAAGTTAAGGAGAAACTGTATGTTTCTCCCGAGGAAGTCTGGGTATTGCAAGGAAACGGTCAAGACCGGGAAATCAGCCTGATTACCTGCCACCCGGTCAAAAATCCCACCCAACGGCTCATTGTAAAAGGCAAGTTAATCCAGGACTGGTAAATAAGCTTTTCAGATGCAGAGTAAAATGGTATATTATTAACAAATCAAAAATCATTACACACATAGGCACTTTCCGCCGATAAAGGCAAAATTGGCTAAAGCCAATGACGCAAAGCTACAGGGCCTTCCTTAGTTGCAGGACTAAGATGGCAGCCAGCCGCCGAAAGGAGAGTTTTTTGTGCACCAGTCAAAGGGAAAACTTATAATTACTCTTGGGCTATCATTAGCTCTCTTGCTGGTTCCAGCGTCAGCATGGGCAGTTCCGCTATCCTTAAGTATTGATAAAAGCCATATAGATAAAGGTATTATTTCTGTGCAATATGAGCAGGACAACGACAGCGATATGGCAATTAAAATAAGCAAGGATACGATTAGCTACGATTACCGCTTGTCTCCCGGAGAAACATATCCTCTGCAGGCAGGAGATGGCAAATACATGATTATGATAGGTCAAGCCAAAGGCGGTAACCGATATGAGCTCATTGCCAAGGAAGAAATCAGCCTGAGCTTGTCAGAGCCGCATATAGTATTCCTGCAGTCCATCCAGCTGATCGACTGGAATCAGGAAACACCAGCCGTTGTCAAGGCGCGGGAATTAGTAAAAAGTGCCCGGAGTGATCAAGAAAGAGTAGCGTTAGTCTACGATTATATTGTAAAAAATATTACTTATGATAATCAAAAAGCCCGAACAGTTCAAATCGGCTACATCCCCAAGCTGGATCAAGTTTACAGCCAGTCAACAGGAATCTGCTATGATTATGCCGCCCTGACGGCTGCTATGTTGAGAAGTGTCGGTGTACCTGCGAAATTGGTGACAGGCTATCATAAAAATGATCCGGCTGTCTACCATGCCTGGAATCAGGTTTATTTACGAGATAGCAAGCAATGGATTACTATTGATACCACATATGATTCCATAATAATAAAGGCCGGTCAGTATACGCCTATGATTAAAAATGCAGCCGATTATATTCCCCATAAATTTTATTAGTTGGTTAACCGGGGACGTTCTTATTGTATATAATCAGGCTAAAAATATGAGCTATCCTTAAAAGAGGCCCAGGCAAAAACCAAGGGGCCTTTTTGACTTTTTGACCAGCACCGCAGGTTTTAATACCAGGCAGCCTTTAACCCTGCCTAGTTGCTTCATTCGCACTAATACTCAAGGAAATGATATAATTAATACAAATTGCAATAATGAAAGAAGATAATAATGGAAAAAAGTTTCGATGATCTGGGTATTTCACCCCCCATCTTAAAGGCCTTGCAAGAGATGGGTTATAAGGCCCCTACGGGGGTTCAGAGCCAAGCCATCCCTCATGTTTTGAATCGGGAAGATGTAATTGTCATGTCTAAAACGGGCAGCGGCAAGACCGCTGTATTTGGGGTTCCCCTCCTGCAAATGACTGACGCCAGGGCAGTTGGCCCTCAGGGATTGATTCTGGCTCCGACCCGGGAATTGGCAGTTCAAGTGGACAGCGACCTGAAGCAGATGGCCCAACATCTTCAACACAAGACTACGGCTGTATACGGGCAACATAATATAAATGCGGAAATTCAGGCCCTTAAAAAAAACGTCGCCATTGTTACCGGAACACCGGGGCGGGTATTGGATCACATCAGTCACGGGAATTTAAAAACGAAACATATTCGCTTCTTAGTTCTCGATGAAGCGGACAGGATGCTGGATATGGGCTTTGTCGATCAGGTGGAAAGAATTATTAGAACCCTACCTGGAAACAGGGTAACACTCCTTTTCTCAGCTACTATACCTGCTGAAATACATAAAATCTGCAGAAAGTACATGAAGAATCCGGTAACTGTTGAAATTGAATCTGAGACCATGACGGTGGATACCATCGAACAGGTTTACTATCGGGTGCAGGAAAAAGAAAAGAACCTGCAGTTAAACCGGCTACTGCTGCTTGAACAGCCGGAAAGCTGTGTGATTTTCTGCAATACTCGATTCATGGTCGATAGGGTGCAAAGATACTTGTTGCGGAAGGGATATGCTTGCCGGGCCTTGCACGGTGACATTCCTCAAAATACGCGCCTTAAGACCCTGGAGCGCTTCAAACAGGGGGAGTTTCATTTACTGGTAGCCACTGATGTGGCGGCCCGCGGTATTCATATAGATGATTTGTCTCTGGTCATAAACTATGATGTTCCTATAGAAAAAGACAGCTATGTCCACAGAATCGGACGTACCGGCAGAGCCGGAAACGTAGGCCGCGCTATTTCTTTAGTTACGGGCGAAGATATTATGACCCTCTATGAAATTGAAGAGCACATCGGAGTTTTAATCGAGGAAATGGAACTGCCCACCGAGGCGGATATAAATAAGTGCCGAGCTGCGGCGGATAAATGGATAGAGGAAAATTCACCGAAAAAACAGCAGTCTTTTGCTGCTGATGCCCAGTCGAACTTAAATAAAAATAAAAAGCAGCCCTCGCCCCCCCAGCCTGCTCAGTATCCTCAGCAAGATAGACAACGGCGGCGCGAGGTGACTAAGGATTATAATACCACCAGGGTAAATAGTAAGCCGGTTACAAAGCAGGAAAAACCAGATCCGGCCGTTTCCAAACCTGCGCCTGAGAAAGCCCGGGAAATAAATACAGTTCCAGCCAACCCGAGCATCGGGAACGAGCATACTCAAGATAAACCGAAAAAAACCCTCTATAGGCGTTTTATACAGCGCTTATTAGGCAGGTAAGGCAATTACTCCTCCTGTTTGAAAAAACAGGGGAAATCCATAATACAATTATTACAGGATTGTTTCGGTACCGACAGAGGTTTTTCTTTCAGCAAGCTGCGGGCCATGGTGAGAGCAGCCCGCACCGGTTGTTGCTCACCTTCGATGGCTACCATAATAGACCCTTCAGAACCGTCTACCCCTCCGGCGCTTACGATTGTGGCATCTACCCCGAATAAGGCATGTAACGCGTTTATTTCCGTATAGATTTGTCCTACCGGCAAAACTGCCAATCCACAGCGCAGCCCCAGGCTGTTATCGACACGCTCAATGCCCATGACCTTTGTTGCCGCCTGGCAGGATGGGATCA
This sequence comes from Syntrophomonas zehnderi OL-4, assembly GCF_000983115.1. GTDB lineage: Bacteria > Bacillota > Syntrophomonadia > Syntrophomonadales > Syntrophomonadaceae > Syntrophomonas_B > Syntrophomonas_B zehnderi. Next base: position 13,399 of record NZ_CGIH01000034.1, read on the forward strand.
TCTTTTCGTGGCCTACCGGGATAAGAACCTTAGAGCCGCGGGAGGCTAAAACACCCCAAGCAGCCCCGGCGGTTCCGCCCTGGGGGTTAGCCATCAGCACTGCGGCGTTTCCGTTGGCGTCAAAGGCATTAGCCCCTTTGATAAACACATCATCCCGTCCAAAACCATTTAGAAACTCCACCCAGTCGCCTTCTACCCGTTGGCCTTTTTCCAGGCATATATGGGGCAAACGATTTTCCGCAGCCACACAGGGCAGACCTTTAGTGACGACACCCGCCGCAAACAAACGCTGCTCCGAGGCGTTAATCAGCCCCAACTCATGAGCGATATAAGAATTGGTGGTGCCCACAGATATAATGAGCTTGCCGGTCGTATAGGCATGTCTAAATATGGGTTCATTAATTAATCCACGGGCGATAAGACGTTTGGCAGCCGCCGGGGATAATGCGAATGAAGCTATCATTTCATAACCTCCTGGTATTAAAAAACTTTTTGAGCAACTGGTCAGATTTTCGATTGTTTTTGGCAAGCAAGAAAAATCTAACTGCATCCCGAACTAAATATAACAAATTTTACTGGCAAAATATAAACAAAAAGAGTATATTATGCAATACAAAGCATAATGAGATTGGTGATTATATTAATTGCCATTAACCTTTTTATCAATCCAGAGCGAATTACAGAAATGAAACGCTGGCTATAAGCTTGGGAAGGTGCAATTTAAACCTAAGGTGATGCATTACCTGGATTAGAAGAAGAAAAATGCCTAAGAAGTTCTCTAAGCCACATAAGAGGTAGTCTGGCGGATAATTTTAATACCTAACAGTTAATGGCCTGACCCTTCTTAAGGAAGATGGTCAGGCCATTTTAGGGTTTGCCACTGATTAAACGGGTTACGCCTATCTAAGTCTAGGCTCTGCCGGCAGAAGGTGCGTCCGGTCTGTGCAGGGATAGTTTTTTGTACCAGGGACGCAGGGCTTCATGAATCGGTGAATAATGGAGCAATGCCGAAGCCAAGGCCATGGTTCCTAGAACTCCGCACATAGTAGCTGTCCAGCCAACTATTATCTGACAACCGGAAAGCAAGAACAGAGTTAAACAGATTAGATACCTAATGTTTACTTGTTTTTGGCTAAGCATAATATCACCCTCGCTTTCATGTTTGATTTTAGCTTGATAAATTTATGAACCTAGTTACTAATAGAGTACTAAAACGGCTTGAGATCTAAGCTGTTATGTCTTATGAGCCGAAACGATGACAGATATTGACTCGGAATCTAAGACATCGTAATATTTAAGGCTGCTTCAGATCTATTTGCTAATCTATAGTAGCAATTATCGTGCCACACTAATAAGCAAATAATTGCATAACCGAAAATCCTTGCAACCGCTCGTTTTAGATTATTACTCCTGGAGTTGGGCAGTGAACGCAAACGTGCCATAAGTGTAATAAAAGCGTTCAGCCGCGTTACAACCATCTAACAATAAGACCGCACTTTTAGCAGGACTACACTGATTTAAAAGGCATTAAAGGAGGGATGGGAAAATGTGCCGCAATTATTTCATGTCGGATCAAGAAATTGCATGAATGGTTGATGATCCTTGAATGTTCGGCTGGAATATAAGAAGTACTTATGTTAACATTAACTGCGAAGCATAAAAATAGGCTACTGCAGTGTTAGGGCGAGAGCGCAGCTACTTATGATTTGAGTCGGTTACACTATTAATTAAAAATGCAGAGAGGGTAGGGATTTGGCATCCGATAACCATTTAATGCAACCAACTATTTAATCATTCCTAAATTAAACGTTAATGTGTGTCAATAATACCACCAAACGCTGCAAGTTGAGGAGATAAACACATGGAAAACACACCCAGCACATCGGATATATATGAAACCCTTAAAAAACGGATTATCTGTTTGGAGTATGCTCCCGGGCAGGTTTTGAATGAAAAGGACATTGCCAATGAGTTTAACTTGAGCCGTACTCCGGTCAGGCGTGTCTTTGAGCAGCTAAAAATCCGTAAACTGTTAAATATAATTCCCCGGTTTGGCGCTCAGGTAGCACCTATTGATTTTTTGTATATAAAATCAGTATTGGATGTCAGCCGGGAATTGGAAGGGTTTGCTGCCGGGTTGGCCGCTGAAAGGATAAGCGAAGCTAAGATTGAAGAACTCGAAGCAATTGTAAACCGGATAGGAAAATATGATATTGTCAAAGATTATAAACAAATTATTATTGAAGACCAGCGCTTTCATGCAATTGTCTATGAAAGTTCAGGGAATCCTTGTCTTATAGAGATACTTGATGACCTGCATATGCATACGGAAAGAATGTGGTTGTATGTGCAGCCTGATATTAATGATATAAATTTATTCATGGGCACTTTGCCCAATATAATTAACGCTCTGAAAGCCCGGGATGCCGGGAAAGCTTCCGAGTACGCCAAATTGCATACGGATCAATTCGTAGAGCAGATTAAACAAGAACTATTATAAAACCATATCAACATCCGAGGGTTAGGACTTCGTAATTTGATAAACTGACGTTTCTTAAGCAGTTCATCAAAATACAAAGTCCTAACCCTTTTTTGTCCATTTTTATTATATTTGATCATCATATGTTTCTGATTTGTTACTCAGAAGTATCAGCGAAGGGCCTAAGATATTATCTCCTTTTTTATAATTTGCAAAAAAAATAAATAACTATGGCGAAAAATTATTTTAGTGGTATACTAGTGGTATAACAGAAAAGTACAAAAGGAATACATATCGTGATCTTGGATCCAACTATCATAAATCCGGAAAGGGGAGATCGCCATGTCTGATATCTATGACATTGTTATAGTCGGCGGAGGGCCGGGAGGAATGTCGGCTGGTATATATGGATCCCGCTCCCGTCTAAAAACGGTCATTTTGCAGAAAGGAAGACTGGGAGGACAGGCGGCTACTACTGAAGAGCTGGAAAACTACCCCGGATTTGGCAGGGGTACTACCGGCCCTGAACTCATGCAGGCTATGGCAGACCATGCGGAAAGCTTCGGTACCGAGATTGTCCGTGATGAAGTGGTAGATTTAAGCCTTAACGGCGATGTTAAACTCCTGACGACCAAAAGCGGCCAGGTCTATAAGGCTAAAACAGTTATCCTGGCCCTGGGAGCGGAGCCGCGCTCACTTAATATCAGGGGCGAGAATAAATTTCGCGGCAAGGGTGTTTCCTACTGTGCTACGTGTGATGCGGACTTTTTTGAAGAACTTGATGTTATCGTAGTCGGCAATGGCGATGCAGCCGTGGAGGAGGCCATGTACCTGACCAAGTTTGCCGAAACAGTTACTATCATCGTAATCCATGATGAAGGTATCTTGGACTGCAATCAGGCAAGTGCCGAAAAGGCTATGGCTAACCCCAAAATCAAGTGGGTATGGAGTTCGGTATTGCAGGAGGTTAAAGGAGACGGCCTGGTTGAAAGCGTGGTAATTAAAAACATTAAAACCGGTGAACTTACGGAAATGCAGATAAACGGGGTCTTCTTCTTTGTAGGAACCGTGCCTAAGACTGAGCTGCTCAAAGGGCAAGTTGATCTGGATGAACAGGGTTATGTTATTACCAACGAACAGATGGAAACATCAGTTGCAGGGGTATATGCCGTAGGGGATTGCCGGGTCAAGTATTTGCGCCAGGTGGTAACTGCAGCCAGTGACGGAGCAATTGCGGCAGTAGCTGCGGATAAATATCTGGCTGAAGAGGAAGACTTTAAGGTAAGGGTATTAAACGTTAAGGAACCGGTTTGGGTAGCTTTTTGGGCACCCCAGGTTGAAGCTAGTATCAACGCTATCGCGGATTTGGAACAATGGGTGGCAAAGACCGGAACGAACGTAAAACTGGTCAAGATAGATACTTATCGTAATCAAAGGCTGGTAGAAAGGTATGCGGTAGATGAAATACCTTCGGCCTTACTTTTTCATAAAGGCGAATTGATCTCCAAACTCAGTGGTTCTTTTAGCCCCGAAGACCTTGATAATCAGATGAACCTTGCCGGGTTCTAAGTTCGCAGTATTTTCACAGAGCAGTGTCCCCAAACTTTTATGAGAGGGGGTGAGTGATTTGATCGAAGTAAACAAAAATAATTTTGAGGAAGAAGTACTAAAGGCAGACGGGTTGGTTATGGTTGATTTTTGGAGTCCTAGTTGTGAACCCTGCAAGGAACTTATGCCCAGTGTACATCAACTGGCGGAGAAGTATAAAGGCCAAGCCAAATTCTGCAGCCTTGATACAGCTGGCAACCGCAGATTATCGATTAGCCAGAAAGTTCTAGGATTACCGACTATCGCCTTCTACCGGGATGGCGATAAAATCGCGGAAATAACCGGTGAAGTAGCCATTGAAGATGTTGAAGCCAAGTTAAATGAGTTAAAGTGAGTACCTCCCCCTTCCTCCCGATTTTGGGAAACAGCAGTACTAGTAAAGGTTTATAACTTATTAACAACAGAAAGGAGCATGCATAATGTTAAATGGCAAAAAAGTAGCTATACTGGGCGACCGTGATGGCATTCCGGGTCCTGCCATAGAAGAGTGCATAAAAACTGCCGGCGCCGACATAGTGTTTTCAACAACTGAGTGTTTTGTTTGAACTGCCGCAGGAGCAATGGATCTGGAAAATCAAGCCAGAATCAAGGATCTAAGCGATAAATATGGCAAGGAAGATTTCATTGTCGTATTAGGAGGAGCAGAAGCTGAAGCTTCTGGTCTGGCCGCGGAAACCGTGGCTTCTGGCGATCCTACCTTTGCCGGTCCATTGTCAGGAGTCTCGTTGGGACTCAAAGCCTACCATATTTTCGAATTAAAAGAGGAAATAGATGCCGGGGTTTATGATGAGCAAATCGGAATGATGGAAATGGTTCTAAATGTTGATGAGATCATAGAAGAGGTCAAAAGCTATCGAAAATAACCCCTGAACATAAAACGCGCTTGTTTTGACCACATTACGAGAGGGTAATAGCGGTCAATGCTATTACCCCTTTATTAGAATCGGGAGGTAAGATTCGATGAACTATCCGGTTGTAAAAGGTGCCGCCTATGGATTGATTCAAGCCAATGAAATGCTTATCCATTATGGCACCACTCAAACCTCAGAATTACGTATAAATAAAGATTCAGATCATTTAAAAAAACTACCGGCGCATCTGCGCAGTTTTGAGGCGGCGGTAAAGTATCCCCCGAACCAGGCCTATATCGGCAATATTACCCCTGATGATTTAAAGAACATCCCCCGGCCCTGGTACGAAAACCAGATCTCCACAGTCTCACGCAACGGCAGATTTGGAGAAATAATGCCGGAAGATGAGTTTCTAGGACTCATGAAAATCGTTGATATTTTTGATTTAGTTCTCTTAGAAGAGAAATTTCAAGCCCAGGTAAGGGACAAGTTGGCCCTTCATCCAGTATTGGCAGGTATTAATAATTTTGAAAACCTGGAAAAAAGCGCGCCTGAATTAGCGCAAATAGAAAAAATGACCGCCGAACATCTGGCCCTGCCGCTTTATTTTAACGGTGAGCTGGTGGGCTGTGTCAAGAAGGCTCATGAATTTGATGATGCCTTGTCCGCTCATGTAATGCTTGAAAATCTTGTTTCCAAAGCATCCTCTGTTTTTGCTCTGCAACTTCTGCTGGTAAAAACAGATTTAGATGCTAAAGACATTGACTATATTATTGAATGCTCAGAAGAAGCCTGTGGTGATATGAACCAGCGTGGCGGAGGCAATTTTGCCAAATCGGTCGGCGAGATCGGCGGATGCATAAATGCAACTGGCTCAGATACCCGCAGTTTTTGCGCCGGTCCGGCTCACGCCCTGGTAGAGGCAGCGGCTCTGGTGCAGGCGGGTGTTTATAAAAATGTAGTAGTTTTGGCTGGCGGCTCTACTGCCAAATTAGGCATGAATTCCAAAGAACATGTCAAAAAAGGTTTGCCTGTCCTGGAAGATATGCTGGGAGCCTTCGCGGTTCATATCGGCGAAAACGATGGTATTAACCCGGTCATTCGTACCGACGCGGTAGGCCGCCATCGGATCGGCTCGGGTGCTTCCCCCCAGGCAGTCATGACCGCCATCGTTACTGATCCCCTGGACAGTCTGGGCTATAAAATCACCGATGTGAACCGTTATTCACCGGAAATGCAGAATCCGGAAATAACCGAACCGGCCGGGGCGGGTGACGTACCTCAGGCCAATTACAAGATGATAGCGGCCTTAGGTGTAAAAAGAGGTGAGTTCTCCAGGGATGAAATCATCCAGGCGGTTGATAGTTTCGGGGTACCGGGATTTGCTCCCACGCAAGGACATATACCTTCCGGAATACCGTTTATCGGTCACGGACGGGAGATGATCCTGGCCGGTGATATTGAGCGGGCCATGATAATTGGTAAAGGCAGCCTGTTCTTGGGGCGGCTTACTAATCTTTTTGATGGGATTTCGTTTTTGATAGAGAAAAATGCCGGAATAATAGATGACGGACTGGACAAAGAAACGGTTCGTAAGATGATTGGTGAGGCCATGATCGAATTTGCAAAAACTTTACAAGAATAATGAGATGTTGGCGTTAAGCTGGAGTCTTTTCTTAAGGGAGTTGAAATCTTGGTTAATAAGATTAGGAATACTATCGGAGAGGTATTTACCGAAGTAGCTGATGCCCTAATTACAGGTTCGTTTGGTAAAAAAACTAAAGTCGGACTTACTATTTTGGGCAGTGAACATGGCCCGGCTGAATTAGTGTATGGAGCAGAATTAGCGCAAGCTGCTAATCCTGACATTAAGGTAGTGGTTATCGGTAACGGGGTTAACAGCGATTTGGAAATGGTTGCGGCCGAAAATGAAGAAGACGCCCATGCCAAAATGGATGAAATGCTTTTAAATGGCGAACTGGATGCGGCGGTAACCATGCATTACAGTTTTCCAATCGGGGTATCCACCGTTGGCCGGGTCGTTACTCCGGCTCGGGGAAAGCCGATGTTTCTGGCTACGACAACCGGTATATCTGATGTGGAAAAAGTCGCGGCTATGCTGAAAAACACCCTCTACGGAATTGCCGCAGCCAAAGCCTGTGGAATAAAGGATCCCACGCTGGGTATTTTAAACGTGGAGGGCGGGCGACAGGTGGAGAGAGCCTTGCGCAAACTTCAGGAGAATGGTTATAACATGAACTTCACCGAATCGTCCCGGGGCGATGGCGGAGTTGTGATGCGCGGCAATGATCTATTAATGGGCGTACCTGACATTATGGTAAATGACAGCCTGTCCGGCAACGTATTGATGAAAATGTTCTCCGCCTTTAATACCGGAGGAAATTATGAATCAACCGGCTATGGATACGGCCCCGGAATCGGTGAGAATTACGACCGCATTATCTGTATTATTTCCAGAGCATCGGGAGCACCAGTCGTTGCAGGGGCTATCCGCTTAGCTGCCGATTGTGCTCAAGGGGATTTAATAAATAAGGTTAAAACAGAATTTGCCAAGGCTAGAAAAGCCGGCTGGGATCAGATGATCGGAGCTTTGAAGGTGCCCAGCCCGGTTGCAGACAAAAGCAATAATATTGCTCAAGTAACGGCCCCGCCTAAGAAATTGGCTACGGATGCGCTTCCGGGGGTTGATGTTATGGATATAGAAGAAGCAGTTTTATCTCTGTGGAAAGAAAACATCTATGCCGAAAGCGGTATGGGCTGCACCGGCCCTATCATTATGTTGGCGCCGGAAGACAGGGAAGAAGCCCTGAAAATATTAAAAGCAAATAATTATCTGTAAATTAAAACGTTATTTGGAGGTGGTGGCCTATTGGTGGTGTCGGGGAATTATGCAAAAATCCGGAAGGGACGTAAATCTATGAAAAACATAATCATTACCAACAACCCGCTGGTAGCAGAGAAATTTGAAGATGTGTATTGGACAGATGGCTCGGTTGAGGAAATCTTGATAAAGATCCGGGATCTGGTCTATCAGGGCTACGAACTGGTGAGTCATCCTCTGGCATCTAGTCTGCGGATGCTATTTTCCCCTTATCGATCGGTAATTATAAGTACTCCTAAACAGCAATTAAACTTTGAACATGCGCAGATTATCGAAAACAGTATTATCAAGTACCGCAACCATACCAGTTGCAGAAAAACAGATGATCAAAACCGGGATGATTATAAAAGGATTGATTTATTGCTTCTAGAAGCGGCTTTTGCAGAACAACAAGGAATGTGGCAGTAGCAGTTTTCTAATCTACATGGAGGTGACTGTGTTGAAACTGGAAATTGGAAGAATCCATATTAAGGATATCCAGTTAGGAAACGAAACAAGTGTAAAAAATGGCGTATTAACGGTAGATACTCAGGGTTTAATTAAGTTTTTGCGAGAAGACGAGAGGATCAAGGACGTTAAACTCGATGTCGCTAAGCCCGGGGAAAAAGTCAGGATCATTCCAGTAAAAGATGTAATTGAGCCTCGGGTCAAAATAAGCGGCGGCAATAACGGATTTCCTGGAGTTACCGCCAAACAGGCTCAGTGTGGCGAAGGCAGAACCCACGTTCTCTATGGTGCGGCAGTAGTTACCGTTGGTGATATCGTAGGTTTCCAGGAAGGGGTTATCGATATGTGGGGAGAGGGCGCCAAATGGACTCCGTTTTCCCAAACCTTTAACTTAACCGTTGATATTCAGGTAGCAGATGGTTTAGATCCCCATACCCATGAAGAAACAGTCAGAATAGCAGGTTTGCGCGCCGCTGAATTTGTTGGGCTGGTCGGCCAGGATATGCAGCCCGATGAAGTCGTAACTTATGAAATGGGCAGTATTTTTGAGGAAACCGCCAAATATCCTGATCTGCCTAAAGTTCTGTATGCGGAAATGATGATTACGCAGGGATTACTGCATGATACCTATATCTACGGCGTAAATGCTCAAACCATTCTGCCGTCCTTGTTGCATGCCAATGAAGAGCTGGACAATGCAGTAATCAGTGGAAATTGCGTGGCGGCCTGTGACAAGATAACTACCTATCAGCATCAAAACAACAGTGCCATCCTGGATCTGTATGCCCAGCATGGCAAGGAGATCAACTTCCTGGGCTGTATAATGGTGCCGGAACATACCACCCTGTCCGGTAAAATGCGGGCTTCTGACTATACTCTGAAATTAATCCAGATGTTAGGTGCTGATGCCGTAGTGGTATCTGAAGAAGGATACGGTAACCCAGATTCCGACCTCTTGATTATCTGCAAGAAATGTGAAAAAGCGGGTGTGAAAACGGTACTGATTACGGACGAATGCGCCGGCCGGGACGGTATGTCTCAACCTTTGGCCGATACCGTACCTGAAGCGGTGGCTGTAGTCTCCGGTGGGAATGTAAGTCATGTGGTTACCTTGCCCCCCGCTGAAAAAATTATCGGCAATGTAGAAGCAATCGCTGTACTAGCCGGCGGCTGGGAGGGGGCCTTATTGGAAGATGGCAGCCTACAGTGCGAGTTGAATGCGGTAATAGGTGCTACTTCAGAGATCGGCTACCATAATGTGACCTGCAGGTTATATTAAATTCCATGGAAGGGAGAGCATTAAATGTCTAAAGAATTCAAAGTCTTATACTACGTCAACCAGTTTTTTGGACAGGTAGGCGGAGAAGACAAAGCAGGTATGAAACCAGAATTCCATAAGGACAAAATCGGACCGGCCCTGGGTTTTGAAAACCAACTAAAGGGTGAAGGCAAGGTAGCAGGTACTATTATCTGCGGAGACAATTACTTTAATGAAAATAAAGAAGAATCTTTAAGTTATATTTTAAACCTGGTCAAACAGGAGGCCCCGGATGTTTTTGTAGCCGGGCCGGCCTTCAATGCCGGACGCTATGGCGTAGCCTGCGCGGAAATATGCCGGGCCATTGCTGAAGAACTAAATATCCCGGTAGTGACCGGGATGTATAAAGAAAACCCCGGCTTGGAAATCTGCCAGCATGTGGCTTATGTGGTCAGCACCAGTGATTCGGCCGGCGGTATGCGCAAAGCCCTGCCTTTGATGGCGGCAATAACCTCCAAAATAGCTCAAGGTATAGAACTTGGTTCACCGGAAGAAGAAGGCTATATTCCGCGCGGCATGAGAAAAACCATTATAGTTGACAAACGCGGTTCGCTCAGAGCTGTAGAAATGCTGGTCAAACGTCTTAAGGGAGAGGAATTTGCCACGGAAATGCCGATGCCGGTCTTTGACATGGTGACTCCGGCCCCGGCTATCCAGGATCTAAGCAAGGCTACCATTGCCCTCTGCACATCCGGCGGCATCGTACCGGCTGGCAATCCCGACCACATTCAATCTGCCAGTGCCCAAAAATGGGGAAAATACGACATCAGCCAACGCAGTGCCTTAAATGCTCCGGATTATTATACGACCCACGGCGGATATGATCCGGTTTATGCTAATGAGATCCCAGACCGGGTAGCTCCTTTAGACATTTTAAAAGAATTGGAAAAAGAAGGATACATCGGCAAGGTATATGAATTTTTCTATACTACTACCGGCACCGGCACTTCAGTGAGCAATTCAGTTAAATTTGGAACCGAAATAGGGGCGGAATTAAAAGCTGCCGGTGTGGACGGAGTAATCCTCACCTCTACTTGAGGAACCTGTACTCGTTGCGGTGCGACGATGGTAAAAGAAATCGAAAGATACAATATCCCAATCGTGCATATGGCCACTATTACAACTATATCTGAATCTGTAGGTGCTAATCGGATCGTTCCCACAGTTGCTATCCCCCATCCGGTAGGAAATCCTGCCTTAAAACCCGAAGACGAAAAATTAATGAGAAAAGCTATGGTTAAAAGAGCGGTTGATGCTTTAGCGACAGAGATTTCTGAAGCTACCCATTTTGATTGATACGAACGAAGGACGGATAATTCCGTCCTTCGTTAATTTTTTAAAAGGAGTGAAAACAACAAATGGGAAACAACGACAATCATTCTCACCATGAATACGTTGTACAACTTAGAAAAGCGGTTTTTGGGGCAGCCATCGGCAACATGATCGAATGGTTTGACTATGCGTCCTACGGTTATCTAGCCACAATTATCGCAGTGGTTTTCTTTGCTCCGGGCGATAAGACCGCAGCTTTGCTGGGAGCTTTCGCCGTTTTCGCGGTACCATTTATCATCAGGCCCTTGGGCGGAATCTTCTGGGGTCATTACGGAGATAAAATCGGTCGGCGGAGAACCCTTATATATACTATCTCCATTATGTCAGTTGCTACATTTTGTATTGGACTTTTGCCCAGTTATGCCAAAGTAGGAGTTTTGGCCCCCGTTTTGTTGTTTCTCATCAGATTGCTGCAAGGTTTTGCTGCATCCGGCGAGTATGCGGGTTCGGCTTCATTTATCGCTGAATATGCCCCCAATAACAAAAGAGGATTACTGGTAAGCATGGTGCCGGCCAGTACAGCGGCAGGACTTATGTTTGCGGCTTTAATTACCGCTATTTTGGATTATTATCTGTCACCCGGAGCGTTAAACAGTTGGGGCTGGAGGATTCCATTTTTATTAGCTCTTCCTCTGGGTATTATCGGATTGACCATCCGCCTGAGATTAGAGGATACCCCGGTATTTAAAGAGATGGAAGAAAAGACTAAACAGACTAACGAAGATGAAAAAAGGGGTCTGGCAGAGCTCGGGAAATATTGGAAAGAACTTATTATCGCTTTTGGGGTAGTTTTGCTTAACGCGGTTGGTTTTTATACTATCTTAAGCTATATGCCGACCTATCTTATGGAGCAAATGCACTTCAGCCGGCTACACGGCACCTTGATAACCCTGGTAACTTTGTTTACGTATGTTTTTATGCTGCCTTTGGTAGGTACGCTGGCAGATCATGTAGGACGAAAGAAAGTTCTCATGGTTACTTGCGTAATTTTTATCCTAGCAACCTATCCGATATTCCACTTGTTGGCGATGGGTAAATTCCTGGCTGTACTGGCATTATTCCTCCTGGGAGCATGTTTAGCCGGAAACGATGGAGTATTAGCCACTTTTCTAACCGAGATGTTCCCGACATCGGTTCGATTTACTTCCTTTGGGCTGGTATTTAACACCGGCAATGCGATTTTTGGCGGTACTGCTCCCCTAATGGCAACCTACCTGATAGCTAAAACAGGTAATGAGTATGCGCCGGCATTTTATCTTATTGCCGCTGCCTGTGTTTGCTTGCTGGCACTGACACAGACACATGAAACTGCTAACAAGGAGTTGGAAAGATAGCTGTTCCATTGGGTTTAGCGCTTCCTCTTGCAATGGAGCGAACCAATAACATACTAATTCGAAAGGAGAAACGAAAATGCAACAAGCGAATGATCTGGAAAGAACCAAATTTATCCCGAACGGAGAAAAAGTGAAACCTACTTTTTCCAAAGCCGAAATGGATGGACGCGTTGCCAAGCTGAGGAAACACATGAGTGACAATAATATTGATGCAGTATTTTTTACCTCTTACCACAATATTTGTTACTATGCTGATTTCCTCCACACCAGTTTCGGTCGATACTACGGCCTGGTAGTGACCCCTAAACAGCATTGCACCGTATCAGCCAACATAGATGGCGGAATGCCCTGGCGCCGGGCCAACAACGGCGAAAATATCGTTTATACAGACTGGAGAAGAGATAACTTCCTGTATGCGGTAAAAAAAGTCCTGGATGAAAGCGGAGTTAAAAAAGGTCGTCTGGGTATTGAAGAAGACCATATGCCCATTTTGCTGCAAAAGCAAGTCAGAGACGCTTTCCCGGATTTTGAACTGGTAGATGTTTCTCAGGCATTAATGAGAATGCGCATGATCAAATCCAAGGAAGAGATTGCCCTAATCAAAAACGGTGCCCATTGTTGTGACGTAGGCGGTTATGCTGCGCGCGATGCGATTGCTGCCGGAGTGCCGGAATACGAAGTAGCCCTGGCCGGTACCCAGGCCATGGTGCGGGAGATCGCTAAACTTTATCCCCATGCTGAATTAAGGGATACCTGGGTATGGTTCCAGTCAGGTGTTAATACCGATGGGGCGCATAACTGGCCGACTTCCCGGAAAATCCAAAAAGGCGATATACTCAGCCACAACTCATTCCCCATGATTGCCGGTTATTATACAGCTCTTGAACGAACCCTGTTCTTTGAAGAAGTAGACAAAAAATCCCTGGAATATTGGAATATTAACGTTGAAGTGCACAAACGGGGTATGCAACTGATAAAACCGGGTGTAAGATGCATGGATATTGCAGCTGAATTGAATGAAATCTATCGTTCTTACAATCTGTTGCCCAACCGCACCTTTGGTTATGGACATTCCTTCGGGGTACTTTGCCATTACTATGGCCGCGAAGCCGGGCTGGAACTTCGGGAGGATATTGAAACAGTATTAGAACCGGGTATGGTTATTTCCATGGAGCCAATGATCATGATTCCGGAAGGTCAACCTGGAGCAGGAGGATACCGAGAACATGATATCCTGGTTATCAATGATGACGGTACGGTTGAGGACATCACAGGTTTCCCCTTTGGGCCAGAGCATAATGTTGTTACCAGATAATCTATCAATAACTGCATATAATTGAATTCCTCTCTAAAGCCCCGCTGGCAGTTGAAAGCTCCGGCGGGGCTTTTTTACGGTCTAAATTAAATCAAAATTTAAATTATTTCTGGGTGGTAAGTTTTAGGATATACAAATACTATATAGTTATAATCATATTATGG
>NZ_CGIH01000034.1:27465-31823 GCF_000983115.1 Syntrophomonas zehnderi OL-4
AATTTAAATTATTTCTGGGTGGTAAGTTTTAGGATATACAAATACTATATAGTTATAATCATATTATGGGTCAATTCGCTAAAAAAATAAAATAATCTATATTTTTCGTTGGCGGCAAACTTTTTCTGCTCGTAAAGCGTATAACATATAGAATCATCTATCCAGCGCAGGAGGTCAGATTAATGTCGGAAGGATCAAATAGCCTGCGGACCTTATCCTGGCATAATAGCTCAAAGCGCTATATGCCAGGATTGGATGGGCTGCGGGCGTTATCAGTTTTAGCTGTTATTGCTTATCATCTCAAAATTCCCTTTGCTCCGGGCGGTCTGTTGGGAGTAAGTATCTTCTTTACCCTGTCCGGCTACCTTATTACCGACCAATTGATGATGGAGTGGCATAGAGCCGGACGGATTGATTTTATAAATTTTTGGATGCGCAGGATACGCAGGTTGCTGCCGGCCATGTTTTTCGTGTTGATTTCGGTGGCCTTATGGCTTTATTATTTCGACCGGCCCCGCCTTATCTCACTGCAGGGCGATTTTCTTTCGGTGCTATTCTATTTTAATAACTGGTGGCTTATTTTTCATGAGGTATCATATTTTGAAAGTTTCGGACCTCCCTCGCCCCTGGGTCACCTGTGGTCGCTGGCTATTGAAGAACAGTTTTATCTCCTTTGGCCCCTGATACTGGTCTTGATCCTGCGTTGGATACCACGGCGGGGCCCGCGGGTATTCGCCATTTTAGCTGGAGCCGCGGCTTCCGCCCTGGCTATGGCTTTGATTTATCAAACCGGAACCGATCCCAGCCGGGTATATTATGGCACGGATACCCGGGCCTTTGCCTTACTGATTGGGGCCGCTCTGGCTTTGGTCTGGCCCAGCCGCAGATTGTCTGCCCAAGTGGATATAAAAGTCCGGGTCGTATTAGAAATGATCGGAATTTTGGGTTTGACGGCTATCATGTTGGCGATTATACATACGAGCGGCTTTGATCCGCAGCTATATAAATATGGCCTGGCATTATTTACGGTAATATCAGCTTTGGTGATTGCGGTACTGGCTCACCCGGCCAGCCTGTTAGCCAAGGTTCTCGGCTGTAAACCGCTTAGATGGATTGGCCTACGTTCCTATGGCCTGTATCTGTGGCATTATCCGGTGATTGTCCTGACCAGCCCGGTCGTTGACACCGGCGGTTTCGTGCTGGGTCGAGCTGTAATCCAAGTGGCGCTGTGCTTTATTTTGGCAGCCGTATCCTGGAGATTTATCGAAGAACCCATCCAAAAAGGTAACCTCACTCCAGGGGTGGAAAAATCCCCCGGGAAGACCCTTAATCCCCGACACGTTTTAGTTGGTGCCCTGTGCGTATGTATTATCATGGTAATGCCCGGTTCAGATAGTTTTATGCGTAACCAAAAACAGGAATCACCTTCTGTATTGGCTGAAGAGATATTTAACAAGCGATTATTGTCTATTGCCCCAAGCACTGCAGACAGCCCCCCCAAACCGTCACCGCCGGTCAGGCAGGAGAAGAAGGAGCTGCCGCTTAATACCGAGATTCATAGTGGTGAAGGGGTAACGGCTATCGGTGACTCAGTTATGCTGGACGTGGCCCCGGAGTTAGAAAGACTGCTACCCGGCATCCTTATAGATGGCAAAATCGGACGACAAATGACCCAGGCCCAGGCCATAGTCAACAGCCTTAAAGAGCAAGGCAGGCTGGGTAATACAGTGGTAATTGAGTTAGGAACCAATGGTGCTTTCAGCGAGGAGCAGCTTAATTCCCTCTTAACCTCATTAAAAGACGTTGAGCGTATAATTCTAATTAACACCCGGGTTCCCAGGACGTGGCAGGACAAGGTAAACGCGGATCTCAAGCAGGCGGCTCTTAATACCCCGAACGCTGTTTTAGTTGACTGGTATAGTGCCAGTAAAGATAGGGATTCACTTTTCAGTCCGGACGGTGTCCACCTGACCCCGGAAGGCTCCAAGTACTATGCCGCCCTCCTCAGCCAGGCCATCATCGAATAGTGCCAAGGGCTGGTTGTTGACCAGCCCTTGGCAATGTTAAAGTCCTGGAAGCGTAGGGTAATAGCATGGAAATTAGCCTAGAAGGTTTAGAAAAAACCATACCAGACAGTATCAATACCGATCGTTAATTAGCAAGCCTTGTTTGTCCCGCCTCTTTATATCTTATACAATTCGAACAACTTGAGAAGTACATTATATACCAGCAGGAATACCGATTTTTGATATCGTAAACCAAATAGCTGTCAAAATAATTTTCCATAATCCTGGATGGACAAAAGGTCAGTGGTAATAGTCTATTGCCACTGACCTTTATGTAGAAGTGATTACCGTGTAGTCGGGTTTATTTTAAGTCCTAATATTATGATTCGGCTATTTTATTATTGCCCGGAGGATGGGGGATAAAGACACTGATTAATGCGGGGATAGTCACGGGTAAGTCGCTGACCGGAGTTGTGAACGCAGATAAAAAACCAGTTAGTGCAGGTATAACCCCGAAGGGGGATTTTTGAGGCCTGAAGGGCACTAAAAACTAAAAACAGCACAAAATACGTCTGCGTAATCAAATCTGTATTGGAACGAAAAAGCCGCTCAGCTAGCGTGGCGGCTAATCAAAAAGCTACCCGGCACTCAATACATTGAGAGCCGGGGACGGTGCAGATTATTTAATATATTCGTTACTTACCAGGAGCTTGGCAATAGTGTCGGTAGGGATTACAAACTCCACTACTCCCATGTAGCCTGGAGCTACTTCGTATTTGTCAAAGGATATAACCAGTTTTCCTTTATTATTGATATAAAAGTTCTGATTTTTAGCAATCTTCTTAAAGGGTTCGAAATATTGTTCCTCATCTGTTCCGCTAACCCAGTACATTTTGTTCGGATCGGCTTTCATCTGCTGGCGCATCTGCTGCTCAATGTTTTGGCTAATAACGTTTACATAATTGCCATCCCGGAACAGACTAGGCAGGGTAATCAAGACTTCTCTTTCTTTATCGATGGTATCATACTTCATAGTCGTTGATGAAGAACCTGCGGTATTAACTACCCAACGGCCAATGGAGAGAATCTGTTCATTATCGGTTTTAACTACATAACCGCTGTCTACTCCCATATGACCTCCGCTGCCGTTGGCCTTCATCTCTTCAATATCCTTGACAAACTCCTGATAGAGTTTTTTGTTTTCTGCCAGGTATTTATCATTAAGACTGCTTGCCAGTTCCTGATTATTAAGACCTTTTACGGCTGGTACTTTCAGGTTGGCATTATAATTATCTTCATCCAAATTATATTCCCGGATCGTAAGTACGCTTACAATGTTTTTTATTATGGGAACGTCCGATAAAGCCTGAACAGCTGCCGGACTTAGATTGAGCGTGGCCGTAAAAATTAAGACCATTGCTGCGGCTGCCCCCGCCCATTTAATGAGTCGGTTTTTTCTCATACGTATCCTCTCTCCTTTTTGTATAGATTTATGCACAGTTGATGGTAATTCGTGGGGAATCGGGATGTTCATATACTCGTCCTTGAATTTGGACAGTTTTGGGTCGGTCATATTATGCCTCCTAACGGTCAATCCTCTAATTGCAGACGTAGTTTTTTTAAAGCAGAATACAATCTGGTTTTGACAGTGTTAACGTTTTCATCCAGAATTGTGGCAATTTCCTCGAAAGTCAAATCTTCAAAGTACTTTAATACGATTATACTGCGATAGTTTATCGGCAGGCTGTCTAGAGCCTTATACAAATCGAGTTCCTGATGGGTGTCTTCAGAAGAACTACAGATTTCCAAAGCCTTTTCGCCCCGCTGATCTACCCACTTGTTTTTCCTTAATAAATCCAAAGAGGTATTAACCACAATCCTGTAAAACCAGGGTTTAATCTCCTCTGGTTTTTGGGGTGCGCGCATAGAGGACATGGCTTTTAAAACTGACTCCTGGACAATATCCAGGGCATCATCCTGGTTCCTGGTATAACTGTATGCCAGCCGGTAATAGGCCTCCTTATTGGCCAGAATATAGTTAACCAAAAGCTCTTGCGAATTAGTATGGACCACGTTAAGACTCCTTTGCCTGATACGTATCGTTTTTTGGCATCTATTAATAAAACGTATAAAATGGGTAAAAAGTTTGGGGTTATTAAAAAACTCTTCTTAGGTGTCAAGGGGACGGTTCGAGATCACTGAAAAAGCAACCCTTTTAAGCCGCCCTGGCGGCTACCCACAGCCCATCAGGTAGGTTAATCTGTAACCGGCAGGATAAAAACCTCAAAATAAACGAAGATAACCCTTTTGAAGCGGATACCAGTTTGGCTATCCGCTTTAAGTTTACCGCCA
>NZ_CGIH01000035.1 GCF_000983115.1 Syntrophomonas zehnderi OL-4
GGCATGGTTCATGCCGCAGACCTGTTCTGGAGTGGAGCAACCCCAAATTATATCATCAATCATGCCGGCCTCAAAACTGCCTCCGGCTCTTTTAATAGCTTCCTGCATACACAGTTTGCTTAGTAACTCGGGTCTGGTATCCTTCAGGGTTCCTCTTGGAGCTTTACCACCCGCTGTGCGGACGCCTGATACTATAACAGCTTCTCTCAATCTTATTACCTCCTTGATATATATTACAACTGTCCGGTTTTATTAGTTACGGAGCGGTTTGCCGGTCTTGAGCATATGAGCGATTCTGTCCTGGGTTTTCTGGTTGCCTATGAGTTTCATGAAAAGTTCTCTTTCCAATTCTTCCAGATAGGTTTCGGTGATTTCCATACCGGTGCTTACGCCGCCACCGGCATAGATATTTATTATTCCGCACAGGATCTCCCAGTCGTATTCGCTGATAACACCGGCCCACATCATGCCTTTGGTGCCAACCAAGAGCAGATCTACCGCAGTCTGTCCGAAAGCCTTGAACGGTCTGGAAACTGGTGCGCTGTATCCATCCTCTACCATTTTTAAGACTCTGGCTTTAGCATCGGGGATAATCAGGTCTTCATTTAAGGAAATACCGTCAGTATCGCGGATGAAGCCAAGTTTTCTGCTTTCTTTGGCACTGGTGCCAACTTTGGCTTGGGCAATGGCTTCAAATTCAGGCTGTACA
The DNA here is from genome assembly GCF_000983115.1 of Syntrophomonas zehnderi OL-4. Lineage (GTDB taxonomy): Bacteria > Bacillota > Syntrophomonadia > Syntrophomonadales > Syntrophomonadaceae > Syntrophomonas_B > Syntrophomonas_B zehnderi. The sequence continues at coordinate 710 of NZ_CGIH01000035.1, forward strand.
AAATTAATCGGGAACGGATTGTCGCCTTTGGAAATCCGGTCTACTACCCTTAATACAGATTCCTTAATTCCGCCGCCTGCTGGGATTAAGCCAACCCCTATTTCAACCTGTCCGGCGTACGTCTCAGCAGCTGCCTGGATAGCTGAACTCTGAGTCATCAGCTCGCATCCGCCCCCTAAAACCTGGCCTTTAACTGCCATAACGACTGGTTTCAGGCTGTATTTATTGGCATCATAAGTTTGATGGCCTTTTAGCAGAGCTGCTTCAATCGGAGCCCAATCCTTGTTCTGGGCATAACCATAAACCGCGGCTATATCAGCGCCTACGCAGAAGTTCTTCCCGCGTCCGGAAATAACCATGCCTTCCCAATCGGGCTTTTTCAGTTCTTCCTGAGCAGCCGATATCGTATCCAGCAGGTTGGGGTTAATGGCCGAAGCCTTACTGTGGCATTCCAGACCTAGAACTGCATCTCCCAAATCATACAGGGTTCCGTCAGCAGTAGAGAATATAACCTTGTTCTGAGCTTTCAGTCTGGGCAGAATAATAGCCGAGGGGCTTACAGCAATTTCTACATATTTTTTGTCAGGAATGGAGTAGTAGTAATCTACACCCGCTTCGGTCTTATAGAAGGAGGTAATCCCGGCTGCCAGCATTTCATCGATCCAAGCCGGAACGCTCATGCCTTCAGCTTTCATGCGGGCAATGTACTTGGGCAGATCCAGGGCTGAGAACAGCTGGAACGGGCCCATTTGATGGTTGTAACCCCAGTTAAGCGCACGGTCCATGTTTAAAACATCGTCTGATACTTCGGGTATTTTTGAAGCAGCATACAGGAACAGACCGGCTACATGTTTCCATATAAACTGGCCGCCTTTGTCATCGGATTCGAAGAAGGCGGTTACTTTTTCAGGTACGCTCTTGGCAGCTTTGGCAGCAGCCAGGCTGGGCAGATCAGGTTTTACGATGGGGCCATATTCGAAGGTGTTAACATCCAAAACCTGTTTTTCTTTGCCGACTCTCTTGTAGAAGCCACCCTTGGTTTTAGCACCCAGCATGTTGTTGTCCAGCATCTTCTGCAGGAAGGGAGCAGGGGTATACATGGCTTTTTCTTCCGGGCTATCTACGTTGTGCTGCACTTCCAGGGTTGACAATACAGCTATATCAACGCCGACCATGTCAAATAAACCAAAGGTTCCGGTTCCGGGACGGCCAATAGCTGAGCCGGTCAGTGCGTCTACTTCAGGAACGGTTAAGCCCAGTTCCATCATTAGCTGGGTAACGGAAGGTCCGGCCCAGTTTCCAAGGCGGTTGGCGACAAATGCCGGGGTATCCTTGGCATAAACGATGCCTTTGCCAAGCACTCTTTCGCCAAAATCAGCGAAAAACTCTACCACTTCAGGCAGGGTGTCTTTGCCGGGAATTAATTCCAAAAGTTTCATGTATCTTACGGGATTGAAGAAATGGGTTCCCATCCAGTACTGTCTGAATTCCAAGGGCATATCCTCAACGATTTTGTTGATGGAGATACTGGAGGTGTTACTGGTAACAAAAGTTCCGGGCTTGATGTTAGCAGCTATATTCTTCAAAACAGCTTTTTTGATTTCGATAACTTCGGGGACAACTTCCACAACCCAGTCACATTCAGCCAGTACACC
>NZ_CGIH01000036.1:0-22828 GCF_000983115.1 Syntrophomonas zehnderi OL-4
AGATATGATTTAATAGGGAATATAATTAGATATCAGGCAGGATAATATATTAACGTAAATAAGAGATGACCGGCAGCAGGAGGAAAATTGTTTAATGAGAAAGCTCATCCCGCACGGCGTTGTCCATGGAATATGCATTATTTTGTTTCTGGCTCTGCTGATCTTTATTACCATTGATCAGGGGGCCCATATAACTAAAATGGCCCAAAACCCAGTTGAATTCAAAGCTTTTTTGCAAAACTACGGCATTTTCAGTATCCTGGTTTTTATAGCCTTTCAGACCCTGCAGGTCTTAGTGGCTGCAATTCCCGGGGAATTACTCCAATTAGCTGGGGGATTTGCTTATGGTACTTGGGAGGGAGCTTTTTACTCGCTGATAGGAATCAGTATAGGCAGTACGGTGGCGTTTTTCATTGCCAGGGTGTTGGGGTATCCATTTTTGAAGATGTTTGTCCCCCGCCAAACGTTTGCCCGCTATAAATTTCTTTTTAGTCGTCGCCGGGGTATTATCATAATTTTTATCCTTTTTTTAATTCCCGGGTTTCCAAAAGATATCCTGAGCTATTTAGCAGGGATTACTCCGTTAAGGGCACCTCATTTTATAATTAGTTCGACTGCTGCACGCTTTCCAGGTATCCTGGTCTCATCTTATATCGGTGCCAATTTGCAACAACGCAATATTACTGAAGTGGTGATTGCTGCATCAATCGCTGTGGTTGTTTTTGTATTGGCCCTAATCTATCGCAGGCAATTGATAGGTTGGGCAGGGCAATTTTCTCGTTCCAGGAAAAGCCATAGCAATAAGACCGAAATAAATTAGTTAAAAATTATCCCAGTAATTAAATATGGTTGGGACTATAAAACCTTTGGCATCATTATGATCCCCCCCAAAAAACCATCCTCAAACCTTATGGCAGTCCGGTTGATTACGTCCGCAAAGATCAGTTAAGCTATATTTTCGAGATTATTACAGGTTTTTGCTTGCTATATTTCTGGTGGATAGCGGGGCGTGCAGTTTATTTTTTATTCGGGTTATCTGTATAACCCTACAGCGAAATATTTGATATATTAGGATATATAAACTGGTTGAACAATTAAGGAGGTCAAATACATGCAGGGAAATAGCAAAGATGTCGCAACAGAGATTGAACAGCTGCGTAACGAGAATGCCGAATTGAAATCCCAGGTAGAAAAACATGCAGCTATGATGCAGGAGCAGAACCAGGAGCTGGAGCAACTGCGAAAATTGGCCGGAGTAGTATTGAAACATTTTGAAGGGGTGCTGGATAATGGTTGTTATGTAGACAGATGCATGGGTTGCAGTAGATGCGATTATGAAATCCTGGGTCAAGCCCTGCTCCCCTTTAAAAAAATGGCCTACAAATATATCCCTTAAACACAAAGGGACACAAGGGCGCACAAGGGGGCGGTTCTCCTGTGTCTTTGACACAGGAGAACCGCCCCCTTGTGCGCCTGAAGTGCTAATGGAAAGCATCTATTTAACGATATAATATTATATTAGAAAAATGCTCCAATGGTTAGGTGGGATATCTTCTGAAACGTTTTATTATTTGTCTGCTCATCTTCCTGGTGTCAGCACCGGCAACCCTGCTAGCTGCTCCCCAGCTGGAAACCTACAATCCTTCGAGCGAGGCCAGGCAGGCTGGTGTCCTGGTGTGGCGGCTTAATGCGGGGAAATGCACCGAAGATTTATTACTATTGCCCAACGGGAATATTTTACTTACCGCAGGTAGCAAACAAATGGCGGTTAGCCCACAGGGCCAAATTATCTGGGAAAACAAGGGCAGTGGAAATTTTGGTCAGGCGATCATTGATCCCTATGGCTCAATCTATGCTGCTAGTGGTTCCTCCATTTTAGAAACACTCCCTAATGGTGCCAAAGGTTGGAGTTTTTCCAACCTGCCGATGGCTAATAAAGGGAAAAAATCTTTATTGTACCTGGGGCCGGACAAGTTGCTTTACCTGCCTTTAGCGGATGCATTATATGCGCTTGATACCAAAGGACATTATGTGTGGAGTTTGTTTCCCTGGGATTATGCCGAGAAATACAATACCAAGGCTTCTGCACGCAGGGTTTTTTTGGCCGGGGCCGCTGATGAGAGGGCTTTTTATGTGGTGTATGGAGAAAAAGCTGACTTTCGCCTAGCGGCGGTTGATCGGCAAGGGAAGTTCTTATGGTCATACTGGCTGGGGGATATCACTAGGTGTGAGCTGTTTGCCGATGGAACCGGCAGGCTGTATGCCAGTGTCAGCTATAAAAAAAGTGCAACTAACCGACCGGGGCAGGGTAAAAGCAAGCTCCTGCCCGGCAAGATTTTGTGTTTCCGGTATGACAGCAACCGGCCGGTTTGGGAACAACCGCTGAAAATTGAAAAAGATATAACCGCTCCGGTTCTGTACCAAGATATAATCTTGGTTACGGCCAACAGTGAGATTAAAGCCTTCAATGCCCAAAGTGGTTCTTATTTGTGGGATGACAGACTTTTAAAGCTTATCTCACCGGTAGCTGTAAATCAACAAAAAGGCAGAATCTACGCAGGCAGCAGCGAGGGTTATCTGTATGCTGTCAAACCATTGGGGCGAATGATGTGGGAACGCAAACTGGATGGAGGAATTGAGCGGGCTCCTTTAATCACCCCTGACGGGACGATCTATGTTATTACCAATAAAGGCAGCCTGTATAAGATTCGGGATACAGTTACAGATAATTGAACGAGGACTAACTACTGTCGTATTAAAGGGTGGTGCCACTATATTATGATACTTAAACCAAATAAGTTAATATTAATCGGCCTGATCGCTTTACTGGGTACGTTTGCCTGGGTCAGGCCTTTGCAAGCTATTACCAGGTTTTCGGACATCAAAGGTCACTGGGCAGAGGAAGCGGTACTGACATCATATTGCTGTGATTTGATTAAGGGTTATCCAGATAACAGTTATAAACCAGAGCAACCCTTATCCCAATTGGAAGCCTTGGTTTTGTTTATGAAAACCCAAGGATATGAGCTGGATAAAACCAAGCCAGCCAAGAATAAATCCAGCGTTCGAAACCCAGCTGTTCCTATCGTACCCTGGGGGCAAAATTACCTGGACACAGCCGTGGAAAAACAGCTGCTTTCCCGGGAATGGACTTATAACTTTGTTTATGATGCACCGGCTAGCCGGGTGCAGGTCGCCTTGTTGTTGGGCAGTCTGCTAAACCTGCCTAATGATGCGGCAACCTTGCCAGGAGAAGGTTTTTTTTCCGACCTGGATGGAATCAGCCCCCAAGCCCGTGCTTATATTGTAGGATTGAATTATGCGGAGATAATGAATGGTTTCCCGGATAACACCTTTCGCCCCCATCAGTCGATAAAAAGGGCCGAAGCTGCCGCCCTGTTAAACAAGCTAAACCAGGGCGGCTGGGTTAAATATGCCAAGGGTCGGGATGAGCGCCAAATGGAAGGCTGGGTCAGCCAATTGACCCTGGTGGGTAAAAAAGCCGAATTGGAACTGACATCTTTACAGGGAGTGCAAAAATTAAAGCTGGATCCAGAACTGGTTTGTTTCCGGGCAGGAAGGGAATGCTTTCATCAAGAAGCAGTCAATAGTCAGGTGCGGTTATATCTTAATAATAAAAAACAAGTCGGCATAATCAGCATATTGGAAAAAATAAAAACTCCCCCTGCAGATGAATACATAACCGGCACCGTAAAATCCGTAGTACTCGGTGAGGACAGCTTGCTTATCCTTTCTGATCTGGACTGCCGGGATCGGCGCCTGCCTTTGGCCCGTCAGGCCCGGCTGGAAAGCCTGAAAGCTCAGAACAAAGGATTCACCGCCCTTAAACCGGACACCTTTGTGAAGGTCTACCTGGCTGACGACATGGTCGTTCGGGTAAGTGAACTAAAGACCGAGAGTATTGCGGGAATGGTGGAGAAAATATCTGCCCGTACCCTATACCTGGAGGACAAGGGTTCTTCCAAAAAGGATAAACCTACCTGGTTTAATTACTGGGACCGAGCCCGTATCGTTGACAAGAATGGCCAACGTATGGGAACGGTGTTAAGAGGTGATAAAGTTAAGGTAACCTACCTTGATCCCATTCCTGATGGGATTGACGATGAAATCCCGCTGGAGATTAAGATCACTTCTCGATCCGAGCTTAAAAAAGTCAAAGGCCAAGTGGAAAAAATCATTAACCAGCCGGGGAATAAAGCTGTTATCCTAAAAAAGAATAAATCATACCCGGCTGATAATAACGTTACCGTTACCGATGCCGTAGCCGGAACAACCATATCCTTTACGGATTTAAACCCCGGTCAGGAAATCGAAATGTACGTAGATGGTGCCGGGGTAGTAATGCGGATAACGCGGAACTAGGTTTTTTGAAAAACAGCAGGACACAGGAGAATGCCTGGGGTGTGTCTGTGGCTATCCGTGGCTTTGTGTTCCGCACTCAGGGGTGACTAACAAGAAATCATAGCCATTATTAATAAATTCAAATACTTTGTCAGCGATTATTTTATGTCCGTTCTTATTGGGATGCATCCCGTCTTGGCAAACGCATTTGGCGTAATCAGGTATCTGCAAAAAAGCACACCTGACATCAATAAGTTTGGTTTGGGTTTCCTCGGCAACTTTTTTAATGATATTACTATACTTTTCCTGCCAGTAAAATATTTCGGAGACGCTGCCAAGCCATTTAGTAATATTACTTTGGGTAAGGGGGTTGTTCTTACTAACCCATTCCAAATACTTTTCGGCATTAAGTGGCGGTAAAGTCATAAGAACTGGGACGGTCTTTATATTCTTAAGCAGCCCTATGGTTTCACTTAAGGCCGTTTCAAATAGGCTTATCTGCGTTTGAGGCTGATGATTGCCATCTGGATTATCGGCTACCTCATCCCAGTTAAAAGCACAATCATTTCCGCCGTACTCAATTAATACGATGTCCGGTTTATCTTCGTCCAGGTACCTGCCCAGTTTACTGATTCCGCGCGTTAACGTGCTGCCAAAATTAGATACATTCCTAACAGAACCTTTTATTTTCGAGCTGATCGTATTGACATAGTTTTCCGGCAGTACTGTATATCTGCCTTTGGTTTCGTCATATATTACTCCTTTGGAGATGGAGTCCCCGGATACAAGAATTTTGATGTTGTCTTTGGCATTTATCTCACTCATTTAGCCTCTCCTTTTAAAAACATACGACATTTACACACATACTATATTACGCAGGAAATTTTTGCAAGGGGACGCACAAGGGGACTGGATTACTCAGGGATGCTAATGCCCACCAAGTTCATCAAATATCTGGCATTGGAAGTGGTACAGCGGCCCGGGCGAAGCCTATAATCGAATTTAATCCTGCCATTTGTATATTGTTCTTCAAAATGGTAATTCCTAAAGTTTAATCCTTGGTTTTTTTCCAGGTCGCAAAGCTCGAAATCGTGAGTGGAAATCAAACCGATGACGTTATCCCGGTTCAATTCCTTTAAGACAACCTGGGCCCCGGCAATTCGATCCAATGAGTTTGTCCCTCGAAAAATCTCATCGATTAAGTAAAGCATGGGCTGCCCTTGCCGGGCATGTCTTAATATCATATTTATCCTGGTCAACTCCGCGTAGAAGGTTGAAATTCCACCAATCAAATCATCTCTTATCACCATAGAAGTAAATATATCCATAATAGAACACTTGAATTCGCGGGCGCAAACAGCTGCCCCAGCATAGGTCAGAACCAGGTTCATGCCGATAGCTCTCAGGAAGGTGCTTTTCCCTGACATATTGGAACCGGTTATAATGCAAGAATAGTCTTCAATGTCTATGTCATTTCGAACGCATTTTTCCGACTGAATTAAGGGATGACCTAAATCACGCCCATAAATCTTCCTGCCATGATCCTGAAGTTCAGGAAAAACCCATTCCGGGTGTATGTGGGATATGACGGAAAGGCTGGTTAAAGCCTCAAAGGCTCCAATGGTTTCGAACCAGGCTCTAATTCTCTTACCGTTTTTAATTTTCCAGCGCTCCAAATAAACCGCACAATGAAAATCCCATAATAGAAAGATATTAAAAATAAAATAAAAAATAGGATTATAGCGAAGGTCAATCTTATCGGATATTCGTTCCAGACGTTTCATACCATTAGAAGCTGGCTCGGTTTGGTTGTATAACTCGGCTTTCAAAGTGGATAAGTAATCGTCTTTAAACTGTTCCGATTCAATTAATAAAAACATGTTTCTAAAAGCACCTAAACCCTTGTGAACTGAATATACCCTGTTCAAATCAGAAGAAAATTTTCTCAATCCGGCCCAAAATAACAGTAACTGAATGCCAAAAATTATTATGGGCACCTCAACGGGCAGGCCCCAACCTGAAAAAGACAGTACAAAGGCCAAAATGGTAACCAAGGGAAAAAAACGAATGATATGTATACCTTTGGTCAGCGATCCGGATTCTTCGGCATAGCTAACTAATCCCCCTATATCCCGTGATACGTCATTTACCAGCAACCCCTGCAGCTCCAGTTTTTGGCAAAATTCAAGTTTGGCAGTTAGTTCTCTGACTGCATCCTGGCGCATTTTTATGGTATTTAGGTTTTTTACTGGGTCGGCTAAAAGTGTTTTTAAATGGTGCCTGCCCCAAAACGTATTAGCCAATGATATCCATTGATACAATGATTTAGAACCGAAAATATCCAGGTCATAGGTGTACGGGTGATTACCATCCAGGAATTCTTGTCCGCAATCAGCCAATGAAACCCACTGTCCGTTAATTCGGCTCAAATATCTACGCTGAATTTCCAGCATGGCGCGGGCGGTTTTCAATTTCTGTTCCACTTGGGAGTGTTTATATACGAGAGCCAGAAACACCACCAGGAAGAAAAGTAAAACGGCTAAGGCCTGTGTTCTGGCTCCCAGAAATAAGCAAAGTACAGTTAATACTGTTCCTACCAAAAAAACCAACAGACGCAGATTACTAATCGTATTAAATGACTTGGTATACTGTTTCACAAAATCTTGATAGCGGTTGAAACGAGTTTGAAATAAATTTTCGGCAGACATTAAATCCTCCCTAAAAAGATTCTTTTCCTAGAGCCCTATTTTTAAGTTTTATTAATAGTAACATATATGAAAGGTGCACTCTTATTCTTAATACCTTCCTTTTGCAAAATGGCTTAATATCCTCTCAAGCATCTTTATCATTGGTACTTAGTTTTTGTCCCCAGGTTTTTCTTGTTTTCCTCGCCCAATATAAAAGGTTGTTGTAAAGATTGACATGTGAATACAGGGGAGGCTCCTGGTTGTCATTGCAGTGACAACCAGGAGCCTCCCCCTTTATCCTTAAGGTATGTAGTGACCTAAAACGATTTTTAACTGTCCATCACCGCCTATGATAAAATCATAGAAAAATTGTCCGTGATCCGGGTATTTCTTTATAAAAGTCTCATCCAGCAGAGGCATTTCGTAAATCCCATAAGTATGATGATTCGGCGCTATTAGGGGGGCTATTTTTACTCCAGAATCGCAAGTATAGGTTTTCGTCTGGTTTAAATCTTCAATATGAAACCCATTAGGATTGTTATCTCCTGGACCATCAGGTATGAATTTCATGATCTTGACATGAACAGCTGCCGGTTTTCCATTTTTCATCTTAACACCAGCAATCTGTCCGAAAATCCTCTCACCGCCTCGGGCTACATATTGTTCTGCGGCAGTTAACAAATCAACTACATTAAAAGGACCCCCTACAAACTGAAAACTGTTTACTATTTTTTCGATTGTTTTGTGGTCAGCGTATTCCGGGTTAATAACGATGCACACTTTGCGCAGGGCTTGTTCATCTAATAAATACTTCCCATACTTTTCAGCGGATCTTTCCGTGCTATAATATGGAACCAGTTCCACTCTACCAACTTGTTGATTACCGACATACATATTCCAGCAAGGCGGGAAACCTTCCGTTGCTTTCATTTCCCAGCCTGCAGGGATTTCTATGGTAAAAAAACTGCTGCCTTTGACTTTAAACCCAGTATTTGCAGCTACAGGTTGCCGTTTTCCAATAAGGGCAATACTCTTCGATATATCTGCCATTTGTTTAACCATGGCATTGTATTCATCATTAAGTGTTGTTTCATCTAGGGGACATTGTATATCAGAAGGCATTTGGATAAAGTATGTAAATCCATTACCCTGTAACCCAATTTGGCGATCTACAGGTGACTGCAGCATATCTTCGGCGGTAATCATTTCTCCAATCTGCCGCTCTACGCTGGCAATACGCCCCATACCGTCATATTTATCGTAAATCTTCTTATTGTAAATAGTGATGCTATTGTCCGCTTCCTTAACAATGTATTTGCCTTCCCAATCTTGCGGAAGCTTTAATGAGAACCCCAGGGATTCATTTTTATAGGTAATCGCATTAGTCGGATCAAGCATAAGACCCACTGATAGCACTATTGCTGCCACAGCGATAACCACCCCAGTCCAAAAGGCTGGCTTTCTATAATTCAGTACATTCTTTATTCTGGATTTGACGTTACTCTCCCCAAAGGCCAAGGGACTTAATAATCCACTCTGTTTAACAGAAAGAGAAAGCAAAGAGTTGGAATAGCTGGCTCGTATATCATCACCAGACTCCTTCATTACGCTTTCATCGCAAGACATTTCCATATCCTTGACCATTAAAAAATAGGAAATCCATATTATGGGATTAAACCAGTGTATGACCAGGGCCAAAAACGCTATCGGCTTAATGATATAGTCATACCGCCTAATGTGGGTTTTTTCGTGTTTTATGATATAACCTAGTTCACTTCCCGGCAGATTGGTAGGAATATAGATTTTCGGTTTAATTAAGCCTAAGACGAATGGAGTATTTATACCATCGGCTTCATAAACATTATTATTAACCAATGCAGCCGTAGAAATTTTGCGTCTCAATCCCACATAGGAGATTAACGCATAGGCTAAAAGCATGGCAATTCCCAGTATCCAGATTAAAGTTCCTATTTCTAATGCGATTCCTATGGGATTAACACTGGCAGTCGGATTGACCGGTGGCAAAGCAGATTGTATAGACTGATTTATGGCCTTATCAGCCATGGTAACCCCTGTACTTATAGCAGGATTTGGGGAATAAACAATATCGGGGGAGATAATTTCATTATTAGTGGGTAGCAAGCTAAAGCTGCTTTCCAAAGAAAGGGGACACAGCAACCGGAATAATACGACCGCCCACAGAGCATAGGAGAATATCTTGGGAGCCCTTTTTAGCAGCTGCCTGACTATAATGACTGCCAAAGCTACATAACTGGCCGTAAGACTCATGTTTAATACGGCAATAAAGTAACTGCTCATTTCGTGGCCTCCTCTATCATTTTCTTAATCTCCTCGGCTTCTTGGCGGGATAGTTTTTTGTCTTGTAAAAATGCTGCCAGAAAAATAGGCAGAGAGTTATTGAACGTTCTCTTAAGTAGCACTTCACTATCATGTTTTTGAACTTCTTCCCGTTTGATCAAGGCTACCACCGTGGCATTTTCATTTTTTAAAATACCGCGCCCAGCTAGTTTTCTTATCATGGTATAGGTCGTGGATTTTTTCCACCCCAATTTTTCAAAGCATACTTTAGTTAATTCAGTTGAGTTTATGGGTTCCAGTTCCCAAATGATTTCCATGAATTTGTATTCGGCCTCAAAAAGTTTAAATTCTTCCATCTAAGTTTCCTCCTTTCAGTTAAGGTCTATCATGATAAACCTTAAGCTAAGTTTATTGCGATAAACCTTTTTTGTCAATTTGAAATACAGTCAATCTATCATCCGCAAATTCTTTGCCATATCAAAGCAAATGAAAATAACATTCTATTTTTCCGCTTATTTTTGCGCTGTTTTTTCTCTTGACACAGGATAAACGTCTCTGGTGTCATTGTAGTATTATATTTTGATACATGTTAAAATTAAAATACTATCTTGGAAAGAATATGCAGCAATAAATTTGGTTGATTCTCTGGGAAAAGGCATAATATGGGGCAAGGAGGGCAAAATATGGCTGAAGAGACGCAATTAGTTGTTTTTAAACTGAAAACGGGTGACGTTGTCTGTGAATACGGCGTACCCATCACCAAGGTACAGGAGATTATCCCCATGGCAACTCCGACCAGATTACCGCAGGTACCTGATTTTGTGGAAGGCATTATTAATCTGCGCGGCAAAATTATACCGATTATTGATCTTAAAAAAAGATTTGCCATGAGTGCATCAGAGGTAACCAGCGAAAGCCGTAGTGTCGTAGTTGAGGTGGATGGGCAGACGGTAGGTATAATCGTGGATGAGGTAAGTGAGGTCTTAAGATTGTCAAATGATAGCATAGAACCTCCGCCAGCCGTCATCGGAGGCATTACCGCCGAGTATTTAACCGGGGTAGGCAAGCTTGATGATCGCCTTTTAATCCTACTGGATATGGATAAGGTTTTTAATGATAGCGAGAAAGCCGAACTTCTCAAGGTAGGTGCCTAAACCTTTGGTTATAACAGTTGCCCTGGAATCGATATGGTTTCAGGGCTTTCTGTACCGTAATCAAATAATCTGCCAGATTATATAGAAAACTCGAGATATCCGCTATAGCCTTAAGGCTGCGTACAATTCGAGTTTTCTTCGTATCTGAAAGGGGTGGTGCTTTGCGGATAGGTGTTGATATTATTGATATTGAGAGAATGGAGAAGGCTATAAAAAGAACTCCGAATTTCCTGCTTAGAGTATTCAGTCAGCAGGAACTTGATTATTGTATGCCCAAAAAAAATCCCTATCCTTCCCTGGCAGCCCGTTTTGCCGCTAAAGAGGCGTTTCGCAAAATCGATCCTATTTTCACTAAGGGAATACGCTTCCATGATGTGGAGGTTATGATAAACAGGGAGGGTAGACCAGAGTTGCTTTTGCACCCGAGTATTTTGGAAAAGGCCGCCGGGATTGGGATTAACCAATGGGATATATCCCTTTCCCATTCACATAGCCAGGCCATAGCTGCTATCATTGCTGACAAGGGGTGAGGAGATTGAAACTGCTAAAAGCGGAACAGATGAAAGAAATAGACCAAAGGGCCAGTCAGGAATACCTTATTCCCAGTATTGTGTTAATGGAAAATGCCGGTTTGCAGGCACTTGATACAATTATGGATATCCTGGATGAACTGTCCGGAAAAAGAGTTGTAATTTTGGCCGGGCGCGGCAATAATGGCGGAGATGGGCTGGTAATCGCCCGCCATTTAATCAACGCCGGGGCTCAGGTGGATGTTTTTTTATTAGGAGAAGCCCAGGATTTAACCCCTGATGCTGCCATTAACTACCATATACTGAAGAAAATGAACGGGAATATAAACCCCTTGCTGGGAAAAAATGATCTGGATCATCTGTTGGCGAAGCTGCTACTGGCGGATATAATTGTAGATGCCATATACGGAATAGGTTTTAAGGGAAGTCTTAATCCCTTTGAAACCCAGGTGGCTAAACTGGTAAACTTAAGTCAGGCTCAGGTGTTAGCCATTGATATCCCCTCCGGGGTGGAAGCGGATAGCGGGAGCGTCCACGGGGAGGCCATCAGAGCTGATTATACCGTGACCTTTGCAGCACCTAAACTGGGCATGATCATGGAACCGGGCCGCGATTATATAGGAATTTTGAGTGTAGTTGATATTTCTATTCCTCAAGTGCTGTTGGCGGATGAAAAATATAATATTCACCTGTTGACAGCATCCATGTTAAAGGGTTATTTTAAACCACGGCGGCGTGAAACCCACAAAGGAAGCTATGGCCATGTGCTGGTCATGGGAGGATCGATGGGGATGAGCGGAGCTCCCCTAATGTCTTCTTGGGCCGCTATGCGCAGTGGGGCTGGTTTGGTGACTGCGGCTGTTCCGGAGTGTATATTGGCAAAAATTGATGCGGCTATACCGGAATTGATGAGTCGGGGACTGCCCTATACCGATAAGGGCGCGATTGCTACGGCTGCGCTGCCGATTATAACAGAACTGCTCAGGAGTGCTACGGTGGCTTGCATCGGCCCCGGTATGTCCAGCTATGATGAAGGCCGGTCAGTAGTTGCCGCGGTGCTTAAAAAGGCGGAGTTGCCACTGCTGGTTGATGCGGATGGCTTAAACGCTCTAAATGGTAATACAGGCATTTTTAAAGAAAGATCATATCCTACCGTGATTACCCCGCATCCCGGTGAAATGGCCCGTCTGCTCGGGTTGTCCGTACCGGAAATACAAAGTAACCGTTTGGAAATCAGCCGGCAGTCTGCGGCTGAATGGGGGGTCACCGTGGTTCTAAAGGGGAATCAAACGGTTGTGGCTAGCCCTAGCGGGCAGTTATATGTCAACCCGGTCGGTAATCCAGGTATGGCTACTGCCGGAAGCGGTGATGTCCTGTCGGGCATTATTACGGGCTTGATGGCTCAGGGCATGAATGCTGATCAAGCCGCCTGGGTTGGAGTATATCTCCATGGTCGGGCTGGCGATGAGGCAGTCTTGCAAACGGGAGAACGGGCATTGATAGCAACTGACATTATTAATGCTTTGCCGCTGGTTCTGCGCCAAGAGGAGAATTAATTTATAAAATAGGTTATTTATATCGAAAGGGGTAATTGAAATGTTGGCCAAGGATATCATGACCAAAGATGTGATAACAGTCAGGCCGGATGATGATGTGGACAAAGTAGCTCAGCTTTTGCTGGAAAACCGTATCAGCGGGATTCCTGTAGTGGATGGAGAGCATCGGATACTGGGCATCATTACGGAAAAGGACTTGATGGTCAAAGCAACCGAATTAAAAGTCCCCTTTTACCTAACATTATTTGACAGTATTATTTTTTTGGAAAACCCCATACGTTTTAAAAACAATTTAAAAAAGTATACCGCTTCCCAGGTAAAAGATGCCATGACCACCAAGGTTTACTGGGTGGAAGAGGATGTACCGGTAAGTGAAATCGCTGAGATTATGAGAAAAGAGAGGATTAATCGTATACCGGTAGTAAGACATGGCAAACTAATAGGCATCGTTACCCGCAATGATATTCTAAAAGTGATAGTAAAACAAAATGGATAATCCCTTAACAAGCTGGGCAGAAATAGACTTAAGGGCCATCCGCGAAAACATTGCAGCCATTAAGCGTTTGCTTGACCCTGCGGTTAAGATAATGTCAGTCGTTAAGGCTAATGCTTATGGTCACGGTATGATCAGGGTAGCCCAAACCTGTATTGAGGAAGGTGCTACATACCTGGGGGTAGCGACCCTGGAAGAAGCTCTGGCATTGCGGGCGGAGCATATCACAGCACCTATTCTCGTATTGGGCTATATTCCGTTAAGCCAGGCTGAAATAGCAGTGCAAAATCATATCGATGTAACCGTTTATAATCTTGAAGCTGCGCAAACTTATGCGCGAGTCGCCAATTCAAAAAATCCGGCCCGCCTGCATATTAAAATTGATACCGGTATGGGCAGGATTGGCTTTCAAGCTGATGAGGCAGCCCTGCAAACGGTAATGGAGATAAACAGGCTGCCGAATATCGTGTTACAGGGAATATATACCCATTTTGCCACAGCCGATGAACTAGACAAAAGCTATACCAGACAGCAAAATCAAACCTATACATTTTTTATTGAGCAACTGGAGCAGGCTGGAATTCATATTCCTATCAAGCATACTGCCAACAGTGCGGCGATTATGGATATTCCTGAAACTCATGGCAACATGGTCAGGGCGGGGATCATAATTTATGGTTTGTATCCGTCAGATCAGGTGAAAAAAGAAAATCTGCCCCTTAAGCCGGCGATGCGCTTAAAGACCCGCATCAGCCATTTAAAGACACTGCCGGCGGGAAGATCTGTCAGTTACGGCCGCCGCTTCGTTACAGATCAGGAAACCGTGGTGGCTACGGTTCCTGTTGGTTATGCCGATGGTTATAGCCGTCTTTTGTCCAACCGGGCTTGGGCATCTGTAAACGGTCAGCGGGTTCCCCTGATTGGAACGGTTTGCATGGATCAATGTATGTTTGATGTGAGTGAGGTAAAAGGCGTTAAAACAGGGGATGAGGTGCTTCTCTTCGGCAGACCGGAAGAGGGTGTAACCGCGGACGACCTGGCTGATCTGATGGGAACCATAAATTATGAAATCGTTTCTGCGATTGGCAGTCGTATTCCCAGGATATATCTGGATTAGGGGCATTATACTTTAGTAATATATTGGATTTGCGAGCTAAAGGTCTTGTCTATATAATAAGTATATGTACTCATATATTTATTATATTGGGGGTGCTCCGATTGCCAGCCTCAAAGAGAATAATTATCACCGTTCCTGAAAGCCTCCTGTATGAAGTGGACAAAATTACTCACCTGGAAAAACGGAACCGTAGTGAAATCGTAAGAGAAGCCATTATGTTTTATTTAGGGGAGCGTAAGAAGGAATTAATGATTGAACAGATGAAAAAAGGTTATATGGAAATGGCGGAAATTAATCTTAGTATTGCAACCATTGAGGAAAGCGGCGAGTATTAGAACCTGTGAAGATAAAGTGGTGGAGTGATTGATGGTATGATAAAACGTGGTGAAATCTATTTTGCTCAGCTTAATCCGGTAATAGGATCGGAGCAGGGCGGAGTAAGACCGGTTCTGGTGGTACAAAATGACATCGGTAACCAATATAGTCCCACGACGATTATATTAGCCATAACCTCACAGATTAATAAAGCCAAGCTGCCTACCCATGTGGAACTTAAAGCTGAGCACTACGGTTTGGAGCGGGACTCGGTGGTGCTCACCGAGCAGATCAGAACAATCGATAAAACTCGCCTAAAGCAACGGGTGGCGGTTTTAAATGAGGAAACCATGCACAAGGTAGATCAAGCCCTCATCGTCAGTTTGCATTTAGCCGAGAATTAAAATACATAAATAGGCAGGCAAATAGCTGTCATTAGCTACATAGAATATAGAAAGCAGGTTTTTTATTAGAACCTGTTTTTTTTATGAGGCGGAAGATAGGGGATTTCCCCGCTTCCTGTTTCTTAAGACGGGAGGGGATTGATTGAAGCCGGTGATTGGGATTACGGCCAACTATTACCTGAATGAAAACGACTTTGCCGTGCGGGAATATTATGTATATTCGGTATACAAAGCAGGGGGAATCCCTGTAATACTTTCCCCGCTGCAGGAAGAGGACAGTCTGGAGGGTTATTTGCAGATCTGTGACGGTTTCGTATTTTCCGGGGGTGGGGATCTGGATCCGTATTGCTTCGGGCAATTGCCATTCGTTGGGCTGGGGGAAGTAAATCCAGTCCGTGACACGTTTGAAATCAAGCTGGCCCAAGCAGTCCTTTCAGTCGGAATGCCGGTTCTGGGAATCTGCCGAGGCTGTCAAATCATGAATGTAGCCGCCGGCGGAACCCTTATCCAGGATCTTCAAACCGACTTTTGTCATATGCAAAAAGCCCCCCGGGATTACGCTTTTCATGATATATTTATAGAAAAGGGCAGCCAACTGGCTGGGATTCTGCAAAGCTGCCACATCCGGGTAAACAGCTTTCATCATCAGGCGATTGATGAGGCGGGCAGGGATGTTTTCCTGAGTGCTTATGCTCCGGATGGTACCGTAGAGGCTTTGGAAGGAAAAGCAGGCTTATTTTACCTGGGGGTGCAATGGCATCCGGAATGTATGCACGATATCTTTTCGCGCCGCTTGTTTTCAGCTTTGGTGGAGAAATCTAAACGTTTTTAAACTGAAGATTATGGCAAAAGCAGTATTGAACAGTATGACCGACAGCATCATAAGATGTAGCATAAGGAAGGGAAGTCAAAGCGATGTATGCGATTAAAGGCGGAAAAATAATTACCATGGATGAAGCAGGCATAATTGAGGGGGGCATTATTCTTATTGAAGGTGCTCTTATCAAACTGGTAAGTCAAGAGGCAGAGATTCCGGATGGATATACGGTTATTGAAGCCGGGGGCAAATACATCACCCCCGGGTTTATTGATTCCCATACTCATCTAGGTTTGGAGGAAGAGATTTACCGGGTTGAGGGGGATGATGTCAACGAGACCAGTGATCCGATTACCCCGCAGTTACAGGCAGTCGATGGTATTAATTTTATGGATCTGGGATTTAAGGACGCCTTACGGGGCGGAGTTACCCGTGCCATGGCCATGCCGGGCAGTGCCAATATTTTAGGAGGGCAAGCGGTATTTCTAAAGACCCTGGCTGAAAACCTGAGTGGGATGATTTATAAAAACCCCTGGGGCTTAAAAGCCGCTTTGGGAGAAAACCCCAAAAGGGTTTATACAGCCCAGAAAAAGACTCCCCAGACACGGATGGCAAGTGCCAGCCTGCTGCGAGAGGCCCTATATACTGCGGCCCGCAACCTGGAAAAGACTGAGTTAGGGGCCCAGGAAGAATACCGCCAGTCTGCGATTTTTAAGGTTTTAAGACGGGAGATGCCTCTTTTGATGCACGTGCACCGCGCTGATGATATCCTTACTGCTTTGCGTATCAAAGATGAATTTAATATAGATCTCTTGATCCAGCATGGAACCGAAGCGGTTTTGGTTGCGGATGAGCTGGTTAAGAGAAATGTACCGGTATTTTTGGGGCCGCTTCTGGTCAACCGGGCCAAGGTGGAAATGAAAGAAGTAGCCTTTAAAAATGCCCGCTTGTTAGCTGAAAGAGGCGTAGAGTTTTCTTTTATAACCGATCATCCGGTTATTCCCATTGAACATCTCAGGGTATCTGCTGCTCTGTCTGTACGGGCAGGCCTAGACGAAGATCTGGCTTTACAGGCGATTACCAGCCGACCGGCTAAATTTCTAGGAGTAGACGGTGAATTGGGTAGCATACGGGCTGGGAAATGGGCTGATCTGGTTATTTTTGATGGTCACCCCTTTGATTTTCGCTCATCCGTTGAATATGTGATGGTGGATGGCAAGTTGTGGAGGGATCAAATTGAATAAAGGAGATTTATTCACTGTTTATATGGATGGGGCAATGATGACCGTTTGTGTGATTGGTTCCTATAAAGAAGAATACAGCGGCGAGGAAATGGTTATTCTAGCCATCGTCAGCCAGGATAATATGGTACATGTGCCTTTGGAAGACCTGGATATGTTGATTCCCCGCCGTAAGTTTATGAATTGACTGGTGAGCAGCCAGCAGGATCTGTAGCTGTGGTTTTGCTAAAAAAATGAGACTTTGGCATATCTTTCATCATTATTTAAACTAATGAGATTCAGTGTTGAACGAATAGGTTCGGGCAGGCTGACTCTCTTTTTTTTGTGCTATAATGGGAAAGCGGCATGAGGATTCATTGATAAAAGTGATTAAAACGGGGTGAGTGAGGCAACAATGTCTATTGAACAGTATGGCTTGTTTGATGATGAAGAACAGGCAGTCGGACAGAAGCAAAGCAAGGTCGCGGATACAACGCCGGATCGATTTTTGCTGCCTTTTATACCCGGGGTAAAAGCTGATGAGGCTTATTTGGATCTGCAGGATCTGGCTGGCCTAAAAAACTGCGCCCTGGGATGTTCAGCCTGTCGACTGCGCCCCGGATGTAAGCAGGTGGTATTTGGGGATGGAAACCCCGAATCTCTAATAATGTTTGTGGGCGAAGGGCCGGGCAGTGATGAGGATGAGCAAGGTATTCCCTTTGTGGGACGGGCCGGGCAGCTTTTAAACAAAATCCTGGCAGCAGCAGAGTTTGAACGGGAGGATGTCTATATTACTAACGTAATCAAGTGCAGGCCTCCCGGAAACCGTTTGCCCAATCCGGATGAAGTAAATGTATGTCGCAATTTCTTGGAGGCCCAAATCCGGATTATTAGGCCAAGGCTGGTTGTTTGCCTGGGTGCCCTGGCTGCGCAAACGGTTATAGATCCTCGCGCACGCATTGGACAGGTTCGGGGCAAATGGTTTACTAGAAACGGGATAAAAATAATGCCTACGTATCACCCGGCCGCCTTGTTGCGAAATGAGAGCTATAAAAGACCGACCTGGGAAGACTTTAAAATCATCCGGGACGAATTTCAACTGCTTGATAAATAGTAGGAATCGGCTGGATAAATATCTGTATCCGGAAAAACTAAACGGGGGGTAAAAATGGATATAACCATACCAACTGAAGATACAATGCTTGAGCTGGGCCAAAACCTGGCTGCGGTTTTGGCGGTCGGTGATATAGTATACCTGCTAGGTAATCTGGGAGTGGGCAAAACTACACTGGTGCGAGGAATTGCCCGTGCTTTAGGTTATAAGGGGCGAGTGACCAGCCCCACTTTTACCCTTATGAATATTTATAACAGTATTCCCCCTATATATCATTTTGATTTTTATCGTTTAGAAGGTGGAGAGATGCAGGATCTGGGCCTTGAGGACTACTTGGAACGCGAGGGAATCTCTTTGATTGAATGGCCCCGTCTAAAGGAGGCTGATTTGCCCCAGGAAGCCTTGCTGGTTGAGATTAACCTGCAAGACGATGATTATGAAAAAGAGCGCCTGGTTCACATATGGGCCCAGGGCGATAAATACCAATCAAAAATTGAAGGGTTGATGAAGGTTGTATATCCTGGCCATAGATAGTGCTACCCCAGTGGCGGGCGTAGCCTTGGTTAAAGATAGTACGTTGTTAGCAGAGAGATTTCTTAATTTTAAAAAAACCCATTCCGAAACCCTGATGTCCATGGTAGATCAGGTGTTAGGTGAATGCGAAATTACCGTACAGGATTTAACTGCCATAGCAGTAACCATTGGCCCCGGTTCATTTACCGGTTTGAGAATCGGACTAGCTGCCGCTAAAGGTTTGAGTTTGGCCGCCGATAGACCTCTGGTGGGGATTTCCACCCTGGAGGTAATGGCGCATAATATAGTTTTCAGCGACAGTATGATATGCCCGTTGTTGGATGCCCGCAAACAGGAAGTGTATACAGCATTTTTTGATGTTACCGGCATTTATCCACAACGGTTGACCGAAGATATGGCTTGTTCTCCTGCGGAAATGATCGAAAGGGTTCTGACCCAGGCAGAAATAAGTTGCCAAAACAAGATTACGCTGTTAGGGGATGGATACGCCCCCTATGCCGATTTTTTTAAGGAACGCTTACAGGGACGCTTGTTGGTTCCCCCGGCGCATCTTATGTTGCCACGCGCGGCAGCCTTGGGAAGCCTGGCATGTTTAAGGGCTCGTCAGGAAGATTATAATAACGCTTTTTATCTCCGCCCGGTCTATGTAAGATTGTCTGAGGCGGAGCACCGTTTGGGTAAAGGGGAGCTGTAGTTGTTGAATCAGGAATTTTTCGTCAGGAAAATGACCGAGCAGGATTTGGATGAGGTCATGCGGATAGAACATGAGGCCTTCAGCTTGCCCTGGTCACGTGATTCTTATCTAGGCGAGCTTAAAAATAGTTTTGCCGATTATCTGGTCTGCGATTTTGCCGGAGAGATAGCGGGATATGCTGGGATATGGGTAGTATTTGAAGAAGCTCATATTACCAATGTAGCCGTTAGTAAAAAATACCGTTCCCGCGGCATCGGCCTAGCTTTGATGCAAGAGACCGAAAAAATTGCCCGGGCTAAGCAAGCGATCCGTATATTGCTGGAGGTAAGACCATCCAATCAGGTTGCTATTAGTATGTATGAAAGCCTGGATTATTATCAGACCGGGGTCAGAAAAGCCTATTACACGGATAATGGCGAAGATGCCATTATTATGACCAAATTATTATTTTGAAGGCTTATGACTCATAAACTTATAAAAGTTGGTGTTAAGTAATGGATGATGTTTTGATTTTAGGTATAGAAACTTCGTGTGACGAGACTGCCGCAGCGATCGTTAAAAACGGCCGGGAGGTTATCTCTAATGTGATAAACTCCCAGATAAGTATTCATCAGCAATTCGGGGGGGTGGTTCCAGAAGTCGCCTCTCGCAAGCATATTGAAAATATTGCCTGGGTCGTGGATGCGGCTTTTAAGGATGCCGCTCTTAATTATCAGGATATTGATGCCGTAGCTGTAACTAATATGCCTGGTTTAATCGGGGCTTTGCTGGTGGGTTTGTCTTTTGCCAAAGCCTTTGCTTATGGTTTAGGCAAACCTTTGATTGCTGTTAACCATCTGGAGGGTCATATCTACGCTAATTTCCTGGAACACAAAGACATAGAGTTTCCAGCCATATGTCTGGTTGTATCAGGTGGTCACACCAGCTTATTGTATATGAAGAATGCGGGAGAATCTGAAGTAATCGGAGAGACTAGAGATGACGCAGCCGGAGAAGCTTTTGACAAGGTAGCTCGTTTCCTGGGTTTAGGTTATCCAGGCGGGCCGGCCATCCAAAAAGCCGCCCAGATGGGGCAGCCGGGAATATATAAACTGCCGCGGGTGTTTCTGGATCGAAATGAGTATGAATTCAGTTTCAGTGGCTTGAAAACTGCAGCTATGAACTTGTGGATGAAGTCTTTAAGACGTGGGGAAAACAATGTGGAAAACATGGCCGCCGAATTTCAAGCCGCTCTGGTGGAGATATTGGTGGAAAAAACTATTAGTGCGGCTTTGCATTATAAGGCGGGTACGGTGCTGCTGGCAGGCGGGGTAGCGGCTAATCAGGCCTTACGGGAAACCATGGCCAGGCGGGCTCAAAACGAAGGTTTAAAACTTTATTATCCGTCCTTGAAATTATGTACCGACAATGCGGCCATGATAGCCGGGAGGGCATATTATGATTATTATAATCGCAATTTTTCTCCTTTGAATATTAATGCACACCCTAACCTGTTTTCGGTGTGAATCTACCTGTGGATAATGTGTATAAGTCTGTTGATAACTGATAATACCGGTTTTTTTATGTCTGTGAATAAGAAATAGAGAACTCGCACCTAAAAAAACGCCCGAAATTAAAAGCTTAAGGCCTGTGGATAATTATATAAGGAAGGAGAGATGCGGATGCATCCAATTCTGTTTAGTTGGGGTAAGTTTAATGTTTACTCCTGGGGGTTTATGTTAGCTGTAGCTATTATTGTCGCAATTTTTGGCTTGACTAAAATGTTTAAGCGAGAGGGCTATGATCCTAATACGGCAATTGACCTGGTGATTATCCTGATTATAACTGGTGTGTTGGGTGCACGCCTGGCATATATCGTGGTCTACCAGTGGCAGGATTTTCTGATGAACCCGGCTGCGGTTTTGATACCCGGTGCGGAAGGATTTCAGGGGCTCATCTGGTATGGAGCGCTTTTTATCGCTTTGCCTGTCTTTATTTGGTATGTACGGCGAAAAAATTATCCTCTCTGGAATATGCTGGATATATTTGCCCCTTTTGTAGCTTTGGGCTATGCTATAGTTCGAATAGGTTGTTTTCTGGAAGGTTGTTGCTATGGGAACGTAACCAACTCTGCCCTGGGAGTGGTTTTCCCCACGGTAGATCACTTGACCCGTTTTCCTACCCAGTTATTTAGTTCGGCTTTAAATTTTATTCTATTTGCCCTTTTAATCTGGTATTATCCCCGGCGCAAATTTAACGGACAAATATTTATATTTTATCTGATGGGTTATTCAGTATATCGTTTTATTATCGAATACTTCCGTGATAATATAATTTTTTACGGCCCCTTTTCCATGGGTCAGGTAGTAACGTTAGTAATTTTTGGTGCAGCATTGCTTTTATACCGTTGGAGAAAGGAACAGAGCCGCTGGCCGGAAGCGTGAGGCATTTTTCGGTGAGTTAGCAATTATCCCGGGATCCTTTTTAGAGCAGGAGTGAGGATTGATGGAAATAAATTACGGCAGCTTAAGAGCGGAATTACGCAGCCGGATGATAAGACGCCGACAGGAGCTGTCTATTGAAGAGAAAGTTAATGCCCAGACCAAAATTATGGATACCTTGAGTCAATTGGTTCCGATACAGACTGCCCAAACCATTATGGCTTTTGCGGCTATAAGAAATGAAGTGGATGTTAGCGCATTTTTGGAAGTGCAGCAACAAAGCGGGAAAACCATCCTGCTGCCGCGGGTGGAAGGAAATGAATTAGCAGCAGTTAAGTGGGAGGGTTGGCAGGAGACTACCGTCAGCTCGTTTGGTATTGCCGAGCCTGTGGGATCAGCCTTTCCGTCTCAGGAAATAGATGTGGTACTGGTGCCTGGACTGGTATTCGATGGTAACGGCTATCGCTTGGGTTACGGTCGGGGTTTTTATGACCGCTTCCTTTCGAGTTTGCGTAGTGATACCTTCAAATGTGGAATATGCTACGAGTTTCAGGTGGTAGACAATATTTATCCCCACGAACGGGATGTGCCGGTACATTGGATAGTTACTGAACAGTCCGAATTACTCATCGCCGGCGAATTTTTTTAAGGAGAAATATAAACAGATAACGCATTTTTCAAAGGGGCTGGCCTGTGTGTCCGCCCCTTTGATAATGGTTGCGTAAGTAATAATTAGGAAACTTAGTATCCGTAGCGGAAGCTTAAGCTTCCGCTACGGTGAGAAGCATCATGGTGAGTATATGCGATGATGGTACTGAAGCGTATCATCTCACTGCGGGGACTACCGATATGAACTTCGTTCAAAATTAAAGTTGCCCCCTACAGGGACTACCGATATGAACTTCGTTCATAATTAAAGTTGCCCCCTACAGGGACTACCGATATGAACTTCGTTCATAATTAAAGTTGCCCCCTGCGGGGACTACCGATATGAACTTCGTTCATAATTAAAGTTGCCCCCTGCGGGGACTACCGATATGAACTTCGTTCATAATTAAAGTTGCCCCCTGCGGGGACTACCGATATGAACTT
>NZ_CGIH01000036.1:22838-31694 GCF_000983115.1 Syntrophomonas zehnderi OL-4
GGGACTACCGATATGAACTTCGTTCATAATTAAAGTTGCCCCCTGCGGGGACTACCGATATGAACTTCGTTCATAATTAAAGTTGCCCCCTGCGGGGACTACCGATATGAACTTCGTTCATAATTAAAGTTGCCCCCTGCGGGGACTACCGATATGAACTTCGTTCAAAATTAAAGTTGGCGCGTTATCGCTTCGCTTTAAGCCGTTGGCGGCGGGATCTGCTTGTTCTGAGCAGGGGGTATATCTGCGGCGGCTTCCTTTAAGGCAGCAAATACTCCGCCCAATCCAGCCAGGTCAGCCGGTATGATCAATTTGGTAGCCTGACCTTCACCCAATTCCTTGATGGCTTCCAGTGATTTTAGAGCCAGTACTTTATCATCGGCTTTAGCCTCTTTAATCATGGTTAAACTGTCGGCAAAAGCCCTCTGAACATTAAGAATAGCCTGGGCTTCCCCTTCGGCTTCCAGTATCTGAGCCTGCCGTTTACCTTCGGCTTTGCGAATCTCGGACTCCTTGACACCTTCGGCAGCCAGTATAACCGCCTGCTTCTGCCCTTCGGCTTCCAGGATAGCGGCTGTCTTTTGTCCCTCTGCCAGCAGGATGGCCTGGCGTTTTTCACGCTCAGCGCGCATCTGCTTTTCCATAGCGGTCTGAATATCCTGTGGGGGTATTATATTCTTAAGTTCCACCCGGTTAACTTTTATTCCCCATTTGTCGGTGGCTTCATCGAGAATCGAGCGTAGCTTGTTATTAACCAGATCCCGCGAGGTTAGGGTCTGATCCAATTCCAAATCACCCACTATATTTCTAAGGGTGGTAGCCGTAAGGTTGTCAATAGCCATAATCGGGTTGGCTATTTCATAGGTGTATCTAAATGGGTCGGTAACCTGATAATAAACGATAGTATCAATCATCATAGTTACATTATCTTTGGTAATTACCGGCTGGGGGGCAAAACTGACCACTTGTTCGCGCAGGTCTATAACCGCCCGAAAGCGATCGATAAAGGGAATTATGACATTGATACCCTGCTCGGCGGTCTTATGATATTTACCCAGCCTTTCAACTATTCCAACCGTGGCCTGTTTAATTATTTTAATTGCCGAAATACCAATAATAAGAACGAACAAAACCAAGACTACATTAACGAAATACTGCAAAATATCCAACTCCTTTCTCTAATCAAGCAGATCAGCTTGATTTAAACTCGGGGACGGCTGTTTTGACCAGCAGCTTAACCCCGTCGATACCGGTAACCTCAATCCTGGTATTAGCTTCAATCGGTTGGTCGGAAATAGCCGACCATATTTCACCGTTAACTTTAACCTGCCCAAAACTAAGTGGTGTAATTCTGCTCATGGCTATACCGTGCTGCCCAATGAGAGCCTTAACGTTACTGGTGGTATCTTTGGTTTTAAACAGCTTTACCGCCAGCGGACGCGTTAAAATAATCAAGATGATACTAACCAGGGCAAAAATCAGCAGTTGTACCTCTACAGAGTTAAACCATTCTACCCGTACCCCTATGGCCACCAGCAAAGCAGCCAAGGCAAACCAAAGGAACCATAGACCCAGCGTAAATATTTCAATGGTGCCGCAGATCACAGCGATGATAATCCACTGTGCGGTAGTCATATATCACCACCTCCAATTTTTTTTTATTATATCAATAAAAAAAGGTAATTATATTCATTTAATATCTTATCATAATATACCCGCAACAGTTTTAAACTTTCATCTTATTGAGTAATATGTTCAGGATTGTTTGTATACATTACAATATTGTATAATGTTCGCAAAAGGTTGCATCGGTTAGATGAAACAACCGCTAGACGAAACTGCAATTAGGACAGGTTTTTTAAAGACATTTTTATTTAACCAATGCTGTCGCCAAACGGCCTGGCGTAAGCCGAGGTCTTCTAAATTTGAGGGGAGATTAAAATTATGGAACGTAAAGTTATCATGGAGAAGTTAATGGAAATATCAAACCAGGACAGGATTACCTGCGCTGAAGCCCGCAAGCTGGCCGAGGATCTAAAAATAGAAAAATCGGAGGTAGGAAAAGCTTGTGATGAGGCAGGTATAAAGATCAGTGCGTGTGAACTGGGATGTTTTTGATTAATTAAAAAACAGACCCGGATAACGCGGCACCCTTAATTATGAACGAAGTTCATATCGGTAGTGCCGAAGGTGCACCCTTAATTATGAACGAAGTTCATATCGGTAGTGCCGAAGGTGCAACCTTAATTATGAACGTAGTTCATATCAGTAGTGCCGAAGGTGCACCCTTAATTATGAACGAAGTTCATATCGGTAGTGCCGAAGGTGCACCCTTAATTATGAACGAAGTTCATATCGGTAGTGCCGAAGGTGCAACCTTAATTATGAACGAAGTTCATACCAGTAGTCCCCGTAGGGGGATTTTAGTTTTTTAATAATACGCTAACAGCAAAATCAGCGCCATGCTAAAATTCCTGATTTGGAGCGGAAGCTTTGCCCCGATAGCCGCAGCGGATGCTTCAGCTTCCTCAGTTATTTGGGAATCATTTCCGAAGTCGTTGAGCCGGGTATGACGGGTTAATTATGAAATAGATACAGATATACAGAACCCGTTATTTTTTTATTCGGTTTGTTCTTAAAATGGGGGAATTAAAACGATGCTGGATCGTTATGGACGAAATATAAATTATCTGCGTGTTTCAGTAACCGACCGCTGCAATCTTCGCTGCCAGTATTGCATGCCTGCGGATGGGGTAAAAAATATTGGGCACGCAGGCATTTTGTCCCTGGAAGAAATTGCCCGTATGGTTAGAATTGGGGCTGAGCTGGGGATACGGAAAGTAAGACTAACCGGCGGAGAGCCACTGATACGGAAAAATCTTAACCAATTAGTCAGTTATATAAACGAAATGGATATGATTGATGATATTGCCTTAACGACTAACGGGATTTTATTTGCTCCGCTGGCAGAAAAGCTGAAGGCAGCCGGCTTAAACAGGGTCAATTTTAGCCTGGACTCGTTAAACGAAGGTAAATATAGCTATATAACCAGGAATGGGGATTTACATAAAGTAGTCCAGGGCATTGAAAAAGCCTTGGAACTTAAACTGCATCCAATTAAAATAAATGTCGTTGTGATTAAAGGGTTTAATGATGATGAACTGCTTGATTTTGCGGACTTGGCTTATAATTACCCGCTTCATATACGCTTTATAGAGTTTATGCCTATCGGTGATTTGTTATTCTGGAATCCTAAGCGCATGATGTCGGTTGCCGAAATAAAACAGGTTATTCAGAAAAAATACCCTTTAGGGGAGGAATATGCACTAAAAGGCAATGGACCGGCCCGCTATTACAGCATTGAAAGCGGACAGGGTTCACTGGGTTTTATCAGTCCTATGAGCAACCATTTCTGTGCTAAATGCAACCGTATCCGTCTGACGGCTGAAGGCAAGCTAAGGGGTTGTTTGCACGACCAAAGCGAAATTAATTTAAAAACCTTTTTAAGCCAGGGTGCAAGTGATGAAGAGTTAAAAGATTTATTTATGAAAGCGATTCGCAGCAAACCTAATCAACATCATATGGATACAGGCTGGGGAGAGGAAAACCATCGTAAAATGTACCAGATAGGAGGATGAATGCTGATGCAGCTTAACCATATCAATGAACAAGGGTATGCCCGGATGGTTGATGTGAGTAACAAGGAAGATACATTTCGGGTAGCCAAAGCCCGGGCAGTGGTATGCATGCAAGCATCGACCCTGGCTATGATCAGAGATGGGGCCATTAAAAAAGGTGATGTTTTAGCGGTTGCGCAGATTGCCGGTATTATGGGGGCCAAACAAACCCCGGCATTAATCCCCATGTGCCATCCGCTTTTTCTTAGTGGAGTAGATTTAAAATTTACGTTGGATGACGAGTCAGCCAGAATAATTATTGACTCCGAGGTTAAAACTACCGGGCAGACCGGTGTTGAAATGGAAGCCATCACAGCTGTAACCATAGCAGCTCTAACCATTTATGATATGTGCAAAGCGGTCGATCGCTGGATGGAAATTTCCGAGATAAGGTTGCTGGAAAAATCTGGCGGCAAGAGTGGATTTTTGCAAAGCAAGAAGCAATAGGGGGCGAGTAAGTGGCACAGGGGAGTCTGTATTCTATATGTATTGCCAAGCAGCGGGGAGAGTTAAAGCATGAAGTTGACGAAGCCCTGGTTATTACTGATTTTGGCATAGAAAACGATGGTCATGCCGGAGACTGGGGGCGTCAGGTAACCTGCCTGGCCTGGGAAAGTGTTTTAAGAGTAAACCGGGAAAAAAACCTGCAGATTGGGCCGGGGCAGTTTGCCGAAAACCTGCTCATTGCAGGGATTGATTTAACCACTGTAGGTACTGGCGGCAGAATTAGAATAGGCCGTGAGGTTATACTTGAAGTAAGTCAGATTGGAAAAGAAGATCATCCCAGTGTCGTAACCCGTACTTTGGGTGTGACTCTTTTGCCTTATGAAGGGCTTTTTTGCAGAGTAATAAATGGCGGGAAAATACATCGGGGAGATCCGGTTGAGGTGTTACAAAATGTATAAGGCTGGTATTTTAATCTTAAGTGATAAAGGCGCCTGCGGACAACGCGAGGATTTAAGCGGACAACAGATAAAGGAACTTTTGGCTGACAAAGGCTTTGATTTTTGCTTTTATGAGGTCATTCCCGATGAAAAAGAACTTATTAAAGAAAAGCTTATCATGCTGTGTGACAAGCTGAAATTAGATATAATATTTACCTCCGGAGGTACCGGCTTTTCCCATCGTGATATAACTCCGGAAGCAACGTTGGAGGTAGTGGATAAAATTACCCCAGGTATACCGGAAGCGATTCGTTATTACGGCATGCAAAAAACCCCCAAAGCCATGTTATCCCGAGCCGTTGCCGGGATAAGGTCCCATACCCTGATTATTAATCTGCCGGGAAGTGTCAAAGGGGTCCGTGAATCTCTGGAGGCAATCATGCCTGCTCTAGAGCATGGACTGGAGATTTTAGTCGGCTCAGCTGCGGAATGTGGTCAGGAATAAGGGTTAAAAAGATGCGGATTAAAAGGATTTAAGTACAGCTAATTGCAATATTTAGGTATAAAGAGAAAAATACCGGAGCATAATAATAAACGATAAAAATTGGGTAGATTTCGTTGGTAATATGATTTGAATACTTGACAGGTCTAGCCTAATAATATTAAATAATATTAGCACTCGCAGTTATTGAGTGCTAATAACAAATAAAGAGGAGGTATATCCGTGAAGATTCAACCTTTAGGAGATCGTGTAGTAGTAAAAGTTGTTGAAGTACAAGAAGAAAAAACCAAAAGTGGTCTGTATGTGCCTGACACAGCTAAAGAAAAGCCCCAGGAAGCGGAAGTCCTGGCTGTAGGTCCCGGCGCATTAAATGATAAGGGTGAAAGAATTCCTGTGGATCTTAAGGTAGGAGATAAAGTTATCTTTTCCAAATATGGCGGGATGGAAGTTAAAGTCGATGGAGAAGAATACCTGATCCTGAATGCTGAAAGAGATATCCTGGGAAAATTAGTTTAATATAAGGAGGGTACATAGTAATGATATCCAAAGAAATAAAATTCGGCGAAGATGCCAGAAGAGCACTGGAAAAAGGTGTCGACACATTAGCTAATACAGTTAAAGTAACCTTGGGACCCAAAGGCAGAAACGTAGTTCTGGACAGAAAGTTTGGTTCCCCCACCATTACCAATGACGGTGTAACTATTGCCAGAGACATCGACCTGGATGATCCCTGGGAAAACCTGGGCTGCCAGTTGGTCAAGGAAGTTGCTATCAAGACTAATGACGTAGCCGGTGATGGAACTACTACCGCTACCGTTTTGGCACAGGCCATGATTAAAGAAGGCTTGAAAAACGTAGCCGCTGGTGCTAATCCTATGATCATGAGAAAAGGTATTGAAAAAGCTGTGCAAGCTGCTATCAAAGAGATCCATGCCATCAGCCGTCCGGTAGAAACCAGGGAATCTATCGCCCAAGTAGCTGCTATTTCAGCCGATGATCCTGAAATAGGAGAGCTTATTTCCGAAGCTATGGAGAAAGTAGGCCGGGACGGTGTTATTACGGTAGAAGAATCACAGACCATGGGCACTCAGCTGGAAGTAGTTGAAGGAATGAGTTTTGATCGTGGCTATGTTTCTCCCTACATGGTAACCGACACAGATAAAATGCAAACTGTTCTGGATGATCCTTATATCCTTATTACCGATAAAAAAATCTCTGCTATAACCGAAGTATTGCCCGTTTTGGAAAAAGTCGTGCAAACCGGCAAGCCTTTGTTACTGATTGCTGAAGATATTGAAGGCGAAGCCCTGGCAACCTTAATCGTTAACAAATTAAGAGGCACCTTCACCTGTGTGGCCGTTAAAGCCCCTGCTTTTGGTGAGAGAAGAAAAGCCATGCTGGAAGATATTGCCATTCTGACCAAAGGTCTGGTCGTATCTGAAGATACCGGCAGCAAGATGGAAAATGTCGGCTTGGAAATGCTGGGCAGGGCCAACAAGGTAGTAGTTAAAAAAGAAGAAACCATCATTGTCGATGGAGCAGGCAGCGAGGAAGATGTCAAGGCCCGCATTAATACCATTAAGAAACAACTGGATGAAACCGATTCTGAATATGATAAAGAAAAACTCCAGGAAAGAATGGCTAAATTATCCGGTGGCGTTGCCATAATCCAGGTTGGCGCAGCAACCGAAACCGAACTTAAAGAAAAGAAACACCGCATCGAAGACGCTTTGGCTGCTACCAAGGCGGCTGTTGAAGAAGGTATTGTATCCGGTGGCGGCACAGCTTTAATCAACGCTATTAATGCCATAAATGAAATAGAAGCTGAAGGCGATGAAATGACCGGTGTAAGACTGGTTAAAAAAGCCATGGAAGAACCCCTCCGCCAAATTGCCAATAATGCTGGGGTGGAAGGTTCTGTAGTTGTAGAAAAGGTCAGGGGAGCCGAAGTAGGCATAGGCTACAACGCTCTGACTAATGTCTATGAAAACATGATCAATGCCGGGATTATCGATCCTGCCAAAGTGGCACGTTCAGCTATACAGAACGCTGCCAGCATAGCTTCCATGGTACTGACGACTGAAGCTGTCGTATCCGAGAAACCCAATGAAATGGAAAAAGCAGCCATGGCCGGCATGGGCGGCGGCATGGGCGGCATGGGTGGAATGGGCGGCATGATGTAGAAAGCCTTCAGTTATAATACAGCTAAAAAAACAGCCGGTAGAAATACCGGCTGTTTTTGACTCATTTTTTAAAGATCATAGTAGAGTTGAAATTCCATGGGATGAGGCACTTCTTTAACTTTGCAGGACTCCTTGCGCTTGTTTTCTATCCAGATCTCAATCAGACGCTGGGGAAAAACATCACCTGCCAGGAGAAAACCATGATCTTTTTCCAGAGCGCTCAAGGCTTCATCCAGGGATTGCGGCAAGCTTTTGATCTTATCCTGCTCTTCTTTAGGGAGGTTATAAAGATTCATATCAAAAGGCCCAAAACCTTCGGCCGTGGGATCAATTTTATTTATGATTCCGTCCAGACCTGCCATCAGCATGGCCGAGAAAGCCAGGTAAGGATTGCAGGTAGCGTCTGAGGAACGAAATTCAAAACGCTTGGCGTAAGGACTCTTGGCATAGGCCGGTACTCTTATTACCGCACTGCGATTGGCGGTAGCAAAACAGATACTTACAGGAGCCTCATAGCCAGGAATGAGACGTTTGTAGGAGTTGGTGCTGGGGTTGGTAAAGGCCAGCAAAGCCGGAGCATGTATTAGAAGACCACCAATAAAATATAAGGCGGTCTGGCTTAACTGAGAATAGCCATTTGCATCATAAAATAGAGGTTCGCCATTTTTAAACAAATGCATATGCACATGCAGACCGTTACCTGCTTCACCGTAAATGGGTTTGGGCATAAACGTAACGGTTTTGCCTTCCTTAAAAGCCAGGTTTTTAATCAGGTATTTGGCCAACATGGTCTTATCAGCCATTTCCCTTAGACCGCCAAATTCAACTTCGATTTCAATCTGACCCGATCCCCCAACTTCATGGTGATGATATTTGACCGGGATATTATTTTCTTCCATAAGTAAACACATTCGGGATCTCAGATCATAGAGGATATCCTGGGGTGGAGCAATATGATAGCCGCCATTGTGAGGAACCTTGTAGCCCAGATTCAGATGGTCTGTGCCAGTGTTCCAAATGGCCTGCTCGGCATCAATAGCGTAACCGCATTTATTGGGGGAACACTCATGGCTGACATGATTTAACACATGGAACTCAAACTCAGGTCCGATTCTCATTTCATCAGCGATACCTAAGGATTTCATATATTCTTCAGCCTTGAAGGCAATCGAACGCGGATCTTGATCAAAACGGTAATTTTCCGGTTGATTAATGACGTAGACATCACCAATCATGCTGAGGGTAGGAACTTCGGTGAAGGGGTCATGCACGGCGGTAGTTAGATCCGGGATAAATACCATATCGCTGTTCTCTACCGGTGCGAATCCATAATTGGAACCATCAAAACCTATGCCATATTTAAGAGTGTCAGGTGTAAACCTGCTGGTTGGAATACTGAGATGACGCCATCTGCCCCAAAGATCGACCATCTTAAAATCGATCATTTGTATGGAATTAATTGCGCAGTAATCCATTACTTCATTGTAATTGGTGAACACACGCATTTCCTCCTCACTATTATTTACGGAGCAAATTATAACAGAGGCTGTATACATAGTAAAGAATATATTATTTAGAATACAGTATACAAATATGTGATAAATGGAATA
>NZ_CGIH01000037.1 GCF_000983115.1 Syntrophomonas zehnderi OL-4
TGAGGTATAGTCCCCATCCGGTGTTGTTTTTGAAGCTGTGGTTGTTGTTGGTGATGTTGATGTTTCTTCTTGCTAGTATGGTGGCTCCGTTTCCGGTGCTTCCGTTTACTGTGGTGTTGTTGATGGTTACATCATAGCTGTCGTCTCGGGATTCCATGTTGATGTATATTCCGTCGTTTTGTGCTCCGGTGATGGTTACTCCGTCGATTATGACGTCTATGAGTTGGTGCCAGTAGATGTGGTTGGTTAGGTAGATTCCGTTACCTTGTGGGTTGGTTATTTGGGTGTTTCGGATGGTTATGTGTTCTAGTGCGGCTTCTCCGCCTTTGAATATGGCGGTGGCTCCGCTGTTGGTGATGTTGACGTTTTCAATGAGTATGTTGGTGTTGAGGGTTCCGTATTCTCCGAGGTGGATGGCGATGTTGGTGGGGTTGTTGATTTGTAGGTTTCGTAGGGTTATGTTATTGTTCGTCCCAATTATTCGGATGGCGTGGGTGTATGTTTTGATGTTGTTGGTGAATGTGGTGTCTTGGAGAATGTTGTTGGTGCAGCTAACGATTTGGCAGCCGATTCCTCCGTTGTTTTGGAGTGTGTTGGTGATGGTGATGTTGTGTATGTTTTCTAGGTATAGTCCGTTGCCGTTGTTTTCGATGTTGTTGTTTTGGAAGGTTGTGGTGGTGGTTCCGATTCCTCTGAGGTATAGTCCCCATCCGGTGTTGTTTTTGAAGCTGTGGTTGTTGTTGGTGATGTTGATGTTTCTTCTTGCTAGTATGGTGGCTCCGTTTCCGGTGCTTCCGTTTACTGTGGTGTTGTTGATGGTTACATCATAGCTGTCGTCTCGGGATTCCATGTTGATGTATATTCCGTCGTTTTGTGCTCCGGTGATGGTTACTCCGTCGATTATGACGTCTATGAGTTGGTGCCAGTAGATGTGGTTGGTTAGGTAGATTCCGTTACCTTGTGGGTTGGTTATTTGGGTGTTTCGGATGGTTATGTGTTCTAGTGCGGCTTCTCCGCCTTTGAATATGGCG
>NZ_CGIH01000038.1:0-82127 GCF_000983115.1 Syntrophomonas zehnderi OL-4
GGTATAGCCCTCCGCCTACAATCGCCATAATCAATATCTGATTGTAAAGGTCTAAGAACATACAATCACCTACTTCTTTAGGCGCTTCATAAGCTTTTCAATGTCTTCTTTCGTTAAGTCGCCATTATCACATAAGGAATTTATAAACCCCAATACCGAACCTTTATGAACGTCGGCGATAAACTGCTTGGTTTCAAAATTTCGGTATTCCTGTTCCGTTATACACGGTTCGTAATAATTTGCCTTGCTAATTCTTGTTGCCTTGAGAATTCCTTTTTCCATTAGCCTGGCTAAAAACGTAATGACCGTGCTTTGCTTCCAGTTATTATCTTCCGGCAAATTAGCAATGATCTCTCTGGTAGTAACGGGGTGTCCGGCTACCCATATGAATTCCATAATCTGTTTTTCTGAATCTGACATTCGGTGAATTTTGTTCATGGAAACCTCCTTATAAAGCCCCCTGGTCTTAGTTTTAATATAACAATTTGCACTCTACTTACGTTTCGCCAAACGCTACTTAAAAACGTTAACTTGCTTTATTATGTCTAAACTATCTTTTTCCAATATATATAGAATCCAACTGTCTGTTCCGTCTTCATAGCGATATGTCAGCAATACAATATTACCTTTCTCATTGTAAACAGCATTTCCGGCGTTATCATTGTTATCATTAAGTATGGTGTTAGGCAGTTCCTCTTTATCCACATGTTTTACTTCTTTGAATTCTTCTGTTCCTTTGGCATTAGATAATTCGTTTTTCTCGATATTATAGACATATGCGGAATTTTCAATGGCACTTATGTTTCCTAAAGCGATTTTTTCATTATTGGATTTGGCAATCGTGTAATCGCTGCCCTGCATTTTATTAAGTCCCAAAGACATGTTATCGATTGTATGGATAATGTTTTCTTTATCAAAATCGTAAATCAATATGCCGTTAAAATTTAATATAACTGCATATTGCTTGTACGCATAAATTAATTTAGGACCCGTTGCCCCGATCGGCTGTTTTTTAATTGCCTCTATTATTTGATCATCCTTATTTAGATAACCCTCTAAATTTAATTCATTTGAGTTTTCTTTATCTGCTTGCTCGTTTGTACAACCTGCTGTTGCTATTAAAAAGATAGATACTAAAGCTATAAGAAAGGCCAGTTTCTTTCGCATTACATAATGTCTCCTTTACTCGATTATTATGGGGACACTTTAAAGTCTGTTTTTTTGCATGCCGTTTGAACTTTAAAATGTCCCCATAATTTTACTAATTATAATATCCAGTAATATGAATCTTGAGGTTTGATATGCCTCCATATCTTGTGGAATAATATCCGGAATATGCGTTAGTATGTGCGGTTACCGTTGGGTCTCCTCCTGGAGTGTGCACTACAATAGAATGATAATATTCACCTGAACTTGATAATTGAATTATATCTCCTGAATTTAAGCTGCCAAACGTGCTACTAACCTGCCCGTAAGGGCCTTTAGTAGTATTATTCAACAGAAAAGTTTGTAGCTCTCCAGCTCCTGTCCACGAAGAACTTCTATCATTTGCACTTCTGTAAAACCATCTATCACTGCCACTAATGCCAGTATTAGGAGAAGGGTAGAAGGGGGCACCTCCTCCATCATGTAAAACTTGAGAGGCATAGTTAGTGCAGTCCCCTCCCCCAGTCCGTGAAATTTGCGTAAGCAGGATTAAATCCATTCCACCAATTATCCTGATACGTTCTCATCCCAGCACGCTCGCTGGATGTAAAGGTATGAAAGCTTTGCACCGATTTATTGTCCTCCGTAGCTTCTGCTA
Organism: Syntrophomonas zehnderi OL-4; assembly: GCF_000983115.1. Classification (GTDB taxonomy): domain Bacteria; phylum Bacillota; class Syntrophomonadia; order Syntrophomonadales; family Syntrophomonadaceae; genus Syntrophomonas_B; species Syntrophomonas_B zehnderi. The sequence goes on from NZ_CGIH01000038.1 coordinate 1,805, forward strand.
TTAAGCCGTCGTTTTCTTTTTGTACATCTTTAAAGTAATTCTTTATATTTTCTTCAACCGTATTGTAATCGTAGGAAGCCTTAGTCTGCGTATTTAATTGGAATTCTAAATTCAAATCAGCCGCCGATTGAGCTATCGTTGCATTAATCAAACTTCCTGAAGATAGATCATTGGACATTGCTGCGATTACTTTAAATTCGTTTAAATCATCTTTCCCTAATATAATTTTATAACCTGCATTCAAAGAAGATTTTAAATCTCCATCAATATAAATATAATTTATATTGAGAAGAACTTCATATGAGTCATCTAATTTAGTCACTTTCGTATCTAAAATTTCACGGGACTGTAGCACAATTTTTCTCCCCGATAACTCTTGTTTTAGATTCATAATTTTTCTTTTATCTTGGATAAACTTTTTTAGTTCATCTGCATTTGTTGCTATTAAATCTTCCTTATAACTTTCCGGATCGGCAAAATCAGAAAATGTTGTATCGACAAAATTTATTGCATTTTCAATCGCTAAATCCTCGATCTCTTCTGCCGACGCACTTAAGCACCCTATGCTTAACACCATCACCATTGCCAACAACATTGAAACAATTTTCTTTGACTTCAGCATTTGAATTCACACTCCTTTTATTTTTCAAAGTGACTTCTCAGGTTTTTGCCCGCAAAAACCATATTTTAATTTGAAAGGCCCATTGGATTCACTCCCTCAACATACAGAGTTGATATTAACAGTTTTTTTGCGACAGTTTCTAAACGATGCTCCGCAGGCCCTTAACGGCAATTTTACTTCCTGTTTGCCGCATTTTAAAGTGACGGCTAAACTTTCGTCCTGCGCAAGTTTAGGTCCATAATCTATTTTTTGCATCTGACACTCGCTGTGTTTTTGCTCATGAAATCCGCCTCTTCTTATCTACGTGGTGTAATTCAATATTAATTTACAATATGTAGATTAATGTGTCAATACTTTTTGGAAAATAAAGTAGCAAAAAACAGAGAAAACAAATTGAGTTTCTTCTTGCCAAAAAAGCATTCCAGCTCATAGAGAAAAGATATGCGGCAAGAATGAAAAAAGGCCCGTCAGGGGAAGCGTAGGAAGAGGGTGCGCTCCCATGCGTGCCTATTGTGTTCCAGTCAGTGAATCACTTCAACTCGATATCTACCATGCTGCCGTATAATTGGAGAAGTACAGCAGGGGGTCAACTCTGGTGCCGCCGACATAAACCTCAAAGTGCAGATGCGGGCCAGTGGACATTCCCGTGCTACCCACGAAGCCGATGGTCTGGCCCTGCTTCACCGTCTGCCCGACATCGGCGCTCATTTGGCTCATGTGGGCGTAAAGGGTCTTATTGCCGTTGCCGTGGTCGATGATAATATAGTTCCCATAGCCGCCTGCGTCGTAAGCTGTGGTTGTGACCACGCCGTCCGCGGCAGCCAATATTGCCGTTCCGTATCCCGCTCCGATGTCAATGCCGCTGTGGGTTTTGTAGACGCCCAGGATGGGGTGCAGCCTGGTGCCAAAAAAAGAGGTTACATAGTCGCTGTCGGCGCTGGGCCAGATATAAAAGCCCTCCGCAATTACCTCCGTTCCGTCCCCCAGGTGTCTCAACCCTGTGATCAGGGCCATAAAATACTGGTCGTATGAGCCGCTCAGAAGTTCTTTCAACAGTTCGTTCTGCTCGCTGTTAAAGCCGTAGATTTCTGCTTGTTCCCATGCGGTTCGCTGGGTAATGACGATATGCAGAATATGTTCGTACCATGTTTCCCCGTCGCTGTCGGTATGCGCCACAATTCAACCACATTATTGAAAATATGCTGAGCTGGCATCACAGCGGGTTTAATGTCTATTGTGGACCAGCCATTAATCCAGGGGATCAAGAAGGGCTGGAAAAACTTGCTCAATATATTATTAGAGCTCCCCTCTCACAGGAAAGACTGATCTATATATCCGCATCCGAAGTGCCTGACGGTATTGCCAGAGTAATTTATAGAGGCAAAAATAGCAGCGTTCGGGAAAGCTTTATGGCCCTTGACTGGTTGGCAAGACTTGTTACCTATATTCCCAATAAGGGAGAACAGCTGGTCAGATATTACGGATATTATTCCAACAAGTCGCGGGGGATGCGCAAAAAAACCGAGATTGATGTAGAGATTCCGTCGTTGGTTGAATCTGATATTTCCAAAAAGGCCTTTCGCAGAAACTGGGCTCGCCTGATTCAAAAGATTTATCATACGGATCTATTACTCTGCCCTCAATGTAGTGGTCACATGCGAATTATATCCATTATCGAAGATCTGTCTATCGTCAAGAAGATATTGATACATCTGGACCTGTGGGCAACTAAGAATCATGACCCTCCTCCCACATCTTCCGCTGATATAGAATATGCCTGTCTGGCAGCTCCTTGCCATCCATGGCACTGCTGCACTAGTCCATCCATGGACGTCGCAAGTGTTCCGCTCTCCATCACGAACGAAGAGAACATCAGAAGTACCCGCAAAGTGAAAGCTCAAGAGGTGTCTTATGAGGAACTTCCTCAGCTAAGTTTTGATGAATTCTCTGATGATTATGTCATACCAATGCCGTTTGCCGATCCCTCCGTGGTTCTTTTGATGGCTTGATAATTTCTGTAAAATTTTCCTTCTATATGTATAAGACAACTTATGAAATATTTTGCAACAGCTTGATTAGTACTTTTAATGCTTTTTTACCCCCCAAGGGCAGGCCCCAAAAACTTCCAGTTGCGCAAAAAAGCCTGCCCCAAAAAGGGCAGCTTTATCTGCTTCGTTTCAGATTTATGAATTAACTTAATAATTGTTAATTGAGTGTTGCAAATTACGTCTCTTCTTGTCTATTATAGTAAAGAAGGCCTTTAAAAGGCATGATGTTATTTATTGGAGGGATGCGATATGGCTGCCTCACATGCAAGCAAAAGTATTTTGGGATGGGCATGTATATGAAAAAAACAATTTGGTTGACCTTTTTGTAGGCTATGATGTTATTTTCCGGATGTGCGGATAAAAAGAATCCAGTCACAATACCCGATGCATCATCACCAGAAGGCATAATTAACAGTAAAGCAGCACAAGCGCCAACTGAGCGGTCAACAGACAACAATACTCCAGAGAGTTATTTAGTAAGCCTGCTCAAGCACGACAATCTCAAGGTATCAGAGGATCTTATCTCGCAGTTTTTTAAATATTATCGTATGAACCCATATGAACTGGCCATGCTGCCCGCTTTTGCTTCCCCTGAACAAGCGGATTGGGATCAATTTACGCTTTATATCTATATGAACTTTGTTAGCCCAAGAAACGAGGCCAAATATGAAAACCTTGACGACGTGCTTACAAAAGAAAAATTTGCAAAAACGGTAAATAAGTATTTTGGAAGAATAAACTACACCGATCGAGGCTCTTCATACCTTACCTATGATAACGGTGTTTATTGCATAAAGCCCGGAGATACAATGAGACACGGCTATTATCGCCTCACAAATATTTCGAAAGACACCGATGGTATCTATACGGCGGTATTTGATGGCTTGTTCTTCGGGGAATTGGAATCCTCCGACCTTTATGAGGACGCCACGCCAAATATAAAGGCTATCAGAGATGCCGCTGGCACAACGGAAGCTATGCAGAAGGCTGAGTTTGAGAAAACCGTACTAGATATTTTCCTCAAGCCGAATTACAACCAAATACTCAGAATGACTGAAAAAGTCACTATTCAGTTTACATTATCCGGTGATGATACTTTCCCATTTGCATATAAGTCATGCAAGATAACAAAATACTAACTGTGCAGAATCATGACCGCCGGTGGTATTCTGACTGCCCGTTTACGGGCGGATGCTTACTGCAATATAAAAGAGGCCGCCCCCTTGGGACAGCCTCTCTTTTGAGTACTGATTATTTATCTGAATTGAATATGAAGATGAGGGCCGGTAGAGTTCCCTGAATTACCGCTGTAGCCAATGAGGTCCCCGCATTTTACAGCCTTGTTCGCAAGAACAACAGTTTCTTCCGAGTAATTATTGCCGCTTGAAGAATCCGGGCAATTCTCAACATAACTTGGCGTGGAATAGCCGTTCAGGCTGGACAGATGGCCATATTCAATATATGAAGGTGTTCTGCCGTCCGCTGTTTCCCACCCAGAAGCAGGCGTCAAGCGTGTTCCTCGCCCAAGACTGAGGTGCGAATCAGCGCTGGTTTGGGTATGTTTGCCCCAAATATATGCAAATTTAAAAGTGCCGTCACACATGGCGTAAACTGGAGTCCCAGTTGACACAGAATAGTCTACATGGTTGCCGCCAGTAAAGTTATTGTTTTTATTTATGGGGTCTTTCATGATCTGGTCGGAAACAGGTGCTGTAGACAAATAGCCGGCATAAAAATACGCCCTCTTCTTTTGCGATCCAGAAATGTTGTACTCAATAAACGCATAGCTGTTAAACATCTGGCCGATATAGATGACTGTCTCCCCTCTTGAAACAGAACCGGCCGCCACATATCCGGTTGACGCAGGCCCGGTGTACGTTGTGCCGCTGGTGTTCACGTACCTGGTAAGATTCTGATTGGTGATAGTTGGCACCGACTCGGTAATGTTTACCGTGCTGGCGGGAACGTATCCTCTTTTCTTATTGGTTGTACCGGTGACGCTGTACTCGATATGAGCCCAGGTTCCCTCTTTCCAGATGGCGGTTACATTTTCGTTTTGGGATACGCTGCCTACCGAGGGGTAGGTGCTCGTGCTGGGACCGAGGATTCGATCTTGGGGATGGTGCCGATCTCGTCCAGGTACATCATAAGGTTTCATCGATCTCCGCATTGTAGGCGATGATGTTCATCATCATGGACATCTCCACGGCCAGCTTGAAAAGCAGCCTGGCCATCCGGTTCTCCGAACTTTCCACCACGCCGGCCATGGCGGAGGTAAGTGCGGCGGGCAGAAACTTCATGCTGTTTTCCGCGGAGATGTAGCCGCAGTAAAATAGAATGGCCTTCTCAATGAATTCGCTCTGGCTGCCGCAGTTGTCCTTTTGATACCACTCCTTGACCTGGCGCTGCGTTTCCGGGCGCATCCACAGGGGAAATTTCTTCTTTTTCTCTTCCACCATTGTTTTCGACCTCCAATCCGGCGCATAGGGGATCGCAACACCGGCCGCGATCCCCTATAAAATACTGTATTTACCTCCTTGACGCCGGTTTGCAGCTCCTGGCCCGACCCCCACGGGCAAGATCCGACCCCGGTATGAAACGTTCCTCAGCCCGCGTTGCGGGCTGAGGTGAGCCGAGGCGGGGGGCTGGGCGACCCCGCCTCTTTAACCTGCAAGATTTTCGACCCCATGGCTCACCCCCTCTCCCAAGGGAGGGGATATCCATCCCTTGGGCCGCTTTTGGATTGCCGCTCACAAAGCCTCGACACGGCCTGGGAAGCTGTTCATAGGTATACGGGTGCCATCCCTTTTGTCAAAGGGGCACACCGGGCGACACAGCCGCCAGATCCGCTCCTATTTGCCTCATGCTTATCCGGCCCCTGCTGCCGCCCTATTTGATGGCAGGCCGGGCCATTTCTCCACCCACTATGGCCATTACGGATAAAAATGCATTCCTTCCGCAAAGCCTTGTTAAAAAGGAAAAAAATTGGTAAAATGATGTACTAACAATTTATATTTGAAGGGAGGGCATACGGATGATCTACACGTTGATGAATAAGTATACCCCGGTGGTGGAACTGAATATTGACGAAGATACGGGCGCGATTTTAAAGGTCGTCCAGGTGATTCATCCGGAATACCTTCCCGTTGGCATTGCGATGATCAGAGGGATTCCCGACCGGAAAAGCCTGAACGATTGGTGGCGGGGACGTTCCATTCCCGCCAGCCGTTCCGGTATCCGGGAGGCTCTCGATATCTTGAAGGTGTCCTATACGGAGCAGCTTCTCACCAAATGCTACGGGCTGAGTCTGTCCGACCAGTATTGGATTAATCCCAAGGCGCATCCTTTTAAATGGGAGGATATCAATTTCTTTCACAATCCTTTTTCCGATGATGTGGGCAATGCGCTCTTTGGTCAGGCGACACCCGGCAGCGAACTGGACCTGCTCTCCCCCTGCAACACATCGGACGGATGGCTGCGCAAGAAATGGAAAATCATCGACGGTGAACGCTGCCTGATCAAGTCGGGAAGCAATCCGTTTCAGCAGGAGCCTCTCAATGAGGTGATTGCCACCTCCCTGCACCGACGTTTAAACCGCGGGGCTTATGTGCCGTACCGCCTCATTTGGGAGGAGCAGATCCCCTACAGCATATGCGGGAATATCATCACACCGGAGACGGAACTGGTCAGCGCCTACCACATCTACCGCAGCCAAAAGAAGCGCAACCACCATTCGGTGTACGAGCATTTCCTGCTTTGCTGCGAGCATTTGGGCATCCCCGGCATGCAGGAGTTTTTGAACTACCTGCTAGCCTTTGACTTCCTGATCGCCAATACGGACCGGCATTTTGGAAACTTCGGAGCTATCCGCAATGTGGATACCTTGGCCTGGGTAGGCCCGGCCCCCATCTATGACAGCGGTACCAGCCTCTGGCATGACCAGGTCACCGGGGCCATCCATCCGGGAGGCGATGTGCCCGCTCATCCTTTCAGACCGACCCATGCCCAGCAGATCGCTTTGGCCGGCAGCCTGGATTGGATTGATTTTTCCGCACTGCGGGATATTGATGAGGAGTTTCGGGTGCTTCTATCCGCATCTCCTTACATCGATGAGGCTCGTACAGACGCACTCTGCCAGGGTTTAAAAGGCCGGGTGCGGCAGTTGGAACAGCTTGCGTTGCAGCAGCGGCAGCATGCGGTCACGGGGCCTTCCCAGGATGAGCCGGGAGCTGAACCGGACTCGCCGGATTTTGAAATAAAGCTATCATGAGCTTAAATGACCGCTCTGCCAAGTGACAAGGCGGTTATTTTTTTCGGCTTATTGCCCATTTTCTGCGGTATTTTTCTGTAGTGAGGCCGGACGAGAGGGGCTTTTTGTTTTGGCCGCTTCCTCCGCCTCCCGGCTCTCGATGTATTCCCGCACCGGCACGGGAACGTGTTTTTCGTAGAGCTTCTGCATGACTTCGTCCAGCTCGGCCAGAAGCTCGGCGTCTTTTTTGCTCATATACCGCTTAATGGCTCCGAGCTTTTCCGCGTCGAAGCTGATTTGAACGGTTGCCTGCTTCATGGTTTCGCACTCCTTTTCCCGATTGTATTTGTTCACATGCTCATGCTCATGCCCTGGCTTTCTTCCTCGTCAGGGGCTGCGTCCCATCCCGGAGAATCCAAAACCGGGGCGGCTTCAGCCGCGGCTTGCTCCCGCTGACGGCGGGATTGCCTCGGCTGACGCACCCTCTGCTGCTCCGGCTGCTGTTCCGGTGCCTCCGGTTCAGGGGTTTCATCCGGTTGCCGCTCCTGCATTTCCGGTTCGGGAGCGGGTTCCTGTGCAAGCTCCAGTCCGAGCCTGCTTTCCACGTATTCGCGGACATTGGCGGGGACAACTTTTTCATAGGTTTTGTCCAGGTAATCTTGCAGTTCCTGCTCAATGGACAGCTCCTTTTTGGCCATAAAAAAGCGGAGAGCCTCCAGCTTCTCCGTGGGGAACAACATCTTCAACTCGGTTTCTCTCATGGCTGATTTCCTCCTTAAAAATTCATATTCATTGTGTTTTCTTCTTCCTTCCAGGACTCATCTTCATCCTCCATCAGCGATGAAAACAGGAAAAATTGCTGGTTCGGGCACTGCTTATTAGTTCACCACCTCCTTTTCTTACTGTTGATGCATCTGCATATTTGGCGGCTGTGGTTCGACGCAAACACGGTCTATGTCCTCTTTATGGCAGATAGCTTCTTGGATTTTTCATTTCTCCATTGATTCTTACCTCGAAGTGCAAGTGTGGACCGGTGCTGCGGCCTGTGGAACCGACCTGGGCGATGATGTCGCCGGCCTTGACTGTCTGTCCTTCGGCAATGAGGATTTTAGAGCAGTGGCCATAGAGAGTGACGAAGCCACCGCCGTGATCTATGGCCAGGTGATAGCCGTAGCCGGTGTTCGTATAGCGCACAAACTGCACCGTGCCGTCCAGGGCCGCGCGGATGGGGGTGCCGCTGGGCGCACCCAGGTCCAGGCCGGTGTGCCCTCTGCTCTCCCCGGTGAAAGGATCAGTCCGGTAGCCGAATTCCGAGGTGACCACGCCGCGCCAGTTTTCTCCTAGAGGAGAACAGAAGCCGTCGGCCCCCACAAAGGGCGCGTCGGACAGAGGCAGGCCGTTGGCCCATTGGTCGAATGCCTTCCCATAAGTGGGAACGCTGCCGCCGTACAATATACGGTAATATATTTCCGCAGCGTTGGCCTGATCCTCTAAAGTAATCGTCCGGCCCAGGGTGTTTTCCAGGTTGTCGTAGATCTCCGGCAGGGATTTGATCGGCACGGCCACGGTGCGGGTTTCCTCCGAAGTGGTGCCGTCGCCATGGTCCACGGTGCGGGTGCGGGTTTCGTAACCTACGAAGCACTTGACAAAGGCCTGGTAGCCCGAGTTGTCCATCCTGAGATTTTCCGCGCCGAAAAGCAGAGCATAAAAAATCGCCTTGATTCTAATGCTGTCAAGGCTGCCATCCTCCAACTCCGCGGATATGTCCGTGATGGCTGCATCCAGCTCCGAGAAACTGCCGCGCATATCCCGGATATGGGCGGCGTAATCGGCGGGCGCTTGCGAGGAAATCGCCCCGCCGTTGAAGCACAGGTCGATGGCGGTATTGTTGTGATCCGCCGCGGCCGAGAGCAGGCTCACGATCATCACGATGATGAGAATCAGCGGCGTCACGAGGGCGGCCACGAGAATGCAGACAGCATTCCGCGTCCTCTTGTCGGTGGCCGCGGTGATGGCGGCTTTGACCGCCAGGGCGACGGTTGCGGGAGCGGCCATATCCTCACCACCACTTCAGGTCGAACAGGCTTTCCTGTTCCGGGTGCTGTTCTCCGGCCAGCCGGGTGGATTTCTCCACCGCCTGCTCCAAAACCTCGGTGTCAAAGCCTGCGCTTTGGTAACCTTCCAGGATAGTCTGCAGGTAATAATCCGAGGGGGCGCCCAAGGGACGGCCATCGTTCATGACATACACCATGGCCGGAACAGTTTTGCCTTTCAGCTCCACATCGAGAATTTCCTTGCGGTAAAGGCACGGATATCCTTCATAATGGTCAAGAGCCTGCAGGTCTTTTTCCTTGAGCGTCCATAAGAGTACCGGCACGCAGGTGTTTTTGAGGGGTTCCACCGTTGCAAACGCGTTTTGACGGCCGCCTCGGAACAGCAGCTCATAATCCCTGATCTCGCTTGTCCCCGCCACCCTGGCGGTGGGGCACCGGTAGGCCATCTGCCGCAGGCTGAGATTGCTGCCGTAGGCGATGTACAGGGTTTTGCCTTTCATCATTGTTCAATCCTCCTTGCTACATGGACATGGAAAGGCCGGGGTTTTCTTCAGCCCCGGCCGGTTCGACATCCTGATGATTTTGTTCTTCCGCAGCCTGAGCGGCCTCGGCAGAACGCGCCAGCTCCTTTTCTTTTTTCTGCCTTAGCCGCTCCCTTTGGCGCTCGGCCTGGGCGGGATCTTTCCAGGCGATGCAGCCGTCCAGATGTTCTAATAGGTGCAGCCGGGCGCTCTTGAATTCGTCGCCGATGAGCCCTAGGCGCAGAAGCCAGGTGCGGAAGGTGTACTTTTCATTGCTGCTTTGAGTCTTGATGCGGCTGGCGCAGCGCTGGGAGAGTGCCTGATGGCTGATGGCCAGGCAGAGCTGGATGTACGCTTTGATCTTTCCGGCATGGGTGGTGCTGTTGAACAGCCGGAACTCAATGGTGCCTTTCTGGAATACGCTGTGCAGATTCAGGCAGTGATAGCGGCTGTTGTGGTAATGCTCATGCCTGCCATCGTTGCCGTCGTACCAAATGCAGCCGACCTGCTCCAGGGTTTTGGGCTTCCTGCGGTTGAGTTCCGCTAAAAAACTCTGCTCCACCTTTCTGCAGAATTGGCGCTCCCTTGCCACATCCACCTGCAGGGCTTTGTAGATCAGATCCTCCTTGCTGGCCATGATGTTGGTGATGTTGCGCAGGGTAACCGCGTTGTGCGGCGTGGCATCCACATGGACATGGATGCCGCAGCTTGCGTTGGCGATGGCTCTCCATCACGAACGAAGAGAACATCAGAAGTACCCGCAAAGTGAAAGCTCAAGAGGTGTCTTATGAGGAACTTCCTCAGCTAAGTTTTGATGAATTCTCTGATGATTATGTCATACCAATGCCGTTTGAAGATGAGTATTCGCAATGGACACCTTATGAGGATTGATTCAGCAGACTTGTAATTTATAATATATTGACGACCTGGACAATAGCTGGCTATGAGCATTTTTCGCGGCAGGAGCGTGAAATTTCTTATAGTCTATTTACTCATGCCCATATTTTAGATAAGGGTCTGCCGGGCAGTTCCAACTGCGGCAATAGTCAAGTTAGATTTCATATAAACCTACTATAGTAACGGTATTACCCATGAAAATTATAATTTCACGGGTAATATTATGCTGATAATTATAGCGTTCCAGTAATATACTGAGAAGGGTAAAAAAGTAAATTCTTATCTATGAGAAAAGTTATTTATTTAGATCATGCCGCAACTACTCCCTTAAATTGTGATGTATTGGAAAAGATGAAGCCATACTTATGTGAAAACTTCGGGAACGCATCAAGTATTTATCAATTGGGCATAGAAAGCAGAGCTGCCGTTGATGAGTCTCGATATAAAGTAGCCTATGCATTAAAATGCCAAGCACATGAAATATTTTTTACTTCCTGCGGAACAGAATCGAATAATTGGGCTATTAAAGGAATTGCTTTTGCAAATAGATTAAAAGGCAATCATATTATCACTTCGGCAATAGAACATCCGGCAGTTAAGAACTCCTGTGAATATTTGGAGCATAACGGTTTTGATATTACATATTTGCCTGTTGATGAATTTGGTGTTGTTTCTTTAGACATATTAAAAAAATCCATCCGAAAAAACACTATATTGATTTCAATTATGTATGCCAACAACGAAGTTGGAACCATGCAGCCAATAAAAGAAATAGGACAAATAGCAAGAGAAAGCAATATCTATTTTCATACGGATGCAGTGCAAGCCATAGGTAATATTGATATTGATGTAAACGACTGTAAAGTTGATATGCTATCCCTATCTGCACATAAATTTAATGGGCCAAAAGGGGTTGGGGCCTTGTACATCAGAACGGGAACAAATATAGACCCGTATCTACACGGCGGTTCACAAGAACTAAACCGAAGATCCGGCACTGAAAATGTGCCTGGCATTGTTGGGCTGGGAAAGGCAATAGAACTATCAACTATCGACATTGAATCTAAAAATAAAAAAGTGTTAACGATTAGAAATCTGTTTATTGGAGCGGTGATAAGGAATATTCCCAACGTTTTTCTAAATGGTCATCCAACCTTAAGATTACCGGGTAATGCCAATTTTTTCTTTCAAGGTATTGACGCTAAATATTTAGCGACTATTTTAAATGATGAAGGAATATATGTTTCCAATGGTTCTGCATGTAGTTGTAACTCAAAAAGTCCCTCTCATGTGCTTTTAGCTATGAATAAAACTGAGGAAACTGCGTTAGGTTCCGTAAGGTTTACATTTGGTGAAGAAAATACTGAAGATGAGGTAAATTATGTCGTGGATGTTCTATCCAAAGTTATAGAATACAAGCGTAAAAATCCATGATGCTTATTCTAAAAGATGAGTATTCTATGAAAAAACTTATAAACAAAAATATACAAAAACGAGCCGAAAAATCGTGCCAACGCACTTATTTGGGCTCGTTTTTATGTAAAACTATCTTCTCAGTTTCACATTGTTATGGCATCCCATTTGTAAGGAATATTCCTCCAAATCAGAGATTAACCACAATTTTTTTTGAGCGTCGTAACCGGTTCGGTCGTTGACGCCATTAACGTCCACTAATTCGCAATTGTCCATTTTCCTCCGAAAATGAAAGTATATCCATGGAATATCCGGCAAATCCTTCGGAGGTCCTACCCTCATAGAACACGACCACGCGGTTATCAGAAATATGAATGACATAGCTTTCCTTCCACGGGCTGGAAACTCCGGTCACCCAGCCCACGGCCTCGTAATAGTCATAGTATTCGGATTGCAGCTCTGCGCTCAGAAGCTCATACTGCGCCCGGCCGTTGCGTTCTTTTACCGCCTTTGCCCATTGAGACGCTATCTTATAATATTTTATTGCCGTTTCTTTCGGCACAAAGCTCTTTACAATTCCCATTGCCGTCTGTGCATCCACCTTGGCGGAGTCGAAAGAAAAGTCGAACGCGCAGCGGAGGTCCGCAAGCATGATGTATATGTGAAGCTCATCCACATGGGAATCGTCATTCGCTGCCGCAGGTTGTGTCGCCCGGATTAGCGCTTTTGCGGCGGGATAGTCAAAGCCATCTAAAGTGTCACTTGAAAGCGTTACCCTGTGATTGTCCTCAAACTGGGCAATGGTATGGTCCGGGTCGTAAGTACGCATGAAAAGGGAGCCGACCGCATCACCGGAACGGGTGAAGTTTAAACCTTCGGCTTTCCAGCCATCGGGAAGTAAAAGTGAATATAAACCGGTATCGTATACTTTCGTGTCAACTACGGCTGTGTGCCTTTCCTTGTCTAAAGTTGCGGTAAAGCTCATATTGATTGCAATGTCGGAAAGTGATATATAATTAGTATGATTTATGGTAAAAGCACGCATGGGAATCCGAGTGTCATCAATATGAAAATCACAGGAAGACATATGCGCAATGACCTTTATACCCTGCGATACTTTGGATAATTCTCCGCCCACTGGCGTATAAGAAAGTTGGGGCGACAGCTTAACCTGTAAATTATAACCATTACGTTCCTTACCATCGTCGTACCACGTAACCCCGAAATGCTTTTCCGTATCGTTCAGTATCATAGCCAGGTCTCGCAGTTTGAAATATACGTCGTCCTCAATCTCGTACGCCCACAGGGATACTCTTTCACCATTGATATAAAAGTCATACTGGACGGGCGCGGCGGAAGCAGCGGTCGTACCGACCGCTGCCAGTACCGGAATATTCGGTCCAGTAGCTATAAATACTCCGGCGATAACGAGTATACTAATGATTCGTTTAACTATTCGCATATATAGCCTCCTATCAATAACTAAAGTCAGACAGAAATGGAATACTAGGGGAATACTTGTAGGCTCTATTTTATAAAGGTAATCTTACACAATAACGCATCTACCTCCCTTATTATACAATTTTAACAAGAGTTCGAGTAGAATACCTTTCATAATGTATAAGACAATTCAGGAGGTCTTTTGCAACACTTTTATTGACATTTTTTACGCGCTAACCGGAGCTTTTTACTAGTTCTTTTTGCGTATCTATTCTCTCAGTTTACCATCAGTAGGCTTTTCTGCATCTTTTGGTGTAGCCCATGAAGGGCCAAATCGAACAATACCATCTAGTCTATTTTCTTCAAAAAGTTTTTATATCCTGCGTTCAGAAATCCCCCGCTTGATTGCTGCATTCCGAACAGAAATGTAATCCAACATTATGATAATCCGTATAATCTCAAAGAGAACTTTGTAATCACTCGTTGCGCATAATGAGAACTACAAAGCTACACTATGGATGTTTCTGCATCGTTTAGCTTTACCAATGAGAATTGTAAAATGATACAGGGTGATATGATTATGCGCAATCCAGATAATCTCTATGATTTTAAGGCTTTCGGACAAGTCATAAAAACAGCACGGGAAACCAAAGGATGGACACGGGAGGTATTAGCCGGAAAAGTTAATCTTGCCCCCAGGTACATCATGTCAATTGAGAACAAGGGACAGCACCCGAGTTTTCAGGCTTTTTATGAGCTTGTCACTCTCTTTAATATTTCGGTAGACCAGTTTTTCTTTCCCGATACCGGCGCTGAAAAAAGCACACGCCGCAGGCAGCTTGAAAAACAATTAGACGAATTGGACGAAAAAGACCTTATTATCATAGAGGCTACAGCAAAGGGAATAATTCAAGCAAAGGAAGCGGAAAAATAAAGACCTCCGCTTCCTTTGCCGTCAGCCTATAAAAGCCCACCGGCAACCGATGGGTTTTTATAGACGGGCAGAGAAAAGGCCCGCCACGGGGCAAGCTGATATGTTCACCCGTGGCGGGCCTATTGTGTTAAGCTACTCTGAAAATAGAGAGAATCGCACATGTTGTACCTGCGATTTTCATCCTGCCGCATGGCGGTGTGGGTCTATCCTGAAAGTCAGGATTTTGGTGCTTCGTTTCCAATCGGCGATGCAATTCAGTCGATGTCTACCATGCTGCCGTATAATTGGAGAAGTATAACAGGGGGTCAACTCTTGTGCCGCCGACATAAATTTCAAAGTGCAGATGCGGGCCTGTGGACAATCCCGTGCTGCCTACAAAGCCGATGGTCTGGCCCTGCGTCACCGCCTGCCCGACACCAGCGCTCATTTGGCTCATGTGGGCGTAAAGGGTCTTATTGCCGTTGCCGTGGTCAATGATGAGATAGTTCCCGTAGCCGCCTGCGTCGTAAGCAGCCGTTGTAACCACGCCGTCCGCAGCAGCCAGTACCGCCGTTCCGTATCCCGCACCGATGTCAATGCCGCTGTGGGTTTTGTAGACACCCAGGATGGGGTGCAACCTGGTGCCAAAAAAGGAAGTCACATAATCACTGGCGGCACTGGGCCAGATATAAAAGTCCTCCGCAATAACGTCTGTTCCGTCCCCCAGGTGTCCCAAACCCGTGATCAGGGCCATAAAATGCCGGTCGTATGCGCCGCTCAAAAGTTCCTCCAGCACTTCTCTCTGGTCGTCGTTAAAGCCGTAGATTTCCGCCTGCTCCCCTGCGGTTCGCTGGGTAATGATGATATGCAGAATGTATTCGTACCACGTTTCCCCTTCGCTGTCGGTATGCGCCACGATTTCTATCCAGTGGTCGATTTCTGTCATATCCCAAAATACTTCCTGGATAAGGTCAATACGGGTCTGGTCAATGGTGGCAACATCCATGCCATCGTCGGTCAGGGCGGTTTTGACGGCGAAAACGGCTAGAATATCTATCCAGATATTGCCCCGGCTGCCTCCGGTACCGATGTATTGAACATCCAGCGTATCCCATGTATTGTCATTCTTGATGTCCTCTATCCGCTGGTTGTATTCCTCGTTCACTTCCTGCACAACGCGCGAAATCGGCATAACATCGGTGCTTTTATCTTCATCCGAAAAGAATAGTCCGAAGGGGGAGGCAATCAGGGCGGCGACGGCGGCGATAAAAACGATTATCACCACCAGCGGCCCGCAAGCGGATAGCAGGGCAACCACGCCCTTTACCAATGCGGCGGCAATTTTGGTTATCAGCCTGGCAGCTTTCATAGCGGTTCTGCCCGTAGCTTTCGCAATCCGGGCGGCGCGTTTCATGGCCTGCTGCCTGGCCGCCTGCTTCGCTTTCTTCGCTGCCTGTTTTTGGGTGGCGCTGGTGATCTTGGCGCCTGCTTTCCGGGCCTTGCCGCCCGCCGTGGCCGCCCTGAGTAAGTTGGTTTTCGCCCGCTCCGTGGTCTGGATGCGGGAAGCCACCGAAAAAGGTCATAAAGCCGTTGGCCCGCTGGCCGGGGTCGTGGGATTTCAGTGACAGGCCGATCTGCACGATGCCGAAGCCCAGCAGGATAATGCCGATGGCGCGGATGGCGGCAAACACAAAATCGGACAGCTTGTTTATGCTCCCTAAAGGGTCGCCTGCGGCGTATGCCGTTACGCTAAAACCGAACATGGCCGCCGTGATAGCCGCCGCCATGATGTACCCGCGCCGGATGTTCTTTTCGGCGGGCTATGGACAATGGGTTTGCCGCCCTTGCGGGTAAACAGTTTTTTCATGGGGATTCCCCATGCCCTTGTTTCCCGCTTGCGGATAGTGGCAAGGGAAAGGGCGTCAATGGGGCTTTCGCAGACGGCTACAAAGCGGCTGCCGGGCGGGCAGGAGGGCAGCACGAAATTGTACCGCTTGTCGCTGCCCTCGATGTCCTGCTTGAAGTCCCCGTAGGTTCCCCGGACAGAGGCAAAGCGGGGTGTTCCAGCTGTGTCCTTGCCCACAAATACGCAGTTGTGATATTCCCGGCTCTCATAGAGCGTTCCGGCTTCAATGCAAAGCCTGATAATCTCAGGGTCAATGCCCCGGCCTTGCAGGTAGCCGATAACGGCCCGGTTGTTGCGGTTCGGTTCCGGCAGTTCAAAGGGCTTGGGCGGTGGCTCCGGTTTCCTTACCTGCTGAAAGGAAACGGCAGGGGCGGCCCGTCCGTCGCAAAGCAGTTGTACGGCTTCCACAAAGCCCATATTGCGTACTTTAATAAGGTAGTCAAGGGCGGTATTGCCGCCGATGCCTCTTGAAAACCAATGCCATTTGCCGTTGGAGATTTTTAGACTGTCATGGGTGGCGGTGCAGTATTCATGCGGCGCTGTGCGCTTTAGCTCTTGCGGCTCATATTGTTGGAGATAGGAAAACAGGTCGATTTCCTTTGCCTGCGCAACCAGTTCCGGTGTGACGTAAGGCATGGCCTATTCCTCCTTCCTGAAAATGAAAAATGGGCGCTCACTCTGAACGCCCAGGACGTGGTATGCTTTATTGCTATTCTTTTCCCAGCAGGTAAAAGGGGTTTTAAGGGGAACAAAAAGCTCGCCCGGCTTCGGCCATAAAGTCCTGCATGATGTCGTCCATATCCAGCAGGAAGGAAAACAGGAAGTATTGCCGGGCCTCCGGGTGCCCTGCCAGCATTTCCACTTCCCGGCCTTCGCTGTACAGGTGAGTAAAGATGGCTGAAATTCTCTTCATTACCTCGGTGTCGTTTTCGGAGAACGCCCAAAGGGTTTCAACGAACGGGGCGGTCATGGCCCCGGTTATGAGGTTGATTTTGTCCCGGCTGATGTCGCCGGACGGAAGCAAAATACCGTTGGCGTAAAGATTGACTTGCATGGTTTGAGCCTCCTTTTCAGGTTTTTTCCCATATCCCTTTAAGGCGCTTTATATCCCGCTCGTAGATTTTGATAACATTTTTGCAACAATCGGGGGTTTTGCGCCTTTTGAGGACATAGGGATTTTTGATAACATGGATAACATTTGAGAGTATATTGGTTTTTGACGACAAACAAAAAAAGCCTTGAAACATAGTTATTTCAAGGCTTCTCATGGTCTTTCCCCGTGTGAAGGGCACGACATATTTTGTTTTTTTAGTTTATTGCAACATGCTATTCGGCTCGGCTTTAGCGGAAATTATTTTGTATTTTTAATTATAAATTGTTTATTATAGCTTACACCACAAATTGGAAAATACATAAAAATACTGTCCTGCCACTATTTTCATAGGCTTTACAGCTCCCCTGCCAGGGCGGAAACCATGTTCGTTTATTTTCTGACAAATTAAATATGGATACACATCCGGCACTCAGGTATGGTTGTTTGGGCTTTTGCAGGCTTAATCCAGGGGGGCCGGATCTTTTTACAAAAGCTTCCATTATTTTGGATAGCCGCGAATGTTTTTCGATTTCTTAGGACAATCATTCTGACTTAAGCATGTTCCAGCCTGTGCTATATGAGTGGATTTGATGATACCAAGATTAATAAGTTAGTATTGGGCTATGGTTACTATCTCCAAAACTGCAGCGATGTTAACACACGAAACAGCTAAACGGTTCTTTTTCAAGTTAATACAGATTAGAAAGGGGTTAGAAAATGTTACGAAGTAAAATGATTGTTCCCATCTTTGTCTTAACACTTTTTATTACCGGTATTTTTGCCGCCCAAAGCGAGAATGCTGTGGCCGCATCCAATTTATACTGGGGATCGAGAGGAACTGAGGTAGAGACAGTGCAAAAAGCTCTAAATTCCCAAGGTTATTGGTGCGGAAACGTTGACGGCATATTTGGTCCAAAAACGTATGCTGCGGTAACCAAGTTTCAAAAAGACAAAGGACTGGTAGTGGACGGAATAGTGGGGCCTAAAACCAAAGCCGCTCTGAGGATAACTGATTCCACCCCTTCCCGGGATGGTTCCAAGGTTTATCGTGGTAAAACAGTAACCATGGTAGCTACGGCCTATTGCCCATGTGCCAAATGTAATTATCCATATTATGGCGCACCCTCTTACATAGGTCTTCCTTTGAAATATGGCATCATTGCTACGGATCCCAAAGTAATTCCCATGGGCACCCGGCTCTACGTTGAGGGCTACGGTGAAGGAATCGCTGCTGACCAGGGAGGAGCTATCAAAGGAAATCGCCTTGATCTTTGCTTTGCGACTCATCAGCAGGCCTTAAATTTTGGTATTAAGACCGTGAAAGTAACCATATTGAATTAACTTGAAATTAATAATCCGCAGTTCCTAAGCTGCGGATTTTTTTCTTATTCCCGATTTAATAATTTTCATCAGACAACAGCACTATTCATATTATCCTAGCTTTTTCCAGCCCGATACTTCTCTAATAAACTTTTTTCAACGGCAGCCGGTACCAACCTTTTTACATCCCCGCCCAATAAAGCAGCTTCTTTAACCCCGCTGGAGCTAACAAAAATATACTGTGGATCAGACATAACAAATATTGTATTTACTTCTGGCAATAATAGTTTGTTCATCATGGACATATGGGATTCATATTCAAAATCAGTAATAGAGCGTAAGCCCCTAATAATTACCACAACGTTTTTTTCTTTTAAAAAGTCAGCCAGCAGTCCGTTGAATCCTTCCACTTCTACGTTATCTAGATGTTTGGTACTCTCCTTGATCAGTTCAACCCGCTCATCCAAGGTAAACAAAGCCTGCTTGGTAACGTTATGAACGACTGCTACAATAATCTTATCAAAAACCCCGCTCATTCTCTCCAGAATATCAATATGCCCATTGGTAACCGGATCAAAACTCCCGGGATAAACAGCAACTGCCATTTGGTACTCTCCTTCCATAAAATAGCTGACACCCTTAGCTAATTATACCCAAACAGTTTAATTATTTAAAGAAATAAACCACCTAAATCACCTTAGAATACCTCCAATGCTCCCCGGCACTCAGTCTGAGCTTGAACCGGGTTAGTATTAATTTTCCGGCTGAATGGGGGAGCTATCAAAACTGCCGCCTTATCTCCTAATATTCCCCAAACAAAACCGCAGCTTACGCTGCGGTTTGGTAGCTTTTTATTTAATTGAACTATTTTTCTAGCGCAGACAGTCTTCGGGCAGATCAATGGCAGAAGTGTCGCCGATTTCGAATACTCTTTGAATGGTAAATATCTCCGGCATTACGTTCATGACATAGAATTTGGAACTGGCAATCTTACCTTTGTAAAAACTGGCATCGTAGTGGTCATCGCCAAGTTCAGCCAACTTCTTAGCTGCCAGTATAGCCTGATCGAGGATCAGCATACCGCAATAAAGCATAGCCGTTGCGTGCAGGATACGGGTTGCAAACAAGCCCAGCATATGGATTTTGCCTGAGGTCATATAGCCGTTGAAAGTTCCCAGAATACCCTGATAAGCTGTATAAGCTTCATTAAGCATCTTTATTTGGGCTTCAAAACCGGGCGCCTCAGCATTGGCCTGCAGGAATTTACCGACTTCGCCCAGGAAAGTCATGACAACTTTGCCTTTTTTCATAGTAAATTTGCGGGCACATAGATCAAGAGCCTGAATATAGTTGGTTCCTTCCCAAATGGAGAAGATTTTGACATCTCGAGCGTATTGGGCGCAGGGATATTCTTCAATAAATCCATATCCGCCATAAACCTGAATCGCTTCGGCAATTGTATTCCAGGCCAAATCCGAGGTATACGCCTTGCAAAGAGGATTACTCAGATGAAACATTAAATTGCCAAATTCTCTTTCTTCCGGATCATCACTGTCATGGGACATATCAATGTAGTAATAGGTCTTCATAATCATGGCCCGGCAAGCTTCAACAATCGATTTCTGATACATGAGCATGCGTCTGACATCTTCGTGTTCAATAATCCTAACGGCTGGTCCTTTTAGATCAGTTATCTTAGCAGACTGAACCCTTTCCTTGGAATAGGCCAAAGACTGCTGGTATGCGGCGGAAGCAGTTCCCAGGGCTAAAAGACCGGTTCCCAGTCTTTCTTCATTCATCATCTGGAACATCTGGGCCATGCCTTCACCCTTACCATCTTCTCCAGGCGGATTGCCGATCAGGTAACCGTAACAGTTGTCGTTTTCACCAAATGCCAGGGTACAGGTGGCAGAACCTTTCATACCTAGTTTGTGTTCAATCCCAACGGTATTAACATCATTAGGTTCTCCCAAGGAGCTGTCTTCTTTTACCCAAATTTTAGGTACAATAAAAAGTGACAGACCGGCTGTTCCGGGACGAGCCCCATCAACCCGAGCCAAAACTAGATGTATAAAATTTTTGGCTATGTCATTGTCGCCGGCAGTAATAAACATCTTGCCGCCCTTAATCTTATAAAGACCAGGGGTATCAGTCGGGAAAGCCTTGGTCGAGGCATTGCCTACGTCCGACCCTGCTCCGGCTTCAGTAATACACATCGTTCCGCCCCATTCACCAGAAAACATTTTCGGCAGAAACCTTTCCTTGAGTTCAGGTGCGGCAAATGATTGAATTACTCCGCCGGCTCCCATAGTCAAGCCCCAATAGGTAGTTACAGCCGGGGAGGCATTAATCTGCATTTCACCAATAGCCGCATTCATAATCAAAGGCATACGGCCTTCCGCTTCCCGGTCAGCATTCTGGGGCCCCAGTCCGGCTTCCATAACCGTCTGGTAAGCTTTTTTGATGGCTTCTGGAGTAACCACAACGCCATCTATAAACTTGACTCCAATTTCATCACACTCTACGTTAGCAGGTGCAATAACGTCCCGGCATATCTTGTAGTTTACTTCCAAAAAGGAATCCAGATCATCCTTGCTGTAGTAGTCGCGATAAGCTTCCATACCCAGAAGTTTATCCATGTCCAGCCATTCTTTAAGAATAAACTGGCTATCCCTGAGATCATAGATGAAATTACCCGCACTCATTACAGTACCCCTCCTTATTTTGTTAGGTAAATTATGTATATTTTGTAATATTCAACATTAATATAATTTTACCTGCTGACTTTGAATTATTTTTATATATTGTTATAATTAGACAATTTGATAGTGCGCGTATTTTAAAACCCTAGGATAAATCCCACTTCTTTTTTAGGCAAGCAGAAAAAAGATTAGCAGTTGCCTGATGAGCAACTGCTACTCTTTTAAAGATCAATAATTAACTAGCGCAGACAGTCTTCAGGAAGATCAGCCGCTGTGGTGTCGCCCAATTCAAATACTCTTTTAATATTAAATACTTCAGGTACGATATTCATGATATAGAATTTTGCACTGGCCATCTTGCCTTTATAGTAGGTAGCATCAAAATGGTCTTCACCTACTGCTTGCAACTGTCTGGCAGCCAGTAAAGCCTGGTCAAGGAGCAGTCGGCCGCAATAAACCATTGCGGTTGCATGGAGGATACGGGTTGCAAACAGCCCCAGCATTTGTACTTTGCCTGCCTGCATATAACCGTTAAAGAGTCCTAAAATTGCCTGGTATTCGGCAAAGGCGCCGCCTAAAACCTTGAATTGATCCTCAAAACCCGGGGTAGCTTTGTTCATCTCAATAAAGGTTCCGATTTCCTTCATGAAGGTCATCATAACTTTGCCTTTGTTCATGGTCATTTTGCGGGCGCAGAGATCCAAAGCCTGGATATAGTTGGTTCCTTCCCAGATGGAGAAAATCTTTACATCACGAGCATATTGGGCGCAGGGGTATTCTTCTATATATCCGTAACCGCCATAAACTTGAATAGCTTCAGCAATGGATGGCCATGCCATATCAGAGGTGTATGCCTTGCAAAGGGGGTTGCTCATGTGGAACATCGCATAAGCAAACTCTCTTTCAGCTTCATCAGGACTGTCATGCATGGTGTCAATATAAAAGTAGGTTTTCATAATCATGGCTCTACATGCTTCGGTGATGGATTTCTGGAACATCAGCATACGTCTGACGTCTTCGTGTTCAATGATTCTGACAGCCGGGCCTTTCATATCGGTGAGCTTGGAGGATTGTACCCTTTCTTTGGAATAAGCCAGGGATTGCTGATAAGCAGCCGAAGCTGTTCCCAAAGCCAAAACTCCAGTACCAAGTCTTTCTTCATTCATCATTTGGAACATCTGGGCCATACCTTGGCCTTTGCCTTTTTCATCCGGAGGATCGCCAATCAGGTAACCGTAACAGTTGTTATCCTCACCGAGTGCCAAAGTACATGTGGCCGAACCTTTCAGCCCCATTTTATGCTCAATGCCGACCGTAGTAACATCATTAGAATCGCCTAATGAACCGTCTTCGTTAACCCAGATTTTGGGCACGATAAATAGAGACAGGCCGCCGGTTCCTTCCCGGGCACCTTCAATCCGAGCCAATACCAGGTGAACAAAATTCTCCACCATATCATGATCACCGGAAGTGATAAACATCTTGCCGCCCTTGATTTTATAAAGTCCCGGTTTATCGGTTGGATAAGCTTTGGTAATCGCCGCTCCAACGTCTGAACCAGCGCCAGCTTCCGTGATACCCATCGTTCCGCCCCATTGGCCATTGAACATCTTGGGTAAAAATCTCTCTTTCAGTTCAGGCGCTGCATAGGTCTGGATAACGCCAGCCGCTCCCATGGTCAATCCCCAATAAGCGGAAGTAGCTGCCGATGCGTTTATGATCATTTCCGTCAGACATGACCCAAAACACCAGGGCAAACGGCCTTCAGCTTCGCGATCCGCGAATTGAGGCCCTAAACCAGCCTCTATAACTGTATCGTAAGCTTTTTTCAGGCCATCCGGAGTTATTACCTTGCCATCAACAAATTTAACACCGATTTCGTCACATTCGGCATTGGCAGGTGCTACCACATCGCGGCAAATCTTATAAACTACGTCTACAAAGGAATCCACATCGTCCTTAGTGTAGTAATCACGATAGGCCGGATATCCCAAAAGTTTATCCATATCTAACCATTCTTTCAGAATAAACCTGGTGTCCCTGGTGTCGAAAATAAAATTACCTGCAGACATTACAATTCCCCTCCTTATATTTTCAGAAAAATAATATATTCAATAAGATATTCAACATATATACTATATATCCTCTTACATAATAAAATTATTTTGGAAATTGTAATTAGTATACGTACGGTATTTTCTTGTCTCGACAAATTCTCCGGGCGTACCAGACCTGGGGTGATTGATTTAGGAGACTGTACTTAGACTGGAAAATTTAAAAAGAAAGATGCAAGGTTTATATAACCTTGCATCTTTAATTATAATATTTTATTACTTTTAGTAATCATAATTAGTTATATCACCTTTTTTAATACAATTTGTTATAGTAAGTCGTTGGATTTCGTTAGTACCTTCGTATATTTGAGTAATCTTGGCATCCCTCATCATTCTTTCAACTGGATATTCGCGGGTATAGCCATATCCGCCCAGTATTTGAACTGCTTCGGTAGTTACTTCCATAGCAACATCACCGGCGTAGCACTTGGCAAATGCCCCCTGTCTCTGGTATGGCAGTCCCTGGTCTTCCCGCCAAGCTACTTCATAAACCAGATTGCGTGCTGCCTGGATCTTCATGGCCATGTCGGCCAATTTAAACGAGATGGCCTGGTTGGAAAATATAGGTTTGCCAAATTGCTGTCGTTCCAAGGCAAAATTCAATGCATAGCGGTAAGCACCTTCAGCAATACCCAAAGCTTGGGCCGCAATTCCTACCCGCCCGCCATTTAGCACATGCATGGTCTGTTTAAAACCATCCCCCTCATTACCTAGCAGATTTTCTTGCGGAACCCGGCAATCTTCAAAGACCAGTTCATACGTAGCTGATGAGCGAATACCTAATTTTTTTTCCTTTTTTCCGAAACTAAACCCGGGGGTTCCTTTTTCAACCACGAAATAACTGCTGTTGCCATGTTTAGCGTTTTTGTCGCCGGTACGTACCAAAATAACGTAAATATCAGCATAATAACCGTTGGTAATGAAAATCTTAGTGCCATTTAATATATAATGATTGCCGTCCTTTACTGCCGTCATAGCAGTAGCTCCGACATCGGAACCGGCATTGGGTTCCGTAAGACCTAATGCACCCAAACTTTCCCCAGAAGCCAGACGCGGCAGAAATCTTTTTTTGTGTTCCTCATTGCCCAAGTGCAATATTGGCCAGGTACAAAGGGATGTATGCGCTGACAGGGTTACTCCCATTGAAGCACAGTTTCTGGATACCTCTTCCACCGCCATGGCGTAAACGACTGTTCCGGCAGCAATCCCCCCATATTCCTCGGGTACAATCAAACCTGCCAGACCCAGTTCGGCCATTTTACGCCAACACTCCAGATCAAATTCCTCTTCTTCATCCCGTTCTGCAGCACCAGGTGCTACTACCTCATCCGAAAAATCCGCAAAGGTTCTTTTAAAAAGCCTCTGCTCATCATTTAATCCAAAATCCACCAGTTACTCCTCCCCTATTCTTGCCTATCAGACCCTCATATAGCACGATTAAAAGATTAATAAAACAACCCTTTTTTTATCATATGCTTTGGCCCTTAAGCTAAGAATTTTTTATCCTGGCTGAATCTTTTTCCTTGACTAGGCTTCGATTCTCTCTACAATCATGGCTGTGCCCATTCCACCGCCAATGCAAAGGGTTGCCAACCCGCGCTGGGATTTTCTTTTCTCCATTTCATACAGCAAGCTGACCAGTATTCTCGCTCCAGATGCCCCTATGGGATGTCCGAGCGCAATCGCCCCTCCATTGACATTAACCCTGTCCATTATCTCAGTAAGTCCTAAATCGCGAGCTACGGCTATTGATTGGGCTGCAAAAGCCTCATTGGCTTCGATCAGGTCAATATCATTTATGGTCAAGCCGGCTTTCTGCAATGCTTTACGGCTGGCCGGTATAGGCCCTAATCCCATTACTTTAGGTTCTACCCCGGCAGAAGCATAACTTACTATCTTCGCCATCGGCTTAATGCCCAATTCGTCAGCCTTCTCCCTGGACATTACGATTACCGCAGCTGCGCCATCGTTTATGCCTGAAGCATTAGCGGCTGTGACTGAGCCGTCTTTTTTAAAGGCCGGATTAAGCGTGCCCATCTTGTCCCGGGCAGTCGCGCGGGGGTACTCATCTACCTCGAAAATGGTGTCTCCTTTCTTGCCTTTAATTACTACCGGGGTAATCTCGTCTTTAAATCTGCCGGAGGCAATTGCCTGAGCCGCCAGTTCCTGGCTTCTAAAGCCAAAATCATCCTGTTCCTCACGGGAGATATCATACTGTTCGTTAATATTCTCAGCCGTAATACCCATGTGGTAGTTGTTGAATGCTTCCCAAAGGCCATCTTTGATCATAACGTCAATCAAACTGCCATTTCCCATTCGGTAACCGTAACGTGCCTTTTCCAGAGCGAACGGTGCGGTAGACATGCTTTCCATGCCTCCGGCCAATACAACATCTGCGTCCCCGGCTTTTATAACCTGGGCCGCCAAACTAACAGCTCTTAAGCCTGAACCGCAAACCTTGTTGATGGTCATGGCTGATACATCTATAGGAATCCCAGCCTTGACCGATGATTGTCGAGCCACATTTTGTCCCTGAGCGGCCTGCAGGACACATCCGAATATTACTTCATCAATCTGATCTCCTTTCAGACCTGCCCTTTTAATGGCCTCAGCCATAACCACACTTCCTAAATCAACTACAGAAATATCTTTGAGCGAACCCCCAAAGGATCCTACAGGAGTCCGGCAGGCCCCTACCAAAACAATTTCTCTAGTCAAGAGCAATACCCCCTTACTTAGTATTAGCTGGAAAAACCATCGGATATATTAGATCTATAAAAGACATCCCCCCTGCCTGCTTACTTAATTTTGGAATAGTCTTAACTGATTGATTTTAATGAATTATCTGTTTATTTATACATATTATTCTATTATATGGTAATTATTCCTGCATGATTTTTGCAGGCTGATAATTAAAAATCTGGATAGACAGAGCAATGACTACATTAATGGAATTATCGCTCGTATTGCAGGTTTTAAGAGTAGCGGTTAGCAGATGGTTTGATTTTTGCAGTTGGCAAGTATGTAATTTGGTTTCTTTATCAGAAAATAAAAGGTCCCCCAAAGAAACGGGAGACCCTTTAATGTTTATTAATTATTATTGCATTGATTGCCAGAGCACTTCGGCCACATCGTAGACTTTAGTGCTTTCTTCTGCCTCAGCAGATTTAACGCCATCGGAGATCATGGTCAAGCAGAACGGACAGTTTGTAACAATCATTTGCGGATTGGAAACAAGTAGTTGGTCGGTTCTGGTATCGTTGATACGTTTGAACCCTTCTACTGCCTCTTCTTCCATCCACATACGTCCACCGCCTGCGCCACAACAGAAGCCATAGTTCTTGGATTGTTGAACTTCAACAATCGATGCGCCTGCAGCTTTCAATACCGTCCGCGGCTGGTCGTAAATACCATTATGCCGTCCCAGGAAGCAGGAATCGTGATAGCTTATCTTGGCTCCTACTGCCTTATCCGGTTTGAGCTTGCCTTCGGCTACTAATTTGGCCAGGATTTCAGTGTAATGATATACCTCATAATTTCCGCCCATCTGCGGGTATTCATTCTTCAGCGCATTATACCCATGCGGGCATACTACAATAATTTTCTTTACGCCATAGTTGTTAAAGGATTCCAGGTTCTGGTTGACCAAGGTCTGGTAAAGATACTCGTTACCTAATCTTCTGGCTGAGTCACCACAGCAGAATTCTTCCGTTCCCAGATAACCGAAACTTACGCCGGCCTTATTAAGCAACCTAACCAGAGATTCACCTACCCGTTTGTAACGATCATCGAAGGATACTGCGCAACCGGCATAAAGCAGGTATTCAAACTCCTTGCCATCTTCTGGCAAGAGATTAACAATGTCTCTGACGCCTCTTTCATTGAGCCATTCAGCTCGTGATGCCCAACCAACACCCCAAGGGTTGTAGTTGCGTTCCATGTTGGTAAAGGCCATCTGGGCTTCACCAGGCATATCTCCCTGCCACATAACCAGGTTTCTGCGCATTTCCACAATTTTGGGAATATGCTCGATATACATGGGGCAGTGCTCCATGCAAGCCCGGCAGTTGGTACAATCCCATACAACTTCCGAAGTTACTACATCATAAATCAGGCTGGCTTCCATCGGATTGACTTTTTCAGCGGCCGCATCGGTCATGGCTATTTCTTCAAGTTCTTCAGGGTTGTTTTTAGCAGCCAGCAGATAAGGTGCTTTTTCGTCCAGGTGTAGCTTCATAGCCTGAATAAGAGTTAACTTGGGATTTAGATGCTTTCCGGTATTGTAGGCGGGGCAGTTTTCCTGGCAACGACCGCAGCGGATACAAGCATCCAGATCCAGCAAATCTTTCCAACCAAAGTCCTCAATATTTTCTACCCCAAATGATTCGGCCTCTTCAATATTATCAACCATACGCAAAGCTGAAGGTTCCAGATCGCGGAAAATATAGTTGGCCATTCCGGTAAATATATGCCACAGCTTGGTAAACGGAATAATGGCAATAAAGGCAAAGGCAATAGCCATATGGAACCACCACAGGATGCGATGCCACATCAACATGCTATCCAGGCTCATACCTGCAAACATAGCAGCAAACATCCAACCAATGGGTGAAGCTATTTTTTCATAGGCGATTTGCTCCATAGTTGTCGAAAGCTGAATCTGAGCACCAATCCTTAGACCTTCAATGAAGTAACCGGTTAGAAGGATAGTAAAGACGAGCAGTATTATCCAGCCATCTGAAGCCTTAGTATCATTTAAGCGATCCGGTTTTTGAATATAGCGGATAAAGGCAAGTACCATGATGCCAATCATAGCCAAAAAGCCAAAGATGTCTACTATCCAGGACATCCCGATATAATTGGCGCCTTCGAGGTGTGGCCAGCCGATGGCATGGTGGGAAGCATCGATGCCAGCAGCCATAAACAGTAACAAGAATCCCCAGAACAAGAAGAAATGCATCCAACCTGGCAGAGGTTTCTTAATTACCTTAGTTTGTAATAAGGTGTTGGATAAAAGCGAACCTATACGTTGCCAAACCTTATCATTTCTGTGTATTTCCCCTTTTGCCAGCATCCATACCTGGACTTTTTTAATAAAGCCGTACAGGAATATGCCTATAGGGATAAACATAATGACATAGATAAGCCATTCGTAGGGAATATTCGCCCCAACAACCCGCATTGGGACATCGTAACCACCTTCTAGTGGTTGAAAGCCAAATATCATGAAACAAATTCCCTCCCTTAAAGCAAACGTTGGTTTTCTGGATATGCTGTTTGGCATATCCAGAAACACCAATTATTTTTTACGGCTACCTATTTTTTCAACTCGGTGCAAAGCAAGGGAACTACCTTAAAGAGATCCCCCACTACTCCGAAATCGGCTACATTAAAAATAGGGGCTTCAGTATCTGTGTTTACCGCTGCAATAAACTTAGAAGAAGACATTCCAGCCAGATGCTGGATAGCCCCAGAGATTCCACAGGCTATGTACAGCCCGGGGCATACTACCTTACCAGTTTGACCTACCTGGAGTTCATGTCCCAGCCACCCAGAGTCAATGGAGGCACGCGAACCACCCAGAGCAGCACCCAACAGGTCAGCTAACTCTTCAACAACTTTGATGCCTTCGGGGCCTTTGCAGCCGCGTCCACCGGAAACTACAACCGCAGCTTCAGTAAGCTCAGGTCTTGCCGATACGGTCGGTACAAAGTCCTTGGCAACCTGGTAGACATCAGCAGCAGTAGCAGCAACAGCTACTTTAACCACTTCGCCGGCTCCGGCAGATTCGACTACTTCCCAAACACCTGCACGAATTGTTGCAACTATAGGGCTACCGGTTACTTCAACTTTAGCCAACGCTTTACCGGCATAGATTGCTCTGGTGAAAACAGCTTTGCCATCACTGATTTCGGCAGCAATAGCATCAGTAGCCATACCTGCATCCAGTTTCTGTGCCAGCCTGGATGCCATGTCTCTTCCGTTCATGGTATGACCAAACAGTACGGCGTTAGGGCTGTATTCCTTAATCATGGCAACCATTTGCGCTACATAAGCACCTGTATTGTAAGCTGCAAAAATATCATCATCTGCAACATAAACTTTATCGGCGCCATATTTCGCAAATTCGCCGGCCAGACCTTCAACACCTTTACCAAATACAACGGCTGCTACTTCTCCGCCAAATTTCTTGGCTTCGGCTAGCATCTCATAAGTAACTTTACGTATATTTCCATCTCTTTGATCTACAAAAACCCATGTTCCAGCCATCTATGACCCTCCTTTATTTATACACAGGTATAATTATTTCACTTCCACCTTAACGGTATTTTTCATCCAGTCAGCCATTTGGGCGGCTGCTACATCGGGATCTTCCTCTATCTTAATGCCAGCGGTCTTGCCAGCGGGAAGAGCAAATTCCAGCACTTTAACTTTGTTTTCTACGGCAATTGCGTCAACTGTGGCAACGGGTTTCTTTTTAGCCTGCATAATACCCTTCATGGAAGGATAACGGGGCTCATTCCAGCTTACCTGACTGGAGATAACCGCCGGAATGCTAACTTCGGTCACCGCAGTACCGCCATCGGCTTCACTGGTGCAGGTAGCTTTGCCACCAGCTATTTCGATACTGGTGATAACGTTTACATGTGGCAAACCAAGTATTTCAGCAATACGTGTTGGAACCTGTGAAGATCCATCATCAGCTGCAACGTGTCCGGCCAGAATCAGATCTGGGTTTTCTTTCTTGATGGCATCAGCTAAAGCTACTGCGCGGGCATACTCATCAGCAGCACTATCTTGTTTGACCAGGATACCACGATCAGCACCCATGGCTAAAGCGGTACGGATAGCATCCATCGCTTTGTCAGCACCTGCAGATACTATAACTACTTCGGTAGCTATTCCTTTTTCTTTCAATTGGATGGCACCTTCAACTGCTACTTCATCATAAGGGTTAATGATGAGGTTGATACCTGCATCGTTAATTTTGCCATCTTTTAACTCAATTTTAGCTTCTGTGTCAAAAGTTTGCTTAACACATACTAGAACCTTCAAGTTCATTCCTCCTTTTCATCTAATGGCCTCTTTTTTTACCTGATAGTAAAAACTCCCGTCAAAACCTGCGGTCTCCCAGATCACCTCCATGAGATTTTATCTATATTTACTGTTGCCTACGGCAAAATTACCGCCAAAAAAATTCATATCAAGCACCGGTATAACATCTATTTTCAAAAGCCATAGACATGGTTTTACATTCTATAAAAAAGTCTTTTTTCCTGCTTTGCACTAGAAATAGGACATATTTTTAGTCTTTCAAAACTATATTGTTCATACTGCTGATTTTTGATAGAAAAAGGTCGCCAGGGAAGTAAAACCTATTTCCTTGGCCTGAAATATCTGCTCGGTGCTGCCTATAAACAACACGCCTCCCGGACGAAGCGCATCCACAAATTTACGATACAATTTAAACTTGGTTTCTTCAGTAAAATAGATTACTACATTGCGACATAAAATCAAATCATAATCCCTGCCAAAGGGGTCTTTTAATAAATCCTGTTTTTCAAATCTAACCATTTTTTTAATATCTTCAGCAACCCGGTAGTATTCCCCGTCTTTTTGCATATACCGCTCCAGATAATAGGGCGGTAGCGTCTGCGCTGCCTTGGCAGAATACAGTCCTATCTGGGCACGTTCTAACACATCCTGATCCAGGTCGCTAGCTAGAATCTTGTCTGTCTTGCCAGGTATTTTTTCCTTGCAGAGCATAGCCAGAGAATAAGCTTCTTCGCCAGTGGAGCACCCGGCGCTCCATATTTTTAAGGGGGTTCGTTGTTTAAGTAAAACCGGAAATATTTCCTTTTCCAAAACCTCCCAATGGACTGGATTACGAAAAAACTCTGAAACGTTAATGGTCAAATGCTCAATAAACTTACGGTATAAAACCTTATCCTTCTGAATCAAAGCTATAAATTCCTTGTAATCAGCAGCATGGGATGATCTCATAAAACTATTAATACGTCGTTCCATTTGTGGCCTTTTATAAGCAGTCAGGTCTATTTTGCTCATTCCCTCAAACTGCCTGATAAACCACTCCCAGTCATAAATACTCTCCAAAACTGAACCTCCCTATTTCATTCTATCCAGGGCTCGTTCAATAGCAGCCACCGTCTGGTAAATATCCTCCAGTTCATGGGCGCAGGATACAAAAGACACCTCAAACTGAGCCGGCGGCAAGTAGATGCCTTCCTGCAGAACTTCCCTATAGAAACGCGCATATTTTTGAGTATCACACTTCATGGCGCTCTCATAATCATACACCTCGTCTTCAGTAAAGAAAACGCAAAACATAGAACCCAACCGTTTTATGACATAATACATACCCCGGGCTTCAAACAAGGATCTAATTTTGCCGGTTAAAAAATAACTAATTACCTCCATACGGTCATACCAATCGGTGTCCCGTAAAATCTTAAGAGTTGCCAGACCGGCGGCCATAGCCAGCGGATTTCCGGAAAGTGTTCCGGCCTGATATACTTCACCTTGCGGAGCGACCAGATCCATGATTTCTTTTTTGCCGCCATACGCCCCCACCGGCAAACCTCCCCCGATTATTTTACCCAGGGTGGTTAAATCAGGGACAATCCCGGTTATATTCTGTACACCGCCATAACAAAGCCGAAAGCCGGTGATCACCTCATCAAAAATCAACAGACATCCATAGTTGTTACACAATTCCCGCAAGCCCACTAGAAATTCACGGGTACCGGGAATAAGACCCATATTACCGGCCACCGGTTCCACAATAATTGCCGCAATATCAGCTCCCGATTGTCTAAAGGCTTCTTCTACGGACTCAAGATCATTATATCTGCATAGAATTGTTTCCCCGGTAATGGCTGAAGGCACACCTGGGCTAAGCTGACTGCCAGCGGTCAACATGCCTGATCCGGCTTTAATTAAGAAGGCATCGGCATGTCCATGATAACAGCCTTCAAACTTAATGATTTTGTTGCGGCCGGTAAAGGCCCGGGCCAGGCGGATGGCACTCATGGTAGCTTCGGTTCCGGAGTTAACCATACGCACCTTTTCAATAGAAGGAAAAGCATCGCAAATCAATTCGGCCATTTCAATTTCTTTGGAGCAGGTAGCTCCAAAACTGGTTCCCTCCTGAGCACATTCACAGATGGCCTGAACCACTTCGGGGTGACTATGTCCCAGTATCAAGGGTCCCCAGGAACCGACATAGTCAATATATTCATTATCATCTTCATCAATTATCCTGCAGCCACTGGCCTTTTTCATAATCAGGGGTGACCTTCCCACTGAATGAAAGGCCCGCACCGGACTGTTAACCCCGCCGGGCATAAGTTGAAGAGCTTTTTCATAAAGCTGATCCGACTTAGTGGTATCCAATTCATGTTCCCCCGTTCACAAATATATGAATATCTAAAAATACTGCATACTTACCTTCTTGAATTCACGCGTGCTTTTCAGCACTGCATAATCCTGCAGCCCCGTTAAGTCCGATACCTTGGCGATAATTGCGGCCAGTTCCTGCTCGTCCCGGGCGTGAATCATGGTAAAAAGTACATAATTAAAATCAGCAGGTACCTCTCTTAAATAACAATGGCTTATTTCTTTGACACCAGCCATTATTTCCCCACATTTATCAGCCTTATCGGCATCCACCTGCCAGGCCACCATAGCATTGAAACGATATCCCGCCTGCTGATGCCTTAGTACGGCACCCCATCTTCTTATGATGCCTTTATCTTGTAATAAGCGGATTCTATCCAAGATTTCAAAATCCGACAATTCAAGGCTTTGGGCCAGCTGTGCAAAGGGACGTGAGGTCAGAGGAAGATCCCCCTGCAGCATTTGTATAATTTTAGCGTCTATTTCATCATAATTCATTTTGCTTCTCCATATCAAAGGAAACATTTATCTTATATACTTTACTGGCTGGCATGGATATCACTTTTAAACCAGATACCTCTTCCAGTTCCTTTAACTGCTTTTTTACTTCTGCCTGCGATCTCACCGTAAGGGTAAACCATACATTGTAATGATGTTCCCGTAAGTAATTGTGGGTTACGCCTGTCATTTGATTTATCAGCTCGGCTGTTGCTTCGATCCTGTCCTCAGGTACTGACATGGCGCAAAGGGTTGAAGAAAAACCCAGTTTTGATGAGTTCATAATGCCGCCTATCCGCCTAATCAAGCCCTCGCTTTTTAGGCGGGCAATCCGCTTTAGTACCTCGTCTTCCTCAATACCCAGTTCCTGGGCGATATCCTTATAAGGCTGGACGGACAGCGGTAAAGAGTTTTGCAAAATATTTAACATGACCTGATCGGTTTTATCCAGCATATTCTTCATGCCTTTCTAGATGGATTATACAAACACCAGCTGTCTTCCGACATGATACTGCCATTATAGTAATTGGCTCGAGCTCGGCAGCCACCACAGCTTGTTTTATAATCACAGATGCCGCATTTGCCTTCATAATCCATAGTTCTTAGCTCCTTTAGAACCGGATTGTCAGACCAAATCTGGTGAAACGGAATTTCCCTAACGTTGCCCAGATACATATTCATATAGGCACAGGGCTGTACATCTCCCTTTGGGCTTATTATACAGTAACTAATCCCGGCCAGACATCCTCTGGAAAAACGCAGGGGGATACCCTTTTTGTCCGCAACACGGATAAACTGCGGGGCACAGGTCGGCTTAATTTCAATCGGCACATTTTTTTGCTTTTCCATCAAGCGGGCAATGGTTTTTTCATATATTTCCACCCGCAATGCCTCTTCTTCAATATTTACAGCTCGGCCGGTAGGCACCAGGAAAAACACATGATGCGCCATAGCCCCTAGTTCTACCGCAAAATCAGTGATTGCCTCCAGTTCGTCAACATTCCAATCCATAACCGTCGTATGGATTTGAAAAGGTATACCGGCCTCTTTTAAATTGTTTATGCCGTTCATGGTTAATTCAGAAGTATTTTCCAGCTTACGGAAAGCATCATTTTTTTCCGGAATCAGGGTATCCAAACTAACCCCGGCTGCCAGGAAGCCAGCTTCTTTCAGTTGATGCGCCGTCTTCGGCGTAATCAGGGTAGCATTGGTTCCCAGCACCGGACGTAACCCCTGTTGACGGGCATAGGCACCAAGTTCATAGATATCCGGTCTAAGTAGTGGCTCTCCGCCACTGAAAATCATGATTTTAAAACCGGCTTTTTTAATTTCCTCAATGAGTGTGCGGGCTTCATTTGTATCAAGCTCGTCCGCAGCTTTGGCGCCGGCATCTCGATAACAATGGTCACAAAACATATTGCATTGATTGGTGGTATTCCAGGAAACCAGCATTTACTTCGATTAATAGTCCCGGTCAATAATCAAGCTATTTTAAATTATTAACCTAACTATTTAACCTTCCCCCTCTCTCCGTAATGACACAGGAGAACCGACCCCTTGTTCTCTTGGTCTGGTTTAAATAAGGCGAGCCATATCTTTGGCTGCGTAGGTAATAATCAAATCAGCTCCGGCCCTTTTAATTGAGGTCATTACTTCCAGCATTACCGTCTCTTCATGGATCCACCCCTGAGCAGCAGCTGCTTTTATAATACTATATTCCCCGCTCACATTGTAAGCTGCCGTAGGCATTCCAAATTTCTCCTTGACGGCTTTAATTACATCCAGATAGGCCAGAGCCGGTTTAACCATTACAATATCGGCTCCTTCAAGAATATCCAGTTCAACTTCGCGCAGGGCCTCATTTATGTTGCCAGGATCCATCTGGTAGCTGCGCCGATCTCCAAATTTTGGTGCACAGTCCGCAGCATCCCTAAACGGTCCGTAAAAACTTGATGCAAATTTGGCGGCATAGGACATGATAGGCAGGTTTTCAAAACCCATTTCATCCAATCGATTTCTGATAAATCCTACCCGCCCGTCCATCATATCCGATGGCGCTACCAGGTCACAGCCGGCCCGGGCATGGGACAATGCTTCTTCGGCCAACAGTTCCAGGGTGCGATCATTGTCCACGGTCTGATCTGGATTCAGTACACCGCAATGTCCATGACTGGTATATTCACACAGGCATACATCCGTAATAACCATCAACTCCGGGCTGATATCCTTGATTTTTTTGGTAGCCTCCTGTACCGGCCCATGATCACTGGCGGCCTCACTTCCCAGAGGATCTTTGTGCTCAGGGATACCAAACAGCAAAACCGCTGGTATTCCTAAAGCCTCCAGTTCTTTTATTTCTTTATCCAACAGATCTACGGAATACTGGTTAACACCCGGCATCGAAGTAATCGGGTTTTTTTTCTCCTTACCCGGGCAGACAAATAGCGGATAGATAAAGTCATTTACAGATAAACGGGTTTCTCTTACCATACTACGCAGTGTTTCATTGGCTCGCAGTCGTCTCATTCTGTTGTGCGGAAAAGCCATCCTCTCAGCTCCTTATGGTGCGATCTCATCCTTATCGAGATAGCAGGCTGGATCTTCAGCCCAAATATCATTGTAAACCGCCCGGGCTCTGATTCTACATCCAGAACACAGTGGTTTGTAGGTACAATCAGCACATTTGCCTTTTACATGCTGCTCTTTGACTCTTAATTTTACCATTAATTCATCATCTGAATTCCATATCTGGCTAAAGGGTGTTTCTTTCACATTACCTACGGTGTAATCCTGCCAAAATTGACAAGGATGAACATTTCCCCGGGCATCTACATTGGCAAACTTGGTTCCGGCTGAACAGCCGCCATGCATTTTCAGCAGATGTATGACTTCATCGGCCCGTTCGGGGTTATTTTTTTTGATGCTATTATATAGGTAAATACCATCGGCATGGTTGTCAGTAGTTAATATCTCAGTCTCAATGCCGCGTTTATTTAAATCCAGGGTTTTTTGACTGACCAGATCCAAAATAGCCCGTTTTTCTTCCCGGTTGGTGTCCATATCCATCATTTCATGTCCCCGGCCGGCGTAAACCAAATGATACATACAGAAGCGGGGGATTTTTTCTTCCTCTATTATTTCAAAAATACGCGGCAGATCAGCCTGGTTATAGCGATTGACTGTAAACCGCAAACCGGTTTTAACGCCCTGGCTCAAACAGGCCCGCACCCCTTTTATAGCTTGGTCAAAAGCTCCGGCTTTATTGCGGAAATCATCATGCGTCTCAGGAGCGCCATCAATACTTATGCCTACATACTGAAACCCGGCCTTTTTAATCTCACGGGCCACATCCTCATCAATCAAGGTTCCATTGGTGGATATCACAGGTCTTAAGCCTTTTTCCGCCGCCATTTTTCCCAGATGAAAAATATCCTTGCGTAACAGGGGTTCCCCCCCGGAAAAAAGCAATACCGGAACTTTCATCTGGGCCAAATCAGAGATCATATTCTCCGCTTGCGTCGTTGTTAATTCGTGATCATAATTATGATCTTCAGCATCTATATAACAATGCTTGCAACGCAGATTGCAGCGCTGGGTCGTGTTCCATACCACCAGCGGCCGGTTAAGATCAGAGAATTGCAATAATTGCGGGGGTACTTCTTCCCTGCCGCTATGCTGAATAACCTCGGAAACGGTTGCGGTGCCACACAGTAATTTCGTACATCCAATCATAATTTGATCACTCCTTCTTAAGCTGCGCTTTCTTCTTGTTGGCATCGACATCCCTTAATAAAGCATCAACAAGGCCATCAATAGTGTATTTTTCTGCTGTTATATCAACGTTAAAGCCGTTTTCCTGAGCAGTTTTTGCAGTAATAGGTCCAATACAGCTTATTTTGGTCTGCCGATTTAGTATTTGCACCTGTTCTTGGCCGATTATATTTACGAAATTCGTAACCGTTGAAGAACTGGTAAATGTAATATAGTCCAGACCTGCATTAAACATCTCATCCCAATCCGCCCGGTTGGCACTTTTAGGGATAACCGCCTGGTAGAGATAACATTCATCCACCTGGGCGCCCATTTCCCGCAAACTCTGCGGCAAAATCTCCCGAGCTCCCCGGGCCCGGGGTAAAAGCACCTTTTGTCCAGGCGTAATAAGATTCCCTAGTTTTTCTATGATACCTTCGGCTTTATATTCCTCCGGAATAATATCAATCACTAGACCGCGGTTTTCTAAATTGGCAGCCGTAGCCGGGCCAATCGCACATATCTTAAGGCCGGACAAACTGCGGATATCTCTGCCCTGCCCCCGCAATTTCTTAAAAAATATATCAACGGCATTTGTGCTGGTAAATATCAGCCAATCATATTCTCCCAGGCTTTCAAACGACTGATAAAGGTTTTTAAGGTCGACTTCTTCTTTAATCTCTATAGTCGGAAACTCTATAGCCTTTCCGCCTAACTGCCGAATCTTTTCTGCCAATACGCTGGCTTGAGTTCTGGATCTGGTAACCAAAATACGCTGACCCCAGAGGGGTTTGTTTTCAAGCCACATCAGGCTCTGGCGCAGGTTCACCGTATCTCCTACCACTATGATGGCCGGGGGCTGTAAGTCCGCCCGGACTACCCTCTCCACTATATCCTCCAGGGTGCCTGATACTACTTCCTGATCGGCTCGGGTTCCATTTCTGATTAAAGCCACCGGGGTCTGTGGGCTACGTCCATTCGTCACCAACTGGGTAACAATATATTCCAGGTTTTCAACTCCCATTAGAAAAACCAAGGTGCCTATTCCAGTCGATATTTGGGCCCAGTTAATTGAGCTGATTTCTTTACCCGGCCTCTCATGACCAGTAATAACGGCAAAACTGGAAGTAGCTTCCCGGTGGGTTACGGGTATGCCGGCATAGGCAGGCACGGCAATAGCCGATGTTATGCCGGGTATCACGGCAAAATCAAAACCGTTTTCCCTTACATATAGGGCTTCCTCTCCGCCCCGTCCGAACACAAACGGATCTCCGCCTTTTAAGCGTACTACCAGTTTTCCTTGGGCAGCCTTCTTGACTAAAAGCGCATTTATTTCATCTTGATTAAGGGTGTGTTGACTGGATGCTTTGCCTACATAGATCAACTCCGCATCTGGGTTAGCATATGCCAGTATTTCCTCCCCAACCAAGCGATCATAAACGACTACCTCCGCCTCCTGGAGAACCTGTTTGCCTTTTATCGTGAACAATCCCGGATCGCCTGGTCCGGCCCCCACCAGATAAACAAATCCCTTTTTATCCATGTTTAATCTCCCAGTCCTTTTATTTCTTCCAGTATTTGTCCGGCCCCTGCCCTAAGAAGGCTTGCGGCCAGGCCTTGTCCAGCTTCCTTGACCTGACGGACAGTTGCCTGCCGCACAGAAAAATCTGTCAAAAATTCATAGTCGAGCGGTAACTCAATTTCAACTGAATCTTTGTAAACCTGGCTGCCATCCAGAGCAGCGACCAATCCTTCGATAAGAACTTTGCTTTCAGTTACTCTGGCCAGGCAAGCTATCGGCACCTGGCAGCCGCCTTCCAGTTCAGCCAAAAAAGCTCTTTCCGCACTCGTTTCCAGCCAGCATTCGGTATCGTTGATTGATTCCAGGATGCTACGAAC
Source organism: Syntrophomonas zehnderi OL-4 (assembly GCF_000983115.1). Classification (GTDB taxonomy): domain Bacteria; phylum Bacillota; class Syntrophomonadia; order Syntrophomonadales; family Syntrophomonadaceae; genus Syntrophomonas_B; species Syntrophomonas_B zehnderi. Next base: position 40,661 of record NZ_CGIH01000038.1, read on the forward strand.
CGGCACATCATCCCGGCGAATCTCGACTGCCACGGCTCCCTGACCGACTGCAGGCAATATTTGTTCAACTGGAATAATCTGACTGATGCTGTCGACAAAGCCGAGACGTTTAACCCCGGCGAAGGCCAGGATAATGCCATCAAGTTGCTCCTCATGCATTTTTCTGATGCGGGTCTCGACATTACCGCGCATATTTACCAGTTCAAGATCCGGCCGCAAGGCTTTTAATTGAGCTATGCGGCGCAGGCTGGAGGTTCCAATTACGGCCCCCTGCGGTAAGGTTTGCAGGGTGTACCCCTGCGGAGATATCAGTACATCCTGGGGTATTTCCCTTTTCAAAACTGCGCCCAGGGCTAGTCCCTCACCTAAAACCGAAGGCAGGTCTTTCATGCTATGTACGGCCAGATCAATACGGTTGGCCAAGAGTTCATTTTCGATTTCCCGGGTAAACAGCCCCTTATCACCGATCTGAGCCAAGGGGACATCCAAAATCTTGTCACCCTTGGTTTTAATAATAACGATTTCTATATTCAGTTCAGGCATCCGGGCAGATATTTGGCGGGCGACATACTCTGCCTGCCAGATCGCCAGTTTACTTCCCCTGGTTCCCAATCTTAAAACTTGCATAATATTCCTCTTTCTTATGATCTGGTTCTAATTCAAATAGTTTTTTAACCATTTCGGCATACAGGTGTCCTTGATTACTGGATGCTATTTTTTTTAAATTAAGCACCGGTGATCTTAACAACTGATTGACGATGGAGCCCGCCATATTCTGAATAATCATCTGTTCCCGTTCGGAAACTTTACCTAAACGGTTAAATGCCCTTTTTAGTTCATTTTGTTTAATCGTCTCACCATAGCTTTTTAAGGCCGTAATTACCGGAACAACATACAGCGTGGCCAGCCACTGGTTAAATTCATCCAGTTGCCCGGAAATAATGTCTTCGGCCAAGAGGGCTGCTTGGCGGCGTTCCTGATAGCTGACATTTATAAAATCCTGCAAATCATCGATATCGTGTACAGACACACCTTCAATCCGGCTCAAATCGGCTTCAACATCTCGGGGAACCGCAATATCGATAAAAATTATATTGCGTCCCCGGCGCTGACGCAATATATCTCCGCAGTTGTCCTCCCTGATAACGCAGTGATTAGCGGCTGTACAACTAATAACGATATCCGCGTTTAAAAGCTCATTAGGTAAATCATCAAAGCGAACCGCCCGCCCCTTAAAAAGATCGGCCATTTGCACGGCTTTTTCATATGAACGGTTGGATACAATTACCGAATTAACCCCCTGCTCCATTAAATAGCGGGTGGTTAATTCGCCTGTTTCCCCGGCGCCTACCACCAAAGCGGTTTTATCCCGAAGTGAACCGAACCTATCCAGAGCCAGATCAACTGCCGCGAAACTAACCGATACCGGGTGCTGATCTATTTTGGTTTCGGTGCGTACTTTTTTGCCAACGTAGAGGGCTTTTTGAAACAGCGAATTCAAAACTGTATCGGTCGCGCCTTGCTCATGCGCTTTTTGATAGCCCTCCTTCACCTGGCCCAAAATCTGAGTCTCTCCCAAAATCATGGAATCCAGCCCCGAACTTACCCTGAACAGATGGGCTATGGCGTCATAACAGTCAGACTGATAGCAATACATATCGAATTCTTCTGCGGATAGACCGGAATATTCCATAAGATATGCCTTTAGAAATTCCTGTCCTTCCTGAATATCCCGTACGGTTGCATATAACTCAGTTCGGTTGCAGGTATTGATAATAACAATGCCTTCAATAAAATGTGAACTTTTTATTTGCTTATAGGCATCTGCCAGTTCCGGATCGGAAAAGGTACATTTTTCCCTGATTTCAACCGGAGCTGTGCGATGATTTAATCCCGCCAGGAGGACATACATTCTTTGATCCGCTCCTCTACCTTTTCATCCTGACCGGCCTTAATTAATTCCAATAAATCTGAATCAACCAGCCGGGAGAATATTTCCCTACGTTGGGTAATGTCCAAATCAGAAGCTTTTACTTCCTCGCGCAAACGCCCCAATATGTCAACATATTCGCCGTGTTCCCAGCCTATGATATCTTCCAATTCTCGCCGCAGACGGGCCGCATAAAGGGGGCTTTTCCCCTCAGTTGACACAGCTAGGGCCAAGGAATTTCTTCTTAAAACCGAGGGTACATAGAAATCACAATTAGGAGGATCATCCACAGCATTTACCAGGATTCCCTGTTCCCTACACAACTCTGTGATCATCTGGTTTAATTGCCCGGTATCTGTAGCAATAAAGACCATGAAGGCTCCCATCAGATCCTGGACCTGGAATTCCCTGGGAATCCATTCCACCAGACCCTCGTCGGCCCATGCAGCAATATTGTTTTCCACCCTGGGACTTACCAGCCGAACCCGGGCTTCATGCTCTAATAAGTTGGCTGCTTTTCTTTCGGCTACCTGTCCTCCGCCTACAATCAAGCAGTTCTTACCGACTAGGTTTAAAAATATTGGATATAAGTGTGCCATAATTCCCCCCCAGATACGTTGTCTTCGTAATAAGCAAAAAAGGTACCGCCTATTTTGGTGCATATTGTACCGGATGCCCAATATGTCGGACTGGCGCCAACGGCTCCTAAAAGGGCACCTGTTTGCCTTGTAATTATTTTACAGCTATTATTAAATTCTGGTTTAACGTCTACCTCCGTATTAAAAAAAGGCCTGTTATCAGACCTAATTTTTTTCTTTTTCGTCTAGCTCGTCAAATTCTTCTTCTTTGGCTTTCCTGAAGCTCTGAATGGCTTTACCCATTGACTCCCCGACCTTAGGCAGTTTTCCCGGCCCTACCACGATGAGTACAATAGCTAGAATTAGAATCAGTTCCCAGGGGCCAAAATTCCCAATTATTCCGAACAAAATAATTCCCTCCTTAAATCGTCTGATCCCTTCAAAATCCTAATATTATGGCACTATTTGTTAAAAAATAGCCTTAGAGCAAACCTTCTTTAGTGTTATTATGACAACAAAGCAAGGCTTTGTAAAGGATGTCTCCAAGCTCAGTTTCGGTATAATCAGTTATCCTTCTTCCGTCTGTTGGTCAACTTGATTTTCAACTGGACTCACCACATTTTCGGGGTTTTTGGATTTTTTGTTCTTTTTTCGGGATTTCTTTTTTTCGCGTTCTTCATTAGGGGTAGCCCAGCGAGCCACCAAAACACTCACTTCATATAAAAAATACATCGGTATGCCCATCATACACTGGGAAATAGGATCCGGACCCGGGGTTAGGGCAGCGGCCAGAATAAATATCACCAGCAAGGCGTATTTTCTGTTTCTGGCCAAGGCTTCATGGGTAACCCAGCCCATTTTAGCCAGAAAAAATATGATTACCGGTAATTCGAAAACCAGCCCAAAAGGTATGGTGAAGGCCATTATAAATGACACATACTGATCCACCTTGAACATGGTGTCTAAATTTTCGCCGGCTATAAAAATAAAAAATTTTAATATCAGCGGTAAGACGCCAAAATACGCAAATACCACCCCAACAACGAATAAAAGAATAGTTATGGGGAAAAGTATATAGATATATTTTCTTTCACTGGGATATAAGGCCGGTTTTATAAACCCCCACAGGGATATAACCACTACCGGAAACGCCACGACAAAACCGGCCAAAAAAGCCAGTTTAAGTTTCACGAAAAAGGCCTCGGTTACCCCGGTAACGACAAGTTTTTCATTAAGGCCCCGCAAAGGGGAGATGATAAAAGATAGGATTTGTTCATTATACGAAAAGCAAATTACGGCGGCAACAATAATAGCTATCAAGCTAATTATTATAGCCTTCCTGAGGGCCTCCAAATGCTCTATAATAGTCTGCTTGTCCTCTGGAGTCATGTCACCGAACACCAGCGTTCCCCCGTTCCCCCTAAAATTCCCGGTTGGATATAAATAAAGCAATATTATTAAATGACTCTTTTACCGGCACATCCGGTAAAAACCTGAGCTCTTGTCTGGCCTTTTCCAAATATCTACAGCTTACTTGGTAAGCATAATCTATCCCCTCAGAATCATTTACAATCTGAATAATATCTTCGGATCGGTTGGCGCATTCTTCTGGGGATGCCAGCCAGTTTCTTAATTGATCGCCTCTCGGGTCGAATTTGATGGCATATATCGCCGGCAATGTAATAACTCCCTGTTTTATGTCGCTGCCCACCGGTTTACCCAGTATTTCTTCATCAGCTACAAAATCCAAAATATCATCCGTAATCTGAAAGGCCATTCCCAGATAATATCCGTAGTTTTTTAACGCTCGGGTTTTATACTCTTCGACATTAAGGAGCATTGCCCCTAACTGACAACTAACCGATATCAGTAAGGCGGTCTTGCGTTCAATCCGGCGCAGATAATCCTTTAAACCCTGATTCACATCGTAACAACTCATCATCTGATTGATTTCGCCTTCGCAGATACGCATGCTGGCTTCAGCCAAAACCTCCAGAATATCGCTGCGCTGGTACAGGGATACCAGTGACAGGGAACGGGCAAAGACATAATTACCCGCATAAATTGAGACCCGATTACCCCAGCCGCTTTTGACTGTTTCCCTCCCGCGGCGCAAACTAGAGTTATCGATGACATCGTCATGCACCAATGTTGCCATATGAATCAATTCCAGGGCAACCGCCAGAGGAATCACTTCATCTAGTGATTCAGTAAACATTTTAGCAGAAAGCAAGGCAAAGGCAGGACGAAGCCTTTTTCCTCCAGCTTTAACCAGGTGCGTGGAAGCCTGATCCAGTAGGGGTAAATCAGATTTAATACTGCTGATCAATCTTTCTTCCACTATCGCCAATTCATCGGTGACTTGATTAAATAAATCAAAATTGGTCATTTTATTCCCCTTGATTTTATTCCCCTTGTTTGGAAATTAGTATTAATTATATAGTTAAAACTATTAAATTCCAACTAATATGACATTTTAGCAGTTACCTATTTATACCGCCTGAATTCTTCATGGGGAATTTTCATCACATCCAAAACCTTCCCCACCACAAAAGCTACCATTTCCTCAACACTTTCAGGATCATAGTAGAAAGCTGGCATAGCCGGAACAACAGCGACCCCCATATCTGACAAGGTAAGCATGTTGCGCAAATGGATAGAACTTAAGGGCGTTTCCCGAGGAACTATAACCAAAGGCCGATGTTCTTTTAACATTACATCAGCAGCTCTTTCAATTAGATTGCCGGATAAACCCATGGCTACCGAAGCCAAAGTAGACATAGAACAGGGTATGATTATCATTCCATCAGTTATAAACGAACCGCTGGCAATACCTGCCGCAATATCCGCGTTATTGTATAAAAAGAGGTTATCTGCTGAAAAGTAATGACGTAGACTAATCTGCGGGGGTGCATCCAGAGTCCAGCCCAATTCCTGTTGCATAACCAGACAGGCTGGGTCGCTAACCACCAGATGAATCTCATCGCCCCTTTTTAGCAAGGTTTTGATCAGGCTGACGCCATAAATAACCCCGCTGGCCCCGGTGATAGCCACAATATATCGGTTCACCCCATCATCCCCCTACTCTATACTCTGCCAATTGTAATATTAACTTCCCATGGCCGCAGGGCACTATGTTTTAGAATAGTGTGTTGAAAATTTAAACTTAATTCCCCGGCGCAGAATACTGGTTCTCTGGCGTATCTATCAGGACAACAGATCTATTACGGCCGTTATCAGGATAATCAAACCGACATAATGGTTTATTCTGAATGAAGCGAAGTTAACCCTATCCAGATTGCCGGGCCGTACAATAATATGTTCGTAAGTCAACAATATAGCGGTAAAGGCTACCCCTGTATAATACCAGATTCCCATGTCCAAAATAAACCCGTTTAGAATCAAGAAGAGAACGGTAAATAAATGAAATACGGCAGAAAATAACAGCGCCCCGCGTTCACCGAAACGAGCCGGGATAGAATACAGATTCATAGCGCGGTCGAAATCTATATCCTGGCAGGCATACATGGTATCAAAGCCGGCTATCCAAAAAGCTACCGCCATTGCCAGTACAAAAGGCTGCCAGTCAAAGGTGCCGCTGATGGCTATCCAGCCACCCAACGGACCTATCCCAATTGCCAAACCCAGTATAAGATGACACCACCAAGTAAAACGTTTGGTATAAGAATACAGCCAGAGTACAATAACCGCCAGCGGAGCCAGTTTAACGCAAAGGGGATTAAGATTATAGGCGGCCAGGAATAACAGGGCGATAAAAACGAATACCAAAACCCAGATTCGCTTAACCGACAATTGACCCGAAGCCATTACCCAATCAGCCGTACGCGGGTTTTGTCGGTCAATATGACGATCGATAAGACGATTTAGACACAGGGCTGCTGTACGGGCACTGACCATCGCCAAGGTTATCCAGCCGAATTGAGCCAGGGTCGGCACTCCCTTTAGAGCCAAAAAAGCCCCCAAATAAGCAAATGGCAATCCGAAAAGGCTGTGCCCAAAATCAACCATGTTTAAGAACTTCTGCAGCTTATTCAAAAATACTACCACCCCATAGAATATAATCCCTTAAATAGTTCTCTTGCCTGAACTGTTTAATGCCCTTCAGCCGTTTGAAGTGATGCCGGTTTTTTACACTACGGCAGCGGTATCAAAAAACGATACCATCTCCAGCATCTCCTGTACCAACTTGTCTAACTCAAAATCATTATCCAGGGTAGCAATCTGAAATTTGTCGATTAAACTATGGGTATTATTTAAATAATCAAGTGCCTCCATCTTTTGACCAATCAGGGATAATTCCAGAGTCATGCCCAGATTAAAGCCCACTTCTGCATACAGCGTGGCCTGGGTTGGTTCTAACCCCTTCAGCTTGGCAGCAGTCAAAAAAGCGGTTGAATAAAACGGAGCGCTGGTCTTTTGCAGTACTTCCCGGGGACTTTTATCTAATTTGTGTTTTATTACCTGACCTTCATTGATTAGGCTGATCATATGCGCAAAATCATCCAATACCTGATCGGCTCCGGCTTCAAGCAGTAGCTTTAAAACCCGGCCGAAAATATAGTCTCCAATTAGAATAGTAAACTGCATCTCCTGGTTATGAATCTGTCCTTCTTCATTATCACTTACCATAGAATGAATTCTATTAGCAAAATAAAGGGTTTTAAAAAGGTTGCCCATTGCCACTCTAACGTCACGTTCCATACCCAGATATTTATAGGCCATAAGAACTACGGCAGGTATTAATTGGAAACTTTGGTCGCCCTGCAGTTTGTTATGCAGATTAGCCAGTTGAGCCCACCAAGGCTTCAGGCTTTCTCTAAACTTGTTTTCGATATCAGACATCTCCACCTCCAGTTCCCTGGTAAAAGCGAAGCTCATAATCTAGTCCTCCCTAATTGATAATCACAATCATTCCCATATTCTCTTGTCTATCATTCTACAGGATATTCATACTTCCTGCATTCATATTTTTCCTAACGCTAAAAGCGGGATAACTCTTTCCTTTAAAGCCTATGTTTTTAGGAATTACGGCAAAAAAATAAGCCTTACTTTTTACTCGTTAAGTAAGGCCCTTAGTAATAATTGTAATTCTTTCTAATCTTACTTCGGTCTACTAAAATAGTATCCCTCCTAAATATTTACCACCAGACGTTCTTCCTGCTCGGTCATCATTCCTCTTTTAATTTCGGATGCATCAACAGATTCGGCTCCAAACATCTGCGCCATGTAGTTGCATGCGTCCCAAGGGTCAACCCGATCTCCGCAGGTAAACACGTCCACAGCTGCATAACCCAATTCGGGCCAGGTATGAATCGCCAGATGAGATTCGGAAATCACAACAACTCCACTAACTCCTTGAGGACTAAACTTGTGAAAAACCACCTCTCGTACTTCAGCGCCAGCCTCCAAAGCGGCATTGACCATGATATCCTGAACCTTTTTGATATCATTCAACACCTCAAATCGACATCCATATACTTCAGCTAGAACATGTCGCCCTAAAGACTGCAATAATGTCGCCTCCCTTCAATTTTCTGGTTTGTCTCCCAAACCCCCTTTACTGTTCTCCCCAAAAACGTACATGTAGAATTTTAGCATATTCCTGCCGCTTGTCAATAAAAGTTAGCTTATTTATTTTAACTTTTTTTCTACTAATAGTAACTGCGGCAAACTCCATATCCAATGGCATTTTACGTATATTTAGCAGCTATATATTTTTGGTATAATTAAGGCATTTCTATTAATATCATATTTACCGTTCCTACAACTTGTGCACCTTTTATTACTACTGAAAATGAAAAACAGTTGTCTCCGCCTAGTCTTGAAAATGGTACGGTGACTACTGCTTAATTTAAAGAAATAATTTAAAGAAATTGCTCCTTCTTTTAGAAGGAGCAATTTTTAATCCAGCCCATTGACTATATTATTAATACCATGTATGAATTCCTTTTGGTTACCCTCACCCAACAAATCATAGAGCTGAGAATTGAATTTAATCCCAATTTTGCTTACCTTTTCGGCAATGTCCCTGCCTTTTTCCGTAATAAACACTCGTATTGCCCGGCGATCCTGGGAATCAAGCTTTCTTTCCACTAACCCATCTTTTTCCAGCTTGTCTACCAGAACCGTCATGGAAGAGCTGTCTATCAACGTTTTATTGCCAACCTCCTTTAATGTAGCCCCATCCTGCTCCAATAAACTAAATAGTATAAATGATTGGGGAATACTTACGCCATAGACTTCTAGCTGTTGACTAAGGTTTTTATCTATCTTCTTCATTGCTACCCTTAAGCTAAAGCCTAGATAATTAGTTAAATCTACCATTTTATACCTCCTTAATATTTAGTTGAAGATAAGAAAAAATCATCATATTATATAAAAGATCAATTCTGTTATTATTACAGCGGATAAAATTACATACTCTAATATTATTACAGAATAATTTGGTTTGTAAACAGCAAATATCTAAATTTTATTTTATATGTAAATTTATACCATATATGTCCTCTTGTTTTTTTGTTTTTTTGATGTTATTTTATAAGAGTTGATTAATATCAAAATGATGATGGAAAAGAGTAGGCAGACGAGGGGTTACAGAGAGTCGGGAAAGGTGGAAGCCCGATACTATCCAAACTGCTGAAATGGGTTCCGGAGTTCCATAACGAAGTTTGATACTTCCAAATGGCGGCTTTCTCCGTTAAAAGAAAAGGACAGGCCTTAACTGTCTTTAAAAGTGGACCTTTTGTCAATTAGGGTGGCACCGCGGATAACCTCCGTCCCTTGTGGATGTGAGGTTTTTTGTTTTTATTTTTTGTATTTGTTAAGGAGGTTTATATATGACTAAAAAAAAGAGAATATTAACCGGTGATCGCCCCACGGGGAAATTACATCTGGGGCATTATGTTGGCAGCCTGGCCAATCGGGTCAAACTGCAGGAAAAATACGACAGCTATATCATAATCGCGGATGTCCAGGCTTTGACAACTAATTTTGAAAAACCTGAAAACCTTAGCCGGGATATGTTTCAGATTGCTGAAGACTATTTAGCAGCTGGAATCGACCCTGAAGTATCCACCATCTTCGTGCAAAGCAAGCTCCCGGAAATCCATGAATTAACCATGTATTACTCCATGTTTACTTCCGTTAATGTACTGCGCCACAACCCTACTGTAAAGAGTGAAGCCCAGCAACATGGTTTTAATGATATGACCTACGGCTTTTTGGGATATCCGGTCAGCCAGGCAGCTGATATCAGCATATTTAAGGCTCATTTGGTACCGGTAGGGGAGGATCAAATTCCCCATATTGAATTAGCCCGCAAAATTGTGCGCCGTTTTAATGATCTGTATAAACCGGTACTGATAGAACCTGAGGCTCTAATAGGAGAAGTGCCGCGGCTGTTGGGGTTGGATGGAAAAGCTAAGATGAGTAAAAGCCTGAACAACTGTATTTTCTTGGAAGACGAGCCTGCCGACGTTGAAGCCAAAGTCAAAGAAGCAGTAACCGATCCAGCCAGAATCCGCAAAACTGACCCGGGTCATCCTGATATATGCATGGTCTATAGCTACCACCAGGTGTTTAATCGGAATGAGGTAAAGGAAATCGAACAGGCCTGTCGTCAAGGGGAAATAGGCTGCGTACAATGCAAGAAAAAACTTTCCGGCCACATTAATAATCTGCTTGAGCCTATGCGTGAACGCCGGATTAAATATAAACAAAATCCTGGGCTGGTAAAAGATATCTTAATGGAAGGCACCAGAAAAGCTCAGGGTGTCGCCCAGGAAACCATGCAGGAAGTTCGCGAAGCCGTAGGTATTGATTATTTTGGGGAAAATAGACGCAGATAAAGCGGCAAACTAATAGCTCCCCGGCACAGCCCGAGAACCGGTCAGGAGGGTTAATTAAAAGCAACCACGTAACTAAGCCCAGGATCCTGCCTTTATAGGCCAGGTCCCCTGGGCGGTTCATTATTGACTGACTATATGGAAGGCGCGCTAACCGCCACCGGAAATTACGCTTAGTTTGCAAATGGTAAACTTCTATTCCCCGCGCAAGCTAAAGCATCAACCTTCGGATACTACTGGTAAACCATGGCTAATTAATCTGCGTTGTCCGCGCCTACCGTCTTATAGTATCTCCCTGTGCTCGAGTTCGGCCAGGGCAATAACCTGTTTATATAGGATCTGAAAGTTCTCCGGGGTTAGGGATTGCTTGCCATCAGACAAGGCTTGCTCCGGGGATTGATGTACTTCGACCATAATCCCGTCTGCCCCGGCAGCCACCGCTGCTTTCGCCACCGGACTTACCATCTTCCATCTGCCGGTAGCATGACTGGGATCAACCAGGACAGGCAGATGCGAAAGCTGTTTAATTAGAGGAATGGCCCCGATATCCACCGTATTCCTGGTCCAGGGCTCGAACGTTCTAATACCGCGCTCGCAGAAAATTACTTTATTGTTACCGCCGTTTAATATATACTCTGCAGCCAGGAGCCATTCTTCAATAGTGGCCGACAAGCCTCGTTTTAACAGCACCGGTTTGTCCAACCGGCCCAGTTCCTCCAGGAGCGTATAGTTTTGCATGTTACGGCTTCCCACCTGCAAAATATCGACTGTTTCATAAAGCAGATCGATGTCACGCACGTCCATAATTTCCGTAATCACCGGCATACCAGTTAATTCTCGGGCTTCAGCCATAATTTTCAGCCCCTGGCTTCCTAATCCCTTAAAAGAATAAGGCGATGTACGCGGTTTAAATAGGCCCCCGCGCAAAACATTCGCCCCCATGGATTTTAACAGCCCGGCCATTTCCAAAAAAGTATCCCGGCTCTCAACCGCACAGGGGCCGGCTATAATAGTTAAATAACCCGCACCTATGCAAAGCGGCCCGCCTGGAGTCGGTATTTTTATGATGGTATCCTGGGAACAATATTGTCGCGAGACAAGTTTATAGGCTTGCATAAAAATCCCCCAGCCATTATCAAAACCTTGACCGATATTTATAATTAAGTATATCATGAGCCAAACTGGAAATTACTATTGATTTTTTTGATCTTTTTTGACCACCAGGCCCACCCCTTAAAAATAGTATATAAGGGGCCCCACAATACTTATGGAGTGCCCGGCATCAGATGCGGTATGGAATGGAATCAGCGCTGTTATTCAGCCCAATTTCCCGCTGAGTGCAAGGTTACTGTTAGGATTGGCGCTTTATCCGTCTATTAAGAGCCAAGCCACGGCTTAAGATGAAAGGGATGAAATAATGAATAAAGTTGTTAAAGCCGCTATCTGCCAGATGCAAGTAGTCGCCGAGAAGGCGGCAAATTTAGCCAAGGCCGGACAGATGATTCATGCGGCGTCCAAGCAAGCGCAGCTAGTCATTTTACCGGAGATATTCAATGCTCCTTATCAGACTGATCGCCTGGCCCAAAATGCAGAACCTATACCTGGCCCCACCACTGAATTTCTGGCCGCCCAGGCACGTGAAAACCAGGTTTTGCTGATCGGCGGCTCTATTGCTGAAATAAATGCCGATGGAATAATCTATAATACGTGCTGTGTTTTTGATGAAACCGGCAAGCTTATCGGCCGACACCGCAAACTACATCTCTTCGATATTAATATCCCCTCCAAAATTGTTTTTAAAGAGTCGGACGTTTTTTCCGCCGGTGATCGACTGGATATAATTAGCCATAACGGCATAAATTTCGCGGTATTAATCTGCTATGATATCAGATTCCCGGAACTGGCTCGCAAAGCTGCCCTGGCCGGAGCCCAAATGCTGGTGGTTCCGGCTGCCTTTAATATGACCACAGGTTCGGCTCACTGGGAGTTATTGATGCGCACCCGGGCGATTGACAATCAGCTTTTCGTAATAGCCGCCTCCCCGGCCCGCAATCCGCAATCCAGCTACCAAGTCTGGGGTCATTCCATAGCAGTAGACCCCTGGGGCAGGATAATAAGCCAGGGAACTACGGAAGAAGACATAATCTATGCGGACCTGGACTTGTCCCTGCTTGACAAAGTCCGCCGCGAATTGCCGGTTTTAAAAAACCGCCGGCCGGAACTTTATTAAAGGGGATTTAAATGGACACAGCCAACCTAGACCATTCGGGCACAGATTTTGTTCCTTTAAAAAGTATTGGCATGGTTTTGCGAATGATCCGGTAAGGCAATCATGCCGCCGTAGTTTAGAAAGATTTGACGCTGCGAATACAGATGGTTTATGACTGACGCAGATTTTTTTATTGCTGTTGTGACAAGGGAGTAATTCGATGAGTAATTCAACCGGGAACACAATCCCCGGTTAAAGGCGAACTTTATTCCCCTTTACCTTCGGCATGGCCTTTATCAGATTCCTTGCCAATCTTACAATTAATTTAAAAAAGATAATCTGTGTGCATCCCTGCCCGGAGGGTCAGTGTTATCTGTGTCCATTAAACCCCGTTAGTTCTGATTACGTTTGACTAAATCGGGACGCAGTTGCATGGCTTCCCGTAGGTAAACATGGCGAATCTCATCCTGTCTCTTATCAGTATTTATCGTAATCAATACCCGGATACAAAGCGGGATTGAACCCTCTACCTCTATTTCCTGGAAACACAACAGCGGCACCAATTCCCAGCCCATTTGGCGGGCTACCTCGGCTGGAAAGGCAGAACGGATATCGCTGGTAACCGTAAATAAAATACTGGAAATATCCTCAGGTTCGAAGTTATTTTCCCGCCATAATGATTCCAAAAGTTCGCGCGTAGCGGCTACAACCTCAGCGGGTTTATCTTCGATTATGGTTGTCGCCCCGCGTATTCCTCTAGTCCACATTCTATCCTACCGTCCTTCATTAATGATTATTAAGTCAGGCAACCGCCCGGTGACCAAGTCCAATAGCTACCTCATCCAGGTGCAAAAGGCCAATACCAAAAAATATGGATACACTGATATGGTCGCCATGACGGGCAATGCCTATCTTGCCTCCTACATTAAGCCCTAGGGCCTTAGGCATAATCTGGGCCAGGGCTTCCCGGGCCGCGCCGGCTACCGCTCCTTCATCAGCATGAACATCGTTAATGACCCCTTCGCGTTTGGCGGCCACAACCGCCCGTTCCACGATTTTAGCCGCAGAAGTTATAAACTCTCCCCCATAATCAACCGCAACTGCTTTAACGTTATACTCCTCCAAGAATTGTTTTTTTAAAACTGCTTCTTCCTGTCTGGACATGGACAAGGCCATTTTTATTGCAGCTGTGGCAACGATTTTACTCCCTATATCCACCGTTAATCCCACCCTAGATCTATTTTATATTATTTTACTATAATCTTGCCTATCATTACTATACTCTGATTGGCCGTAAAAACATCTCCCTGAGCCGGGAAAGCTAAATTAGCCGATGAGGATACAATCGTAAAATCAATGGGATAGTTACATCTGCGGGCATCTATTTCCACACTATCTCCGGCCTTCAGGCGCATTTTTATTGGTGTCCGGGAAAATGTGTAACGGGTTTTACCATTAACCAGGATTTCAACCTCGTTCAAAGCCCCTTCCTGGTCATGAGATATGACCAGCAAAGCCTCCGGCGAACTTACCTGCTCCTTAGATGCAGGCGGGATTTCAGTTTGGGGAGCTGTTACCGGTGCAGGTAATTGCTGACCCTCGAGCCTTTCGCTCCAGCTCATATAAAACCGTATAGAATCGGAAGTCATAAGACCCTGCGATATAACTACTAACATCAGGCACATAACTGCTAAACGAATTAAATATCTTTCTATTTTATGAAACACTAAAAGACCATCCCCTTAAAGCATATCTTCTGCTCTATCTTATGCCTAAGTCCGGGTCTTTATCCGTGTATTTGGTTAGATATCGCCAAAATGATTAACCTGCCTATTTTTGTAAAAAAAGGCGCAATTAGACGTTGTCATAAAATTGTATGTAGTTTGTTAGATAAGTGTCGCAACGTTGTTGCAGGGGATTTTAAAAATCTAACAGTTTGGTTACATCTTACGAAAACCTCATAACTGCTTGTTTGATCTTTAGGGTTAATTAAACCCGTTTCTAATAGGATTTAAATCATAAATGATTATTTGGCACGTAATTTGCATCATATTGTTATTAAAATTAAAACCTTGGGGATACAGTTCTTCGAGTTTATGCAATAAACACAAAGTGAAAGGAGATAGATAATATGCTTAAAGGAAATCAGGTAATTGTGCGTTGGATTTTTGGGATTTGCTGCTTTCCGGTAGTATTTGTAGCTGCCATCTTCCTGCTCTGTTATAGCCCCTTGTACTATCTGTTCTCGTTACTGGGACAGGACAAAACCAAACGCGGAAAAGCAGAGCTAAACAAAACCAGGATGGACGGACGGCCAAGATTAGAAGTCAAACACGCTTAAGCTTATTTGCAGTATTTTAAATACCACCCCAAAAAATACCGTATGATTCTTTTTTGAATAATACGGTATTTTTCTTTGAGCCGCATCTGTTTTCTTACTTCATTCACTTGTCAAGAAAATGCGCTTCTATTAAAAATCTGTTTCTAACAAAAACGAAAAAATGCTCAAATAAATCGATAACCTACCGCCGGTTCGGTAATAATATGCTGCGGACGGCTGGCGTCTTTTTCGATTTTATGGCGTAATTGTCCAATATATACCCGTAGATAATGAGTTTCCTTCTCGTAGCCCGGGCCCCAGACTGCCCACAGAATCTGTCCATGGGTTAATACCTTACCGGGATGGCTAACCAAGAGTTTTAGCAATTCATATTCAGTAGGGGTAAGACGTATTTCCTGTCCCTCCAGTTGCACCTGCCGATGAGCCAAATCAATTTCCAAATCCCCAAAATTAAGCACCGGTTCCACATCTGGGGAGGCTGCGTGGCGTAAGGCGGTACGCATTCGGGCCAGCAGTTCGCCCATACTGAAAGGTTTGGTCACATAATCATCGGCTCCGGCATCTAGGGCAGCTATTTTATCAGCTTCTCCTTCGCGAACCGAAAGAATTATTATCGGCACCTTAGACCATTGACGCAGGTTTTTTACTACCTCGATACCTTCCATATCGGGCAAACTCATATCTAAAATCACCAGATCCGGTCGAAATACGGTTGCCAAACCTAATCCCTCCTGACCGCTCACGGCCAGAGCAGTATTATAATCATGAGCATTAAAGGCTACCTGCAGTAAACGCCGCATTTGCTCCTCATCATCAATTATAAGCACTCTAGATCCTGCGTTAGTCATAATTTATCCCTGTCTTTCTAGGCAGTAAGTACCGATTTTACTTCTCCCGGCGGAATTCTAAAACTGATCACGGTACCCCCGCCGGGGTTATCTGTTGCTTCGATTTCTCCCCCGTGCGCCTCAATAATACTCTTGCAGATGGCTAAACCCAACCCGGTGCCGCTTATATTAGCGGTGCTTTGCAAACGAAAAAAACTATTAAAAATGGTTTCCCGATTTTCCGGAGCTATGCCCGGCCCCCGGTCAGCCACGGCTACTTCTATTTTTTCCGCCTGACGATGGGCCGTTATACTAATATTGAGGCTGTTTCCGGAATATTTGACGGCATTGTCCAGCAGATTAACTATAACCTGTTCAATCAAGACAAAATCAACTTCGACTAAAGGCAACCCGGGTTCAATATAAATAGAAAAAGACGGGGTATCCAGATGTTCTACCCTGCTAACGGCTACCCCGATTATGTCCTGGATATCACAAAACTGTTTATTAAGTTGCAAAAACCCGCTGTTTAATCGGGCCATATCCAAAAGGTTGGTCACCAAATGATGCATCCGCAAAGCACCCTGCTGAATATTTTCCAGCATAATACGACGTGAAGCGGCATCATATAATTGTTCTTCTTCTAAAAGTCCGCTGACCGAACCTATAATAGAGGTCAGGGGGGTTCTTAGGTCATGTGATATAGAGTTAAAAAGAGCCGTCCGCAATCGCTCGGAATCAGCAGCTATCTGAACTTCACGAGCCCGTTCAGCCAATTGTATACGGTTTACTGCTACTGCAGCCAGGTTAGCCAGGGCTTCAATAAAGAGGGTCTTTTCTCTTAAAAGGTTTTTTTCGCTCCCGGTGGGGCGAATACCTAAAACTCCAACCGGCCCCGCTTCAGTAGCCAGTGGAAAATAGACCAGCTCCGCCC
The DNA here is from genome assembly GCF_000983115.1 of Syntrophomonas zehnderi OL-4. Classification (GTDB taxonomy): domain Bacteria; phylum Bacillota; class Syntrophomonadia; order Syntrophomonadales; family Syntrophomonadaceae; genus Syntrophomonas_B; species Syntrophomonas_B zehnderi. The sequence goes on from NZ_CGIH01000038.1 coordinate 57,345, forward strand.
CTGACAGGGTATCCGTACCCTGACCGGCCTTCTGAAGGTGCTGAAATGCCCACGCTGCCACGGCCATTTCATTGTCCGTCAAACTTTTCTGGGGACAAGATTCGCTGTCGGCTTTTAATTCCAGGCTGCCATTGCTGCCCGGCAGCAAAATAACCGCCGCACCTTTACTGACTGCTTCCACTTTTTTAATAACAGCCGGCAGTACCTCATCTATTCCATAGACTGCTCCTATTTCCCTGCTTAAACCATATAAAGCGCTTACCATGCTTTCCCGCTGGTGAGCATCGTCGATTTGCCGCTTTAAGCGGGCTGCCATGGTACCGGTTACCCAGGCTACCACAAAAAATATGGCGAAACTTAGGATATATCTGATATCGGCTACGGTCAAGCTTTGCTGGGGCGGAATGAAAAAAAAGTCCAAACATAGGGCGGAAGCAAAAGCCCCCAGCAAGGCTGCCGTACGTTTCCAGCGTACTGCGCTGTATAAGATCGGCAGCAGGTAAATCATAGCCACGTTAACCAAACCCAACTGATTATGTAGGGGATAGAGCAGTAATGTAATCAAAAAAACTACCCCCAGCATTTTGGCATAAGGCAAGATGTTGCGGCGTTTTTTTTCCGAAAGCCAGCCCGGGCTATCCATTTTGGGAGCCGAATGGCCCGGTATGACATGGACCCCGAAGCCCTCACTGGAACGAATCACCTGGTCAACCACCGAACCTCTTAATATGTCCAGCAGGCGAGGACGCAGGGGCTTGCCAATAACCACTTGCGTAACATTGCGGGATCTAGCTATTTGCAGTAATTCCGCGGCAATATCAGTACCACTGGTACTGATAATTTCGGCTCCCAATTCTTCCGCCAGGCGCAGATTAGCCAAAAGTCGATCGCGGGATAAGCGACTGCGGGAAACAATACCCGGTGTTTCCACATATACTACCAGCCATTCTGCCTTCAAACGCAGTGCCATTCGGTGCGCGGCCCGAATCAGCTGGGTTGCAAAAGGGCTGGAGCTGATACAGACCATTACCCGCTCACCTGCCGGCCAGGGTCCTTCGATGGCATGGGCTTTCATATAAGTTTGCATCTCATTATCTACATGCAGGGCGGTATAGCGCAGGGACATTTCTCTTAAGGCATTAATGTTGCCCGGCCGGAAAAATTTCGTGATGGCCTCGGCGGCTTTATCAGCAACATAGACCTTGCCTTCCTTAAGCCTTTGCAGGAGTTCTTCCGTGGGTATGTCAATGAGCTGTATTTCGGCATGTTTGAGTATGGTATCGGGCACGGTTTCCTTGACCAGTATCCCGGTAATCCGGGCTACTATATCATTGGCACTTTCCAGGTGCTGGATGTTGACCGCTGTATAAACATCGATGCCCGCAGCCAGCAATTCCTCAACATCCTGATAGCGTTTGGAATGGCGTGATCCTTCAATATTAGTATGAGCCAGCTCATCGACCAGAGCAATCTCCGGCTTCCTATCCAAAAGTCCATCCAGATCCATTTCCGGGAATTGTCGACCGCGATACTCCAGTAAACGCGGTGGCAAAACCTCCAGGTCACCTACCAGAGCTTCGGTTTCCCTGCGTCCATGGGTCTCAATCCAGCCTGCAACCACATCAACCCCTTCGGCCCTGCGCTCTCGCGCCGCTTCCAGCATGGCATAGGTCTTGCCTACTCCCGCCGCCGCCCCCAGGAAGACAGTTAAGCGGCCGCGTCCCTTTTTTTTCATGGTATCCAGCAAGGCATCCGGATCAGCCCGTCTTTCTTTATGCATTCCCATTCCCCTTTAGCTCAGTTCCCGATCAAGGGCCAGATTTAGCTTGAGAACATTTACCCTGGGTTCACCGAGTAAACCGAATTGCCTTTTTTCTATATGCTCGGCAATGATATCATTAACCTTATTGACTGACACCCCTCGACTGACTGCTACCCGCTTGGCCTGCAGGTAAGCTGCTGCGGGAGTGATATGAGGATCCAAGCCGCTGGCGGAAGCAGTCAGTAAATCGACCGGTATATTCTGATCTTGAGCAAGACTATTCTCGGTGCGAATTTTATTTTCCTGCTCGGCCACCTGCTTATATAGTTCTTTATTAGTAGCACCCAGATTGGAACCACCGGAAGCCGAGGCATCATAGCCCGGACCCGCAACTGAAGGACGTCCTTGAAAATATTGGGGTAGGCTGAAGTCCTGACCAATTAAATGTGAACCTGTGGCCCGGTTATCATTTATAATGATTGACCCATTGGCCTGCGATTTAAATACTATCTGGGCTATCCCGGTTACCAATAATGGATAGAAAATACCCAGTATTAAAGTCATCAACAAAATCATCCCGACTGAATTTTTAATTATTCTGCTCATCATCCAGGCTTCCTTTCCCTGCAATTTCCTCGCCATACCGTCATTATTTAGGCTATACCCACTATTACCAGCAGCAGGTCAATTATTTTTATCCCCATAAACGGTATCAACAGACCACCCAAACCATAAATAAACAAGTTGCGTTTCAAAATGGCCTCAGCACCGAGCGGTCTATACGCAACTCCTCGCAAAGCTAAAGGGATCAGCGCTATGATAATTAAAGCGTTAAATATAACCGCGGATAAAACCGCACTTTGCGGAGTAGCCAGCCCCATGACGTTTAATATTCCCAACTGCGGATACGTTTCCACAAATATAGCCGGAATGATGGCAAAATATTTGGCTACATCATTGGCTATACTGAAGGTAGTCAATGAACCACGGGTCATAAGCAATTGCTTACCGGTTTCCACCACCTCAATCAGCTTGGTGGGATTACTGTCCAGATCGACCATATTGCTGGCTTCTTTGGCTGCCTGGGTACCGCTGTTCATGGCTACCCCTACATCAGCTTGAGCCAGGGCCGGAGCATCATTGGTGCCATCTCCGGTCATAGCGACCAAATGTCCCTGAGCCTGATGTTCACGGATTAGTTTTAATTTAGCCTCAGGGGTAGCTTCCGCCAGGAAGTCATCGACTCCTGCTTCTGCAGCTATAGCTGCAGCCGTCAGGGGATTGTCGCCGGTAATCATAATGGTCTTGATACCCATCCTGCGTAATTGAGCAAAGCGTTCTTTAATGCCGCCTTTAACCACGTCTTTTAAATTAATGACCCCCAGGGCTTCCAAATTCTCCACCACTACCAGCGGAGTCGCACCATTTTTAGCCATACCGTTGGCGATATTTTTAATCTCCGGACTTAGCATACGTCCCTGGGACTGAAGATATGTTTCAATGGCATCTACAGCACCTTTCCAGATTTCCCTTCCCTCCAGGGTGACCCCGCTCATGCGGGTATGGGCCGAAAATGGAACAAACCGAGCTTTAAGTTCCAGTATGTCTCTTTCCCGCAACCCATATTGAGTTTTGGCCAGGACAACGATGCTTCTTCCTTCCGGGGTCTCGTCAGCCAGGGATGACAGTTGAGCGGCATCAGCCAGCCTTTCCGCTTCTACCCCGGCAGCCGGAACAAATTCAGTTGCCATACGGTTGCCCAAGGTTATGGTACCGGTTTTATCCAACAACAGTACGTCAACATCACCGGCCGCCTCAACTGCCCGTCCCGACATAGCCAATACGTTGCGCTTAAACAGCCGATCCATTCCGGCAATGCCGATAGCGCTTAAGAGTCCCCCGATGGTAGTAGGGACCAAACATACCAGCAATGCTACCAGCACTGGAATTGATACCTGGGCATCAGAGTATACCGCAAAAGATTCCAAGCTTACAACTACAATGAGGAATATGATGCTCAACCCTAAAAGCAGTATAGTCAAGGCGATTTCGTTAGGAGTTTTTTGTCTTTTAGCCGCTTCCACCAGATGAATCATCCGATCTAAAAAGGTTTCACCCGGATCAGCCGTTATCCTGACAATAATCCAGTCAGATAAAACCCGGGTACCGCCGGTTACCGAACTGTGATCCCCTCCCGATTCACGTATTACGGGGGCCGATTCACCCGTTATGGCACTTTCATCCACGGAAGCTATCCCTTCCACCACTTCGCCATCACCGGGAATTATATCATTCGCCTCTACTTTAACCAGATCACCTTTACGTAATGCACTGGCAGCAATCTCGGTTACTATTGACCCGGTCATTTTTTTAGCTATAACCGAGGAACGGGTTTTGCGCAGCTCGGCCGCTTGAGCCTTGCCCCGCCCTTCGGCTACTGCTTCGGCTAAGTTGGCAAACCAAACCGTAATCCATAACCAAATAGCTATCTGCAGGTTAAATCCAATCGTATCCACCTGTCCGGTCAAGAGATTTTTTATAATTAACAGAGTGATAAGCAAAGCCCCTGCTTCTACTATCAGCATAACTGGATTGCGCCACAAACTTAGGGGATTAAGTTTTTTAAAAGCCTCTCCCAGAGCCGGTATAATAATCTCTGCAGGCAGGGTTGGCATCTGTTTATCGGCGGGATAATCCCCCTTATATATTGCCATTTTGTCATCTCTCCTTCTAACTTAACTCCTCAGGGCTCAAAGGCGTCTGCTGCCCAAATACTTTTCCGGCCGGGGAGACTTTAGCCTCCTGGCGCGAAGACTGAAGCATCCGCTACGGGAAACATGATGGCCTGCCCTTTAAAATCTCGCAATTCATATTCTTAAGTCATTCTGATTCTAAAAAAATATTTTTTAAATTATCCTCCCAGCATGATCATTTGCTCAAGCAGCGGACCTAGAGCCAAGGCCGGGAAAAAAGTGAGAGCACCCACGATTATAACGGTTACTATCAGTAAACCGACAAACATACTGTTGTGAGTAGAAATAGTTCCAGCTCCGGCCGGAATTGACGATTTAGCCCCCATACTGCCGGCCACTGCCAACATCGGCAATATGACCCCAAACCGTCCAGCCAGCAAAGCTGCACTTAACATCAGATTATAAAAAAGGGTATTGGCGTTTAATCCTGCAAAGGCACTGCCGTTATTACCAGTACAAGAAGAAAAAGCATATAATATTTCGGATAAACCATGGGGCCCAGGGTTTAATATGGATGCAGTCCCACTTGGTGTTGCCGCGGCGGTAGCACTGCCCAGCAAAATAGAAGCTGCCGGTATCAGAATAGCCAAAGTAACCATTTTCATTTCCCGCGCTTCAATTTTCTTGCCCAGATATTCCGGAGTTCGGCCCACCATCAGACCTACAATAAAAATAGTGATAATTACAAAAGCCAACATACCATACAGACCTGAGCCAACCCCGCCGAAAACGTTTTCCCCCAGCATCATCAACCAAAGGGGTATCATACCACCCAGGGGGGTAAAGCTGTCATGCATGGAATTCACGGCACCGCATGAACTAGCGGTAGTCACCGTTGACCAAAGGGCCGAATTGACTATGCCAAAACGTACTTCTTTGCCTTCCATGGCAGTGGGGCCGGTTACACCCCTGATAGCCAGCTGAGGATTGCCGGCCGCCTCATTGTAATATGTGATTCCACTGGCTGCCATAAACAGGATCAGCATTGCTAAAAAAATGGCCCGTCCCTGACGTTTGTCACCAGACATATGCCCAAAAGTAAAGGGAAGTGCTGCTGGAATAACCAGAATAGCCAGCATCTCCAAAAAATTAGTCAGGGGAGTCGGATTTTCAAAGGGGTGGGCGGAATTGGCATTCATAAAACCTCCGCCATTCGTACCCAGCTCTTTGATGGCTTCCTGGGAGGCCACCGGCCCCATGGCCAGTACCTGAGGTTTCCCCTCCAGGGTTTGCACCGTCTGATAAGGATGCAGATTCTGAATTACTCCCTGCGATACCAAAACCAATGCCAGAACAAAGGAAATGGGGAGTAAAATCCTGGTAACAGAACGGGTCAGATCCACCCAAAAGTTTCCCAGGGTTTTACTGTTGCGCCGGGTTAATCCTCTTATCAAAGCCACGGCAACTGCCATACCCGTTGCTGCTGAAACAAAGTTTTGTACCGTCATGCCAGTCATTTGGGTAAAATAGCTCATGGTGCTTTCCCCGCCATAGGCTTGCCAGTTGGTATTGGTCATAAAGCTTATAGCGGTATTTAAAGCTAAATCCCACTTTACCGCAGCCATTTTTTGCGGGTTAAAGGGTAAGACGCCTTGTATTAACTGTAAAATAAACAGCAACAAAAAACCGGCCAGATTAAAAATCAGCAAGGCCCCGGCATACTGCCGCCAGCCCATTTCTTCCGTCTCATTTACCCCGCAAATTCTATAGATCAGTTTTTCAAAAGGAAGCATTAGGCGATCCAGAAAACCTTTCTCTCCCATATACACCCTGGCCATGTAACGTCCCAAGGGGATAGCCAGGGTGGAAAGAACCACAAGAAAAAACAATATTTGCATAATATCAATCGTTTTCATTACAGTTCCTCCGCCTTCATCAGACAATAAAACAGGAATACCAGCAATCCTACAGCAACAATACCGCTTATAATTAAATCCATCCTATCATCCCTTTCCTTTTAAAAAATTAGGCTTTACCCAGCTTAAGCTTAGGCAGGTTGCTTGAGCCGATGGCATCATTGATGCCCGCCGGGAAAACCATATTGTTATCATAAATCAGAAAGTGGTAAAGACGGGGTCAAGATTATCGGTCAGTATGTAAAGAAAGTATAAATATTAAACAGGTTTTGGGATTGAGGATTTTTCGGCGTTTTGGACATTTATAAATTTTAATAGTATAATGATTTAATGTAGAAAACAAAATAGTAATAATTTTCTTATTACTATACCTAAGGAGTGATTTTAATGGCATTTTCGGCTCCAACGCTTATCTGCCAGAAAAGGGAATTATCGACCAAGTCCTACTTAAACAAATCTAAAAAGGATGATTATATTCCAGCTATAATATATGGAAAAGACCAGGAACCTATACCTGTTATGCTGGCGGCCAAACCCACCCTGAAGGAATTTAAAACCCACGGGGTGCATAGTATTTTTAACCTGAATATAAGTGGCGAACCTAAAAAACTTATATCGGTAGTTCGCGAATATCAAAACCATCCTGTGACAGGTAAGATCATCCATATAGACTTTATGACGGTCAGCATGACGGAAAAATTTACGAGTTCTGTGCCTGTTCATATAATCGGTGAGGAAGCAGCAACTAAAGAAGGCGGGATAATACAAGCAGGTTTAACCGAAATCGAGGTAGAATGTTTGCCTCAGGATTTACCTGATAATATTACTTATGATATATCTGATTTAAAAATTGGTAATAACGTAACCGTAGGTGATATTACGCCACCTCAGGGGGTAACTTTCTTAAGTGATCCTGATGCGGTTATAGTCACAATCTTAGCACCCAGTCGGGCTACTACCGAAGATGAAGCATCTGAAAACGAAGCAGCCGAAGCAGGAGAAGCTGTAGAAGCTAAAAATGAAGAATAGGTTATAAATAGTCCTTTTATTGCTTGGCATTCCTCCAATAAGGGTTTTACAAAATTATGGTTAATCAAAGTTGTTTATAAGCAGACCAATGATTACCTATGAATTGTGAAAAATCCATATTGGAGGATTTGTTTTTTAGGTCAAACTTGGGAACTAAAGTATACGGAAACAGATCGGTATAATAAGACAAATGGCTCTTTGAATTTTAAAAAAAATTGGCCGTAGGACTTATAATCCTACGGCAACAATTAATTTTCCCGCATTGATTTTTAAGGGATTAATTATAAATACCCGCCCATATCTATAGCCACTCTTTCTTAGCATAAGCCACGCCGACTAAAAAGGCTTCTTTGTTCTTGTCAATAACGGCTTGTTTTTTGCCTTTAAAAATTTCCTCAAAGAACCCTAAAACCTGCTGGGTTTCCACAAGGGCAGTCTTTTCCAGATAAGCACCCAGCAAAATCATATTGGCTCCTCGAGGATTGCCAATTTCCTCTGCCAACTCGTTAACCGGAACTTCCAGCACCGTCAAATCTTCGCGGACAGGCTTACGATCCACTAGAGAAGAATTCAAAACTACGGTTCCGTTTGGCTGGATTTTGTCTTCGAATTTATCCAGGGAAGGCCGGTTCATTATAACGGCCATTAAAGGATGTTCGGTTAATGGGGAACTGATTTCATCATCGGCAATCGTTACCAGGCAATTCGCAGTCCCTCCGCGCATTTCCGCACCATAGGAAGGAACCCAGGATACATTCTTGCCGACTTCCATGGCTGCATGGGTGAGAAATTGACCCATGGACAATACGCCCTGTCCTCCAAATCCTGCAAACAATATCTGCTTTTCTTTTTCCATCCTGCTAGTCCTCCTTAACTTTGAACTCACCCAGTGGATAATAAGGAATCATTTTTTCTTCTACCCAGTCAAGTGCATCCAGGGGGCTCAATCCCCAGTTAGTAGGACAGGTTGATAATATCTCCACCATGGTGAAACCCAGTCCCTGCTGCTGAATCTGCAGGGCCTTCTTTATGGCTTTTTTAGTTTTGATTACATTGGCCGGATTGTTAACGGCGGTGCGGCAGATGTAGGCGGAACCTTCATTTTGAGATAGTAACTCCGCCATTTTGGCCGGATAACCTTCAAAGTCTTTATTTCTGCCGTAGGGAGAGGTGGTGGTAACCTGTCCCAACAAGGTGGTGGGTGCCATTTGCCCACCGGTCATACCATAAATGGCGTTATTGACAAAAACCACGGTTATCTTTTCTCCCCGCAGAGATGCATGCACGATTTCACCCATACCGATAGAGGCCAGGTCGCCGTCTCCCTGATAAGTAAAAACCGTATTATTAGGCTGTAATCTTTTTATAGCTGTCGCAATAGCTGGAGCCCGGCCATGAGCTGCTTCCAGCATATCACAGTTGAAATATTCATAAGCCAGAACGGCACATCCTACCGGACAAATGCCTATCGCGTTTTCCCGCAGGTTTAATTCATCCAGGCATTCACCTATCAAACGATGAATAATGCCATGGGTGCATCCTGGACAATAGTGAAATTTAGCCTCGGTAAGGCTTTCCGGACGACGGGCTATAACTTTCATTAGTATCCCTCCCTTTGAGCAATCCGCATAATTTCCTGGTAGATTTCCTCAGGATTGGGGGTGATTCCAATGCGCCCGTAAAATTCCACTGGTGCCCGCCCGGCTACCGCCAGCCTGATATCTTCAATCATCTGACCCATACTTATCTCTACCGCCAAAAAACGTTTGGCGCTATTTACGGCCTGCCGGATAGCTTCATCGGGGAAAGGCCATAGGGTAATGGGTCTGATCATACCTACTTTAACACCTTGTTGGCGTGCTTCCATAACCGCCTTTTTGACGATGCGCGCCATCAATCCAAAGGCCACCACCACTAATTCGGCGTCCTCGGTTTGAAATGATTCGGCCCGTTTTTCATTAAGCGCCATGGAGGTATATTTATTTTGCAAATGATGATTACGTTCTTCCAGGTATTCTGCTGATAAGTGCAAGGTATTTATAATATTAGGTTTTCTGCCCCGGCAGCCGGTTACGGCCCAAGGTTTTTCAGGTAATTTAGTTACCGGTTCTCTCATGATAATAGGTTCCATCATCTGACCCAGCGTACCTTCAGCCATAATCATAACCGGACTTCTATATTTGTCAGCCAGTTCAAAGCCGGTAACGGCAAAATCCATCATTTCCTGCACACTGGAGGGTGCCAGTACCATGGTGCGATAATCCCCGTGTCCTCCACCGCGGGTAGCTTGAAAGTAATCCGACTGAGCCGGTTGAATGCCGCCCAGTCCCGGCCCTCCCCTGGATATATTTACGATCAGGCAGGGTAACTCTGCTTCCGCAATGAAGGATATACCCTCCTGTTTCAAGCTGATGCCCGGACCTGATGAGGCGGTCATTACCCTCTGACCGGTGGAAGCTCCTCCATATACCATGTTAATGGCAGCCAGTTCACTCTCCGCTTGGACAAAAACACCATTCAGCTTGGGAAGTTTTCTAGCCATATACTCAGCTATTTCACTGGAAGGAGTAATGGGATAGCCAAAAAAACCTCTGCAACCAGCGATAATCGCACCTTCCGCCAAGGCCTCATTGCCCTTCATCAAAACCTTAGGCATATCATCACTCCCTTTCTACCTCAATAATCATATCCGGACACATCAGGGCGCAAATACCACATCCGTTACAATCTTCCGGATGCAGTATGTTAACCGGATGGTAGCCTAGGGTATTGATGATCTCTTCATCAAGCCCTAATATACCTTTAGGGCAAAACTTTACACACAGCTCACACGCCTTGCACCGGTCGGTAAAAAAACGAACCCTGCCTTTTGCCATCCTACTTTTCCTCCTTTGAAGAATTCCTACATCCAGTCAGGCTTTAAATAGAGGTTAATACCTAACAGTATTTCTCCATATTGGTTAACGAGTGCATCATGAAATTTTGATTCTACAGTCAATAAACGAATCGGCAGGTTCATCTCCTGGGCGTATCCCCGGACTTTCTCATGCCCAGCTCTGATTATTTCAGGGGTGGTTTCCCCTAAAAGATTAGGATTGCTGACTATACCGGTAAAAGGTATATGGGCTGCTCCCTCCAGAAGCTGTTTTAATTCCGTAACACTCTCTAAATCCTGTGCAAATGGTCTGTAGGGGTTTATTACCATATAAAATTCATAGTATCTATCCTTTATATATCTGCTCAGATACCCCAATACCAAAGTTCCCACTTCATCTCCGGCCAAATCGATGATCATATCATTTTCCTGCCGTAGCAGTCCAATAATCTCAGCGGGAATATTGGGGACATCCCCAAAGGATAGTTCTCCGCTCGGTGCTACAACCCTTATATCCATATTTTCCAGGGTTTTGCGAATATCCCGGGAAACGAAATACGGATTAACCAGATCCAGATCCGCCAGAACTACACGATCAGACTGTTCTCGTTTCCGTATCGCATAATTTAATACCAGTTCCGACTTTCCGCTGCCAAATCCCCCTGCGAAAATAATTACATTAGCCAAGTTGTGCCCCTTTCCGAGCGAAAATCTTTTATGCTTATATATTGAGTAATGGTATAACAGAATTATACGAAAAGCAATAAAAAGTTGCCCAAAATTCTATAGTTTAATATTTGCACCCTTTATTTCTTCAGCCAAGCCGCGCCATTACCAGGATAACAAAATGTTGCGTTTCCACAATATACATATACTAAACCCCCATGAGTACAGAGACAACCAATAGATTTAAGTAACGAAGTGGTCAAATCCATTTCCTCAGCGTATCGTTAATTAAAAAATCAGTCTTAATCAGTATCTATTTAATTGTCTTTCTATTAATTTGCAAGGAAAAACCGGGGGCAAATTAAGCTCCCCGGTTAAATCAGGTTTTAACCACAGGATAATTGACGTGTTAAAAAAAGGTAAAGGCGTTCGGAGAAATCACCCAACCGGTACCACTGACATGAACTTCGTTCATAATTAAGGTTGCCGGGCCATTTTTTGTTATCCTTGTCTATATTAGAAACTTTGCTGATCCACAAAGACATCGGTCAGCTGGGAAACCAAGATATCAATATCACTCACCTGCAAAGCCAACTGGCTCAAGGCTTGCTCGGAGAAAGGATAGAGCATGCCGTCAATCCCGATACCTATACCCATGGATACACAGATCGCATCGGCCACATGTACGATAGCCGTCAGGTTTTTATTAACCCCGGACTGCTCAGGTGTGTGGTGATAGGCAATGGCCTCTACCAATTCCTGAGGGAGATTCCATTTTTCCGCAATCTTGGCTCCTACCAGAGCATGATTGTAGCCTAAAATTTCATTTTCCGCATCCAGAAAGGGTATATTATTAGCGGTAACCAGGGCTACGACTTCATGGTAGCTTTCCTTAAGGGTATTATTTAAAATCACCTTGCCGATATCATGTAAAAGGCCGGCCGTATACGCGACATCAACAAAACCAAATTTTATTCTTTTGGCAATATGTCTGGAGGCCATCGCTACACATTGGGAATGTCTCCACAGTTCACCGGGAGCTAAAGCATAGCCTTCTATCTCCTGGCTTAAAATATCACTGACTGAAGCAGCCATGACGATACTGCGCACGGTTTTGAATCCTAAATAAACGGTCGCATCAGTTACCGTAGCAATACGCCTGGGAAAACCGTAGAAGGCTGAGTTAGCCATTCTTAATACCTTGGCCGTCATTCCCTGATCTTGATTTAAAACGGCATTAATATCCTGGGCGGTCGAATTCGGATCTTCTGTTAATTCCATTACCCTGGTTGCCACATGCGGCAAAGCCGGCAGATCATTGACTGCTTCTATTATCGATTCTAAAGTAACTTTCCCCATAGTTACCCCCCCAACCTATTTCCAATTATTAATTTTCTTCAATAAATGCTCTTTGTACGATACCAGTTCCTCACTTACTTTAAATACTAATCTTTCCACATCAAATTTGGACAGGGTCAACTCGGCTGGTTCCAAGACCTCTACGGTTCTAAATTCTTCCTTCATGCAAAACTTTATCGCATCTTCGATACTATCTGCGGTAAAGGTAATTATGACCGGGGCATAAGCGATCATTCGCCCGGTAATTTCATCGTAAACTGAATATACTTCAGCACTCATGTCAATATCATCAATGCGAATTCCCTGTGTGGGAACATTCCTGAGCAAAGAGACCTTATGCTGGCGTACATCCTCAGCCAACTGTTCCATCGTTTTGCCCTGAAACAGCTTTTTGGTTTTTCCATGACTTGCGTAATCAAGGCGTAGCCTTATTCCTAAACCCGCCATTTACTTTCATCCCCTATCCCAGCTTAGAATTATTGCTGCAAATCAAGTCTTATTTTGTAGTTTGATGCTTGTTTTAACCCCTGAAATTATATATCGAAAAGTCCAGGGTATACTTTATCCTCGGTATTATTGAGGTTTTTCCAGTTTAATTCCCAAAACAAGCTTTTTCCCCGGCAGACTCTTTCAAAGCTTTGACTTCACTACTGCTCAAAAAACGATATTGGCCTTCTTGAAGACCGTCCAAAGACAAAAAGTCAAACCCGGTTCGTTTCAGTCGAATTACTGGATGACCGATCGCAGCACACATACGTTTTATCTGCCTTTTGCGGCCTTCATGGATAACTATCTTTATCAGGCTTTCCTGAGCCTTGACGCGTAACAGCCGAGCTTCAGCCGGAGCGGTCATTCCATCCTCCAACATTATACCCTTGGTAAGGGGCATAAGTTCTTGTTCCCTGACCCTTCCTTTTACCCAGGCTTCATAGGTTTTCTTTATTTTATAGCGGGGGTGCACCATTAGATTGGCAAACTCCCCGTCATTAGTCAAGATAATCAGGCCCGCGGTATCATAATCCAGACGCCCTACCGGATAAATCCGTCCACCGCAATTCTCGATCAAATCCAAAACCGTAGAACGCCCCTGGGGATCATAAACGCTGCAAATATAGCCCGGGGGCTTATTAAGCAGATAATATACGGCCAACTGGCTGTTGGTAATGATTTCACCTCTTAATTCAATTATATCAACATCAGGATTAACCTGGGTTCCCAGTGCGGTAATCACAGTGCCATTTACTTTAACCTGCCCGGCTTTGATAAGTTCCTCGCATCGCCGGCGGGATGCAACACCGCTGTGGGCGAGATATTTCGCTATCCTCAACTTAAGCCATTCCTTACTGCAATATTAATTGTCATACAACACCTGCACTTCAGAAGAATTGATTTGTTTTTCTTATATTCTACATTTAGATGCCATTATCCTCTAGTTTCCCGGTAATAGTATACCTAATAATATAAACTCCCAAACTATAAGCAGCAGTTTGGACAAATAAGCTCTCTAACTGCGTTTATTTTTAATAAAGTTGACGATGGGCCGGACATTGATGTGCCGTAAGCCTGACGTGCAGACTGACCTTAGCATACAGTTAAAAAAGTAGAATAAATTATTAAATTGGCTGATTAATTAGAAAAGCTATCTGTTATTATAGGTATATTAAGATTTTGCATATTCAGTTGTTTTACATCCCAGGATCCAAAATCCTTGGCCTCGGCTCGGAATTATGTATGAAAACTAGGAATTATGCAAACGGATTAATTATTTCAGCTCATAAGCAGGAGGACAAAATGGATAAACAAGATAATAACAGGCTTAAGATTGAGGCGGCCTTCAAACAGATTTTGGAGGCCATTGGCGAAGATCCGCAACGGGAAGGGGTAGTCAATACGCCTGCCCGAGTTGCCCGCATGTACGATGAGTTGTTCTGGGGTATGAAGGTGGATCCGCGCAAGTATTTGGACGTTTCTTTTACTGAATATCATGATGAGCTGGTTCTGGTGAAGGATATCCCAATCTATTCCATGTGTGAACATCATTTCCTGCCTTTTTATGGAGTAGCGCATATTGCCTATATCCCCAAAGGCGGCAAAGTGGTAGGCATCAGTAAACTGGCCCGGGTAGCTGAAGCCTACGCCCGCAGACCCCAGCTTCAGGAACGACTGACTTCCCAAATCGCAGACTGTATTTATGAAACCCTGGAACCCATGGGGGTGGGTGTGGTCATTCAAGCTGAGCATATGTGCATGACCATGCGGGGTATTAAAAAGCCCGGTTCACTTACTGTCACTTCGGCCGTGCGCGGAATCTTTGAAACCCGTCCTCAAACCCGGGCCGAACTGCTTACGCTCATCTTAAAATAATACCCCCGCTAACATCGTACGCCTAGTAATATGTAAATTGATACTGAAAGCTGTGAGGAACACTGAATTTGAGTAATTTTTGGGGAAGGCGAAAGCTTAAATACAATTAATAATTCAGGGTTACTCATAAGCAATCAGTATCTTTCAGGGTCTAAAAAGCCACTGCTGTATTGGCGGACACTATTTAGGTTATCAGCTTTGGTTTTATTAAAACAGACCTACGATAGTTCCATCCGGCAGAATATCAATCTTTTCCGCCGCCGGCGTTTTGCCCAGACCCGGCATAGTCATAATAGTACCAGCCAAGGCAACAATAAATCCTGCTCCGGCCGAGAGTCTGACCTCTCTTATCGTCATGGTAAACCCGGTAGGACGGCCCAATGCATTGGGGTCATCGCTGAGTGAATATTGGGTTTTGGCCATGCATATAGGCAGGTTTCCGTAACCCAGTTCTTCAAATCGCGCAATCTGGTCATTTGCTTGCTTACTGTAGTTAACTGCCGCAGCCCCGTAAATTTTTTGACAGATTGTTTCTATTTTTGATTTTATCGGTTGTTCCAATTCATACAAGAAATTAAAATGGCTGGGCTTGGCAGTAGCTGCCATAACTTTTTGGGCCAGTTCCTCCCCGCCCTTACCGCCTTCAGCCCAGACTCGTGATAATGCCATTTCTGCACCCAGCGCAGCACATTTCTGTCTAACCAGCTCGATTTCTTCCTGGGTATCCCCTGGAAATTCGTTGAGGGCCACGACCACCGGTGGTCCAAAATAATTCAAATTTTCCAGTTGTTTTTCCAGATTGGCAATACCTTTTTCCAGGGCTGCCATATTTACCTCAGCCAGCTTGTCCTTAGTTACGCCCCCATGGTTTTTTAACGCCCGTATGGTCGCTACCAACACGATAGCATCGGGTTTTAAATTTGCATAACGGCATTTTAGATTTAGAAATTTTTCCGCTCCTAAATCCGCGCCAAATCCGGCTTCCGTAATCAGATAGTCGCCTAATTTCAAGCCGATCTGAGTAGCCATTACGCTATTGCAGCCATGAGCTATATTGGCAAAGGGCCCGCCGTGAATAAATGCCGGAGTGTTTTCCAAGGTCTGCACCAGATTTGGTTTGATGGCATCTTTCATCAGAAGAGTCATGGAACCGGCCGCTTTTAAATCATCTGCAGTTATCGGTCGACCATCATAAGTATAGGCTACAACTATACGTTTGAATCTTTCCTTTAGATCCATCAAATCACTGGCCAAACACAAAGCCGCCATTATTTCCGAGGCTACGGTAATATCAAATCCTGACTCGCGGGGAATTCCATCGGCTTTGCCGCCTAATCCCAACACGATATTGCGCAGTGCCCTTTCATTTAAATCCATTACCCGGCGCAACACCACCTGGCGCGGGTCGATATTTAAAGCATTACCTTGGTGAATGTGGTTATCCACCATGGCTGCCAACAGATTATGAGCCGTGGTTATCGCATGAAAATCACCGGTAAAATGAAGGTTAATATCTTCCATGGGTACCACCTGGGCATAGCCCCCACCTGCGGCTCCTCCTTTGACCCCAAAACTCGGCCCCAGGGAAGGTTCCCGCAAGGCAATAATGGCCTTCTGACCCAAGCGGTTTAAGGCCATTCCCAATCCCACTGTAGTAGTAGTTTTACCTTCTCCGGCAGGAGTCGGATTAATAGCTGTAACCAAAACCAATTTTCCGTTTGGTTGGTTTTTAATCCTTTCCCAGGTATTAAGCGCGATTTTAGCTTTATATTTTCCGTAAAGCTCAATATCATCATCGTTTAAACCTAAGTATTGGGCTAGTTCAGAAATGGGTTTAAGGGTAGCACTTTGGGCAATTTCAATATCACTTCTCATTTTATTACTCCTTTTGCCAAGTATTGAGAGTTGTTTGCATAACTCAAACATTCAATTCTGAACTATTATAATCTTCAATAGTTACCACGTCCAGCCCATATTTTTTTGCCCGGGCATAATGTCTCTCTGAATTATATTGAGACAGCGGTTTCCTGCCGGATCGACTGCTAATTAAAGGATCGGTTGCTGATGGATTACTCCGGTTGCGTATATTGTCTTATTTTTCTCCCCACATCTTCAGGGCATAATTTCCTGACCGGACAGTTCATCTATTTTCTGACCATCTTTATAAAACATATCGCGGGTAAACCAAGTACCTTTTCTCCTATTGCCAATATACGCTCAACTCACTCCTTAGTTTACACCGGTTAAGCGACTCAAATTAACGCTGCTGATCTCATAGATACTGTTAATTAACTCCCCTTTTTTAAACAGCTGTACCATCGGCAAGCGGTTCAAGTCAATATGATAACGCCTTTCGACCAGCTCATTGCGAGTAGCGTCCACTTTGACCAGAGCCAATTTTTCCTGATGTCGGCTTACAAATTGATCCACCAGGCCTATCTTTTCAGTACCTGTCATATCGGTGGGATCATAATAGGCCACCAAAACTGGTTTTTCCGAATTTAACACTTCACTTTGCCATAACTGGGTTTCATGTACGTATTTTTCTGCGGCTACTGCCGCGATGGCTCCGTCAGCGGCGGCAGTTACCACCTGGCGCAGGTATTTATCGCAAACGTCACCCGCCGCAAAAACACCTTCAATATTGGTCGCCATTTTGTAGTCAGTAATAATGTAACCTTGTTTATTCAGTTCAACCCGCCCCTGTAATAAATCTGAATTAGGCAGCGTGCCGATAAAGATAAAAACACCGTTAGTTGGGTAATCGCTTTCTGCACCGGTTTTGATATTTTTTAAGGTTACGTTTTCCACCAGTTCAGAACCGTTTATACTCTTTACGGTACTGTTCCAAATCCATTTTAGCTTGGGATTTTTAAATGCCCTCTCTGCTGCTACGCGGTTGGCATCGACCTTGCCTTCCTCATGGATTACGATAACGGTTACATTCTCGGCAAATTTCGTTAAATATTCGGCTTCCTCTATGGCAGCATCACCGCTGCCTACCACCACTACGTCCAATTCTTCAAAAAGATCAGCATCACAGGTAGCGCAATAGCTAACCCCTTTACCCCTTAGCCTGCCCTCACCGCTCACATTAAGCAAACGCGGTTCCGCTCCCAGAGCATAAATAACGGCACGAGCCAGGTAAGTCTCTTTTTTACAGACTATCTTTTTGGGTGATTCCTCCAAAAACAATTCGACTATGTTATCCTTGATTAATTCAGCTCCAAAGGCCAGAGCATGGTCAGCCATTGACTGGGTCAAACCCGGCCCGGTAGTTCCCGGCCCAAAACCGGGGTAGTTTTCCAAATCCTCCGTTGTAGCCGCCTGTCCGCCCGGCCGGCCCTTTTCAATAATGGCCGTTTTCATTCGGGCACGGGCGCCGTACATTCCTGCTGCCAGACCAGCCGGTCCTCCTCCCAGGACGATCAGGTCATATGTTTCCATTACTAATCACCTGCCCTTACTAAAACAAAGTCTATTACGGTCAGCATTATACATAATCTCTCGTTTTTGGTTTATTGTTTGGTTAATAAAATCGTTTTATGCGTTGGCCTAGAATTAGAATTGCACAAATATGCGGGTGTAGGCAGTTGATTTATTCCCCGGTTCTTGAGGTCAACAAACCGCCTGAAGGTAGTCTTTTTTAATACCAGTAATTATTTTCCAGGGGGTAGTTTAAATACTGCTTATGGCGCAGTGATATAATAATTATAGATAATGACGGAAGGAGCTACAGCATGGATACTTCAGCAAAAGCAAAAACCCCTAAACATTCCTTTAACCCAGACGTGACCAATGAAATGGTAAACAAATATATCGAGCAAAAAGGCTGCCGCACCCGATGCACGGTTTGCGGTGACAGCAATTGGAAGCTCCAGCAACCACTCGATGGATTACCCGGAGCCAAAGCCACTTTACCGGTCGCCCTGATCTGCACATCGTGTGGGGCAGCCACCCAAGCAAATTATCTGCAAATAAGGAAGTACTTCGTAAAATAATTTTGGTGGCAGACACCCAGCTTACTCTCACTCAACCAATTATTATTAAGGTGCGACGCCCTTTAATACCCCTGCTGGTAAAGCAGCACACAGCTTACCGCGCCTAACCCAGAAATAGTCACCAGAAACAATAATCCTCCCACATAACTGCCGCTCATCTGAATCAGCCAACCGATAGCAAAGGGAGAAACTGCTGACATCAGATTGCTGACTCCGCTCATGATCCCGGCACCGGCCGCCATCAAACTATCCGGCATCAACATCTGTAACATTGACCAAACCGCCGGATAAACAAATTCATTTATTCCTACCGCCATCACCATAAAGACTATTGCCAGAACAGGTGAAGAAACCAAGGCTATTCCCAGGGTAGCTACAGCCACACATACCAAAGCCAAGATAGCTATACTGCTTTTGCGCTCTGCTCTGTCCACCCATCTGCCCCCCGTCAAAATTCCAACCGCGGCCACCAAATAAGCCAGGGCTAGATTATTGGAAGTGCCGTTTATATCAAATTGGCGGGCTTGTACCAGGTACTGCGGCATCCAGGTTAATATTCCCCACCAACTGCATAAAAACGCCGTATAGGCGATACAAAGCAGGATAAAAGATGGATTTAACAGCAGGGATTTATCTCCTGCAATCTTTGGAGCCGTTTCAGGTACATGGGTTTGGTGGTTCTGATAAGATGCGGTTATATAATTGATTTCCTCTTTAGAAATATATGGATTGTCCTGGGGGCGATCCGATATCCAACGCATCCAAAGGGGGAAAGTGCATAACAAGGCCAAAAGGGCGGGTATAAAAAAACTGAACTCCCAGCCTAAACGGGAATTTATTGTGGAAAACAAGGGGAAAGCCACTATCATACCCACACAACCGCCTACTCCGTACATGGAATTGGCTGTTCCTCTCTCATGGGGAGGAAACCACCGTTTAACCAGAATACTCATATTGGGAAAATGAATCCCGTTGCCAATTCCCAACAACACCCGTACCATAAGGATTGCTGCCAGTGATCCCATCCACCCTCCGGCCAGCATGGCTCCAGAAGCAATGAATATCCCTAGCAAAATCGCTTTTCGGGATCCCAATCGGTTGCTGATCGGTACGGCTGCAATATTGGCAAGAGAATAAACCAACAGAAAAACTGTCATCAACAGCCCTTGTTGGGCAGTTTGTCCGACCAGTCCCAACTCTTGCAAAAAACGTGCATCAACCAGCAGTGCCCCAATATTAACACGCTGCAGATATACCACAATCCACATCAAACTCATCGAAACAATCAATACATACCGAAATTTGTTGCGACTGGCTATTTTCTTAATCAAAACCTCATCTTCTTTATTTATAATTAAACCCGATCAATGGGGACAGTATAAGAATCGAACGTGTCCCTAGATTTAAATTATAACATACATATAATTTGAATTTACTGGCTCGGTATCAATCTAAGACCTGCAAAAAATCTAAATTAAACTGCTAAAACAGCAGGTTGCAGATATAAATGGAAGCAACCAGGCTGGTAATGTCGGCACTGAGACCGGTGATGAGAGCGTATTTGTATTTTTTAATGCCTACCGATCCGAAATAGACGGTCAGAACAAAAAAAGTGGTGTCGGTAGTGCCCTGCATGACGGAAGCCATGCGGCCTATCATTGAGTCCGGGCCATATACTTTTATAAGCTCGGTAGCCAGCCCTAAGGCCCCACTGCCGGATAAGGGGCGCATTACCCCCAAAGGCAGCACTTCGGCTGGTGCGCCTAATTTCTGCATCAACGGCAGCAAGGCTTGAATAAGATAATCCATGGCTCCGGAGGCCCTAAATACTGAAATGGCTACCATCATACCGACCAGGAAGGGGATAATCCTGACAGCGGTATAAAAGCCCTCTTCTGCCCCTTCCACAAAGGTCTCATATACAGGCAGCCGTTTGCAAAAACCATAGACGGGCACGACCAGCAGCAGAAACGGAATAGCCCAGCGGGAAACCGCAGTCAGTATGGACATGAACATAACTTATTTCCTCCCCCAGTGGCTGTAGGTTCTGAAGAAATAGTCCAGGGAAACGGCTATTATCATAGCGCAGCTAGTGGCAAATATACACGCTCCTACGATTTCGGTAGGGTCGGCTGATTTAAAGGAAGCCCTGACCCCGATGATGGTAGCCGGGATTAGCGTTATGCAGGAAGTATTTAAAGCCAGAAAAGTGCACATAGCCGCCGAGGCCTCTTTACTGTCATTGTTTAATTTTTGCAATTCCTGCATGGCTTTCATCCCAAAAGGAGTGGCAGCATTGCCAAGCCCTAAAACATTTGCGCTCAGATTAAGGATGATAGCTCCCATGGCGGGATGCCGGGGAGGCACCCCCGGGAACAGCTTAACCAACAAAGGCCTTAGCAGCCAGGCCAATCCGTTAATCAAACCGCCTTTTTCAGCTATTTTCATAATCCCTAACCACAGGGCCATGATTCCAATCAGATTAAAACAGACCTGTACCGCATCCCGGGCTGCGCCTAAGGCTGCCTGGGTAACCACCTCGATATTTCCGTTTAATCCGGCCACAATTATCCCCGATACCAACAACAAAAGCCAGACTACATTAAGCAAAACATTTCCCTCCGCCTTATATTTTTCAACCCATTACTGCAGGCCGGTAGATAATATACGCAGATAACACAAGCGACCTTGATAGCAAACCGGCCCCCGGTGTTGACGATCCGCTTGTTATTTAGAAAGTTATGTTGGCAGCCAGAAAAATAGAACAGCCCGGCTTGTTGCCGAGCTGTTTCCTGTTTTTTTAATTATTTTTCAGTTTTTCCAGATTTATCGATGGCTGGTTTAAGTAAAAAGTTTCTCAACACTCTGGAGGAGTCTGATTTTGAGCCCGACTCCTTTCCTTTCTTTGCATGATGCCTTCGATTTTATCGATAAACTGTGGCGCCAGGTCTACAACTCTTTCAGCCAGGCCATTACCGTTCACTGCCAGTAAGCGGACATCATTCATTCTGACTACCAAAAAACCAATCGGTTTAACTGAAACCCCGGCGCCGCTGCCGCCGCCAAAAGGAAGCTGGGTACTTTTGCAGGCGTTATCGAATTCGTATTCCCCTCCACCGGCAGCAAAACCACAGGCAACCTGGGATATGGGAATTATTACAGTGCCATCATTGGTCTCAACTGCATCACCGACTACGGTATTTACATCCACCATCTCTTTTATACTTTCCATAGCCGTTTTCATTAGCCCTTCAATGGGACGGCTGTTCGGCTGAGTCTGTTGTGATTCCATTTATCCACCACCTGACTTTCCATGCTAAAATATAGAACACTATGATAATAATATGTACGATCCGCATTTTTAATATGCAGGCAAAATTACTTAAAAATATATTATTGGCAAAATCAGGTTTAACTGCCAATTGCAAATGATTAAGCCGACAATGCAGACTAATAAACACAGCTACCCAGCTCTGCAGCGCCCAGAAACAACCGCTACGCAATGCTGCCTGCATGGCGTCATTCCCGCCGGTGGTAGTTTTCCATTCCAGGTTATCTACCACTAAATATGACAGGGTTTTCTGGATGATATCAAAACGCATTTTTTCCAAGGGGGAAGTGTGATAAAGCGCGGATATTTTTCGCAAAACATTTTTTAGGGCGGCACCATTAAATCCCGACTGACCAGCAGGCTTGCTGTTCATACGATCAACCAGCAGGGCCTCCCAAAGATGCAGCCTGGGGTCACTAAAATCATATTCCCCTTTTTTCTGGTAAAAAGGGATTTTGATGTCCAGCTTGATGCCCTGGACATGATCTTGCTCAAATATTTCGATGGTAATACGTCCATGACCATAAAAAAAAGACAGGCTTACCAGGCACCCCAGCAATATGGCAACTATATAGCACATCTAAAATCTCCCGTTTTTCCATATAGTTCCCATCAAGGCCAGGTATATGCATCATAAATGGACGCAGATAACAGTCTCTTTCCGGGATGCGTTTCCGAAAAAAGTCTGTTATCTGCGTCCATTTCCTCCTTGGGTCGTATTTTCAATTAAGTTTTCAATGGCCAGAATTGTTTTCATCATTTCATTTTCAATATCCAGATTGGCTCTACCCAGTCGAAATGTAGGGCATTGCAGATTGTAATCCAGAATTTTTTTATCAATCTTTTTAAGACTCAGCCTTCTTTGATAATAAAACAATTCTTTTTTGTCCCGGAATTTTTGCATGGCCTGGCGGCCATGTCTGTCGGCCAGGAACAGCTGGATATAGCGTTTAAAGTAATCAAGTTCCTCCTCTAGTTTAGCAAGGTCAGCATCTATTTCCTTGCCCAATTCAATCCAGTAAGGCGCAAAATCGTTTTCCTTCAGGATCTTGAAAGCCATCCTGAGTTCCGGAGGTTCGTAAGGATTTTCGGAAAGATCTATAGGTTGGCCGGCTCCTTTTAAATTATTAAAATCTCCCCGTTCTTGGGCTTTACGGATTTGTTCCTCCACCAGATCCCGGGTGCTGCTCATATACTTAGCCAGGCTTCGGTTTTGCTGGGCTCTTATCTTAATCTCTTCCTCAATATTGCGTTCACTCATCTACTTCACCTCCAAGGCAGGTAAATCATTTAAACTAGACAGTCCAAATATTTTGAGGAACTCATAGGTGGTTCTATAGATAATGGGCTTGCCGATAACTGCCTTATGTCCATCTTCCTTTATCAAACCGCGTTCCAAGAGATTGGTTAAGATACGTTCTACTTTTACGCCGCGGAGCTGCTCTATTTCGGCTCTGGTTACCGGCTGCTGATAGGCGATGATAGCCAGGGTTTCAAGGGCAGCCGGAGATAGCCGCAGACGAACCGGTTTGATCATTTGGCTTAACACCCCGGCATATTCGGGCTTGGTACCCATTATATATCCGCCTTCCAGGGCCATGATCTGCAATCCTCTTTTCTCCTGCTGATATTCAAGCATCATTTCCTGCATGACCTGCTTTAAATCAGCTTCACTGATATTTAACAGATGGGATAGCTCCTGAGACCCAACCCTTTCCCCACTGACAAAAAGCACAGCTTCAATCGCCGCCTTGATGTCATCTTGCATTAACATTTTATCACCATCCTGATTTCGCCAAATCTTTTTTCCTGCAAAGCGGTCACTTTACCCAAACGAATCAACTCCAACAAAGCTAAAAATAAAGCCAGGATTTCCCTGCGGCCTAAATCCCGGTGGCAGAGTTCCAGGAAGTGAACCGGACGACCGGCCAATTTAAGTTTGTGTTCTATTTCAGACATTTTTTCGCCTACATTAATATCGCCCTGGGGAATCTGGTATTTATCCTGAGCCAACATATCCTGCAAAAGCCTTACATATACCCTGTGCAGGGATCTGGGAGTGGCGCTCAACTCACTTTCTGGCTCAGGCAGTACTGTGCTTCCGTGGCGATAAAAAATGCGCGGATAATCATCGCTAAGTCTTTCTCCCAACAGTTCTGCCGCCAGCTTGAAACGCTTATAATCTACCAATTTATTAACCAATTCCTCCCGGGGGTCCGGGCTCTCCTGATCCGCTTCCGATGGTTCCACCGGATCAGGCAGGAGCATCTTTGATTTAAGATTCAGCAGATACGAAGCCATAACCAGAAATTCTCCCAACTGATCCAGATCGATATGCTCAGTCGCCCGTATATAATCCATATACTGATCTGTTATCAGGGCAATGGAAATATCATAGATATTCATCTCATTCTTTTCTATCAGATATAGCAGCAGATCCATCGGTCCGTAAAACTGTTCCAGGTTTACCATGTATTCCATGATCCTGTCTCCTTACCGGATCTATTTCCTATTAACCCCCCATGGACGGAGTCCACAACCACCTTTGAAAATGGTTCGCGATACAGATGGGAAAGCTTTGCTTCCCACCGGAAGCTAAAGCTTCCGCTACATCGGAGCGACCAAAGGTCGCCCTGCAAATTGCCGATTCTTTGAGCATCTACATTTATGCTCCTGATAGCGTTTTATTAATCAAAAATAATCTGTGTAAATCTGTCTTATCTGTGTTATCTGTGTCTATTAAAACCCCACCGGAAGCTAAAGCTTCCGCTACATCGGAGCGACCAA
>NZ_CGIH01000038.1:82137-110825 GCF_000983115.1 Syntrophomonas zehnderi OL-4
AAAAATAATCTGTGTAAATCTGTCTTATCTGTGTTATCTGTGTCTATTAAAACCCCGCCGGAAGCTAAAGCTTCCGCTACATCGGAGCGACCAAAGGTCGCCCTGCAAATTGCCAATTCTTTGAGCATCTACATTAATGCTCCTGATAGCGTTTTATTAACAAAAAATAATCTGTGTAAATCTGTCTTATCTGTGTTATCTGTGTCTATTAAAACCCCGCCGGAAGCTAAAGCTTCCGCTACATCGGAGCGACCAAAGGTCGCCCTGCAAATTGCCAATTCTTTGAGCATCTACATTAATGCTCCTGATAGCGTTTTATTAACAAAAAATAATCTGTGTAAATCTGTCTTATCTGTGTTATCTGTGTCTATTAAAACCCCGCCGGAAGCTAAAGCTTCCGCTACATCGGAGCGACCAAAGGTCGCCCTGCAAATTGCCAATTCTTTGAGCATCTACATTTATGCTCCTGATAGCGTTTTATTAATCAAAAATAATCTGTGTAAATCTGTCTTATCTGTGTTATCTGTGTCTATTAAAACACCCTACGGGGACTACTGATATGAACTGCGTTCATAATTAAGGTTGCCGCGTGAATCCGCGTAATCCGCGTAATCCGCGTCTATTAAAAATCTTACTAAAACACAATTCCATACAGCAAGGCATACAGAATATTATAGAGAGGCCAGATAATAAATCCGGCAACTTTAGTAAAAATAAGCAGTAATAGTATCAGAGGCCCGTACGGCTCCAGTTTATACATAAACTGGGCACCGGAGTCAGGGAGCAAACCGGCCAGAACCTTAGAACCATCCAGCGGTGGAATCGGCAGCAGATTAAAAACGGCCAGGATTATATTTATCTGCACCAGGGGAACGACAAGCATTAATAATGTATTGCTGTTGTGCCCACCTAACAGACGTAAAATTAGCAGGGCGCCCAAAGCCAGCATAATATTCATCACCGGACCCGCCAACGATACCAGCATCATGCCTTTTTTCACAGTGACATTTTTAAAGTTGTAGGGATTCACCTGTACGGGTTTGGCCCAACCAAAGTGGAAAAAAAGCAACATGAAAAATCCCATCCAATCTATATGGGGCAGCGGATTGATCGTCAGACGCCCCTGATAATAAGGCGTATCGTCACCTAACCAGTCAGCTACCCGGCCATGGGCATACTCATGGAAGGTAAGGGCGATAAGAATGGCCGGCAGGGCGATCATCATTTCATATACGGACTGCATGAGTGAATCTCCCTTCTTCTATCCATTGTTTTAATGTATTAACCTCATCCTCATAATTATGAATCTTCTCATCCAGTTTAAGATAATAAAGCTCGTCCAGAATCTCTTTGAAGATTGGGCCGGGCTTGAGCCCCAGCTCTAACAGATCATACCCATTCACTTCCAACTCTATCTTGTCCTTGAGATCCAGATATCTGGCCACCCTATCCCAGGCTTCCTCATCCTTAATACATAATAGCAGGTAGATCAGATTTTCATTAGTCACACTGGCAATCATTTTGTCCAGATCACTGGGACTAAGATAGGATCTGCGACTGATATCTTCGGCCAGTGCAGGAATACCTAGGGAATCCATAATGCAGCCTTTGGCATAACGGTCGAAAGGATAGCGCTGCATCTCAGCTTCAACCTGTTCAAACGATAATTGAGCAAAGAAAACCACTATATAGATTAGCCAAGGTTTTATTTTGCGGCTATAATATTGTTCTTCCCACCAACCCATAACTACAGGGACTCTCTTGATGGTTTTCCAGCTTACATCATCAACGTCAATTTCCGGCAGCAGATATTTCCACACCCCGGTTCCCCTGATTCTCTCCAGGGCAGGTACCGGATCCTTTTCGTTTAATATGAGAATTAATTCCGCCAAAATCCTCTTGTAGGAAAGGCGCCCCAACATCCGTCGTTCTATGGCATCGCGGGCAAAACGCAGCGTATCGGCTTCAATCGTAAACCGGTAGCGCTGCTCAAAGCGTATGGCCCGTAATATACGGGTGGGATCCTCAACGAAGCTGAAATTGTACAAAATACGTATACTGCCATTCATCAAATCCTTACGGCCTCCGAAATAATCTATCAGATCCCCAAAGTGGCCCGGATTCAAGCAGATAGCCAAAGTATTTATAGTGAAATCGCGTCGGTACATGTCTTCCTTAAGGGATGACTTTTCCACTTTGGGCAAGGCGGCCGGATATTCATAATACTCGGTACGGGCAGTGGCAACATCTATTTTAGTGCCATCCGGCAAAGTAACAACTGCGGTGCGAAAACGATCATGTACCCGCACTTTCCCCCCTAACCGCTCCGCCAATTCGGTGGCCAGCTTCTGTCCATCCCCTTCTACAACCAGATCCATATCAAAATTAGGAACCTTAAGGAAAAGATCTCTAACAAAGCCTCCCACACAATAGACGACTTCTTTGAGGTCTTGGGCAACTTCACCGGCTGTAATTAAATAATAAATAATCTGCGCGGGCAAGCTTTTATCCATCAACTCAGCGCAGTTTTCCCAGGAGCCTTCCGGCAGCAGAAAAAGCACTTCATGATCTTCCGGGTAGTCTTCGCCATGCAAAGTTCTAAGTATATCGGTTCGGGAGACGATACCGGCCAGACGGCCGTTATCGATTACCGGCAAACGTCCGATATCATGTTCTACCATTATCTTCTGAATTTCGCTTACTGTTGTTTGCGGAGATATCGACAAAACCTTACTGGTCATAAACCCCTTGACCGGCGCATGACCAAGTCCGTGTATCCTGGCCTTGTCTACGTCACGCCGGGAAATAACCCCTACTATATTGTCATCCTCCACCACCGGCATCCCGGTATGCCCGTACCTGAGCATAATCCCGCCGGCTTCCTCCATGCTAATCGTTGGAGGCAGTGTCTTGACCGGACTGGTCATAATATCTCCGGCTACAATCAACGGATGGATGAGTTCTTCCACATTTTGCAGGATTTTTTCCATAATCTCCTGGCAATCCCTGCTTTTTATTACAGCTGAAGCAGCCCGGTCATGGCCTCTGCCTCCCATATTTTGAAGAACCTGATTAACCTTAAGGTTATTGCTGCGGCTTCTGCCTATCACATTAACCTTCCCTTCCATCAGGGCAATTACGAAAACGGCATCGCAATTTTCCATTTCCAGCAGGCGATAGGTTACCAGATCCAGGCCGGGTATAAACTCATTACCGTCATAAATCGCCAGTACGATGTCTAAGTCACTTACTTTCTTATGTATAGATGTCTCCAATAATTTTTGCAGCACCAGGCGTTGTTGTTCGGAGAAAGGCTTCTCCATAAAATTAGCCACTACGGACAGGTTCGCTCCACAACTAAGCAGGTGGGCTACGGCATAAGCATCTCGGGCAGTGGTGTTTGGAAACAGCATACTCCCGGTATCGTCATAGATACCCAGAGCCAAGATAGTAGCATCAAAAGGACTTATAGGTATATTGCGATCCATGATCTTTTCAACCAAAATCGTAGTTGCCGCTCCGGTGGGATGAATCTCGACCAGACTGCCTTTAAGATCGTCTGCTGAAACTGGATGATGGTCATAAATGTGAATATCCAGATTATTATTGTCCAACACAGATTTTAGCTGACCCAATCGGTTAGCATTGGCCGTATCCACGACCACCAACCTTTTTACCTGGTTTGGATTAATCTCCTTGGGTGCTTTGATGAACAGTGAATCTTTGTACAAAGCCATGAACTTCTTGACGTTTTTATTAATAGTGCCGGAAAACACCCGTATCGCACCGGGATAAAGCTTGCCCGCCGCGACCATACTGGCTAATCCATCGAAATCCAGCGCATTATGTGAAGTGATAATATCCAAATCATATCTCCCTATATAAAAGAATTATCTGCATTATAGCACACCCATCTTTTAGATTGTACTCTGCCCTTGGAGCCTCAGCATTTAAGAAGTTTCAGAGTATTATGCGCGATAAATAATCTAGCTGAATGCTTTTAATGATTGATTTTGCGTAACAATGAACTTATAATTTCTTAAAAGCTAAGTTCCTATAATGTGCAGTAATTCGATCAAAGTATCTTTGCCAATTAAGGTTGCTGTGTTATTTTTGTCTTTTACCTTTAGGTCTGCTATGGGAGCTGGGGGATTTTTGTTGGCAATATGTATAATTAGGAGGATGAAGTAATGTATGAACAATCAGAGAAGTATAAGGTAAACTATATTCCTGGGAAAGGCGTTGAGGTTCTAGGCCACTGGAAAGACGATATGCATGATATCCGTACCCGTATGCTCATTGATTATTATACTTATACTATTATGGAGGCAGAGGTTACCGGCCCGGTTACCCCTTTTGGGGAAGTATGCCAGATCGGACTGGATAATATGGATAAAATGGTTGGTGTACAGGTAGGGCCTGGTTTTAACAAGATTGTAAAACAAAACCTGATGGGAAAATCGGGCTGTACCCATCTGGGCGAGATGGTTATTAATTCCTTTAAGGCCGGTCTGCAGGCTGCCTCCCGTATAGTTCCTGACTGGGTGGAAGAAGATGATTACAGCAACCGCTGGTCCAACTGGGCCATACTCTTTAAGGATAGCTGTATTTATTTTTCCCAGCCGGATGCGCTGCATAATCTGCAAGACCGGGTGCAAAATGGGGATGGCCCTAAACGGCAGGAAGATTCTACTGATTAGTATATCGCCGACAGGCAGGCAAAACAATTGCCCGGGGAAACGCTACATTTTCCCCGGGCCTTGCCTTGTCTCATAGTAGTAAAAATACTCCTTTGCAGACTAAAACTGTTGGTCAGAATCAACCGGGGTTATATCAATTGTCTTACTCTGGGTTGATTTACTGCTTTGTCTGGCCACTTTCTCGCTTTTTAAGGCCAGGATTTCTTTTTCCAGTTTTTTATTGCGGTTCATCAGTTCCCTTAATTTCTTACCGGTTTTTAGTGCGCGGAAACTATCCACCAGAAAGGTAATCAGCGCTCCTCCCATAGCAGCTATAAGGGCCACCAAAGCGAGTGATATTTTCGATGACTGCCAGGTTAAGAATTGTACCGCCACCGGGGTATCATTTTGAAAAACAAAAACCACAATAGCAGCCAAAAAAAGCAATGCGCCCAGCAGATATGCCGGCATGCTACCCCCCCTCCCAAAATTGAATTGCGACTAGATGATTTGAACTTAATCCAGCTAGTTACATTTTACAAAATTCCAGAGATGTAATGAAAGACTTGAATCGTTTATAAAAAAATTTCCTTGTCATTCATCATTGCGTTCAGGATGACAAGGAAATAATGGTTCATAAAATAAGGTTGCTGTGTCGTTGGCGTCTATTAACTAGCACGCTGTTTAATCTCATAATAAAGCGGGCTGGCAATACAGATCGAAGAATACATCCCGAAGATAAATCCGACCAACAGAGTCATAACGAATCCCTTAAGGGTTGAACCGCCGAAAATGAGCAGGGTTATCAGCGGCAACAATACCGTAACAACAGTGTTTACGGAACGGTTCATGGTCTGCATTATACTCTTGTCAAGCAAAATATCCAGCTGTTCTTTTTTCTTCATGCGCAGGTTTTCCCTTACCCGATCAAATATAACTATAGTATCGTTGATCGAATAACCTACTATGGTCAATATCGCTGCAATAAAGGCTCCGTTGATTTCCCACTGGAAAATCGAGAAGATGCTCAGTACAATCAATATATCATGAAATAGAGCCAAAACCGCCGCCAGACCAAAGGTCCATTCAAAGCGGAAGGAAATATAAATGAGCATCAGTCCCAAAGCTATGGAAATGGCTAAAATAGCATTTTTAGTCAGTTCACTGCCTATGGTAGGACCGACACTTTCGGCACTTAGTAATTGGGCCGTTTTGTATTGGGCTTTTAGGGCTTCGGTTACCTGGGCGGTTTCTTTCTGATTAAGCTCATTGGTGCGTATAAAAAACTCGGCTCCGCTTTTTTGTACACTTACTTCTTTTGTAACTTTCAAATCATTAACCGTATTGCGAACCTCCGGTGCGGAAACGGCAGCATCAATTTTGTAGCGTAATGCTGATCCGCCGGTAAAATCTATACCCCGGTTAAACCCCTGTATAAGCATTGATATTAAACCGGTCACGATAATTACGGTTGAAAATATATAAAACCATTTTCTGTTCTTGATAAAATGCATTTTCTCCCCTCCTTACACCCCGTATAATTTGTTGTTCTTGCTAAGATCGGCAAACAACACCAGCATATACCGGGTAAAAGTCAAGGCTACCAGCAAACTGGCGATGATACCAATGGAGAGGGTAACGGCAAATCCTTTGATGGGTCCGGTCCCAAACCAGATCAGCACCAGAGCCGCAATCAAGGTAGTCAGGTTGGCGTCAAAAATCGTCCAGAAAGCACGGGCAAAACCGGATTCTATAGCTGCTTTCATGGTCTTGTTAAGACGCAATTCTTCTTTTATGTGTTCGTAGATTATAATGTTGGCATCAACGGCTATTCCGATTGACAGGATAAAACCGGCAATTCCAGGCAAGGTCAACACCGCCCCCAAAACGGCCATCGTTCCTAATACTAAGACCGTGTACAATACCATGGAAATATCGGCCACCAGACCAGGCAGGCGATAATAACCCAGTATAAATATCAAGATAGCCAGTAAACCCACCAAGCTGGCTTTAACACTCTTAGCCAAAGAATCACTGCCCAAGGTCGCACCTACGGTGCGCTTTTCCATTATGCCAAAGGAGACCGGCAATGCCCCGGAGCGGAGCAAAACCGCCAGATCCTGGGCTTCTTTGGCAGTGAAGTTGCCTTCAATTTGAGCCTGCCCGTTGGGAATGGGTCCATCAACCTTCGGGGCACTGATAATCTTGCCATCGAGCACGATAGCAATGGGTTTGCCTACATTGGCGGACGTTGCAGCCGCAAACAGCTTGGCTCCTTCTTTGTCAAACTCCAAGCTTACAACGGCTCCCTCCCCACCTGGGGAAACCTGAGCCTGAGCATCTTTAAGGTTTTTACCGCTTACCAGCACCTTGCCTGCTTCATCCATAAATTCTAATTGCGCGGTGTTTTTTATAATGTTGACTGCTTCTTCCGGATCCTTAACCCCGGCCAGTTCAATGACGATACGGTCATTTCCCTTGGGGTAAATGATAGGCTCAGACACCCCCAGGGCATCCACCCGTTTGCTCAGAACACCGATAGATTTCTGAATGGTATCGGCTGATATCTTTTCTCCCGGCTTCTCCTGGGCCTGTAATTCAACGTGCAGTCCACCCTGCAAATCAAGCCCCAAATTCAAATTGTTTTTGATCGGCTGGTAGGTAAAATAGGCTAGAAAAGCCAGGGCCACAACAATCGCACATATTATCGCAATACTGGAGTTCTTGCGCACCAGTTTGTCCTCCTTCCAACAACTTTTGTAAAATCACGTATTATATTATGCTCACCTGTTTATAGCAGTTTCGCACCGTTAATTATCAATTCAAATTCACAACCCAAATAATTGGCCGCCCTGCGGCACATCAACATGCGGCTTAAAAAAATTTCAAAGTACTCCATTACCGGACAGATACTTATATCAATCGTAAGTTCCATGCTAATAAGCTTTTGCTCACATTGTATCTGCAGCGATGTTTTTTCCACCGCGTAGTTTACCCGATCATGAATATCGAAGGTAGCTACATCCAGATTCCTTACCCGGTTTCGGTGAACATGGGATTTATCCGCCAAAATCAAGGCGGCCGTAACTGGATGAACAGCATGTCCGCTGCCTTCATCATGATTACCTATGGCAGCACATATAATCGATATTTCTTCTGGCTTCATCTCCATTCTGCGCAGGATTTTCATGGCTATTAAGGCACCACTCTGACTGTGCCGGTTACGATTGACCACATTGCCCAGATCATGCATATACCCTGCAATACCGGCCAGTTCAGCCGTGCGGCTATCGTAACCTAACTGCAGCAAAATATCCCTGGCCGCTTCGGATACCAAACCGATGTGTAATTTGCCATGGTCGGTATACCCCATAGCACCCAAATGCTCATTGCCCTTCAAAATGAAGGACTCAATGAGCTGGTTGTTTTTTACATTTTCCAGGGTGACCATTATTAATCCTCAATTTTATGGGATATAGCTTTTTTTACAAACTCAATTTCCGTATTGTCAGCCACTTTAACGACAATCGTTTCATCCTTAACTTTACTTACTTCCCCGCGTATCCCGCCAATAGATACCACTTTATCACCCCGTTTGAGGCTTTCTAAAACGGCATCGTGCTTTTTATCCTGTTTTTTTCGGGGCAGAATAATAAACAAATAGAATATTAAGATAAAAACCCCGAAATATACGGCTACGGTTAGCCATCCCTGCTGACTGGCCACGGTGTTAGTACCAGCAATAAACAAAATATATCCCTCCTTAGTTTGCTCTAACCTTATATTTTTTCGCCAATCCCTGGCAAAATCCTCTTGTTAAAACTTGTAACTTGCATAAAAATTGGTATAGAATTCGTTGAATCTATCTTCAGCTATAGCCTGACGTATATCCTGCATCATTTTAATCAAAAAATAAAGATTATGATAAGTAATCAGGGTATGGGCCAGTATTTCTTCCGCTTTCACCAAATGGCGAATATAGGCCCGGGAATAATTTTTACATACCCGGCAGTCGCAGTCAGTATCCAAAGCTCTAAAATCGGCGGCATATACTGCGTTGCGAACCACCAGTTTGCCCCGATGGGTAAAGGCCGTACCATGGCGGGCGATCCGGGTAGGCAAGACACAATCGAACATATCCACTCCCCGAGCCACACCTTCCACCAGATCCTCAGGGGCTCCTACCCCCATTAAATACCGGGGTTTGTCAGTGGGCAGGAGCTGGTGGGTCAGATCCAATATCCGGTACATATCCTCTTTGGGTTCACCTACACTCAGGCCGCCGATAGCATAGCCGGGAAAATCCAGAGCCGTGATTTCGCGGGCGCTTTTTTCCCTCAGATCAGCAAATATATTGCCTTGAATAATCCCAAATAAAGCCTGATCCGAACAATTGTGGCTATCCCGGCAGCGTTTGGCCCAGAGCGAAGTCCTGGTAACGGCTTGGTCAGCCTCCTCATAACTGCAAGGATAAGGCGCACATTCGTCAAAACACATAGCTATATCCGCGCCCAGTTTCTGTTCAATCTCCATAACGATCTGCGGGCTGAGGAAATGACGGGAACCATCAATATGGGAATTAAATACCACTCCCTCATCGCTTATTTTACGCAGACCCTGCAGGCTGAATATCTGAAAACCGCCGCTATCAGTGAGGATGCCGCGCGGCCAGTTCATGAATTTATGCAAGCCCCCGGCCCGTTCCACCAAATCTGCACCCGGCCGGAGATATAAATGGTAGGTATTTGACAATATTATCCCGGCTCCCATTTCAGTTAGCATTTCCGGGGTTACGGCCTTTACCGTAGCCTGGGTTCCGACCGGCATAAAAATCGGGGTATCAAATACACCGTGGGAGGTACTTAAACGTCCCAGACGGGCCGCAGAAGCATCGTCATTTTTAGTAACCTGAAATGTAAACACCAAAAACCCCCTAATTATCTCGCGCAATACTTACCTTATTAAACCCCCATGGACGGAGGCCACAACCACCTATGAAAATGGTTCGCGATACGGACGGGGAAGCTTTGCATCCCACCGGAAGCTAAAGCTTCCGCTACATCGGAGCGACCAAAGGTCGCCCCTACAAATTGCCGATTCTTTTGAGCATTTACGATTATGCTGCTAATAGCGTTTTATTAATTAAAATAATCCCCCTACGGGGACTACTGATATGAACTGTGTTCATAATTAAGGTTGCCCCCTGCGGGGACTACTGATATGAACTTCATTCATAATTAAGGTTGCCCCCTGCGGGGACTACTGATATGAACTGCGTTCATAATTAAGGTTGCCGGGTGAATCCGCTAAATCCGCGTGATCCGCGTCTATTTACTTACTAACATAGCGTCACCATAGCTGAAAAAACGATACTCTTTCTCAACCGCATGGCGATAAGCCTTGAGCGTATTATCAAGCCCGGCAAAAGCTGCTACCAACATAATTAAGGAAGAACCGGGCAGATGGAAATTGGTAATGATCTTATCGACCGCCCGGTAGCGGTAGCCTGGATAAATAAATCGGTTGGTTTCACCTGACTGGGCCGTAAACCCATGGTTTTCATTATATACCGTTTCCAGTGTTCTTACCACTGTTGTTCCCACCGCAATAATATTTTTCCCATTCTGTTTGGTATTATTTAATAAGTATGCCGTTTTAGCATCTATTTGGTAATATTCATAATGCATTTGATGATTTCTAATATCTTTGCTGCTGACCGGCCGAAAGGTGCCTAAACCTACATGCAGTAGAACCGGTGCAATATTTATGCCTTGCGCTGCAATACGCTCCAACAGTTCTTCAGTAAAATGCAGCCCGGCTGTAGGGGCGGCAGCCGAACCGGCTGACTGCGCATAAACCGTCTGATAACGGATCTTGTCGTCTTCTTCAGCCGGGCGATTAATATAAGGGGGCAGAGGCATTTGTCCTACCCCATTGATAAATTCCATTTCGTTGGGACAATTGTGAAATGTTAACAGCCGTGCTCCATCCTCCAACTCGGCAACTACCTCGGCTTCTACCTGGGGAGATGTTTCAAAAAAAACCCTCGTCCCCAACGGCATGCGCCGGGCAGGTTTTACCAATGCCTTCCAATGTCCATTCTCTTGGTTTAATAGTAATATTTCTATCCTGGCACCGGTTTTCTTGCGAGCAAAAAGACGGGCGGGGATGACCCTGGTATTGTTTAAAACGAGCGTGTCTCCAGGCTCCAGATATTCGATTATGTCTTTAAATATCCGATCTTCAAATTCCCCCGTCTGGCGATCCATTACCAGAAGCCGGGCCTCATCACGCGGCTCAGCCGGGAATTGGGCAATCAGATGGGGGGGCAGGTCAAACTGATAGCTTTGTAAAAGGTAGGGATTCAGATCCTTCATTATTTTTTTCTCCTATAACGTTCAAATTCACTGTACAAACAGCCGCAGTATTGCTGCCGATAAAGCCCCATTTCCCTGGATATAACCCCGGTCTGAGCAAATCCTGTGCGAAAATCCCGGTACAAGAAAGGTACGCCATACTTCTTGCCAATAGCTTCCCCCAGCTCATGGATCGTATCGTGCTTCTGGTAACTACTAACCAAAAGGGTCGTAGAATAATAATCAAACTTGCCCTTTTTGGCTATATGGGCAGCTTGTTCCAATCTAATCTGGTAGCAAAAGAAACAACGTCTGGCTTCCCGGTAAGCTATTGCCTGAAAGTAGGCTTCCGGATTGTAGTTTTCGTCAAAGAGAACCTTTAAGTCAACCGCTGCCGCGTACTGCTCCAATGCTTCCTTTCGCTTAAGCCATTCGGTGTAAGGGTGAATATTCGGATTCATAAAGTAGCCCATGACCTCAAATCCCTCCTCCCGCAGAGCCGGAACAGGATAAGTGGCACATGGCCCACAACAAATATGCAAAAGCACCTTGGACATACCATCACTTCCATCAGATAATAGTATAACCGTACATTTAACCAAAACTGCGCCATTGGGTTTCCATTTACAGACGCGGATTGCGCGGATTTTCGCGGCTCATTCTTTTTAAATAACTACAATTTGAGTCAAGAAAGCGTTTACTTAGACCTACCTACAGGGGGTTAAGTAGACCGCGACATTGACCGTGGGGAAAATCAGTAATTCCTAACAATAAACTAAACCGCGAAAATCTGCGTAATCCGCGTCCATTATTTACGGCGTGGTTTTAGTCTACTGCGACGTTTCTTCTATATCAGTAAATAATACCGCTTCTTTCGGGCTGGGTTGGGGATAACCCAGGAGGCGGTAGGCGTTTTCAGTCGCCATCCGACCCCGGGGAGTCTTTTGGATAAATCCCAATTTTAATAAATATGGTTCATAAACATCGGTTAAGGTATCATTTTCCTCCGAAATAGCGGCGGCCAGGGTTTCCAGTCCGACCGGTCCTCCGCCGAATTTATTTATTATAGCATCCAGTATCATCCTGTCAACCGTATCCAAGCCATAGCGATCAATCTCCAGCATAGCCAGGGCCTGACTGGCAGTAGCTTGGTCGATAGTTCCATCGGATTTCACCAGGGCGTAGTCGCGCACCCTCTTTAAAAGCCGATTCGCCACCCGGGGCGTGCCGCGCGAACAACGGGCAATTTCCCGGGCTCCGTCCTCGCTGATAACGATCCCTAGTATCGCAGCTGCTCGGATAATAATCAAAGTCAAATCATCCGGGGTATAAAAATCCAGGCGGCAGCTTATTCCAAATCTATCTCTAAGCGGAGAGCTTAACAGGCCGGGCCGGGTAGTCGCCCCGATTAATGTAAAAGAAGGCAGGTCGATTTGCAAAGTGCGGGCCGCCGGTCCCTTGCCAATAACAATATCGATTACATAGTCCTCCATGGCCGGATACATGATTTCCTCAATACTACGGTTTAAGCGATGAATTTCATCGATAAACAAAACCTCTCCTGGTTCCAAGTTGGTCAAAATAGCCGCTAAATCACCCGGTCTTTCAATAGCCGGGCCGGAGGTCTTGCGAATGGGCTGGCCCATTTCATTGGCCATTATGGTTGCCAGGGTCGTTTTGCCCAAACCCGGAGGTCCACTGAGTAAAACGTGATCCAGGCTCTCGCCTCTTTCCCGGGCCGCCGCGATAAAAATGCTAAGGTTATCCTTGGCTCGATCCTGCCCGATATAATCAGTAAGTCTTAATGGCCGCAAGGATCCTTCGTTATAATCTTCTTCCCGAATAAGCTGGGAGGATATCAGACGGTTATCAGACATCTATTGGTCTCCCTTCTATTTTTTGCCGATTAGCGCTTGTTTTTTCAATACCTTTTTAATATTGTCCTCTACCCGATCAGCCAGCTCTCCCTGGGCTCTTAATTCCATCAACACAGGAAAAATCTCGCTGCGGTTATACCCTAGGGTTTCCAGGGCTTGCAGAACATCTTCCAGTTGATTGTTATCATCAGGTTCAGTCTGGATAGTCTGATGGGCACCGATCTTGTCTTTTAATTCGAAAACGAGACGCTGGGCTGTTTTTTTGCCTACACCTGGTACGGTGGTAAGGGTTTTTTCGTCACCACTGGCAACGGCTTGATAAAATCTTTCCGGTTCAAACGTACCTATTATACTTAAAGCCGCCCGCGCTCCTATGCCGCTCACGGTTAAAAGGAGTTTAAATAGTTCCAATTCTGCCCGGTTGTAAAAACCATACAATTTGAATTCATTTTCCATGACCTGCAGATAGGTATGTATTAACACCTGTTCCCCCACTGCGGGCAATTTAGACAACATGCGGTTATGTATCTGAATTTCATAACCCAGGCCGGCTGCTTCAACTATGATAAAATCCGGCAGGGCTTGAAACAGCCTGCCATTTAAAAAAGCAATCATCGTTTAATACCACCTTTGCTTAATCTTGTCATCCGATAAGAATGAATATGGCAAATAGCTATAGCCAGGGCATCAGCCGCATCATCAGGCCGGGCAACCTGTTCCATGCGCAGTATTTTCTGAACCATTATCTGAACCTGCCTCTTGTCGGCATTGCCGTAACCAGATACCGCCTGTTTTACCTGCAGAGGTGTATATTCGGCTAATTCCAAACCCCGTGCTGCCGTTGCCATTAAAAGGACCCCCCGGCTTTGTGCTACACTGATCACCGTTTTGGCGTTCTTGTGATGAAACAATTCTTCTATAGCGACCGCCTCCGGCTGATATTCATCCAATAAGTGGTTGAATTCCTGATGTATTTTTAAAAGCCGCAATTGCATGGGCAGATCGGCAGAAGTACGAATCGTACCATACGTAATCAGCTGCTCTTTGCCCTTTATGTAATCTACTACCCCATACCCGGTAGTTGCTGTACCCGGATCTACCCCAAGAACCAACATAAACCTTTTCCCACCTTAGTTTTCCAGATGTTGTTTGTAAATATTAACTCCATATTACTTCAAAAACGCAACTCCCGCCATGTCAACCAAATAAAAAACCAAGGCCGATTGCCTTGGTTTCTGCTAATTAAATGTTTTTTCTAACTATTTTAATCCGGGTTTTAATAATAATGGGATGGATAGTTTTTTATGTCCTTCAATGCCCATAAAGCCGCGCAAATCACCCCTGATTATTAAATATACTCATCCATATTCTCCAGGGTATCATTTAAGGCCTGATCATCCATAAACTCATATTTGCCATCCTCAATTCCCTTTTGAATCTGCGCCGGCAAGGTATCGAATCTAATCGCGGTTACCCGCCAAAGTGTATCGTTATGGCTATCCGGGCCGCGATAAACAGCGACCATTTCCCGGTATTTTTTCAAGCGTGTTTTTCCTTTGTCCTGAGGGGACCAATCATTTATTTTTTGGAGAATCAACAAGGTCTTGTCCTGCCAGGATACAGAAAAACCATTGGCCGGACTGTATTTTTCACGTACTTGAGCCAAACTCATGCCTATAATACCATTTTTATCGGTAAACTCTGCTTCAAATACTCGGGCAGACAAAATATATTCTTTCTTAAATAAAATAGGTGTGTTTTCGGTAATACGAGGCATTGGCTCAGTTATATGAACGGCTGGTTTTTTGGAATTTGGCCAAATATTTTGGGTTTGCACAAGGTAGGCCAACCCATAGCCCATTGCAAAACTGGCTACCAGGATAGTAATCAAATAAGCTCCTATACGTGGTTTATTAATGGCTATCACCTCTTATTCCCATTTTACCCTTTTAATCTCTTTTTATACTGCAAAAAATTGCTATAATATAAATATATAGGTGAAACTTGTTGATCTGCCGTCTGCTAATTACTATAAAATGATGAGGAGGCTGAGAAAACCAAGCGTTTGTGATTGCTGGTATAATCCTTGACATTAAGCTTATAATAAATTATAAGGATGCTGGATACGTAGCCTTAAAACCTTGTTATTAGGAGGTAATAAAATGGTTTCATCGCAAAAGATACCTCAAGACCTGGTGCAGGCTTTTGAAGCCTTGAATCAAAACGAAATTAATATACTAGACATTAACTACGCCTTCGAGGAGATTGATCCACCCGTTCCCGTATCCATGTCTGTCCGGTTTTCGACCCGGAATGCTGACCTAGACGATTTTGATTGGGCCGGTATTCGATTTGCAAACTACGATTACGATATGGAGATGAAGGATTTTACGAGCGACCAGCCTGATCCAATTATTAATTCCAAAGATTTTTACAGAAGTATCGAAGCAATAATTTCCAATGGTTTTTTCTGGGAAACAGATGATGAAGAATTTTCTCCCAGCCCTGAACTGCAAATAAGCCTGGGAATAGCTCCGCGCAAATCCGACAAACAGGATCCCCATAAAATACTGCGTCAATTTAACCGTCTGCCTGAAAATGAAATCGATATATTTTCAACGGATGACGGCATCTTTGAATCCAACTATAAAGTAGTAAGTAATTTTGAGGTCAATGTTCCTTTGAAGGTTTATAGCGAAGACGAGGACTGGGTTATCAAAGCTGATCTGCCTGATATCGTATTTTATAATGTTTCCCCAAGAGATGACGTTTTTCCCGAACAGCTCAATTTTAAAAGCGTATTGGCACTTTTGCCGGATAGGATCAATGTCAGACAGTTCAAACCCAGTTTTGTGGACGGACAGTTTCGCCTGGAGCTTCCCAAACGAGAAGAATTAAGAGCTAGTCGTTAAATAATTCCTTTATATTAATTTAAAAAAGCGAGCTTTTAAAAGCTCGCTTTTTTAATAGTGCTGCTTAGCTTAATTTTTCCAACAGTTCATCAGGGATGGAGAGATTGCTGTATAGGTTTTGAACATCGTCATGGTCTTCCAGTACGTCGATCAGTTTTAAGATCTTCGCAGCTATGTTTTCATCAGTGATTTCCACGCTTGTTTGCGGGAGCATGACGATATCGGCATATTCAATTTTAACCTGTAATTCCAGTTTTTCCTTGACATCCATGAACGATTCCGGTGAGGTGATAATCTCCAGACTGTCTTCATCTTCGCGAACATCATCAGCTCCCAGTTCAATTGCCAGCAGCATGAATTCTTCCTCATCGGTTTTGACATCTTCACGATTAACGGTAATCAATCCGACCCGGTCAAAAAGGTATGACACACAACCTGTTTCCCCTAAATTACCTCCATGTTTGGAAAAAAGATGGCGGATATCCGAGGCAGTACGATTACGATTATCAGTGGCTATATCCAGCAATATCGCTACACCACCGGCGGCATAGCCCTCATAGTTCATCTCTTCAATAACATCACTTTCCAAATCTCCGGTACCTCTTTTTATCGCCCGATTGATATTATCGTTAGGCATATTAATCGCTTTGGCTTTTTGTATGGCGAGTTTTAATTTGGAGTTGGCTTCCGGGTCGCCTCCCCCTGATCTGGCCGCCAGGATAATTTCCTTGGCGATACGGGTATATTCCTTTCCCTTTTTTTCATCGGTACGGGCTTTTTTATGTTTAATGGTTGACCACTTACTATGTCCTGACATCTATTTGCCTCCCTTAATATAAATACCTACCAAACCCAGGGAATTATTTTTTTGGTTTTTTGCATATAATCCAGATACGCATCCCCAAAATGACTGAGTAACAACTCTTCCTCGATATTTATCCGGTATATCAGGGCTGGTATCGTGGTCAAAAGCATTATAAGCATAGCTCCCCAGGAATTCAAAACCATAGGTATGGCTATAAAACTAATTAGTGAACCTAGATATAGGGGATGTCTTATCTTTCTATATGCGCCGGTAGTGATAAGCTTATGATTTTCATATATTGATACCCGTGGGTTAAAGAACTTGCCGATAGAATTAAATCCCCACCAGCGAACTGCGCAGGAGATGATAAATAATCCAAACCCTGCATATA
Source organism: Syntrophomonas zehnderi OL-4 (assembly GCF_000983115.1). Taxonomy (GTDB): domain Bacteria; phylum Bacillota; class Syntrophomonadia; order Syntrophomonadales; family Syntrophomonadaceae; genus Syntrophomonas_B; species Syntrophomonas_B zehnderi. The sequence continues at coordinate 99,158 of NZ_CGIH01000038.1, forward strand.
TAACGGTTGGTTCCCAGTCAAAATTCCGCGTATAGTGTATTTCCAAAAAATCAATGGCAGCGAATAATAAGGCTATCATAAAAGATAACTGCAGATAAAGATAGCTTTTTTTATCATTATCCTGGGTTACATAATCCTCCGGATCCTGATAAATCCAAAACTCAAATACCACCTGCCAGATTAGATACAGGGCAAAGAAAGCTGCCATAACTCCAAAATCAAAACGGGGCAAATTTTTCCAGCCGATATAACCTACATACGCGAAAATTAACAAGGCTCCGCCCATCCTGATTAATACATTGCGCTGTCTGGTATTCATGACGGATTTTCTCCAAAATTGGCAGGCAATATAGCTATCGGCGGCATCTGACGTTTGTGGGCGCTTTTTTCGTGCAAGGCTTGAATCTTGGCTATAGTTTGGACATCACCCTGTCCCGAACGTATATACTCGTCCAGATCTTTATAGGAAATACCCATTTCATCCTCATCTGTCTGCCCAATCCATAAACCGGCAGAAGGTTTCCGCTCAATAATCGGCTGCGGGATATTAAGATACTTGGCCAGTTCATATACCTGATCCTTGCGCAGATCCCCCAGAACCTGCAAATCAACGCCGTCATCCCCGTGTTTCGTGTCATATCCCACCATGATTTCGCTTTTATTGCTGGTACCCAAAACCAGGTAATGGTTAGCTTGGGCAAAATAATACAGGCACGTCATCCTTAAACGGGGCTTGATATTGGCCTTAAGCAGCCTTTCCAATGCCGGATCAGGTTTTATATGGGTCGCAAAAGTATCCAGCAGGGATTTAAAGACATCATCCAGGGCAATTTCGTGATAAGGAATCTTTAGGAATTCAGCTACCAGTCGGCCATCAGTTACGTCCTGGATATCGCTTTCACAAGGCATAACCAAGCCCAGACAATTATCCGGGAAAGCCTCTTTGGCTATTGCTGCGGCTACGGCTGAATCGATACCTCCACTGATACCCAGAACCAGTCCCCGACAACCCGCACTCTGAACCTTTTCCTGTAACCATTCAACCAGATAATTATTGATTGCCGCAACGTTCATAAAATACATTCCTCCTCCAATGATTGTGTGAAAAAGCGTACGGACACACCAATCACCGTTGACCGGGGTCTAACTACCCTTTTAATATTCAACATTTAATTTAGCAAATCCTGCTTACCAGGTACTTGAAACTGCGAGAGACTCAATCTTTTTTTCCCTATATCCCGACTACTTCTATGTTTCCCCAGGCAGCCATTTTATCATCCTTGATTGCTAATACACCGGTGACACCGTTTATAGCTTTTACAAAATTTACGGCTTTCATTAAATCATTGGTATCCTGAACCAGGTTGGCCGCTCCGGTAGCAGCTGCATCGGCCAGAGAGGTGTGAGGGCTTAGTACCACAACAGCATCAGCCTGGCCCAGGCTGATGCTGGGGCCTACCGTTCCTGAAGAAGTGCAAATACCGATGGGACTCTGCTTGGCCCTTACCCGCAGGGCGATCTTGTGGCTGAAGATAGATTGACCGGCAAAAACTGAAATCAAACGGTCGCACTGGCTGTTTAAATATATATCACCGCCATTTTCTATGATAACCTCCTGCACTTCTGATTTAATTTTTTCTCCCACTGCCTGAGCTATTGCCCCCGCCACCGCAGCCATCGGGCCAACGCCCGCGCAGAAGGCGGCCCCGGACATTATGGAAGCTATGGCAGGAGCACCAGGTATTAGCGGCAGAGGTTTAAACGAAGTTCTAAACTCAGGATGGATACTTATATAGTTTTCCAATTCAGCCCGCAATCGCAATATTTCTTCCTTACATAAAACCGACAGCCGATCGGTGTAACTCGCTTTATCCACACCAATCGCCAGATCCGTTTCTTTTATACTCACCTGAAAGTAACGCAGATCTCTGGCTTCATGCCGAACCCGATAATCCCTTTGCACATACTCAACTGCCGGTTTTTTATCCATCGTTCTTTTAAACGGCCTCCTTGACCTCAAAATGCAGCTCAATAGCGCGGGTAGGGCAGCAATCCAGGCACATGCCGCAAACCACGCATTTGGCGTTGTCAAAAGATACCTCCATGGTGTCCCGATTCATATCCAACGCAGCCGTAGGGCAGAAAGAAGTACAGGCTCCGCATTGGATACAAAGCTGTTCATTCCATATGATATTTTCACTTAAAGGCTCCATAATAATTCCCAGGCTCTCCATAAATTTTGTGCCCTGCTCATAACTTTCCGGGCTGCCTTCTAATTCTATTACCAGGTAGCCTTCTTTTTGCGAATTGATGTCGGCTTTTAATATGTTGATAATTAGATCATAATTTTTAATTAAACGATAGATCACCGGTTGTTCAGATTGAGAAGTGGAAAAATAGCATACTATTTTATTTTTCATCTTCTAGCCCTCCCATTAGCAAAGCTCAACCCATTGGGGGTTCTCTCTGGAATTGATTTAAAAACGATATCACTTTCAGCTGAAGGAATAGCGGCTACCGGCTGAGTCAGCTCAAAGCTGCCATTTTTTATCCATTGTTTTAGTGTTTCTGCAATCTGCCTGGCCCGCGGATAGCTGGACTGGGGCGTGGTAACTACGTTATTACCGTTGATTTTGATTTTACCACTCTTTAGCTCCTTGAAGTTGGCAAATCCAAGCTCCATAGGTTTAGAGTAGGGGTAGCCCTCATTATAATCCACAATTGGGCAATAAATATCTTCATCTTTAACGGCTGTATAACGCAGCATCTCTTCATCCAAGATGGGAATTGGTATTCCTACCCCTACCGCCATCGTAGCACCATAACCGATATAGCTTAAGCCAACCAGCCAATTAGGATCCATCCCCTTAAGGTCGCCGATTAGGGACAGGGTTGCAGCTGTAACTTTCGGTACGCCGTTGTCACCGCGCAGAACGTTGGGATGATGCTGGGTGCCGTGCCAGGCCACATAGCCTATGCCTCCCCCCAGAAATATACGGGTACCAACACCTATGGTGCGATAGTATGGATCATTAAATAAGGGACTTAACTGCCCGGAAGTAGAATAACTGGCATTTCCAATTCGGGGCTTTAAAATTCCCATATACGTATATAAGGTCCGCTCTCCCATATTTATCGCACAATTATAATTCTGATAGGCGTTGCGGGGATTAAACAGAAATGCATCGTTGACATCATCCAAGGTAATAATGGTATCTACCTTTTTATTCGGATAGCAATCCGTTCCATAACCAGTTGCCTCCAGACGAACCTGTTTGCCGGCTACCAGATCATGTATGACATGTCCGCCGCCGTAAGTAAAACGGCCTGGGAAAACTTTGTTTTCCGGGTCGTAGTCAGGTAACTGGGCAGCGCCAATATAGGCATCAACAGCCGCAATCCCCGAGTATGCTTCCACCCCGTTTAACCAAACTTTCTTCATTTTAATACGGGGATTGGAATGTCCGAAATTTATAAAAGCACCTGATGAACACATCGGTCCAAAGGTACCGGTTGTTACCACATCAATTTCCTGAGCAGCCTTTTCGTAGCCTTTTTCTTCAACTATTCCAATCACTTCTTCGGCTGTAACAACGACTGCTTCTCCTTTTCTGATCTTCTCATTGATTTCTTCATAAGTCTTTTTAACTGCCATATTTCTTCCCTCCACCAATTTATTTAACGGCTCTCTGATATACAATAATCAAAGGCTGGACAATTACGCTGGAGCGCCGGGTTGCTTTAAAGACCGCCTCGATATCCCGCGTCAATTTTCTATTGAAAGATTCCTAATAACCTCTGAGCGGTCAGAACAGCGGAGCGGGCGTCCTCAGAATATGCGTCAGCGCCTATTTGGTCAGCATATTCCTGATTTAGAACGGCTCCTCCTACCATTACCCTAGCACGCAGGCCTCTTTCCTTGACCCCGTCAACAATCTCCTGCATACGGGGCATGGTAGTGGTCATAAGGGCACTCAAACCAATGATATCAGCATCTTCTTGAGCAGCCCGTTCCAGGATAACAGCCGTTGGAACATCTTTACCCAAATCAACGACTTTAAAACCATAGTTCTCCAGTAATACCGCTACAATGTTTTTACCGATATCATGGATATCCCCCTCCACGGTTGCCAAAACAATAACCCCGGTATTGGTTTGGCCTTCCACGGTCAGAAGCGGTTTGATGATGGCAAATGCCCGCTTCATAGTTTCTGCGGCCATCATAAGCTGAGGCAGGAAATAACGTTTTTTATCATACATCTCCCCGGCTTCCTCAATTCCCGGTATCATGGCCTGGTTCACGATATCCAATGGTTTTAGCTGCCCTTCCTGCAAAGCAGCCTCGATTAAAACGGAAATATTCTCTTTTTCGCCCCGCAGGATAGCCTGCTTGATTTTCTCCTTGGTCGTATCATCCGATTCGGATATTGTTTCGGCAGACCGGGATACTCCTGACGTACCTGTAATGTTAATTTCGGCAGATACTAAATCGGGAATATTGCATTTTTCACAAAGCGGATGTCTTATCTTTGGCTTGTCATCAACCTTATAGTCCCGGTAGTTTTCAATATACTTAGTACTGTTGGCATCCCTATTTAACAAGACAGCTACAGCACGATTGGCAGCCATCATCCGTTCTTCAAAGGGATTCATAATAGGTAAATCCAGACCGGCGGCCCAAGCCATGGTCAGATAGGCGGAATTTAATATATCCCGGGCAGGCAGTCCATGCGAAACATTGCTGACTCCCAGTACTGTGCCTACACCTAGATCCTCTTTAACCATTTTCACGGCTTGAATCGTCTCCATGACCTGTTCCTGTTGCGCACTGGCGGTCTTAACCAAGCAGTCAATGAAAATATCCTCCTTGCGCAAACCATATTCCAGAGCACGCTGGTAGATTTTGCGCGCCACCTGCAGCCGTTCTTCGGCCCGGTCAGGAATCCCTTCATCACCAATGCACAGCCCCAGTACTGCGGCTCCATATTTTTTGGCCAGGGGCAAAATTATATCCAGGTTTTTGTCTTCACCGGTGGTGGAGTTAATCAAGGGACGGCCCACAAAGTTCTTTAGGCCTTCCTCCACAGCTTCAGGATTGGTTGAATCTATAGCGATAGGTATATCCAGAGCATCCTGAATCATCGTCACGGCCTTGTGCATCGCCTGAACTTCATCGATACCGGGCACCCCCATGTTTACATCCAACACCGGCGCACCACACTCCACTTGTTTTCTGGCTTCATCAACTACTATCTGCATATGTCCGTCTTTGATATCCTGGGCCAGTTTCTTTCTGGCGGTAGGATTGATACGTTCCCCGATAAAGGCCAAGGGCTGATCACTGCCGATCATCACATAATGACTGCGGGAAGCCAGCGCAGGATAGGTGTGAGCCGTTTTGGCAGAAGGCGCTAATCCTTTTAAGGCCCTGGCTATTGCCTGAATATGCACCGGGGTAGTACCACAGCACCCGCCAATAATATTGGCCCCGGCTTCCTTTAATCGCAGGGCATATTCGGCCATTTCTTCAGGCGTGTCCGGAAAAACAGTCTGCCCCTCAACCAAAAACGGCAGCCCGGCATTAGGCTCTACCGATATACACAGCCGAGTATGTCTGGACATTTCCTGAATAACCGGCAGGAGTTCCCGGGCTCCCCCAGAGCAATTTGCTCCTATTGCCAGAGGCTGCAAAGCTTCCATAATAATCACGGCGGTTACCGGATCAGTACCCGTCATGGTTCTGCCTCCATCCTCGAACGTCATGTGAGCGATAACCGGCAATCTGGTATTTTGTTGAGCGGCTATTAAGGCAGCCCGCATTTCACCAATATCGGTCATGGTTTCAATCGAAATTAGATCTGCCCCGGCCTGAGCACAGGCTATCATCTGTTCGGCAAAAGCGGCATACAAATCATCAAAGGTCACATCACCCATGGGACGCAGCAATTTACCGGTGGGCCCTATAGAAGCAGCTACCAATCCATGGGGGGCGGCTGCCCGGCGGGCAATACTGACGGCTGCGGCATTTATTTCTGTAACCCGATCAGCCAGACCATATTCAGCTAATTTAAATCGACTGCCGCCAAAGGTGTTGGTCTGGATAATATCGGCTCCGGCTTCCCGGTACTGTTTGTGTATATCAAATAGAACCTCCTCATGTTCTATCCCATACAACTCCGGACAACATCCGGGATTCATGCCGTTTTGCTGCAGCATGGTTCCCATAGCTCCATCCAAAATCAAAATCCGCTCGCGCAGCAATCCAGGCAAATCATTTACCACAATACCACTCCTTGCTATATAAAAACCCTCTTTGTAACAAAGAGGGTTCATTAATATCCCCTCTTATCTCCCAGGAATCATCCCTGCAGGATTTGGCACCATTCCTTTACAGGCGGTTGCCGGGTTTCATCGGGCCAGTCCCTCCACCACTCTGGATAAGAGTATCGTTATGTTATTGATTTTTAATTTTATCATTTATTGTTGGGGATTGTCATCTACTTTATCCGATTGAATATCATTTTTTTCTTGGCTGTCATCCGGTTCTGAACCGTTAGCTTCTTGACTAGCGGGTTGAATATTAATCTCGGCCAAATAAGCCTCGGACTCTAGAGGATTCGGGACATCAGGTTTATAGTAGGTAGTTGGTGCACTATCGTCTTTGATAGCATCCTCAAACTCCTTACGGACACCACTGGTAGCCTTTTTGAACTCATTGAAACCCTTTCCCAGTGATTTTGCCACATCAGGTAATTTACTGGGCCCTACTACTATCAAGGCAATCAATAATATCAGTACTAATTCCCAAGGACCTATGCTGCCAAGCATGTCTACCTCCTAATGCAAAAAGTCATTCCTGTAAATATAACTCTATTCTAACCTTATTGATGCAGATATAGCAATCAGATTTAAGAAATTGTCGCGAAAATGAAATTATGCCACCAAGAGATCGGTAAAACTGCCACCAAACAGCTTTTTGTTATGGCAGGAATTTACAATTAAACCTGCGAATAATAACCGAAAATAGCTTGAGGAGAAAAATATGCTTGCAAATCTTAACACTCTTGTAATTACCGGCATAGAAGCCGTTACCGTAAAAGTAGAGGTGGATATCCAAAACGGTCTGCCCGCCTTTGAGTTGGTCGGATTAGCCCAAGCCGCTTTAAAAGAAGCCCGGGAAAGGGTTAAGTCCGCAATAAAAAATTCTGGTTACGAATTCCCCAACCGTAAAATTATTATTAATCTGGCTCCGGCTGATCTTAGGAAAGAAGGCAGCCATTTTGATCTAGCGATAGCTTTAGGAATATTGCTGGCCTCCGAGCAGCTGATAAATATGCCTGACCCAGGTCTATTTCTGGCGGGAGAATTATCCCTGGATGGCAGCCTGCGGCCAATCCCTGGTGTGCTCCCCATGTGTCTGGAATTGCATAAAACGAGGCCGGACAGCATTTTCATCATTCCCCCCGGCAACAGCCAAGAGGCTGCCCTGGTAAACGAGATCCATTCATTAACAGGCAACAATCTGCAGGAAGTCTGTGCTTATCTGGAAAAAAAACAAGAACTCCGGACAGTAACTCCAAAGGATGAGGAAAAACCACGGGGCAACGAAGCGCAGCCTGATTTTGCTGATATAAAAGGCCAGGAAACTGCCAAAAGGGCCATCCAGGTGGCCGCCGCCGGTGGTCACAACATCCTTTTGATCGGCCCGCCGGGAGGCGGCAAGACCATGTTGGCCCGACGTATGCCAAGCATCCTGCCGAAAATGACCCGCGAGGAAGTTCTGGAAACAACCCGTATTTATTCCGTGGCAGGTTTACTAAATACCGATCATCCTTTAATTGATAGCCGTCCTTTCCGGGCTCCGCATAAAAATGCTTCGGCCGCCAGCATTATCGGCGGAGGCCGCATCCCACGTCCAGGTGAAATTTCGCTGGCCCAGAATGGAGTATTGTTCTTTGATGAATTTCCCGAGTTCAGCCGAGATGTCCTGGAGGCCTTGCGCCAGCCCCTGGAAGATAAAGTAGTCACAGTGGCGCGAGCTCAGGCTACCCATACCTATCCGGCTGATTTTTCATTAATTGCTTCCATGAATCCATGTCAGTGCGGTTTTTATGGCTCAGATTTGGAGTGTACCTGTACGCCCCTGCAGATACAAAAATACCTGGGAAAAATCAGCGGTCCGCTCCTGGATCGCATGGATCTGCACGTGGAAGTACCCCGGGTAAACTATGAGCAGCTAAGGGATCGAAGTAATGGGGAAAGCTCAAATGATATGCGGGAAAAGGTTATGGCAGCCAGGGATATTCAGAAAAAGCGTTTTGCTCGTTATAAAATAAGTCTGAACTCGCAAATGCGCCCGGCAGATGTAAAAAAATTCTGCCATCTGGATGCGGAATCAGAAGAGCTTTTAAAAAACGCCTTTAACCAACTTAAAATGAGTGCCCGGGCGTATGATCGGATTCTTAAGGTTGCCCGAACTATTGCTGATATTGGGGAGAACAGTAATATTAAGCTACAGCATTTAGCCGAGGCCCTTCAATATCGGAGCCTAGACAGAAAGTACTGGAGAAATTAACTGCCAGGAAACCACCCCCCCTGGTTAGCAATATTTAGAGTTTATGTAGGCGGGCGGTAGGTCATAATCCCAGTTGCCTTTTAATTTCCTGTCACAGGGTGGTGGGGGCAAATGGTGCCTGACGGGGTATGCAGGCGGCATGGACAAGAAGGAACGATTCCTTCAATTGGAGGGTATAGTATTATTTTTAATTATTTTTTAAAATACTATTGACATTGACGTTACGTATAAGTTTATAGTCAGTTTGCAAGGAGGGCAAACGCATGGAATATACAGTGCAAAAGCTTAGTCGTTTGGCAGGCATCAGTAGCAGAACCCTGCGATATTATGATGAAATAGGGATTCTCAAGCCAGCAAGGATCAACTCGTCAGGATATCGCATCTATGGTCAAAACGAGGTGGATAGGCTGCAGCAGATCCTGTTTTACCGGGAGTTGGGCGTGAGCCTGGACCACATCAAAGAAATGCTCACGGTGCCTGACTTCGACCGCGCGGCCGCACTGCGATGCCATCGGGAAAAACTCCTGGAGAAAAAGGCCCAGCTGGAGCTGTTGATCATGAATGTCGAAAAGACCCTGGCTGCGGCAGAAGGGAGAACAAAGATGAGCGATCAGGAAAAATTTCAAGGATTTAAACAAAAGATGATAGAGGAAAATGAAGAAAAGTATGGCAAAGAGATCCGGGAAAAGTATGGGGAGGAAACGGTAGCCCGTTCCAATCAGAAATTTATGGCCATGACTGAGGAACAATATGCGGAAGTAACCGCCCTGGAAGCCCGCTTCAGAGCCATCCTCGAGGAAGCCCGCCAAGGAGGCGATCCTGCCGGTGCGCTGGCCCAGCAGGCGGCTGATCTGCACAGGCAATGGCTGGCCTACTATTGGAGCGAATACAGTAAAGAAGCCCACGCCGGGGTAGCCCGGATGTACGTGGAGGATGAGCGGTTTAAGGTTTACTATGACAGGACGCAACCGGGAACAGCCGAGTTTTTGCGCGAAGCGGTACTGATCTATACGGGAATGAATGCATAACACAGGAAAGGCTGTTGCCATGGATCCCAGGATTCAGAGGCAACAGCCCTTTTTTGCGTTCAAGAGAGGATAATTTCCCTTACTCAGGTATAGAAGGCAGGATGCTATGAGAGAACTGAGGGGAGACAGGGCTATCGTTCCGGCCATTACGAGCGTAACCTGACTACGACATCGGGAGATGTAAAACTAAAGATGCCAAAACTAAAAGGTGTACCCTTCGAGACGGCTATTATCGAACGGTACCGTCGTCAGGAAAGCTCAGTGGAATAAGCAATGATTGAGATGTATTTAGCGGGTGTGTCGGTACGCCGGGTGGAAGACATAACCGAAGCACTATGGGGTACCAAGTTTTCTGCTGGAACGGTAAGCAACCTAAACTGAAGCAGCGGTACCGGCAGCAGCAAAATTAAAATGGTTATAAAATAAGGGTGGCCAAATGGCCTCCCCTTGTGACTCATTTACTATAAAGCTCTGGTTTATTAAAGTCGATGTCGGTAACCTCCAGCTGCAGCCAGTTAAAATCACCGGTCTTATACCTCCATATAATGTCTGATTTATTAAGAATTCTAATTCCATGGAACTCACGGTACTCACGAGCTTCGCCTCCCCAGTCATTGAGTACGTATTTCCCCTCTGCTTCCCGATAGCGGGAGGCTACATTCTTCACCATGTCACCCTCAGCATTAAAGTAAAATACCATATCAGCACTAACTCCCTGCCAGGTCATGGTAGCTCGTGCCGAGGTGGCATCAAGCTCCTTCCACTGAATATAGTCGTTCAAAGCTGCACTCGGATACCAGACCATCTCCGCTAAAAAGCGATGCATAGTACCCTGATTCATTTCAAAACCCGGCTTAGCCTCCCCCAAGGAGAACAAGCCTAAGAGCTTGATTTGCATACCGCCCTGCCCTTGATAATATCTGTCCTTACCTATTAGGCTGATCATGGATGCCGCCTTTACCTTGGCCATCCAAACAAAACCTGGCTGCTCGATATTGATGTACTGCACCGCGGTAAACGGCATCCAGGGCTTACCTTCCTCGGTACGCATCCTTCCTTCCTGCTTAAGCCGTACCGTATACGTCTTCTCCTGTCCTACCACCTGCGAGCGCTGCAACCACTTTTGCACACAGCCGGGCAATCCTTCTAAATCAGCAGGCTGAATGATTTCTTTATCTTTATCGGAGGCAGTGGCTAAGATTTCCTGCGCTTCTCGGTCGGCTTGCCGACTCATCAGCCCACTGGCTACCGCTGTCAGAACCAAAACCACCACCAAAAGTATTAATATAACGATTAAGCTTAGCTTTAACGTATGCATACTTCCAACTCCTCTTAAGCTCGGAATTTTATCAAACGCCTCTAAGATCCCCTCCTTAAGGGGGCGTTTGATAAAACACTCGCGGCGCGATGCACACAAAATGCGTAATGTAGGCGCTAAAGCGCCCGCATTTTGGCGCACAATTCGCGCAAGCGCTCATTGAATTAATTATACCGGTTTATCTCCGCCAAGCACTCAATCCCTCTCATTACCATATTATAAACAAACCTATTATTATGAGGAGAGTGAACATTTTGGTCTTGAATTTAAGCCCAGCGGAATTTGTCAGGCGTTCTCTGGAGCTTAACCTTTTTTTCCTGCGCATTATGAAGGAGCATGCTATCTTTCTGGAGGCAGGATTTGTAGGTAAGGACAAAGCCTTTATTGCCCGCGCCGATCATTTCAAAAATGATTTTACGGCCCTGCTTAGAAGTGTCAAGAGAACCGTCCGAGATCACTGAAAAAGCAACCCTTTTAAGCCGCCCTGGCGGCTACCCACAGCCCATCAGGTAGGTTAATCTGTAACCGACAGAATAAAAACCTCAAAATAAACGAAGATAACCCTTTTGAAGCGGATACCAGTTTGGCTATCCGCTTTAAGTTTACCGCCAGGGCTGTTAGTTTGGCCTGAATGCGGATGCTTCGTAGACCATAGCCTTTGGCTCGATCTAGTCCGTGGAATCGTTTTAGTTCTGCATTCTTGGGTTCGATTTTAGCTCGCTTGCGGAATTCTTGAATGAATTCCGG